>NZ_DAMACX010000034.1:0-38296 GCF_031998825.1 Pseudescherichia sp.
TGCGACCTTCGCTACGGCGCGGCTGCTGCTGACCACGACCGCCGCCCTGCCCGCGTCCACCGCCGCCGCCACGCTGCTGGCGACCGTTTTGGATCGGCTCGGCTTTGATAGAGGCGTCCGGCTCATAGCCCGGCAGGGCAATGCGCGGGATCTCTTTTTTCAGCAGGCGCTCAATGTCACGTAGTAGCTTGTGCTCGTCGACGCAGACCAGCGACAGCGCTTCGCCGGTGGCCGCTGCACGGCCGGTACGACCGATGCGGTGCACATAGTCTTCCGGCACGTTCGGCAGCTCGTAGTTAACCACGTGCGGCAGCTCTTCAATATCCAGGCCACGGGCGGCAATGTCGGTTGCTACCAGTACGCGGATGTCACCCGATTTAAAATCGGCCAACGCCCGGGTACGGGCACCCTGGCTCTTGTTACCGTGGATGGCGGCACTACGGATGCCGTCTTTATTCAGCTGCTCCGCCAGGTGGTTTGCGCCGTGCTTGGTGCGGGTAAAGACCAGCACCTGCTGCCAGTTGCCTTCGCCAATCATTTGCGACAGCAGCTCGCGCTTGCGTTTCTTATCAACAAAGTGAACGTGCTGGGTCACCTGCTCGGAGGCGGTGTTGCGGCGTGCCACTTCGATCTCCAGCGGGTTGTGCAGCAGCTTCTCCGCCAGGGTTTTGATCTCATCCGAGAAGGTGGCAGAGAAGAGCAGGTTCTGACGCTTAGCTGGCAGCTTAGCCAGTACGCGGCGAATGTCGTGGATAAAGCCCATATCCAGCATGCGGTCAGCTTCGTCCAGCACCAGGATCTCAATCCCGTCCAGCTTAACGGCGTTCTGATGCTCCAGATCCAGCAGACGGCCTGGGGTAGCCACCAGCACGTCAACGCCGCCGCGCAGCTTCATCATCTGTGGGTTAATGCTTACGCCGCCGAAAACCACCAGCGAGCGCACGTTGAGGTACTGGCTGTACTCACGCACGTTCTCGCCTACCTGAGCCGCCAGCTCGCGGGTCGGGGTGAGGATCAGCGCACGTACCGGGCGACGCCCCTTGGCATGGGGTTCGCTGGTAATCAGGCGCTGCAACAGCGGCAGGGTAAAGCCCGCGGTTTTACCGGTACCGGTCTGGGCGCTGGCCATCAGGTCGCGCCCCTGCAGCACGGCGGGGATCGCCTGCTGCTGGATAGGGGTAGGTTCGCGGTAGCCCTGCTCGGCAACGGCACGCAGGATCTCAGGGTGTAAACCCAGTGCTTCAAAAGACATAACAACTCCGAACCGCCCCGACCGTTGCAGGTGTAGTTTTCAGGGAGATAGGTAACGAAACAGATGACAAAAACCACAATGTCATGAAGGGGCGGAGTGTAACAGCTTTTGTGATGTACCGCATAAAATATCCCATAAGGCATTTTCCCAATCCATAAGTTCGATGAGGATAGAATCATGCAGATAAATGCAAGGGAGCCTAAGTCTATGAAAAAACCCGTCGTCGCCCTCCTGGCGGTGGTTATCGTGCTGGCTGCTGCCGTCGGCGGCTGGCTGTGGTATCAGAGCCAGCAGGATCGCAGCTTGACCCTCTACGGCAACGTCGATATTCGCACGGTCAATATGAGCTTTCGCGTTGGCGGTCGCCTGGCGTCCCTGAACGTTGACGAAGGGGATGCGATTAAAGCAGGCCAGGTGCTGGGGACGCTGGACAAAGCGCCCTATGAAAACGCGCTGATGCAGGCCAAAGCCAGCGTTGCCGTCGCCCAGGCGCAGTACGATCTCATGCAGGCGGGCTATCGCGACGAGGAGATCGCTCAGACCGAGGCGGCGGTGCGGCAGGCCAAAGCGGCGTACGACTACGCGCAAAACTTCTACGCCCGCCAGCAGGGACTGTGGAAAAGCCGCACCATTTCCGCCAACGATCTGGAAAACGCCCGCTCGTCCCGGGATCAGGCTCGGGCGACGCTGAAATCCGCCGAGGATAAGCTCAGCCAGTACCGCACCGGCAACCGCCCGCAGGATATTGCCCAGGCGAAGGCCAGTCTTGAGCAGGCCCAGGCCCAGCGGGCGCAGGCCGAGCTGGATCTGCATGATACCACCCTGGTGGCCCCCGCCGACGGCACGCTGATGACCCGCGCCGTAGAGCCCGGCAGCATGCTCAGCGCGGGCAGCACCGTGCTGACCCTGTCGCTCACCCATCCGGTGTGGGTGCGCGCCTATATTGATGAACCTAACCTGGGCCAGGCGAAACCCGGCAGCGAACTGCTGCTCTATACCGATGGCCGCCCGGACAGGCCGTATCACGGCAAGGTAGGCTTCGTCTCCCCCACCGCCGAATTCACGCCAAAAACCGTCGAAACGCCGGATCTGCGTACCGATCTGGTCTACCGTCTGCGCATCATTGTGACTGACGCCGACGACGCCCTGCGCCAGGGGATGCCGGTCACCGTCCGGTTTAACAATGGACAGGACAATGCGCGATAACGCGATCCGGCTTGATGGCCTGGTAAAACGCTTTACCGGCATGGAGAAGCCTGCCGTCGCGCCGCTGAGCTGCACCATCCAGAGCGGGTTTGTGACCGGGCTGGTCGGCCCCGACGGGGCGGGTAAAACCACGCTGATGCGCATGCTGGCCGGGCTGCTCAAGCCTGACGCGGGCAGTGCCCGCGTGCTGGGTCTCGATCCCATTCATGACGATCGCGCCCTGCACGCCTCGCTGGGCTATATGCCACAGAAATTCGGCCTGTATGAAGATCTCACGGTGATGGAGAACCTGACCCTGTATGCCGATCTGCGCAGCGTCATGGGTGAAACACGGCAGAAAACCTTTGCCCGGCTGCTGGAATTTACCGCCCTCGGCCCCTTTACCGATCGGCTGGCGGGCAAGCTCTCCGGCGGGATGAAACAGAAGCTGGGCCTGGCCTGCACCCTGGTGGGCGAACCCAAAGTGCTGCTGCTGGATGAGCCCGGCGTCGGCGTGGATCCCATTTCACGTCGCGAACTGTGGCAGATGGTGCACGAGCTGGCGGGCGAAGGGATGCTGATCCTCTGGAGCACCTCCTATCTTGATGAAGCCGAGCAGTGCCGGGACGTGCTGCTGCTCAACGAAGGAGAGCTGCTGTATCAGGGCCAGCCCACCACGTTAACCCAGAGCATGGCCGGACGCAGCTTTCTGCTGCACAGCCCGCAGGAGTCTAACCGCAGGCTGCTGCGTCGGGTGTTGAGGCTGCCGCAGGTGAGCGACGGCATGATCCAGGGCCGCTCGGTGCGTCTGATCCTCAAGAAAGAGGCCAGCGCCGAAGATATTCGCCACGCGCAGGGGATGCCGGAGATTGAGATAGCTGAAACCACGCCGCGCTTTGAAGATGCCTTTATCGACCTGCTTGGCGGGGCGGGAACCCAGGAGTCACCTCTCGGCGCGATCCTGCACACCGTGGAGGGCTCACCGGAGGAGACGGTGATTGAGGCAAAATCGTTGACCAAAAAATTTGGCGACTTTGCGGCAACGGATAACGTCGATTTTGCCGTGAAGCGCGGAGAAATTTTCGGCCTGCTGGGGCCAAACGGTGCAGGGAAATCCACCACCTTTAAGATGATGTGCGGCCTGCTGGTCCCCACCGCTGGCAAGGCGCTGGTGCTGGGCATGGATCTGAAGGTCAGCTCCGGTAAAGCCCGCCAACGGCTGGGCTATATGGCGCAGAAGTTTTCTCTCTACGGCAACCTCACCGTGGAGCAGAACCTGCGCTTCTTCTCCGGGGTCTACGGTCTGCGCGGGCGCGCGCAGAGCGAGAAGATCGCCCGCATGAGCGAGGCGTTCAGCCTGACCCCTATCGCCTCGCACGCCACCGATGCCCTACCGCTGGGCTTCAAGCAGCGGCTGGCGCTGGCCTGCTCGCTGATGCATGAGCCGGATATCCTGTTTCTCGACGAGCCGACCTCCGGCGTCGATCCCCTTACCCGCCGCGAGTTCTGGCTGCATATCAACAGCATGGTTGAGAAAGGCGTCACCGTGATGGTCACCACCCACTTTATGGATGAGGCGGAGTATTGCGACCGCATCGGGCTGGTCTATCGCGGGAAGCTAATTGCCCACGGCACGCCGGACGATCTGAAAGCCCAGGCCGCAGACGCGGAACAGGCGGACCCGACGATGGAGCAGGCGTTTATTCGGCTGATCAACGACTGGGACAGGGAGCATGCCGATGAGCACTAGCGCAGTGTCATGGCGGCGGGTGCGCGCCCTCTGCATCAAAGAGACACGACAGATCGTACGTGACCCCAGCAGCTGGCTGATTGCGGTGCTGATCCCTCTCCTGCTGCTGTTTATCTTTGGCTACGGCATTAATCTCGACTCCAGCCGTCTGCGGGTGGGGATCCTGCTGGAGCAGCGCAGCGAAGAGGCGCTGGACTTCGCCCACGCCATGACCGGCTCGCCCTACATCGATGCCACCATTAGCGACAGCCGTCAGGCGCTTATCCAGAAGATGCAGGCCGGGCGCATTCGCGGCATGGTGGTGATCCCGGTGGATTTCGCTGCCAATATGGCGCGCCCTGGCGTGGATGCCCCCATTCAGGTGATCACCGACGGCAGCGAGCCGAACACCGCTAACTTCGTACAGGGCTACGCGGAGGGGATCTGGCAGCTGTGGCAGATGCAGCGGGCGGAGGATCGGGGCGAAACGTTTGAGCCGCTGATCGACGTTCAGACCCGCTACTGGTTTAACCCGGCTGCCATCAGCCAGCACTTTATTATCCCCGGCGCGGTGACCATCATCATGACGGTGATCGGGGCCATTCTCACCTCGCTGGTGATCGCCCGCGAGTGGGAGCGCGGCACTATGGAGGCCCTGCTCTCGACGGAGGTGACCCGCGTTGAGCTGCTGCTCTGCAAGCTGATCCCCTACTACTTCCTCGGCATGCTGGCGATGCTGCTCTGCATGCTGGTCTCGGTGTTTATCCTCGGCGTGCCCTACCGCGGCTCGCTGATCCTGCTGTTTCTTATTAGCAGCCTGTTTTTGCTCAGCACCCTGGGGATGGGACTGCTTATCTCCACCGTGACACGCAACCAGTTTAACGCCGCGCAGGTGGCGCTCAACGCCGCGTTTCTGCCGTCGATTATGCTGTCGGGCTTTATCTTTCAGATAGACAGCATGCCAGCGGTGATCCGCGCGGTGACGTGGATTATTCCGGCGCGCTATTTTGTCAGCACGCTGCAAAGCCTCTTCCTGGCTGGCAATATCCCGGTGGTGCTGATTGTGAATACGCTGTTTTTGCTCGCGTCGGCGGTGATGTTTATCGGCTTAACGTGGCTGAAAACCAAACGTAGATTAGATTGATGCTTATGCCGATGTACCCTGTAGGCCCGGTAAGCGTAGCGCCACCGGGCGTTTATCTGTTGACTCCGGCATGCCGGGCGGCACTGCGTTTGCCCGGCCTACAGGATGCATCTGCGGGAAAAGAGGATAACAACATGCTTCACCGCTTATGGACGCTGATCCGCAAAGAGCTGCAATCCCTACTACGGGAGCCGCAGACCCGCGCGATCCTGATTGTGCCGGTGCTGATCCAGGTGCTGCTGTTCCCTTTTGCCGCCACCCTTGAGGTGACCAACGCCACTATCGCTATCTATAACGAAGACAGCGGCAGGCACGCGGTGGAGCTGACCCAGCGCTTTGCCCGCGCCAAAGCCTTTACCCACGTTCTGCTGCTGAGAAGCCCGCAGGAGATTCGGCCCACCCTCGATACGCAAAAGGCGCTGCTGCTGGTGCGCTTCCCGGCGGATTTCTCGCGCAACCTCGATACTTTCCAGACCGCGCCGATGCAGCTGCTCCTCGACGGCCGTAACTCCAACAGTGCGCAGATTGCCGCCAACTATCTTCAACAGGTGGTAAAGGAGTATCAGCAGGAGCTGATGGCGGGAAAAGCAAAGCCTAACAACAGCGAGCTGGTGGTGCGCAACTGGTACAACCCCAACCTCGACTATAAATGGTTTGTGGTGCCGTCGCTGATAGCCATGATCACCACCATTGGGGTGATGATTGTCACCTCGCTGTCTGTAGCCCGTGAGCGGGAACAGGGGACGCTGGATCAGCTGCTGGTGTCGCCTCTCGCCACCTGGCAGATCTTTGTCGGCAAGGCGGTACCGGCCCTGATCGTCGCCACCTTCCAGGCCAGCATCGTACTGGGGATAGGCATCTGGGCCTATCAAATCCCCTTCGCCGGTTCGCTGATGCTCTTCTACTTCACCATGCTGATCTACGGGCTGTCGCTGGTGGGCTTTGGCCTGCTGATCTCCGCGCTATGCGCTACGCAGCAGCAGGCGTTTATCGGCGTGTTCGTCTTTATGATGCCGGCAATCCTGCTCTCCGGCTACGTGTCGCCGGTGGAGAATATGCCGGTCTGGCTGCAGCATCTGACGTGGGTGAATCCCATTCGCCACTTCACCGATATCACCAAGCAGATCTACCTGAAGGACGCGAGTCTGGATATTGTGTGGGGAAGTCTGTGGCCGCTGCTGGTTATCGCGGCCACGACGGGATCAGTGGCCTACGCGATGTTCAGGCGGAACGTTGCGTAGCTTCTTATCTTTGCTTAGCAGAGAGAGCACCGCTGGCCCGGCAAGGATCGCCAGCCCTACCGGGGCGAGCAGTAGATCGTTATGCAACACGCGGGAGAGCAGCCACAGGGCAATGATAGAGGCACCGAAATACCAGGAGGTGGTCAGCTCCTCAAGAAAATCGCCTACCTCACGCCAGCGCCCGTCATGATGACGTTGCAGAGCCAGCATCAGCAGCACCGTGACGCCGTAAACCACGCACAGGCTTAAGCCGACGCGCACCAGCGCCCCGCTCATCCAGCCCATTACCAGCGCCGCCACGACGATGAAATGCGACACAATCTGCCAGCAACCGAGGCCGGTTGCCACACGAATACGCTGTTGCCACTTCATGGATTTTCTCCTGAAGAATTTTATCTGTTATTGAGAGTACCGGACTTTACGGAAAAATCCGTAAGGCCGCATCTTTTTGTGACAGATACTACACTTTATTTCCAACAGGACAGCGTCACTGGCGGGATACAAGATGACAGAACAGAATCGGCCATTCTCTTTAAAAGTTCTCACGATTAACACGCACAAGGGTTTCACCGCGTTTAACAAACGCTTTATTTTACCAGAGTTACGCGACGCGGTTCGTACCGTCGGCGCGGATATTGTCTGCCTGCAAGAGGTGATGGGGGCACACGAGGTGCATCCGCTGCACGTGGAAAACTGGCCCGATACCACTCACTATGAATTTCTGGCCGATACGATGTGGAGCGATTTTGCCTATGGTCGTAATGCCGTTTACCCGGAAGGGCATCATGGCAACGCGGTGCTCTCGCGCTATCCGATTGTCCACTATGAGAACCGCGACGTCTCCGTCGACGGCAGCGAGAAGCGCGGCCTGCTCTACTGCCGCATCGTGCCGCCGCAGACTAACTGCCCGATTCACGTTATCTGCGTCCATCTCGGGTTACGGGAATCGCACCGTCAGGCCCAGCTTACTATGCTGGCCGAGTGGGTTAACTCATTCCCTGAAGGGGAGCCGGTGCTGGTAGCGGGCGACTTTAACGACTGGCGGGTCAAAGCGAACTACCCGCTGAAAAAACAGGCGGGCCTGGAGGAGATCTTTACCCGAGCAAAAGGCCGCCCGGCGCGTACGTTCCCGGTCAGCCTGCCGCTGCTGCGTCTTGACCGTATCTATGTTAAGAACGCCAACGCTAGCGCCCCTACGGCGTTGCCGCTGCGTAACTGGCGTCATTTGTCTGACCATGCCCCACTAAGCGCGGAGATTCACTTATGAAATGCGGATGGCGAGAAGGAAACCGCATCCAGCTGCTGGAGAACGGTGACGAATACTACCCGGCTGTGTTCAAAGCCATTGAGCAGGCACAGCGTAAAGTGATCCTGGAAACCTTTATCTGGTTTGACGACGACGTGGGCCGCCAGCTCCATGCGGTACTGCTGCGTACCGCCCAGCGCGGAGTGAATATCGAAGTGCTGCTGGACGGCTACGGCTCCCCCGATCTCAGCGATGAGTTCGTCGGCCAGCTTACCGCCGCCGGGGTGGTGTTCCGCTACTACGATCCGCGCCCGCCGCTGTTAGGTATGCGCACCAACGTTTTCCGCCGGATGCACCGTAAAATTGTGGTGATCGACAGCACCGTGGCGTTTGTCGGCGGCATCAACTACTCCGCCGAGCATATGAGCGACTACGGCCCGGAAGCCAAGCAGGACTACGCCGTGCGGGTGGAAGGCCCGGTGGTAGAGGATATCCTCCAGTTCGAGCTGGAGAACCTGCCGGAGCACGCCCAGACCCGCCGCTGGTGGCAGCAGCGTCGTCGTCATCAGGCACCGGATAATCGCCAGCCCGGCGAGGCGCAGGCACTGTTTGTCTGGCGAGATAACGACGATCACCGTGACGACATTGAGCGTCACTACCTCAAAATGCTGGCGAATGCCAAACGTGAAGTGATCATTGCCAACGCCTACTTCTTCCCCGGCTACCGCCTGCTGCATGCGATGCGCAACGCCGCCCGCCGTGGCGTGACGGTAAAGCTGATTGTCCAGGGCGAGCCGGATATGCCCATCGTGAAGGTGGGTGCGCGTCTGCTCTATAACTATTTAGTGAAGGGCGGCGTGCAGGTGTATGAGTATCGCCGTCGGCCGCTGCACGGCAAGGTAGCGGTAATGGACGATCACTGGGCCACCGTCGGCTCCAGCAACCTCGATCCCCTTAGCCTGTCGCTTAACCTGGAAGCTAACCTGATTATCCATGACCGCAGCTTTAACCAGACCCTGCGCGACAACCTGAACGGCATCCTGCAGCACGACTGCGTGCGGGTGGATGAGACCATGGTGCCAAGACGCACATGGTGGAACCTGGCAAAAAGCGTGGTGGTGTTCCATTTCCTGCGGAAATTCCCGGCGATGGTGGGCTGGCTGCCGGCCCACACGCCTAAGCTGTCACTGGTAAAGCCTCCAGTTCAGCCGGAAATGGAGACGCAGGATCGCGTCGATACGGAAAGCAGAGAGGTTAATCCCTGATGAGCAAATCACATCCTCGCTGGCGGCTGGCGAAAAAGATCCTGACCTGGGTCTTCTTTATTGCCGTAACGGTGCTGCTGGTAGTCTATGCCCGCACGGTAGACTGGGGCGACGTCTGGAACGTTATCCGCAACTATAACCGTACGCCGCTGCTGATCTCCGCCGCGCTGGTGGTGGTCAGCTATCTGCTCTACGGCTGCTATGACCTGTTAGCCCGCGCCTACTGCGGACACAAGCTGGCGGCGCGTCAGGTGATGCTGGTGTCGTTTGTCTGCTACGCCTTTAACCTGACCCTCAGCACCTGGGTGGGCGGGATTGGCATGCGCTATCGTCTCTACTCCCGCCTCGGCCTGCCCAGCAGCACCATCACCCGGATCTTCTCGTTAAGCATTACCACCAACTGGCTGGGCTACATTCTGCTGGGCGGGATCATCTTTACCTTCGGCATTGTTCAATTGCCTTCGCACTGGTACATCGACGAGGGCACGCTGCGCATCGTTGGCATCGTGCTGCTGCTGATGATCGCCGCCTACCTCTGGTTCTGCGCCTTTGCGAAACGCCGCCATATGACGGTGAAGGGCCAGAAGCTGGTGCTGCCGTCGTTTAAGTTTGCCGTCGCGCAGATGGTAATTTCCAGCGCCAATTGGATGGCGATGGGAGCGATTATCTGGCTGCTGCTGGGTCAGGAGGTGAACTACTTCTTCGTGCTGGGCGTGCTGCTGGTGAGCAGTATCGCGGGGGTGATCGTCCATATTCCGGCAGGGATCGGCGTGCTGGAGGCGGTATTTATCGCCCTGCTGGCGGGTGAGCACGTCTCGCACGGCAAGATCATCGCCGCCCTGCTCGCCTATCGCGTGCTCTACTACTTCCTGCCGCTGATGCTGGCGCTGGTCTGTTATCTGGTGCTGGAGAGCCGGGCGAAAAAGCTGCGGGCGAAGAACGAACAGGCGATGCAGAAGTAATGAGAAAGGAAAACCCCGGTGGCGCTACGCTTACCGGGGCTACAACTGATAATGCAAACTGACGTTAACGACGGTTACCGAAGATCCGCAGCAGCATCAGGAACAGGTTGATAAAGTCGAGATAGAGGGTCAGCGCCCCGAGGATGGCGTACTTACGCAGGTTACCGGTATCGCTCACGTCAATCTGCTCGCCGATGCTCTTCAGCTTCTGCGTGTCATAGGCCGTCAGGCCAACGAAGACAATCACCCCGATATAGGTCACTATCCATATCAGCGTCTCGCTCTTCAGCCAGAAGTTGACCAGCGAGGCCAGCACAATGCCAATCAGCGCCATAAACAGCATATTGCCGAAGCCGCTCAGATCGCGCTTGGTGGTGTAGCCGTAGAGGCTCATCGCCCCAAACATGCCGCCGGTGACCACAAAGGTGCTGGCGATAGACGAGTAGGTGTAGACCACAAAGATGCTGGCGAGGGTCAGGCCGGTCAGCGCCGAGTAGAGCATAAACAGCGTGGTGGCCATCGCCGCACTGAGCTTATGTACCAGTCCGGAGAGAACAAATACCAGCGCCAGCTGGGCAATGATCAGGCCAAAGAAGGTGATTTTGCTGGAGAAGACAAACATCATCACTGCGGGGGTATTGGCCGCGAACCAGGCGATAAACGCCGTCAGGAACAGCCCGCAGGTCATCCAACCGTAGACCTGGGCCATGTAGGTTTGCAGCCCGCCGCGGGCCTGGACAATTGAATCGGATCGTGGGAATCGGTCCATGATTAACTCCTGTTAAGTGAACACGCTTCTAAGGGTAACACATCCAGGGAAAAGCGGCTTACCAGCGCTTAGCCGCCTGCTGGTCGCTCTCCCGCGCCTCGACCCAACGATCGCCCTCCTCCGTCGCCTCTCGCTTCCAGAAGGGGGCGCGGGTCTTCAGGTAGTCCATAATGTACTCTCCGGCGGCAAAGGCGCTGCCGCGATGAACGCTGGTGACGCCAACGAAGACAATCTCATCCCCTGGCCACAGCTCGCCGATGCGGTGGATCACCGTGACGCGGCCCAGCGGCCAGCGATCGCGGGCCTGCTGGACGATATCCGCCAGCGTCTTCTCGGTCATACCGGGGTAGTGCTCCAGGGTCAGGGCGCGCACGCTGTCACCAAGATTGTGGTTGCGCACCTTGCCGGTAAAGGTGACTACCGCCCCGTCTTCGTCGCGTTCCGCCAGCCAGACGTACTCCTCACCGACGCTAAAAGGCTCGAGGCCTACGCGAATGCGCGTCTCGCTCATCTTAGCCTCCGGTGACCGGTGGGAAGAGCGCGACTTCATCGCCGCTCACTACCGGATGGTCAAAGCTCACCAGCGTCTGGTTGACTGCTGCCAGCAGGCGGCCCTCCTCCAGCGCCAGCGCCCAACGGTCGCCCCTGGCGGCCAGCTGTTGACGCAGCGCTTCCACGCTAGGGAACTCGCTCTCCAGCGTCAGGCTATCGCAGCCCACCAGCTCCCGCACCTGGGCAAAAAAGAGAACGTTAATCATCGTTATCCGCCCTGAAATCACCGGATTTGCCACCGCTCTTCGCCAGCAGGCGAACCGGACCAATCACCATATCTTTCTGCACCGCTTTACACATGTCGTAAATGGTCAGCGCCGCCACCGAGGCCGCCGTGAGCGCCTCCATCTCGACGCCGGTCTTGCCGGTCAGGCGGCACAGGGTGGTAATACGCACCCGACTCTGTTCCGGCTGCGCCTCCAGATTCACTTCGACCTTGCTGAGCATCAGCGGATGGCACAGCGGGATCAGCTCCCAGGTGCGCTTTGCCGCCTGGATACCGGCAATGCGGGCGGTGGCAAAGACGTCGCCCTTATGGTGGCTACCGTCGATAATCATCGCCAGCGTCTCAGGAAGCATGGTGACAAAGGCTTCCGCCTGCGCTTCACGCACGGTCTCTGCTTTTGCCGAAACATCGACCATGTGCGCCTCACCGGCGGCATTAATGTGGGTCAGTTGAGACATAGCTTACTTCTTCAAATGGGGTTGGAAATTGCACGGACGGGTGCGCGCATCGAGCTGCGGCGCGATGATATTCTCCCATGCGGTGCGGCAGGCTTTGGTCGAGCCGGGCATGGCAAAAATCAGCGTATTGTTGGCGATACCGGCCACCGCGCGGGACTGGAGCGTGGCGGTGCCAATCTCCTCAAAGGAGAGCATGCGGAACACCTCACCAAAGCCTTCGATCTCGCGATCGAAGAGCGGCAGCAGTGCCTCCGGGGTCTGGTCACCGGCGGTAAAGCCGGTGCCGCCGTTGATCAAGATAACCTGCACGTCATCACTGGCGATCCACGCTGAGACCTGGGCACGAATGGCGTAGCGGTTCTCCTTGACGATGGCTTTGGCCACCACCTGATGACCCGCTTCATGGGCCGCATCGCGCAGGAAGTGGCCGGAGGTATCCTCCTCTTCGCCGCGACGGCTTGAAACGGTCAGCACGGCAATGCGTGCCGGGACAAACTCTGCACTGGCCTGACTCATAAACTGCCTCCTTGTATGGTTTATCCGCCAATATAGGAAAGATTTTGCGTGATGCCGGTATTGCCCTGATGCAGGAAGTGGGTCTGCTTCTTATGCGTCAGCGCCTCAGCGATGCGTGCCTCCAGCTCCGCCTGCTGGGCATCTTCCGCCAGCAGATCGCGCAGGCTCACGCCGCCGTCGCCGAACAGGCAGAGATGCAGCTTGCCCACCGACGAGACGCGCAGCCGGTTGCAGCTGGCGCAAAAGTCTTTCTCGTAGGGCATGATCAGGCCAATTTCGCCGCTGTAGTCGGGGTGGCAGAAGACCTGCGCCGGGCCGTCGCTGCGGCCGCGCAGCTTCTGGATCCAGCCGCGACGCAGCAGCTCATCGCGCAGCACCATGCCGGAGAGGTGGTGCTTGCGGAACAGGTCGCTCCCCTCGCCGGTCTCCATTAGCTCGATAAAGCGCAGCTGAATGGGACGAGACTGGATCCACGCCAGGAAGGTATCAAGCTGGTGATGGTTGACGTCGCGCATCAGCACGGTGTTGACCTTGACCTTTTCAAAGCCCGCCTCGAAAGCGGCGTCGATACCCTGCATCACCTGGTGAAATTTGTCCTGGCCGGTGATGGCGTGAAACTGCCGGGCATCGAGGCTATCAACGCTGACGTTGATCGCCGTCAACCCGGCGTCGCGCCAGCTGGCCACGTCTCGCGCCAGGCGATAGCCGTTGGTGGTCACCGCCAGCTGGCGGATAGCGGCGTTCTCCCGCACCGCAGCGATGATCTCGGTAAAGTCGCGGCGCAGCGAGGGCTCTCCGCCGGTCAGCCGCACCTTCTCGGTGCCGAGCGCGGAAAAGGCGCGGGTTACCCGTCGAATTTCATCGAGGTTCAGAAAGCTTTTGTTGGTGACCCCGCCCGGCTTGTAGCCATCGGGCAGGCAGTAGGTGCAACGAAAATTGCACACGTCAGTAATAGACAGACGCAGGTAATAGAACTTACGCGCGAATGCATCGGTAAGCTGTGAGGCCATGTACACCTTTCCAAATACGGGAGATGCAGTCATTTCTTCCTGCACCCTGGTGGCAACTGCCACGGCCAAAGCATCATATCCAGGGACGTAGACGCAGAGGCTAGAGTGTGTGTTGTAACGCTATAAGTAGCGATAGTAGCGCGATAACGTGATTTTCGCCATCCCCGCCTATCGCTATATAAATTAGTATATAGCGTCCTAATCGTGCATTTTCGTTACAGAATACGTGAAAATCAGCCTCTTGCCTTGATATGCATCATTTTCACCCGACTGGGGCATCGTCTTTAAGTGGTATTTAGGTTAACGTAGCGCAGTTTTTTAGCCATTAAGGAAGAGTTATGCGTAGTCGTACGCTTGCGGATCTTGACCGGGTCGTTGCCCTTGGCGGCGGACACGGTCTGGGTCGTGTTATGTCCTCGCTGGGATCGCTGGGTTCAAGGCTGACGGGGATCGTCACCACCACCGATAACGGCGGGTCAACCGGGCGTATTCGTCGCGCCGAGGGCGGCATCGCCTGGGGCGATATGCGTAACTGTTTAAACCAGTTAATTACCGAGCAGAGCGTCGCTTCGGCGATGTTTGAGTACCGTTTTACCGGTAATGGCGAGCTTTCGGGCCATAACCTCGGAAATCTGATGTTAAAGGCGCTGGACCACCTTAGCGTCAGGCCTCTGGAAGCGATCAATTTAATTCGCAACCTGTTGAAGGTGGATGCATTTTTAATCCCGATGTCGGAGCAGCCGGTAGATCTGATGGCTATCGACAGCGAGGGACACACGGTGTACGGCGAGGTCAACGTCGACGGGCTGACGACCCCCATTCAGGAGCTGATGCTCTTCCCCTCCGTGCCTGCTACCCGGGAAGCGACAGACGCCATTGCCGAAGCGGATCTCATTCTGATTGGCCCCGGCAGCTTTTACACCAGCCTGATGCCGTTGGTGCTGCTTGGCGATCTTGCCCAGGCGCTGCGCCGCACCCCAGCCCCGGTGGTCTATATCGACAACTTAGGCAAGGAGCTGAGCGCCGAGGCGGCACGAATGAATCTGGCCGCTAAGCTGGCTCTGTTAGAGCAGCGCGTAGGCAAGCGGATCGTGGACGCCGTCGTGGTGGGGCCAGAGGCGGAGACGGCGGATCTCAGCGACCGCATCGTGGTACAGGAGGCACTGGAGGCCACCGACGTTCCCCATCATCACGATCGTCACCTGCTGCGTGCCGCGCTGGAGCAGGCGGTACAGCGGCTGGGCTGATTTTCTCACGCTCGGACTTTTCTGAAGATCTTAAGGTTCCCTTAACCCTCTTCTGTGAGCATACGCAACATACTCTTTTCTGGAAGTCATGTATGCGTATGTTCCCGTTCTACAGGCCTGCCTTAGGGCGCATGTCCTTTACCATTCTGTTTTCATTCTATATCGCCGTTGCGCTGAACCTTGTCTTTTATCGTCAGGCCTGGACGCTGCTGGCGGTAAATTCGCCGTGGTCGCTGGCAGTATTTTTATCGATGCCGATTGTGACCTTCTGCGTGATCAATATCCTGACCACCCTGGCGTCGTTTATCTGGCTGGATCGGCTGCTGATCTGCCTGTTTATCCTGCTCTGCGCGGCGACCCAGTACTTTATCTGGACCTACGGCGTAATTATCGACCGTACTATGATCGCCAATATTCTCGATACCACCCCAGCCGAAAGCTTTGCCTTGCTCACGCCCCAGCTGCTGCTGACGGTGGGGATCTCTGGGGTGCTGATGGCCATGTTGGCCTGCTGGCTGCGGATTAAAAAACACCCTTCCGGCTGGCGTAGCCTGCTGATACGGGGGGCGAATATTCTCGTGTCGGTCGCCGTGATTCTGGTGGTAGCGCTCTTTTTCTATAAAGATTACGCCTCGCTGTTTCGCAATAATCGTGAGCTGGTGAAGTCTCTGGGGCCCTCTAACAGCATTACCGCCGTCTACTCTTACTATAAGCATCACCGGATGGATAACCTGCCGCTGGTGAAGTTAGGCGAAGACGCTGCGCTGGTGCCGCAGATGCATCAGGGCGCGAAAAAGAATTTAACCATTCTGGTGGTGGGTGAAACCTCACGAGCAGAGGATTTCTCTCTCTCCGGCTACGGGCGCGACACCAATCCACGGCTTAAGCAAGATAACGTGGTCTACTTCCCACAGACCAGCTCCTGCGGCACGGTGACGGCGGTCTCCGTTCCCTGCATGTTCTCCGGGATGGCGCGCAAGAACTACGATGAGCAGCTGGCGCACCACCGGGAAGGCCTGCTGGATATTATCCAGCGCGCGGGTATTCAGGTGCTGTGGAACGAGAACGACGGCGGCTGCAAAGGTGCCTGCGACAGGGTGCCCCATCAGGACGTTACTGCCCTGAACCTGGCAGGCGACTGCACCGCTGGCGAGTGCCATGACGATATTCTCTTCCACGGCCTGGCACAGTATATCGATAATTTACAGGGCGACGGTGTGATCGTGCTGCATACCATCGGCAGCCATGGCCCGACCTATTACCAACGTTATCCGCCGCAGTTCAGGAAATTTACCCCGACCTGCGATACCAACGAAATCCAGACCTGTTCGCAAGAACAGCTTAAGAATACTTACGATAATACGGTACTGTACGTCGACTATGTCGTCGATAAAGCGATAAAACTGTTGCAGGCGCAGCAGGATAAATTTACCACCAGCCTGGTCTACCTCTCCGATCACGGGGAGTCTTTAGGTGAAAATGGC
This sequence comes from Pseudescherichia sp., assembly GCF_031998825.1. Taxonomy (GTDB): domain Bacteria; phylum Pseudomonadota; class Gammaproteobacteria; order Enterobacterales; family Enterobacteriaceae; genus Pseudescherichia. The sequence goes on from NZ_DAMACX010000034.1 coordinate 16,287, forward strand.
GTCTATCTGCATGGCCTGCCCTACGCCATTGCGCCAGAGTCACAGAAACATGTGCCGATGCTGATCTGGCTATCGCAGGATTTTCAGCAGCGCTACAAGGTGAGTGAAGCGTGCCTGCAAAAGCGCGCCGCCAGCGAGGCTTTTTCGCAGGACAACCTGTTCTCAACCATGCTGGGCATCACGGGCGTGCAGACCCAAGTTTATCGGCCAGCCGATGATATTTTGGCCGCGTGCAAGGAGTCATAATCAATGAAAATATTAATCGTCGAGGATGATGCATTGCTGCTGCAGGGGCTCATCCTCGCAATGCAGTCAGAGGGGTACGCCTGCGACGGCGTGAGCACCAGCCGGGAGGCGATGCTCTGCCTGACGTCAGGACACTATAGCCTGATTGTGCTCGATCTGGGCCTGCCGGATGAAGATGGCCTGCATCTGTTGCAGCGGCTGCGGCGGGAGAAGGTCTCCCTGCCGGTGCTGATCCTGACCGCGCGGGATACCGTGGAGGATCGCATTTGCGGGCTGGATGCGGGTGCGGACGACTATCTGATTAAGCCCTTTGCATTGGAGGAGCTTAACGCCCGCATCCGGGCGTTGCTGCGCCGCCATACCAACCAGGGCGATAGCGAAATTATCGTTGACGACCTGCGCCTGAACGTGAATACCCGGCAGGTGTGGATGGCTGGGCACGCTATGGATCTGACGCCAAAAGAGTACGCTCTGCTGTCACGCCTGATGCTTAAGGCGGGCAGCCCGGTGCACCGGGAAATTCTCTATAATGACATCTATAACTGGGATAATGAGCCAGCCACCAACACCCTGGAGGTGCATATCCATAATTTACGGGAAAAGATTGGTAAAGATCGCATCCGCACGGTGCGCGGTTTTGGCTACCAGCTGATTAAAACGGAGCAGACAACCTGACCTTATGCCAGAGAAGATAAAAAAGGGGCTTTCCCCCAGCCGGTGGACGCTTCGTGGACGCCTGCTGTTGACCATTGGCTCGATCCTGGTGCTGTTTCAGCTCATTAGCGTCTTCTGGCTGTGGCACGAGAGCAAGGAGCAGATCCAGCTGCTGGTAGAGAGCGCTATCTACAAGCATAACAACCATGCCCATATTGAGCGCGAGGTACACGAGGCCGTCGCCAGCCTGCTGGTACCGAGCCTGATTATTATCGGCATGGCGCTGCTGATCTGCATGCAGGCGGTAAAGCTGATCACCCGTCCGCTACGCGTGCTGCAGCGGGAGCTGGAGATCCGTACGCCTGATAATTTGCAACCCATTGTGCTTGATAATCCCTCTGCAGAGGTAGAAGCGGTCAGCTCGGCCATTAACCAGCTGGTGTCGCGCCTGAACCTGACCCTTGACCGCGAGCGGCTCTTTACCGCCGACGTCGCTCACGAGCTGCGCACCCCGCTGGCGGGGCTGCGTCTGCACCTTGAGCTGCTGGCAAAAAGCCACCCCTCAATTGACGTTAGCCGCCTGATCTTGCGTATTGATCAGATGACAGAGAGCGTCTCCCAGCTGCTGCAGCTGGCGCGCATGGCCCAGTCGTTCTCAGCGGGTAGCTATCAGCAGGTGATGTTGATCCATGACGTCATGCTGCCTCTGCAGGATGAGTTACAAACTATGCTGAGCACCCGCCAGCAGACGCTGGCGCTGCCCGAGAGCCGGGAAGACGTGGCGGTACGTGGAGATGCTGTTCAGCTGCGGGTGCTGCTCAGGAATCTGGTAGAAAACGCGCACCGCTATAGCCCGGAGAGGAGCGTGATTACCCTCAAGCTTGAGCAGACGCCTGCCCCGGTGCTGGCGGTGGAAGATGAAGGCCCCGGCGTGGACGAGGCGAAAAGCAAAGAGCTCAGCAAAGCCTTTGTGCGGATGGACAGCCGCTACGGCGGTATTGGGCTGGGGCTGAGCATCGTCAGCCGTATCGCCCAGCTGCACGACGGGCAGTTCTACCTGCATAACCGCACGCCGAGGCCCGGCGTGCGGGCCTGGGTGCGGTTTCCGCCTGTTTTTTAAGCAGATTGTTTAAGCAAATTGTTTCGGCAGATCAGGACGCCGCAATAAAGAGATCGCGAAGCTGATGGAGGCGATCGCGCAGCTGCGCCGCCTCTTCGAACTCCAGGTTCTGGGCGTGCTGTAGCATCTGCGCCTCCAGTTCGTGGATCTTCTGTTGCAGCGCCTTCGGCGTCAGCGCCAGCTCGGACTCGTCCACCACCACTGGTGAGCGGGATTTTCCGCGCCCTTTCGCTTTGGTCTTGGCAATGTTCTCGCCCAGCGCCAGAATATCGACCACTTTCTTATTCAGACCCTGCGGCGTAATGCCGTGCTCTTCGTTGTACTGCTGCTGCTTCGCCCGGCGACGCTCGGTTTCACCGATCGCTTTCGCCATCGACGGGGTGATCTTATCCCCGTACAGAATAGCCTTACCGTTGACGTTACGCGCCGCACGACCAATGGTCTGAATCAGCGAACGTTCGGAACGCAGGAAGCCCTCTTTATCTGCGTCGAGGATCGCCACCAGCGACACCTCAGGCATATCCAGCCCCTCACGCAGGAGGTTGATCCCCACCAGCACGTTGAACTCGCCCAGACGCAGGTCGCGGATGATCTCCATACGTTCGACGGTGTCGATATCCGAGTGCAGGTAGCGCACCTTCTCGCCGTGCTCTTCCAGATACTCGGTCAAATCCTCGGCCATGCGCTTGGTCAGCGTAGTGACCAGCACGCGCTCGTTAATGGCGACGCGCTTGCGGATCTCCGACAGCAGATCGTCCACCTGCGTGCCCACCGGGCGAACTTCGATAATGGGATCAAGCAGGCCTGTAGGACGCACCACCTGATCGACAATCTCTTCCCCCGATTTCTCCAGCTCGTAGTTGCCCGGCGTCGCCGAGACGTAGATGGTCTGCGGGGCCAATCCCTCGAACTCTTCAAACTTCATTGGACGGTTGTCCAGCGCCGACGGCAGGCGGAAGCCGTACTCTACCAGCGTCTCTTTACGCGCCCGGTCGCCGCGGTACATGCCGCCGATCTGCGGAATGGTGACGTGGGACTCGTCGATCACCAGCAGGCCGTCGGCTGGCAGATAGTCGAACAGCGTCGGCGGCGCTTCACCCGGGCCGCGCCCGGAGAGGTAGCGAGAGTAGTTCTCAATCCCCGAGCAGTAGCCCAGCTCGTTCATCATCTCGAGGTCAAACTGGGTACGCTGGGTAATACGCTGCTCTTCCAGCAGCTTATTGTTGGCCAGCAGCGTCTTGCGCCGGTCCGCCAGCTCTACCTTAATGTCTTCCATCGCCTGCACGATGCGTTCGCGCGGGGTGACGTAGTGGGTTTTGGGATAGACGGTGTAGCGCTGAATGGTGGATTCAACGTGGCCGGTCAGCGGATCGAACAGCGACAGGCGCTCAACCTCCTCGTCAAACAGCTCAACGCGCAGCGCCACGTCGTCCGACTCCGCCGGGAAGATATCGATCACCTCGCCCCGCACGCGGAAGGTGCCGCGCTGGAAGGCCTGATCGTTACGCGTATATTGCAGCTCCGACAGGCGGCGCAGGATATCACGCTGGTTAATGATCATGCCGATAGTCAGGTGCAGCATCATCTTTAGGTAGAGATCGGGGTCGCCGAGGCCGTAGATGGCCGATACCGAGGCCACCACCACGACGTCACGGCGCTCCAGCAGCGCTTTGGTTGCCGAGAGACGCATCTGCTCGATGTGCTCGTTCACCGAGGCATCCTTTTCGATGAACGTATCGGAGCTGGGCACATAGGCTTCTGGCTGGTAGTAGTCGTAGTAAGAGACGAAGTACTCCACGGCGTTGTCCGGGAAAAACTCCTTCATTTCGCCATAGAGCTGTGCCGCCAGGGTTTTATTCGGCGCAAGCACCATCGTCGGTCGCTGTAGATCGGCGATCACGTTGGCAACGGTAAACGTCTTCCCTGAACCGGTTACCCCGAGCAGGGTCTGGTGCGCCAGTCCGTCCTCCAGCCCCTCTTTCAGGCGGCGAATGGCTTCTGGCTGATCGCCAGAGGGACGAAAAGCGGAATTCAGTTTGAATGGTTTACTCATGAATGGCTACCTGATGAAGGAATGAGCGGGCAGGTGAGTAATTTTACTCGCGGCGGCGGATTTTGCCAATAATTTATACTGGATGAAAACCCAGTGGCAGACCAGAATATCTGTGTTACATAAGGCAATTTCAAGCGCAGTAAGGAAAATTTGCGCCAGGGACAGAATTAAAAACTAAAAAAAATATCTTATCCCCAGAACTTTTTGCGATTTAACATTTGTCAAGTCGGGCAGTGAAAGTTTTGTGTCAGCGGGTGACACTTTTCTTACATCCGTTGCTTTTATCTAACTTGTTGAATTAATTATTTTTATATAAAAAGCCGCGTTTCGCATCAATTCATGCCCAGGCCGCGTGCTCTCTCGCTTTGCACGCGTTTTCTAACTCTAATGCACAAGGTTATCCACAGGAATAGTGGATAACTGTCGCCAGCCCGTACCCCCTGTGACTCAGCGAAAACCAGCTTTTGCGAAACGGTGCGCAGGTAAAAAAATTTTCCCACCATTTTTTATCGCATTTGCATGCGACTGCACCATGAAAAATCAGATTCGCCTGTGACTAGCACTAACAGCGTGCAGAAGCAATCAGGCAGACCGGCGGATTAGTGGAATTTAGCGATTTTTCTTCATCCTGCTCCGAAAAACAGCGCATAACTCGCTTCTGGCAAGGCTTTTGCAACATATCTTTTACAGACCAGGCCAAGCCAGGAGATAAAAAGATGTTGAGCTTACGCGCAGTGAATCACTATTACGGCGATCGACATACGCTTTGGAATGTCGATCTCGATCTTATCCCTGGAACCTGCACCTGCGTAATGGGACTGCCGGGAATGGGGAAAACGACCCTGGTCAACTGTATCTCTGGCTATCTGCCGGTAGAGAGCGGGAGCATCATCTGGCATGAGGCAGGCGCAGCCCCACTCAACCTGTTACAGGTGAGGATGGAGGATCGCCCGGCGATGGGCATCGCCTGCGTGCCGCAGGAGAGGCGGATCTTCTCCCAGCTGACGGTGGAAGAGAATTTACAGGTCGCCTGGATGGCTGTCGGCGAGCCAGGCAGCGCCGTGACGCGGGATATCTACGATCTCTTTCCCGAACTGTACGCCCTGCGCCAGGTTAAGGGCTCGGGCCTGTCAGAGGATAACCAACATCAGCTGGCGCTGGCCAGGGCGCTGGTGACCCATCCGCGCCTGCTGATCCTTGATGAGCCGACCCGGGGGCTGGGCCAGGCCTTTATCCATAAGCTGGGCAACCTGCTGGTGCGCCTGAATCAGGACTTTGGCATCACTATCCTGCTGGCAGAGCAGCACCTGTCGTTTATACGCCGCGTCGCCGACCGCTTCTATCTTCTGCATCGGGGACGCAGCGTGGCCCAGGGGAGCGTTATGCAGCTGGATGATCCGCTGCTTTCCCAGTGGATGACGCCGAACCTAAAGCACTGAGATCGAGCCAGCGGCCCGTTTCACTCTCTGGCGAAGCGTTCTCCAGCCACGGGATCTCCCCAAGGAACGGGGCGGGCAGCATACGCTTAAGCGTTGCCAGATACTCCGCGTGACGGTTGCCCGGCGGCACCACGTCGTTAGCGACCCAGCCCGCCAGCCGCAGTCCCGCCTGCTGCACCGCCTGAGCGGTCAGCACGGCATGGTTGATGCAGCCAAGCTTAACGCCCACCACTAAAATCACCGGCAGCTGCTCCTGGGTGGCCCAGTCGGCAAAGGTCAGGGTCTCCGAGAGCGGCGTAAACCAGCCTCCTGCCCCCTCCACCAGCACCCACTCCGCCTGCGCCTCCAGCCTCCGCAGCCCTGCTGAGAGCGTGTCAGATTCGATAGGCTGTCCGAGCGCGGCGCTGACGATGTGTGGTGAGGTCGGCTCGGCAAAGGTATACGGGTTTACGGCCTCGTAGCGCAGGGCCAGCGTACTGTTGAGCTGTAGCGCCAGCGCGTCGCTGTTGCGCAGCCCCTCCGGCGTCATCTCGCTGCCGGAGGCGACCGGCTTGTAGCCTGCGGTCTGCCATCCGGCTTGCGCGGCGGCCTGCAACAGGGCGCAGCTGGCCACCGTTTTACCGACTTCCGTATCCGTGCCGGTGACAAAATAGCGTTCAGTCACGTTCAATGACTCCCCAAAAAAGTGAATAGGTCAGCAGGCATCTGCCCTGCTGCTGCGGCCACGCCAGCTGCAGGCGCTGAAGCTGGCCGCGGGTCAGAGGCTGATTGTGCCTGCCAGCGTGCAGGTGCGTCGCACCGATACCCTTTAGCGAGCGCATGGCCGAGAGAGCGTCGTCAAAGGCGAGCGTGATACGCTCCACGCCGCACCGGCCGCGCCAGGCGCTAACGGTGTCGGCCAGCGCCTCCTCCGCTACAAATCGGTTGGCGTGGGAGCGGTTGTCCACCGCCTGCCAGGCCTGATTCAGCTCCGGCAGCGATCCGCCCGCCAGTGTGGTGAAGGCCACCGCCCCGCCAGGACGCACGACGCGATGCAGCTCGCCCAGCGCCTGACCTAAATCATTGCACCACTGCACCGCGAGGTTGCTCCAGGCGAGATCGAACCGGGCCTCGGCCAGAGGCAGCGCTTCAATATCCGCCGCAATATAGTGCTGGGCGGCCTGCTGGCTCTGCGCCTGCCTGAGCATCGGCAGGGAGAGATCGAGAGCGGTCACCTCGGCGCCCGCATCGCGCCAGTAGCGGCTCATGCTGCCCGGCCCGCAGCCCGCGTCCAGCACGCTATCCGGGCTACGTTCGCCCAGCTTTGCCAGCAGCAGATCGGCGCTCTGCCGCTGAAGCTGGGCATGGCTGTCGTAGCTCTGCGCCGCCCGGCCAAAGGCCGCCGCCACCGCGCGCTTATTCACCAGGCTCATGCAGCACCTCCAGCAGACGATCGATATCCTCCGGCTGATGGGCCGCCGTCAGGGTCAGGCGCAGGCGCGCGGTGCCTGCGGGCACGGTGGGCGGACGAATTGCCGTCACCCAGCACCCCTGGTGCCTCAGGCGATCTGCCAGGCTCAGCGCCCGGCTGTTATCACCGACGATCAGCGGCTGGATAGCGCTTTGTGAAGCGGTAATGCGTACCGGGAGCGACGCTGCGCCGTGACGAAAACGCTGAACCAGCCCGGCGAGCGCAGCCCGGCGTTGATCGCCCTCTTCGCCCCGGATCACGCCCAGCGCGGCGCTGAGGGCCACGGCCTGGGCGGGAGGCATAGAGGTGCTGTAGATCAGGTGGCGAGCAAACTGTTCGAAGTAGGTGGCAACCGCCTCGCTGCACAGCACTGCCGCGCCGCTGACGCCGAAACCTTTGCCAAAGGTCACCACCAACAGCTCCGGCTTTACGTCCTGCTGCTGGCAGCTGCCGCGCCCTTCACTGCCGGTAACGGCGATACCGTGGGCATCATCCACCAGCAGCCATGCCCCGGCGCCACGCGCCTGCTCAGCAATGGCTGCCAGCGGCGCGCTGTCGCCATCCATGCTGAAAACTCCCTCGGTCACCACCAGCTGCTGGCCATCACAGGGTTTACTCAGCAGCGTGGCGAGCTGGTCAACATCGTTGTGGGTGAAGCGCCGTAGCTGGGCCGGGCTGAGACTGGCGGCCTCCAGCAGCGAGGCGTGGCTGAGCTTATCCGCCACGATGCGATCCTCTTTGCCGGTCAGGGCGGCAATCACCGCCTGGTTGGCGGCAAATCCGGAGATAAACAGCAGCGCCCGAGGGTAGCCCAGCCAGTCGGCCAGCTCGCTCTCCACAGCATAGTGCGCCCGGGTATAGCCGCTCACGTGCCCGGAGCCGCCGCTGCCTACGCCGTACTGCTCCGCACCCTGTTGCCAGGCGAGTACGATGGCCGGATGCTGGCTTAAGCCGAGGTAGTCATTGCTGGAGAAGTTGCAGTAGCGGCTGTCGCCTACCGTCAGCCAGCGCCCCGCGCCCTGCTCGACTACCCGGCGCGTACGCAGGGCATCGGCAGCACGCCGATCGTCTAATGCGGCATCGATGCGCTGCTGCCAGCTCATAGCGCCGCCGCGTTGTAGAACTGGTCGGTGTCGGCGTTAAAGATCTGCTGCTCCAGCTTTTGCTGCTGCTCGTTATCGCCGGTCATGACGTCGGTCTGCTGCGGGTTCAGCCCAAGCTTGCGGAACAGCTGGACGTCTTTGTCCTCTTCCGGGTTCGGGGTGGTCAGCAGCTTGCAGCCGTAGAAGATGGAGTTGGCCCCGGCCATAAAGCACATCGCCTGGGTCTGCTCGTTCATCTGCTCGCGCCCGGCAGAGAGGCGCACAAACGAGGTTGGCATCATGATGCGTGCCACCGCGATGGTGCGAATAAAATCGAAGGCGTCGACGTCGTCGTTATCCGCCAGCGGAGTCCCTTTGACCTTCACCAGCATGTTGATTGGCACGCTCTCCGGCGGCGTCGGCAGGTTTGCCAGCTGCAGCAGCAGGCCTGCGCGATCCTTAACCGTTTCGCCCAGGCCGACGATGCCGCCAGAGCAGACCTTGATCCCCGCGTCGCGCACTTTGTCCAGGGTGTCGAGTCGTTCCTGATAGGTACGAGTGGTAATGATATTGCCGTAGAACTCCGGGGAGGTGTCGAGGTTGTGGTTGTAGTAGTCCAGCCCCGCCGACGCCAGGCGCTGGGCCTGAGTTTCATCAAGGGTGCCCAGGGTCATGCAGGCCTCGAGGCCCATCGCCTTAACGCCCTGCACCATCTGCTCCAGGTAGGGCATGTCGCGCTCGTGCGGGTTCTTCCACGCCGCCCCCATGCAGAAGCGGGTCGATCCGGCATTTTTAGCCTTGCGGGCCGAGTCCAGCACCTGCTCCACCTCCATCAGGCGCTCCGTTTCAAGTCCGGTTTTGTAGCGCGAGCTTTGCGGACAGTATTTGCAATCTTCCGGGCAGGCCCCGGTTTTGATCGACAGCAGGGTGCTGACCTGTACGTGGCGCGGGTCAAAGTGCTGGCGATGAATGGTCTGTGCTTCAAACAGCAAATCGAGGAGCGGTTTTTCAAACAGCTCGGTAACTTGCGACATTGTCCAGCGTGCGTGGTGAGCCATGGGGCTTCTCCAAAAGGTGTATTTAGTTCATGTTTGGGTTATGATCGTAAACCTAAATGTTTTTAATTTGGTTTACAAGTCGATTATGACCCAGGACGATCTCGCCTTTGACCGCCGCCATATCTGGCACCCCTACACCTCCATGACCTCCCCGCTGCCGGTTTATCCGGTGGACGCTGCGCGTGGCTGCGAGCTTCAGCTTGCTTCCGGCGAGCAGCTGGTAGACGGCATGTCGTCGTGGTGGGCGGCCATTCATGGCTATAACCATCCGCACCTCAACGCGGCGATGAAAACGCAGATCGATGCGATGTCGCACGTGATGTTTGGCGGCATTACTCATGCGCCGGCGGTAGCGCTCTGCCGTAAGCTGGTGGCGATGACCCCCGAGTCGCTGGAGTGCGTCTTTCTGGCCGACTCTGGATCGGTAGCGGTAGAGGTCTCGATGAAGATGGCCCTGCAATACTGGCAGGCGAAGGGCGAGCCGCGTCGCCGCTTCCTGACCTTCCGCCGGGGCTACCATGGCGACACCTTTGGCGCGATGTCCGCCTGCGATCCGGATAACTCCATGCACAGCCTGTGGGCGGGTTACCTGCCGGATAACCTCTTTGCCCCCGCACCGGAGAGCCGCTTTGACGGCGAGTGGGACGAGCGGGATATCGCGGGCTTCGCCCGTCTGATGGCCGCTCATCGTCATGAGATTGCCGCCGTCATTCTCGAGCCGATCGTGCAGGGCGCAGGCGGCATGCGCCTCTACCACCCGGAGGTGCTCAAGCGCATCCGCCGGATGTGCGACCGGGAGGGGATCCTGCTGATCGCCGATGAGATCGCCACCGGCTTTGGCCGCACCGGCAAACTCTTTGCCTGCGAACATGCGGAGATTGCGCCGGACATCCTCTGCCTGGGCAAAGCCCTGACCGGCGGGACGATGACCCTGTCGGCGACGCTTACCAGCCGAGAGGTGGCCGAGACGATCAGCAACGGCGAAGCGGGCTGCTTTATGCACGGCCCAACCTTTATGGGCAACCCGCTGGCCTGTGCGGTGGCGAATGCCAGCCTGGAGCTGCTGGAGGGCGGCGAGTGGCAGGTGCAGGTGGCCGCCATTGAGGCGCAGCTGAAGCGCGAGCTGGCTCCGGCGCTGGCCGCAGAGACGGTGACCGACGTGCGGGTGCTGGGCGCTATCGGCGTAGTCGAAACCCACCAGCCGGTGAACATGGCCGCCCTGCAGCGCTTCTTCGTTGAGCAGGGCGTCTGGATCCGCCCCTTTGGCCGACTGATCTACCTGATGCCGCCCTACGTCATCTCGTCTGAACAGCTCAGCAAGCTGACGAGCGCGGTGCTGGCAGCGGTGGCCCATCCCGCACATTTTGCGCCCTGAGATCGAACGGACTATTCTAGCCTAAGGGTGATAACTCACAGAGGAGCCACGATGAGACTGATCAGCCAGGATATTCGCGAAGGCGAAAAGCTACATAATCGTCATGTTTTTAACGGCATGGGCTACGAGGGCGATAATATTTCGCCGCATCTGGCGTGGGATGAGGTGCCGCCGGGCTGCAAGAGCTTTGCCATCACCTGCTACGATCCCGATGCGCCCACCGGCTCCGGCTGGTGGCACTGGGTAGTCGTCAATCTGCCCGCCGATACCCGCGTACTGCCGCAGGGATCAGGCTCGTCGCTGGTTGCCCTGCCGGAGGGAGCGTTCGAGACGCGGACAGATTTTGGCAAGGCCGGGTACGGCGGCGCGGCCCCGCCGAAGGGCAAAACCCATCGCTACATCTTTACCGTTCACGCCCTGGACGTCGAGAAGCTGGACGTTGACGAAGACGCCAGCGGGGCGATGGTTGGGTTTAATATCCACTTCCACTCCCTCGATCGCGCATCGATCACCGCCCTTTATAGCTAATCAACACGATATTGAAGCCGATTTACACAATCGGCTTCCCGTTTCGCTCAACTTAGTATAAAAAAGCAGGCTTCATAGCAACTTATTTAACTGTTAAGCCCGGAGTACCTCTTGAACACATTTTCGGTTTCCCGCCTGACGCTGGCCCTGGCTTTTGGCGTGACGCTGACTGCCTGCAGCTCAACGCCGCCGGATCAGCTTCCCTCATCGCAGACCGCCCCCGGTAACGCGGCGCGCCCGGTGCTGTCCGCCAACGAGGCGCAGAACTTTGTCCCTGCTCGCTACTTCGCTTCGATGGATCAGAATGCGGCTCCGTGGAGCCCGTCGGCTATTCGTCTGCCTGCGCAGCCAAACTTCGTCGTCGGCCCGGCGGGCACGGCTGGCGTGACGCACACTACCCTCCAGGCGGCGGTAGATGCAGCCATCAACAAGCACACCAGCGATCGCCAGTACATTGCCGTTCTGCCGGGTGAGTATGAAGGGACAGTGTTTGTTCCGGCGGCTCCAGGTAGCCTGACCATTTACGGTACGGGCGACAAAGCGGCAGAGGTGAAGATTGGTCTGGCCGTGGACTCCGAAATGGATAGCAACAGCTGGCGTCGTCTGGTTAACCCAGGCGGAAAATATATGCCAGGCAAACCGGCGTGGTATATGTTCGACGCCTGCCAGCGTAAAGGCAGCGCCAGCGTTAGCGTGATGTGCTCGGCAGTCTTCTGGTCGCAGAATAACGGCCTGCAGTTGCAGAACCTGACCATCGAGAACAACCTCGGCGACAGCGTTGATGCTGGCAACCATCAGGCCGTGGCCCTGCGCAGCGACGGTGACAAGGTACAGATCAACAACGTCAATATCCTTGGCCGCCAGAACACCTTCTTCGTCACCAACAGCGGCGTGGACAATACCCTGCGTAACGATCGCCAGACCCGTACCCTGGTGACCAACAGCTACGTTGAGGGCGATGTGGATATCGTCGCAGGCCGTGGCGCGGTGGTGTTTGATAACACCGATTTCCGCGTGGTGAACTCCCGTACCCAGCAGGAAGCCTACGTCTTCGCCCCGGCGACGCTCTCTAATATCTACTACGGTTTCCTCGCGACCAACAGCCGCTTTACCGCCTCCGGTGACGGCGTGGCCCAGCTCGGCCGCTCCATGGACATCGACCAGGCGACCAACGGCCAGGTGGTGATCCGCGACAGCGTGATCAACGAAGGCTTTAACATGGCCAAACCCTGGGGCGATGCCGCCGTCTCTAAACGTCCGTACTCCGGCAACACCGGCGCGGTGGATGACAAAGGCAACGTGACGCGTGAACTGAACGACGCCAGCTTCAACCGCATGTGGGAGTTCAACAACCGCGGCGTAGGCAGCCAGTTCGTCGCAGAACCGAAGCAGTAACCCGCCTCAATGCCCGGCGGCGCGACGCCTGCCGGGCCTATTCTGCCCTGAACATAACCCTCTACTTCTATCCTCTTAGATATTGCACGTCGTGTAACATCGATCTAGAATATTACACGTCATGTAACAGGGATAGAATCATGATTAAGTCATTCAAACACAAAGGACTGAAACAACTTTTTGAAAAAGGGATTGTTTCTGGAATTCCAGCACAGGATGCTGAGCGAATTAATGACCGCCTACAGGCTATCGACACGGCAAACGAGATTGGCGAGCTGAACCGTCAGATCTATAAGCTGCACCCGTTGAAAGGGGAGCGCGAGGGCTACTGGTCAATTACAGTACGAGCAAACTGGCGTATCACATTTCAATTTATTAACGGGGATGCGTACATTTTGAATTATGAGGATTATCACTAATGAGACAGTTTAAAATTTCCCATCCGGGCGAGATTATCGCCAGAGAGTTGGAGGATATGGGCATTAGTGGTCGCCGTTTTGCACTTAATATCGGCGTAACTCCGGCTACAGTATCGCGTTTTCTTGCCGGTAAAACGGCCATCACCCCCTCGTTGGCAATTCGTATTGCGGCCGCTCTGGGCAGTACACCTGAATTCTGGCTGCGCTTGCAGAGTGCTTACGATCTTCGACAGCTAGAAAATCAAATAGATACATCCGGAATCGTCCTGTACGGCGACAGAAATAAAGAGTCAGCAATAAGCCCAAATCATTAAATTAGGCCTACTTACTGCCACATTTGCTATCGTTACTGGCGTTGACTATGTTGATTAGGATATCCCTTCGCAGGCGTGAGGCGTACCATGAGCTCAGCGTTTGAACACGATGTCGTCCACAACCTAATCTGCCGTCAGGGGCGCTATCCTGATATCGCCACGCCCGAAGATTGGTACAGGGCGCTCGCCTTTACCGTCCGGGATCGTATGCTGGCGCGCTGGACCGCCTCCATCAAAAACTATGCTCATCATCAGGTGAAGGTGGTCTGCTACCTCTCCGCAGAGTTTCTGATTGGCCCCCAGCTTGGCGCTAATCTGCTAAGCCTGGATTTAGAGGGCGAAGCCCGCGACGCCATGCGCACGCTCGGTCAGGATCTCGATACGCTGCTGGCGGTGGAAGAGGAGCCGGGGCTGGGCAACGGCGGACTTGGCCGTCTGGCGGCCTGCTATCTTGACTCCCTCGCCACGCTGGAGATCCCAGCCATTGGCTACGGTATCCGCTATGAGTTCGGCATTTTCGATCAGGAGATTGTTAACGGCTGGCAGGTGGAGCGTACCGACAAATGGTTGCGGATGGGCACACCCTGGGAGATAGCCCGCCCCGACGTCTGCTTCTGCGTTAATTTTGGCGGTTCCACTCAGATGCAGACCGATGAGCGCGGGCGGCTGCAGGTGCGGTGGACGCCGGCGCGGCAGGTAAAAGGTGTGGCCTATGACGTGCCGGTTCAGGGCTATCGGGTCAACACCTGCAACGTGCTGCGGCTCTGGAAGAGCGAGGCGGTCGAGACCTTCGATCTCGACGATTTCAATGCCGGAGATTACTACCAGGCGGTGGAGGAGAAGATGATCTCCGAGACCCTCTCCAAGATCCTCTATCCTAACGATGAGCCAGAGGCAGGCAAGCGCCTGCGCCTTGCCCAGCAGTACTTCTTTGTCTCCTGTTCGCTACAGGACATGCTGCGCCTGATAGACGCCAGCAACACGCCGGTGCAGCGTTTTGCCGATCGTTTTGCTGCCCAGCTCAATGACACCCACCCTTCCATTGCCGTTGCAGAGCTAATGCGCCTGCTGGTGGATGAGCGCCTGCTGCCGTGGGAGGACGCCTGGATCATCACCCGCCGCACCTTCGCCTATACCAACCATACCCTGCTGCCCGAAGCGCTGGAGACCTGGGGCCTGCCGCTGATGCAGAGCATGCTCCCGCGGCTGGTAGAGATTATCTTTGAGATCAACAAGCGGCTGCTGGAGGATGTCCGGCGAGCCTACCCCGGCGACGAGGCGCGGGTGGTGCGCATGTCGCTGATCGACGAGAACGGCAGCAAGCGCGTGCGCATGGCGAATCTCGCCACGGTGGGCAGCCACCGGATCAACGGCGTGGCGGCTCTGCACTCGGATCTGCTCCGGGAGACCATCCTTCGCGACTTCGCCGAGATGTTCCCGGAGCGCTTTCTTAACGTCACCAATGGCGTCACGCCCCGGCGCTTTTTAATGTTGAGCAACCCGAGCCTGGCGGAGCTGATTGATAAGACCATTGGCCTTGCCTGGCGCACGGATCTCACCCGCCTTGAAGCGTTGACGAGCCATGCTGAGGATCCAGCGTTCCGCAAGGCCTGGCGCGCTATTAAGCGCGAGAACAAGGCGGTGCTGGCAGATCGCATTCAGCAGCGGTTAGGGATCGCGGTCTCGCCGGATATGCTGTTTGATATTCAGGTTAAGCGCATCCACGAATACAAACGCCAGCACCTTAACGTGCTCTACATCATCAGCCTCTACCGGCGGCTGTGCCGGGATCCGTCCGTGAAGATCGCCCCACGCTGCTTTATCTTTGGCGGCAAAGCCGCACCCGGCTATACGATGGCGAAGCTGATGATCCGCCTGATTAACGGCGTGGCGGAAGTGGTCAATAGCGATCCGGCGATTAACCATCGGATTAAGGTTGTGTTCTGGCCTGACTTCAACGTACAGAATGCCCAGGCGATCTACCCGGCGGCGGATCTCTCCGAGCAGATCTCGCTGGCAGGAAAAGAGGCCTCGGGCACCGGCAACATGAAGTTTATGATGAACGGTGCACTGACCATCGGCACGCTCGACGGGGCCAACATTGAAATTCGTCAGCAGGCGGGAGAGGAGAACTTTTTCCTCTTCGGCATGAATGCCGAGCAGGCGGAGGGGCTGAAGAGCAAAGAATATCAGCCTGCGGGCTATGCGGAGGAGAATGTCGATCTGCGCGACGCCCTGGAGCAGATTGACCAGGGGCGCTTTTCGCGCGGCGACAGAGAGATGTTCCGTCCCCTGCTCGACAACCTGCTGTATGACGATCCGTTCCTCGTGCTGGCAGATTTTGCCGACTATGCCGCCTGCCAGCAGCGAGTCAACGACACCTGGCATGATGAAGCGCAGTGGACGCGGATGTCGATTCTTAACACCGCCCGCTCGGGGATGTTCTCCGCAGATCGGGCGATTAAAGCGTACTGCGAGCAGATCTGGCAGGCGACCCCGGAGGATATCGACCTTACCGATTTTGACGATGTGTAGGCCGGGCAAGGCGAAGCCGCCGCCCGGCGTTACGCTGCCAACAGATTAGTGCGCGTGCACCACCACCCACATCGGCCCCTGCCCAACGGCATAGCGGCCCTTCTCCTCCAGCAGGCCCTGCTCGCCTTGGATTGCGTACAGCGCGATATGGTGCGACTTCTGCCCTGCTGCAATCAGGTACTTACCGCTGTGGTCGATATTGAAGCCGCGCGGCTGGGTTTCGGTAGGCTGGAAGCCCTCTACGGCCAGCACGCTGCCATCTTCCGAGACGCTAAAGATGGTCACGATGCTGGCGGTACGGTCGCAGGTGTAGAGGTGACGCCCATCCGGCGTAATATGAATGTCTGCCGCCCAGCGGGTATCGGCAAAATCAGCGGGCATCATATCGAGGGTCTGTATGCACTCAATCTGGCCGTGAGCGTTGCTGAGCTGCCATACGTCGACCGAGCCGTTAAGCTCGTTTACGCAGTAGGCATACTGCTGGTTCGGATGGAATGCCATATGGCGCGGGCCAGCACCCTCAACGGTGGTGACTTCAGCCGGGGTCTGCGCGGTAAGCTGGCCGTTATCGCCCAGGGTAAAGAGGCAGATGCGATCCTGCTTCAGCGCCGGAACCCACAGGGTGCGGTTATCTGGAGAGATATTGGCCGAGTGGCACCCTTCCAGCCCCTCTACCAGGGTAGTCACCTCACCCGGCAGGCCATCGTTGAGCGGGGTGACGCTGACGCTGCCTGCGTTGTAGGAGGCAGTAAAGATAAAGCGGCCCTGGCGATCGGTGGAGATATGCGTCGGGCTGCCCGACAGCGGCGCTTCGGCGGTAAAGGTCAGCGCGCCATCTTCCGGTGCGATACGGTAGGCCAGCACGCGAAACTCCGGGCGCACGCCAACATAGAGAAAGCGCTTGTCTGGGCTAACCACCATCGGCTGCACCTGGCCCGGCACGTCAACGACCTGTACCAGGGTCAGCGTACCTTCGTCATTCAGACGCCAGACGTGGATCTGCTGGCTCTCGGGGCTGGCGGTGTAAACGGTTTGCTGCATAGATTCTCCTTGATCGCAAAAGCAGTGAAATAGATAACCACGATAGTCTTTTTTAGCGGCGAATGCTGTATTTCTGCCCAACGTTTTGCCGGGCCATCATGCGGGTGTACCATGCGTAACGAGTTGAATTTCATTCTCTACCTGGAACACGACATGACCTCGCGAGTTATTGCACTGGATTTAGACGGCACGCTGCTGACCCCCACAAAGACCCTGCTCCCCTCTTCGCTTCAGGCGCTGACTCGCGCCAGGGAAGCGGGCTTCACGCCGATCATTGTGACCGGCCGGCACCATGTTGCCATCCATCCTTTTTATCAGGCACTGGCCCTCGATACACCTGCAATTTGCTGTAACGGCACCTATTCGTATGATTATCATGCAAAAAAGGTCATAGAAGCCGATCCGCTCCCCGTGACCCAGGCGCTGCAACTTATTGATATGCTCAATGAGCATCAGGTTCACGCGCTGATGTACGTGGACAATGAGATGGTCTACGAGACGCCGACCGGACACGTGCTGCGCACCCGCAACTGGGCGCAGTCGCTGCCGCCGGAGCAGCGCCCGGTCTTTACTCAGGTCGATTCGCTGGCGCAAACCGCCCGCGAGGTAAACGCCATCTGGAAGTTTGCCCTTACCGATGAGGATAATGCCAAACTCAACGCCTTTGCCCTTAAGGTGGAGCAGCAGCTTGGTCTGGAGTGCGAGCGCTCCTGGCACGATCAGGTAGATATTGCTCGCCAGGGTAACAGTAAAGGCAAGCGGCTGGCGCAGTGGGTGGCCTCCCAGGGGTTGTCGATGCAGGACGTGGTGGCCTTTGGCGATAACTTTAACGATATCAGCATGCTGCAGACCGCGGGTATTGGCGTCGCGATGGGTAACGCGGCGGATGAGGTCAAAGCCTACGCCGACGTGGTGATTGGCGACAATACCACCGATACCATCGCCGAGTTTATCTACACCCGCCTGCTGTAATCAGGTGGTGATCGAGACGCTCTTGATCTGGGCGTAAAGCCACAGGCCAGGCTTGATGCCCAGCTCATCCCTGGCCCACGGGCTGATCCGCGCCCAGAGCGTGCGGCTGCCCACCTCAAGCTGGACCTCGACCTGGCCCTGATCGTCATAGCACTGGGCCACCTTCGCCCGCAGAATATTGCGGATGCTACTGTGAACCGGAGGCTGCAGTACCAGCGAGACATCCGAGGCTTGAATACGGATGCGCAGCGCGGTCTGTAGCGGACTGTCGATTTTATTTACCCACAGATGCTGATCGCCCAGCGCCAGCGCGGTCATGGCATAGTGCGGATGGTGCTCAAGGACGCTCACCTTCAGCACGCTGCTCTGCTGCTCCGGCGGTAGCCACGGGTTCATTACCCGGCTGCCCCAGATCTCCTCCAGATTGCCAAAGGCCTTCACCTCCCCGGCCTCCAGCACCATCACCTTATCGGCAAGATGCAGGATCTCATCCAGCGAGTGGCTGACGTAGAGCATTGGGATGTTGATCTCCCGCGCCAGGCGTTGCAGATAGGGCAGCAGCTCACGCTTGCGAGGGATATCCAGCGAGGCCAGCGGCTCATCAAGCAGCAGCAGCTCAGGGGCGGTGAGCAGCGCCCGGCCAATGGCCACCCGCTGCTTCTCGCCGCCGGAGAGGCTTCCCGGCAGCCGGTCGAGCAGCGGCTCGATGCCCAGCAGGGCCACCAGCCGGTCGAACTGCCCGGCCATGCTTTTCGCCATGCCGTAACGCAGGTTGCCGCGCACCTTGTAGTGGGGAAAGAGACGCGCATCCTGGAAAACGTAGCCGATCCGCCGCTTCTCCGGCGGCAGGCAGATGTTCTTTTCAGTATCGTTCAGCACCCGGTCATTAAGCACGATGCGCCCCTGCTGCGGGCGCGTCAGGCCGCCGACGGCGTTAATCAGCGAGGTTTTCCCCGCCCCGGAGACGCCAAAAATGGCGGTGATACCGCTGGCGGGCAAATTCGCCTCGACGCGTAGCCGGTGCGTGCCCAGCGTCTGGGTAAAATCGAGTTCCAACATGGTCTACCTCCCCGTCCGCTCGCGGCTGATCCGCGCCAGCCACTCGGACACCAGCAGCGAAATCAGCGCCAGCACAATCGAAATCAGGCACAGCCGCGCCGCTGCGCTTTCACCGCCGGGGGTCTGGATCAGGGTGTACATCGCCGACGGTATGGTGCGCGTTTCGCCGGGAATGTTTGAAACAAAGGTGATGGTTGCGCCAAACTCGCCGAGGGAGCGGGCGAAGGCCAGCACCGTCCCGACGATGATCCCCGGCAGGGTCAGCGGCAGCGTAATAGTCATAAAGACCCGCCAGCGCCCGGCCCCGAGGGTGCGCGCCGCCTGCTCAAGCTTAAGGTCAACCCCCTCCAGCGCCAGGCGAATAGCCCGCACCATCAGCGGGAACGACATCACCGCCGCCGCCAGCACTGCGCCGCGCCAGCTAAAGGCAAAGGTGAGACCAAACCAGTCGTAGAGCCACTCGCCGATGAAGCCCCGGCGGCCCATCGCAATGAGCAGCAGGTAACCCACCACCACGGGCGGCAGAACGAGAGGGAGATGTAACAGGCTATCGAGCAGGGCTTTGCCCGGAAAGGTACAGCGTACCAGCAGCCAGGCAAAGAAGATCCCAAAGGGCAAGCTGAAGAGGACAGCCAGGGAGGAGACTTTCAGGCTCAGCAACACCGCCTGCCATTCGGGATCGGTCAATATCATTCGTGCGTCGTAAATCCGTAACGTTTAAAAATTTCAGAAGCCTGCGGGCCTTTCAGATAGTCATAAAACGCGCTAACCGTGGCGTTTTTATGCCCGTCGACGATCGCCAGCGGGTATTCCACTTTTTTATGTGAATCTTCCGGGAAGGTGCCAACCACCTTCACGCCCTTGCTGGCCACGGCGTCGGAGCCGTAGACAATGCCCAGCGGGGCTTCATTGCGCTCTACCAGCGCCAGCGCGCCACGCACGTCCTCTGCCGGGGCAAGCGTCGGCGACAGCGTATCCCATGCGCCCAGCTTCTGTAACGCCTCTTTGGCATAGATGCCCGCCGGGACATGCTCCGGATCGCCCACCGCCAGACGGCCACCCTTCAGCAAACTGGTCCAGTTGGTTTTATCGTTGATCGCGATCTCGCCCTGGGCGCTCGCTTTTGGCGCAACCACCACCAGGCTGTTGCCAAGCAGCGTTTCACGGCTGGCGGTATCCATCGCTTTTTTCTCTACCGCGTAGTCCATCCACTTCTGATCGGCGGAGATAAAGAGATCGGCAGGCGCACCGGCCTCAATCTGGCGAGCCAGCGTTGAGGAGGAGGCAAACGACGAGACGACCTTGACGTTTTTCTCTTTCGTATAGGCGGTAGCAATATCCTGCATCGCGTTAGTGAGCGACGCAGCAGCAAATACCGTGATCTTCCCCTCGTCCGCCAGAGCATGGCCCGTGAGTGAGAGGGTTAATGTCGCACCTGCTAAAAAGCGTAATCCCGAACGTGCCATATCTGACTCCTGTGAGTGACGTTATATACATCGTAATATAACGATAACCCTCGGGTTTTTACAGGGTTTATTTGTACCGCTTAAGCAGTACCCCTGGGTAAAACAGATATCGGCAGCGGGTAAAAAAGCTTGAATAGCAAAACGCCCGCTGATGCGGGCGTCTTTAAAAACTAGCGGGACTCTCTGGACCGGTCTTTGTGGCCGATGCCGGAAAAAATGTTGAACACTTCACCGAGGCCGTAGATTGCCCCCAGAATGATGGCCATCACCACGGGTACCATGATCACCGCGAATACCAGACTTTTCAATAACTCTAACATGGTCTACTCCAGATATAGTGAAGTTATTATTCTAACCTGGTCGCGCAGAATTACACGTCCCTTTTGTGCGATGCCCTTTGCGCCCGTGACCATTTACGTCACAATACCCCTTTTACAAGGATTGACTATGCAGGCTGAAATCCTCCTTACCCTCCGGCTCCAGCAGCGGCTGTTTGCCGATCCCAGACGTATTACCCTTCTCAAACAGATAGAACAGACCGGGTCCATCAGCCAGGGAGCGAAAAACGCCGGCATCAGCTATAAAAGCGCCTGGGATGCCATCAACGAGATGAACCAGCTCAGCGAGCAATCCCTGGTGGACCGCGCTACCGGCGGCAAGGGCGGCGGCGGCGCGCAGCTTACGCGCTACGGCCAGCGGCTGATTCAGCTCTACGATCTGCTGGCGCAGATCCAGCAGAAAGCCTTCGACGTGCTGAGCGACGACGACGCCCTGCCTCTCAACAGCCTGCTGGCAGCCATCTCCCGTTTTTCCTTGCAGACCAGCGCCCGCAACCAGTGGTTCGGCACGGTGACCGGCCGGGATCATACCCAGGTTCAGCAGCACGTCGATATCCTGCTGGCGGACGGCACCACCCGGCTGAAGGTGGCCCTGACCGCCCGCAGCGGCGAACGTCTCGGGCTGGACGAGGGCAAAGAGGTGCTGGTGCTGTTAAAAGCGCCGTGGGTGAACATCACCCAGGATAGCGCCGCTGCCGCCGGTGCCGATAACCAGCTGCCGGGACGCATCAGCCATATCGAGCACGGCGAGGCGCAGAGCGAAGTGCTGATGACCCTACCGGACGGGCAGACGCTGTGCGCTACCGTCGCGCGGGAGCAGGCGGACCAGCTGGCACCAGAGAGCGAAGCGATCGCCTACTTCAACGCCGACCGGATCATCGTCGCTACCCTCTGCTAAGCCGCAGGGTGCGAAGCGCATTGACAATCCCGCCGCCAGCACGTATCTCTGTGCACTACTGCTGCAAAAAATGGGATACGTCATGTCGTTATTGCATATTTCGCAAGGCACGTTTCGTCTTAGCGATACACGCACGCTCGCTATCAGCGACCTTACGCTGCGCGCCGGTGAAAGCTGGGCTTTTGTCGGCACCAACGGCAGCGGCAAATCGGCTCTCGCCAGAGCGCTGGCCGGTGAGCTTACCCTGCTGAAAGGGACGCGGGAGAGCGCCTTTACCCGCGTCACCCGCCTCTCTTTTGAACAGCTGCAAAAGCTGGTCAGCGACGAGTGGCAGCGGAACAATACCGATCTGCTCAGCCCTGGCGAAGAGGATACTGGTCGTACTACGGCGCAGATTATCCAGGAAGAGGTCAATGACCCGGCACGCTGCGCCGACCTTGCCGCCCGTTTCGGCATTAGCGGCCTGCTCGATCGCCGCTTTAAGTACCTCTCTACCGGCGAAACGCGCAAAACCCTGCTCTGCCAGGCGCTGATGGCCGATCCCGAGCTGTTAATCCTTGATGAGCCT
>NZ_DAMACX010000034.1:38306-50766 GCF_031998825.1 Pseudescherichia sp.
TTTGACGGGCTGGACGTGGCTTCCCGCGCCCAGCTGGCGGATCTGCTGGGTCAGCTGAATGCCCAGGGTATTACCCTCGCGCTGGTGCTTAACCGCTTCGATGAGATCCCGGACTTTGTCGCCAACGCCGGGGTGCTGGTGGACTGCACTCTGAGCGAGACCGGCGCAAAGCAGGCTCTGCTGGAGCAGGCTCTGATTGCCCAGCTGGCACACAGCGAGACGCTAGCAGGCATGACTCTGCCGCCGCCGGATGCGCCCCCCGCCCATCACCTATTGGTGGCGGATGCCCCGCGCATTGTGCTTAACGACGGCGTGGTCTCCTATAACGATCGGCCCATCATTAACCATCTGAGCTGGACCGTGAATCCCGGCGAGCACTGGCAGATTATCGGCCCTAACGGGGCGGGTAAATCGACGCTGCTTAACCTGATAACCGGCGATCACCCCCAGGGCTACAGCAACGACCTGACGCTGTTTGGCATCCGACGGGGCAGCGGCGAGACCATCTGGGATATCAAAAAGCATATCGGCTACGTCAGCAGCAGCCTGCATCTCGAGTACCGGGTCAGCACCACGGTGCGTAACGTGATCCTTTCCGGCTATTTTGACTCGATTGGCATCTACCAGGCGGTGTCGGATAAGCAGCAGAAGCTGGTCCAGGGGTGGCTGGATATTTTAGGTATTGACGCCCGCACCGCCGACGCGCCTTTCCATAGCCTTTCATGGGGGCAGCAGCGTCTGGCATTGATTGTCCGGGCGCTGGTCAAGCACCCTACCCTACTGATCCTCGACGAACCGTTACAGGGTTTGGATCCGCTCAATCGGCAGCTGGTCCGCCGCTTTGTTGATGTGCTGATAGGCCAGGGAGAAACCCAGCTGCTGTTTGTCTCTCACCATGCTCAGGATGCCCCCGCCTGCATTACCCATCGGCTGCATTTTATCCCCGAGGGAGATAGCTACGGCTATCAGATCGACCGTCCGGCCTAAGCCATCAGGCTGACACTTTTCAGACCAGGCGCATGATAACGCTTTAATTGTTTGATTTTACAAAACATTTAAAGCGCTATTTTCCCTGTACTCTTTTAGTGTAAGCGATTCCACTACTTTCGTTCATGTCACACTTTTTCCATCTCTGTTATGCTATCGTAATTAGATAACATAGGGTTAATGGAGCCAAATATGCGAGTTCTGGTTACAGGTGGTAGCGGTTACATTGGCAGTCATACCTGCGTACAGCTGTTACAAAGCGGTCACGACGTCATTATTCTCGACAATCTGTGCAACAGTAAGCAAAGCGTATTGCCAGTGATTACCCGCCTGGGTGGCAAAGCCGCTACCTTTATCGAGGGCGATATCCGTAACGAAGCACTGCTTACCGAAGTGCTGCACGATC
The DNA here is from genome assembly GCF_031998825.1 of Pseudescherichia sp. Taxonomy (GTDB): domain Bacteria; phylum Pseudomonadota; class Gammaproteobacteria; order Enterobacterales; family Enterobacteriaceae; genus Pseudescherichia. The sequence continues at coordinate 39,700 of NZ_DAMACX010000034.1, forward strand.
ATGCGATCGATACGGTGATCCACTTTGCTGGCCTGAAGGCCGTGGGTGAATCCGTGACGAAGCCGCTGGAGTATTATGATAACAACGTTAACGGCACCCTGCGGCTGATCGCTGCTATGCGCGCGGCTAACGTCAAAAACCTTATCTTTAGCTCATCGGCAACCGTCTACGGCGACCAGCCGAAGATCCCGTACGTGGAGAGCTTCCCAACCGGCACGCCGCAAAGCCCCTACGGCAAGAGCAAGCTGATGGTGGAGCAGATCCTTACCGATCTGCAAAAAGCCGATCCGGCGTGGAGCATCGCCCTGCTGCGCTACTTCAACCCGGTAGGTGCGCATCCATCGGGCGACATGGGTGAAGACCCGCAGGGTATCCCAAATAACCTGATGCCCTACATCGCCCAGGTGGCGGTAGGCCGTCGCGAGTCGCTGGCTATCTTTGGCAACGACTACCCCACCGAAGACGGCACCGGCGTGCGCGACTATATCCACGTCATGGATCTGGCCGACGGCCACGTTGCCGCTATGCAGACGCTGGCAGGTAAAGCCGGGGTGCATATCTATAACCTTGGCGCAGGCGTTGGCAGCAGCGTGCTGGACGTAGTAAACGCCTTCAGCAAAGCCTGCGGCAAACCGATTAACTACCACTTTGCCCCGCGCCGCGAAGGCGATCTGCCCGCCTACTGGGCCGACGCCAGCCGCGCCGACAAAGAGCTGAACTGGCGCGTAACCCGCTCTCTTGATGAGATGGCGCAGGATACCTGGCGCTGGCAGTCCCGCCACCCGCAGGGCTATGCGGATTAAGGAGGATCCTATGACACAGTTTAACCCGGTCGACCACCCTCATCGCCGTTACAATCCGCTGACCGGTCAGTGGGTTCTGGTTTCACCCCATCGCGCTAAGCGTCCGTGGCAGGGTGCGCAGGAGACCCCGTCCCAGCAGACGCTGCCAGCGCACGATCCGGATTGCTTCCTTTGCCCAGGCAACACGCGCGTCACCGGCGATAAAAACCCGAACTACACCGGCACCTTCGTGTTCACCAACGACTTTGCCGCGCTGATGAGCGATACGCCAGACGCACCGGAGAGCGACGATCCCCTGATGCGTTGCCAGAGCGCCCGCGGCGTTAGCCGGGTGATCTGCTTCTCGCCGGATCACAGCAAAACCCTGCCGGAGCTGAGCCTCCCGGCGCTGGAAGAGGTCGTCCAGACCTGGCAGGCGCAGACCGCCGAACTGGGTGAGACCTACCCGTGGGTGCAGGTGTTCGAGAATAAAGGCGCGGCTATGGGCTGCTCTAATCCGCATCCCCACGGCCAGGTGTGGGCCAATAGCTTCCTGCCTAATGAGATTGAGCGGGAAGATCGCCTGCAGCGGGACTATTTTGCGGCCAACGGTTCGCCGATGCTGCTGGACTATGTGAAGCGCGAGCAGGCCGACGGCAGCCGTACCGTAGTCGAGACCGAGCACTGGCTGGCGGTGGTACCCTACTGGGCAGCATGGCCGTTTGAGACGTTGCTGCTGCCGAAAGCCCCGGTGCTGCGCATTACCGATCTCAACGACGACCAGCGCAGCGACCTCGCTCTGGCCCTGAAAAAATTAACCAGCCGCTATGACAACCTGTTCCAGTGCTCCTTCCCCTACTCCATGGGCTGGCACGGGGCACCGTTTAACGGCGAAGAGAATTCACACTGGCAGCTGCACGCCCACTTCTACCCGCCGCTGCTGCGCTCCGCGACGGTACGCAAGTTTATGGTCGGCTACGAGATGCTGGCGGAGACCCAGCGCGATCTCACGGCGGAACAGGCCGCCGAGCGCCTGCGGGCGGTGAGTGATATCCATTTTCGCGAATCAGGAGTTTAACCATGAGTCTGAAAGAAAAAACGCAATCTCTGTTTGCTGAGAAGTTCGGCTACCCTGCCACGCACACGTTTCAGGCTCCGGGTCGTGTCAACCTGATCGGCGAGCATACCGACTACAACGACGGCTTCGTGCTGCCGTGCGCCATCGACTACCAGACGGTGATCAGCGCCGCGCCGCGTACGGATCGTACCGTGCGCGTTATCGCCGCCGACTACGACAACCAGACCGACGAGTTCTCTCTCGATGCGCCGATACTCGCGCACGATACTCAGCAGTGGTCAAACTATGTCCGCGGCGTGGTGAAGCATCTGCTCAACCGCGACAAAAGCTTCGGCGGCGCGGATCTGGTGATCAGCGGCAACGTGCCGCAGGGTGCAGGCCTAAGTTCGTCGGCCTCGCTGGAGGTTGCCGTGGGTACCGTCTTCCAGCAGCTCTATCACCTGCCGCTGGACGGGGCGCAGATCGCCCTCAACGGTCAGGAGGCGGAGAACCAGTTTGTTGGCTGTAACTGTGGCATCATGGACCAGCTGATCTCTGCCCTGGGCAAAAAGGATCACGCTCTGCTGCTCGACTGCCGCACGCTGGGCACCCGCGCGGTATCCATGCCGCAGGGCGTGGCGGTGATCATCATCAACAGCAACTTCAAACGTACCCTGGTCGGCAGCGAATACAACACCCGCCGCGAGCAGTGTGAAACCGGGGCGCGCTTCTTCCAGCAGCCTGCCCTGCGCGACGTCTCTCTGGAGCAGTTCAACACCGTGGCTGATGAGCTGGATCCGCTCGTCGCTAAACGCGTTCGCCATGTGCTGACCGAGAACCAGCGCACCGTGGAAGCGGCCGACGCGCTGGAAAAAGGCGATCTGCAGCGGATGGGCGAGCTGATGGCGGCGTCCCACGCCTCTATGCGCGATGATTTCGAGATCACCGTGCCGCAGATCGACACCCTGGTGGAGATTGTGAAAGAGACCATCGGCGACAAAGGCGGCGTGCGCATGACCGGCGGCGGCTTCGGCGGCTGCATCGTGGCGCTGGTGCCGGAAGATCTGGTTCCGCAGGTGCAAGAGGCCGTGGCGGCACAGTATGAGGCCAAAACCGGCATCAAAGAGACCTTCTACGTCTGCAAAGCATCAGAGGGGGCCGGACAGTGCTAAACGAAACCCCTGCGCTGGCCCCGGACGGGCTGGCATACCGTCTAATCACCCTGCGCAACGGCGCGGGGATGGTGGTTACCCTGATGGACTGGGGCGCAACTCTGCTCTCTGCTCGCGTGCCGATGTCGGACGGCTCGGTACGTGAAACGCTGCTGGGCTGCAATACCCCCCAGCGCTACGTGGAGCAGACCGCCTATCTGGGCGCATCGGTAGGCCGCTACGCCAACCGCATCGCTAAAAGCCGCTTCACGCTTGATGGGCAGAGCTACTCGCTGCTGCCGAGCCAGGGTGAAAACCAGCTCCACGGCGGGCCGGAAGGCTTTGATAAGCGCCGCTGGCGTATTGTGCGTAAGAATGACAGCGAAGCGCTGCTGAGCCTGAGCTCCCCCGACGGCGACCAGGGTTACCCTGGTAACCTGAATGCCAGCGCCCTCTTCCGTCTCACAGAGGATAACCGCATCTCGATCGAGTATCGCGCCACCGTGGATAAACCCTGCCCGGTAAACCTGACCAACCACGCCTACTTTAACCTTAACGGCGTGCAGTCGGACGTGCGCGATCATCAGCTTCAGCTGCTGGCCGATGCGTATCTGCCGGTGGATGAAACGGGGATCCCGTATCAGGCGCTGAAGGCGGTTGAAGGCACCAGCTTCGACTTCCGCCAGCCGAAAACCATCGCGGACGATTTTCTCCAGGACGACGATCAGCAGAAGGTGAAGGGGTACGATCACGCTTTCCTGCTCCAGGCGAAGGGCGATGCCGGCCAGCCTGCGGCGCACCTCTGGTCGGCGGACAGGAAGCTTCAAATGAGCGTCTACACCACGGCTCCAGCGCTGCAGTTCTACTCCGGTAACTATCTGGAGGGGACACCTGCCCGCGAGCAGGGCGAGTACAGCGCGTATCAAGGGCTGGCCCTGGAGAGCGAGTTCCTGCCGGATAGCCCGAATCATCCAGAGTATCCGCAGCCTGACGCTATCCTCCGCCCTGGCGCAGAGTACGTGAGCGTCACCGAATATCAGTTTATTCCGCAGTAGTTGCGGCATCTGCTCTAACGAATAATGCCGGTTAGTTAACGCTGACTGGCATTTTTTGTTCATCTCTCCATAACAGATATGTTCCTTTCGAAACGCATTTTGTGTAGTAAACCAATCAGGCGGGCAGAGTAAAATGACAGTTATAGGAGCTAATAATAAGGAACTGGGGGTAGATGCACTCACATAGGTTAGTTACACCGGGCTTAGCATCGTTTGGTGAACTATCATATCTTGATATAGAGTTTACGTTTTCTGCTAAAGCAACCCGTAAAGCTCAGTACCGACTAGTCTTTTGCCCACCTTCATTAGACCCTGTTGCAGCTGAAACGATGCATCACATGCTCGGTGAAGATGTGTTTACCTTATACGTATCTGTAGTGAGTTTTGCAGACATTGTGCAACTTGAAAGGCAGCAGGAGCAAATTGAGGAACCCTTTGAAGGTGAAGAGCCTGTTAACATGTTTGCTAAACCTAAAGGTTCATTTAATCTAAATATTTCTGAACTTCAGTATCTCTACGGTACGTTAGTTGACTTCATGGTCAGAGTTGCTGAAAATGAGGGCATACAAATTTTATACTTCGCAGCTGAACGCGAAGAGCTTATTCCCACATATGAAAGATATGTGAAGAGGCTAACTCGAACCCGGGGCCTGACTTACATCACTGACGGAGCAGCTTATGCGATTCGGACACAAAACTACCCAAACTAAGGGTAAGAGTGATTTTAAAGCGATCCATGATGGCAAAGTCGAGATGATGAAACGTTTCATGACTGCTAAAGCTGATGCTGAGCGCAAAGGCGAAGTCGTCTTCAAACCTCTTTAATTACTCGCTTGCATCACAAACGAAAAGCTCCAACAGGAGCCTTTTTCATTTTAATATCTTTTAATCATTATCTGTAACGCGGGCTTTTTTTTGCCCATCCTGCTGAAATAAGCATCGTTTACCGACAAAATCCTAACCCCGATTTCACAAGTACCTTACACTGCGCCACTATTTTCGCTATGGTAATGGTTATGCGTTGCCGCTGGCGTCGCCACGGCAATATAATGAGAATTGTTATCATTCAATCAGGTTTATTAAGGAGAGAGTATGGCTGTTACTAAGCTCGTTCTGGTTCGTCATGGCGAAAGCCAGTGGAACAACGAAAACCGCTTCACCGGCTGGTACGACGTTGACCTGTCCGAAAAAGGCGTAGGCGAAGCGAAATCAGCAGGTAAGCTGCTGAAAGACGAAGGCTTCAGCTTTGATTTTGCCTACACTTCCGTGCTGAAACGCGCCATCCACACCCTGTGGAACGTCCTTGATGAACTCGATCAGGCCTGGCTGCCGGTAGAGAAGTCCTGGAAACTGAACGAGCGTCACTACGGTGCGCTGCAGGGCCTGAACAAAGCCGAAACCGCTGAGAAGTACGGTGACGAGCAGGTTAAGCAGTGGCGTCGCGGCTTCGCGGTGACCCCGCCAGCGCTGACCAAAGACGATGAGCGCTTCCCGGGCCACGATCCGCGTTACGCATCCCTGACCGAGCAGGAGCTGCCGCTGACCGAGAGCCTGGCGCTGACCATCGATCGCGTAATTCCTTACTGGAACGAAACTATTCTGCCGCGCCTGAAAAGCGGTGAGCGCGTGATCATTGCCGCACACGGTAACTCCCTGCGTGCGCTGGTGAAGTACCTCGACAATATGGGTGAAGATGAGATCCTTGAGCTGAACATTCCGACCGGCGTGCCGCTGGTGTATGAGTTCGACGAAAACTTCAAGCCGATCAAACACTACTATCTGGGCAACGCTGACGAAATCGCTGCAAAAGCGGCGGCAGTAGCGAACCAGGGTAAAGCGAAGTAATTTAAGAATGCCCGGCGGCACGCTGCTGCCGGGCACTATTCTTAACCGCGACGCGCTTTCACCGCGTTAGCCAGCTGACGCAGAATAGCGTCGGTATCTTCCCAGCCGATACAGGCATCCGTCACGCTCTTGCCATAGACCAGCGGCTCACCGCTCTCCAGGCTCTGACTGCCCTCAACCAGATGGCTCTCAATCATCACGCCAATCACCGCTTTCTCGCCGCCAGCAATCTGCTGACAAACGTCCTCACCTACGGTCATCTGCTTTTTAAACTGCTTGCTGGAGTTAGCATGGCTGAAGTCAATCATCACCTGCTGTGCCAGTCCGGCTTTTTCCAGCCCCTGCTTCACCTCCGCAACGTGCTTCGCGCTGTAGTTCGGCTCTTTGCCGCCGCGCAGGATGATATGGCAGTCGCCGTTACCGCTGGTGTTCACAATCGCCGAGTGGCCCCACTTGGTGACGGAGAGGAAGCAGTGCGGTGCGCCAGCAGCGTTGATAGCATCAATCGCCACCTTGATGGTGCCATCGGTACCATTTTTGAAGCCTACCGGACAGGATAGCCCGGACGCCAGCTCCCGGTGCACCTGAGACTCGGTCGTGCGCGCGCCAATTGCTCCCCAGCTCATCAGGTCGGCAACGTACTGCGGGGTGATCATATCGAGGAATTCCCCCGCCGCAGGCAGGCCGCTGTCGTTGATCTCCAGCAGCAGCTTACGGGCGATGCGCAGGCCATCGTTGATCTGGAAGCTGTTATCCATATGCGGATCGTTAATCAGCCCTTTCCAGCCCACGGTGGTGCGCGGCTTTTCAAAATAGACGCGCATGACGATCTCAAGCTCGCCCTTCAGCTCTTCACGCAGGGTCAGCAGGCGTGCGGCATACTCTTTGGCCGCCGCCGGATCGTGAATTGAGCAGGGCCCAATCACCACCAGCAGACGATCGTCGCTGCCTTTGAGGATTTTATGGATAGCCTTACGGGCATGAGAAACCGTATTGGCTGCGGTCTCCGTCGCCGGGAATTTCTCCAGCAGCGCGACCGGGGGTAACAGTTCATTAATCTCTTTAATACGTAAATCGTCGTTCTGATAATTCATGATCGTTCCAGCGTTTGCCATACTTATGTCTGTGAGTGCAATCCCTCCAATCTAACGGCTCCGTCAGGAAGTGTAAACGCACTTTTACACTCGATACGGAATATTCTTGAAAAGTGATAAAAAAGGGTTAGTGGCTAGCGAACACGGGCAACGTGACTACACTTTTTACCTGTAACCACTTTGTTTTTATTTTTTATCCAGATTCCATTCTGCCTTTTTGGTGGGATTCGGCATCTTTCACTACTGAGCGAATATTCCGTTTCGCATCTGCACTGTTGGATATCGCTATCCAATGTAATGACGAGAACAGGAGCACGATTATGAAAATGAATAAACTGGCCACAATTTTACTGACGACTACTTTAACTCTTGCTAGCGGTGCAGCATTCGCAGCAGCAAACGGTGCAGCGAATGCCGCTGCAGACGCTGGCGCGGTAGCACCGGGCGCTAAAGAAAATCTGCCGCCGAATAATGTTAGCAATGACAATATCAATACCGGCAACACCAACGCAGCAACCGGCTCTAACGGCACTAACACCACGGGTTCTACCGGTACCACTAGCGGTACCATGCTGCATCCGAACGGCGGGGCTTCCACCAGCGCCGACGGTCAGCATATGGATAAAGATGACATCCATAAAAACAGCATGTGTAAAGATGGCCGCTGCCCGGACGTGAATAAAAAAGTCGAAACCGGTGACGGTATGAACAACGATGTTGATACCAAAACCGACGGTACTTCACAGTAATTACGCTGTTATGCATGATGAGGAGAGCTTAGGCTCTCCTTATTTTTTTGTGGCGAGGAAATAAAAATCTGTAATGATGTAAGTCGCTGAGAATACATTAAATGGAATGACACTCATGGCGCATCACCATTCACATGCTCCCACTTCTGAACATCATGACGGCAATGCCCGTCGACTGCTGTTAGCCTTTAGCGTCACCGCCCTGTTTATGGTGGTCGAGGTTGTTGGCGGCCTGCTCTCCGGCTCGCTGGCCCTGCTGGCCGATGCGGGTCACATGCTTACCGATGCCGCTGCCCTGCTCTTCGCTCTGCTGGCCGTGCGTTTTGCCCGCCGTCCGCCGAGTGGGCAACGCACCTTCGGCTGGCTACGGCTCACCACCCTGGCGGCATTTGTTAACGCCCTGGCGCTGGTCGTCATTACCTTTTGGATCGTCTGGGAAGCGATTGTGCGTTTCTACCATCCCCAGCCGGTGGCGGGCTTTGCCATGCTGAGTATCGCCGTGGCAGGCCTGGTGGCTAATATCGTTTCATTCTGGATCCTGCATCGCGGTAGCGAAGAGAAGAATCTAAACGTGCGGGCGGCAGCGCTGCATGTCCTGGGCGATCTGCTCGGCTCCGTGGGAGCCATTATTGCTGCGCTGGTAATCCTTTGGACAGGCTGGACGCCGGTCGACCCGATCCTGTCGGTGCTGGTCTCCTGTCTGGTGCTACGCAGCGCCTGGAAGCTGCTTAAAGAGAGCGTGAATGAACTGCTGGAGGGAGCACCGGTATCGCTCGATATCGCCGCGCTGCGCCGCCATCTGCGCCGTGATATCCCGGAGGTGCGCGACGTGCACCATGTGCACGTCTGGACGGTGGGGGAGAAGTCGGTGATGACTCTTCACGTACAGGTGATCCCCCCGCACGATCACGATGCGCTGCTGGAGCGTATCCAGCACTTTTTAATCCATCACTATGCGATCTCACACGTGACGATTCAGATGGAGTACCGCCCCTGTAACGGGCCGGAGTGCAATCTCAATACCCTGCCCTCCGGCCACGCTCACCATCACCACTAGCCTGCCAGCGCGCGTGAGCCTCGTTCCCGCGCGCTGTTTATCCACATCCGACTGCCGTTCAGCGCAATAAAGGTGAGGATCAGGTACTCCAGCGACATGGCGTAAACGCCCTGCAGGGCAAAGATCACCACGCTAATGACGTTAACGACGACCCACAGTAGCCAGTTCTCAACGTACTTACGGGTCATCAGCACCATGGCCACAATTGACAATACCATCAGACAGGAGTCCCAGAACGGGAAGGCATCAGGTTGCAGCTCAGGCATCGCCACGTTTAAACCCAGCGCCTGCATAATAGAGACCGCAATACGGGTCAGGAAAGTGAACACCGGATCGATAAACAGAGTCATTAGGCCAATCGCCAGGGCGCAGATAACCAGCCAGACTATCGCCTTACCACGCGGCAGCCAGCGGATTTGCAGCACGGCCTCGTTCTGCGTCGTTTGTCGCGACCATGCATACCAGCCATAGATGTTAGCCGCAAAGAAGAAGAGCTGCAGCAGCAGGCTAGCGTAGAGCTGGATCTGGAAAAAGATCACTGCAAACAGCGTCACGTTGATTAAGCCAAAAGCGTAGTTACTGATCTTCTCCAGGCTGGCGAGCCAGATGCACAGCAGCCCGGCAAGGGTTCCTACCGCTTCGATCCAGGAGAGATCGTAGCCGCCATGCCCCAGCGGAATGTGAACCAGGATATTCTGCGTACTAAAAAAATCCATTTTTGCCCCGCGTATCAAAAAGTGAAATTGTCTTAACAATCATAGCCGTTATTGGCTCGCGCGTAATCAGCGTAGCGTCGCGGCAAAATCCAGCATCCGGTTAAGCGGCAGCAGCGCTCCCTCACGCAGTTTTGCATCTACCTGGATCTCATGCATTGACCCACCCTTCTCCAGCCCCTCAGCGATAGCCTGAAGGCCATTCATGGCCATCCACGGGCAGTGCGCGCAGCTGCGGCAGGTTGCACCCTCGCCGGCGGTAGGCGCTTCCAGCAGCTCTTTCCCCGGTACGGCCTGCTGCATTTTGTAAAAGATACCGCGATCGGTGGCGACAATGAGCTGCGGGTGCGGCAGCGTTTTAGCCGCATTGATCAGCTGGCTGGTGGAGCCAACGGCGTCCGCCATATCCACCACCGCCTGCGGTGACTCCGGGTGGACGAGAACGGCGGCATTAGGATAGAGCGCTTTCATACGCGCCAGCGCCTGGGTTTTAAACTCGTCATGGACGATGCATGCCCCCTGCCAGCAAAGGATGTCCGCCCCGGTCTGCTTCTGCACGTAGCTGCCGAGATGGCGATCCGGCGCCCAGATGATCTTCTCCCCGAGGCTATCCAGATGCTCAATCAGCTCGACGGCGATGCTGGAGGTGACCACCCAGTCTGCGCGGGCCTTAACGGCGGCGGAGGTGTTGGCGTAGACCACGACGGTGCGATCCGGGTGCGCATCGCAGAAGGCGCTGAACTCTTCGATAGGACAGCCAAGATCGAGAGAACACTCGGCATCGAGCGTTGGCATCAGAATGGTTTTTTCTGGACTGAGGATCTTAGCGGTCTCGCCCATAAAACGCACCCCCGCCACCAGCAGCGTAGAAGCAGGATGTTTGGCACCGAATCGCGCCATCTCCAGCGAATCGGAGATGCAGCCTCCGGTCTCCTCGGCAAGCTGCTGGATCTCCGGATCGGTATAGTAGTGGGCCACCATGACCGCATCGCGTTCTTTGAGCAGCCTTTTAATTTTTTCGCGATAAAACGCTTTTTCGTCGAGGCTCAGCGGGCGCGGCTTAGGCGGGAAGGGGTAGATCGCGGTTTCAGGATCAAACATTACGCTCATCATGCTTTCTCGTTTTGCTGACTTAACAATAACGCCCATACCTGCTGTGTCTGACCAAGGATAAGGCATTTGTGTTTTGTATACTAAACAAGATAGCGGATCGCAGAGGAAAAGTCACAATAAATAGGCGTGAGATGGGTACGTCGGGCGGCGTCATATCGCAGAAAGCAAAAAAACGCCTTTAGGGCGCTTTTTTACATTGGTGGGTCGTGCAGGATGACTCGGCTTCGCCTCGCCCTTCGGGCCGTTGCGAAAGCAACGTTATCCTTCACGTTCAACATCTATTCTTTATGTTGAAATTGGTGGGTCGTGCAGGATTCGAACCTGCGACCAATTGATTAAAAGTCAACTGCTCTACCAACTGAGCTAACGACCCTTCCGGGTGCTGCCTGAATATTTAATTGGTGGGTCGTGCAGGATTCGAACCTGCGACCAATTGATTAAAAGTCAACTG
>NZ_DAMACX010000035.1:0-22741 GCF_031998825.1 Pseudescherichia sp.
TACGGCCTACGCGCAGATCCTGGTATTTGGTCGGGTCATCATCATAGGTACGGATATCCACGCCCTGCACGTTCTGGCGCAACCACTCTTCATAGTTGGTACCCAGACCGACGCCCACCTTTTTACCTTTCAGATCGGCAGCGGTTTTAATCCCGCCCTCATTACCCTTCTTCACCAGCGCCTGGATGCCGGAGACGGTGTAAGGGGTAGAGAAGTCATATTTCTTCTTACGCTCGTCGGAGATAGTGACCTGGTTGATCACCACGTCGATACGTTTAGAGTCCAGCGAGGCCAGCATACCGTCCCACTTGGTCGGCTTCAGCGAGGCTTTCACGCCGAGGTGTTTCGCCAGCTCGTTCGCGAACTCCACTTCAAAGCCGGTAAGCTTGCCGTCATCGCCCTGGTAGCTGAACGGCGGATAGGTTCCTTCCAGCCCCACCAGCAGCGTACCGCGCTCTTTTACTTTATTCAGCAGGCCTTCGTCGGCGAAAGACTTCGCGCTCACGCCTGCCATCAGCGCAACAGCCATCACACCCATCAGCGCCTGACGACCCAAAAGTGCTAATTTCATAGTTACCCCGAATATGATAATAGATTGCGGGTAGTGTAAGGTGCTGACCCACAAGGTACAAACACCTGTACGCTACATATTATTCACTTTTAATATATATCAGAAGTTGCGCCGGAAGCGATTTTCTGACTGGCCATAAAGTGCGACTGGGCTTTGAATTGCGCATATTTGCGCAGGGCGATCCGGTAATTATTGGTGCTGGTGGTGGGCAGCCACGGTTCCAGAACTTCATCCAGAAAACCGTCTTCGAGCTGGTCATAGGTGATGCGGTGGGCGGTAAGATGATTGCCAAGACGACGCAGGCGCACCACGTACTCACGCACCGTGCCATGGCTCATCTCTGTTTGCTCAAACAGATACTGCTTAAAACCGATAATATCAAAAAAGTCGCTCTGCTCTTTGCAGTGCAAATCACCGCAGAAGCGGCACAGTGCTACCCACTCTTTCTGCTCCTGCTCCCAGCCCGCTTCGTCCAGAAGCGTGTCGAGGCGCGAGATAGCAATTTTGTTGACGATTTCGCCCCGACGCACCAGCGTGATGCGGTCGAGCAGTTTATGGCAATGGGCGCAATGCGTCTGGCTGTGTTTGAAGTCTTTAAGGTAGCGGCTTAGTGGCCGTCTTTTTACTTGTAGCACCGTCATGATAACTCCTGGTTGTCAATACGTTGTGCGACATCGTTCAGGCAGCACGCATTGCTGCCTATAACTTACCCAGTTTGGTACGTAAGCGTTTAATGGCCTGGCTATGGAGCTGGCTGACCCGCGACTCTCCAACATCCAGCACCGCGCCGATCTCTTTGAGATTCAGCTCTTCCTGGTAGTAGAGCGTCAATACCAGCTGCTCACGCTCCGGCAAGGCTTCGATCGCCTCCATCACGCGATGGCGGAGATTACTCTCCAATAGCTGATGTAACGGGTTCTCCTGCTGGTGATCGTCGGTCACCAGCTCAATGCTATCGCCATGCTCTTCACGCCACTCGTCATAGGAGAAGAGTTGGCTATTATTGGTGTCGAGCAACATCTGACGATACTCTTCCACAGAAATATTGAGCCGCTGTGCAACTTCAGTTTCCGTTGCGTTACGGCCTAACTCCTGCTCCAGCTGCCCCATCGCCTGCGCTACTTCGCGGGCGTTACGCCGAACGCTGCGCGGCACCCAATCGCGGCTGCGCAATTCGTCCAGCATCGCGCCACGAATACGCTGCACTGCGTAAGTGGTAAATGCCGTTCCTTGCAGAGCGTCATATCGGTCAACTGCATTCAATAACCCGATACCGCCCGCCTGTAGCAGATCGTCCAGTTCCACACTCGCCGGCAAACGCACCTGCAGGCGCAATGCTTCGTGACGCACTAGCGGTACATAACGTTGCCACAACGAGTGTTTATCCATTACACCTTCAGCGGTATACATTGAATTCACGATAAACAGCCCTGCGTTAAATGAGTTATCGGCATGATTATCCGATTCTGGAGGGGTTTTAATCGGATGAATAGGGGAAGAAAAGGTGGGTTATTTGGCTAACACCAGCGTTACCTACGTGGATTTTAGGCAAAAGTCACCCTCATTTGGGAGTCATTCCCCCTACCTGTTCGCGATCGCTTGACCGGGCGGGACGCCAGATGTAGCGACTAGAGTAACCGGCATGTCCTATGACCATAAAATGTTTAGCTAAGCATGTCGAAAAATGAAGCGCATTTGAAGTCATATCAAATGCGCCCAGAGCTATTTTTTACATTTCGCAACGGCGGTAGACATAGAAATCAGCAAACGACGTGTTCAAAGTATCTTTAAAGTCAAATGGATATTTATTAGGTATAAATTTATGGAAAGTATAGGTCCCGCCCATATTTTTTTCTACCCAATTTGTAAATTTACGATGATACACATGCTGATCATACTTCGAGATGGAATTATTATATCCCTCATCATTAGAGGCATACACTATAACAAATCGTGATGAAGCGGAGAAAAGCGTTATCATATATTTTTCAAATATACTATCCTCAATAAGATGGTATATAACATCAAGCGACAGCGCTAACTCTGCTTGCTGATTGTTCCATTCACTAACAGGATAAAATGTTTTGGTAGCATCGTTAACATATCTTTTTTTGCAAATCTGCAGCGCATGTTCAGAAACATCAAACCCCATATAGCGAGGATAGTTAGATAATGATAATTGGTTACCATCTCCACAGCCAAACTCGATCACGGATTGAATTTGTTCTGACGTAACAAAATCATTGATTATTTTGGCCTTAAAATCTGCCAACCGGCCGTAAGAACCCGCCCCAGAGTTACCTTTTAATCTATAACGATCGTCCCAATATTGAGAGGAATGATTAAATTCCAGCACCTCATTTTGAGGCGAATTTTTAGCATGAGCATTAGATGCCTGACGACGAATAATAGTCGATGTTTCTTCAGCAGCGAACCCATAATGCGAAATCATATTTTTGATATATTTATCATTTTCACCTTTTAACAGATTTGTACGCCATAGTCCTTCTTCTGATGTTCCTTTCCATTCACCCTGAACCATATTGCCGCCAACCACGTTGAATTTAACACCATTTAAACGGCACATCCAGAACAGCCAAACATCATCAGCATTTAAAGATAACTTCTCAAATAGCGACTTATTAACAACATCCTGATGGAAACAATGAGGCGGATATAAGGTACCGAATCCTGTGGTCGGAAAAATCAAATTTGAATGGTCAGATGAATCATTATAATTCCAGTTCCATTGATTGTATGGAACAGGAATACCTTTGTCATTAAGACGGATCTTATGTGCTCGATGTGCGACAACTGTTTTATAATCGCCATCCCACGCAGCAACCAGCGTTTCCAGCCATTCAGGGTGATATGATAAATCATCATCAGCCGTCACAATGAAGGCATTAGGTTCAGCAATCAATGCAGGGACTATCTTTTTATACGACTTAATATCCTCACAATATTTTATTTTAATCCCTTTAGCAGCGAGTGCCAGGACATTATCAGGTACAAAATGACGCTCAGATTCAGCAAGCCACAAAATGATCTCATCGGCTTTTACCGTCTGCTTTAACAGGCACTCCAGTGTCATATGGAGCGTACTAAAACGCTTATGCCACGACGTTAAACTGACAATAAGTTTCTGCGGTAGCGAATGGTTTTGCGGTTCATTTTTATCGTCTGATGCTAATTTTTGGTAAGACAGAATCTCAGTAACATATGAATCTGCCCGTTCCTGCGACTCAGCTTGCAACAGTTGTAGAACTACATCATGTAAGCCGTAAACCATATGTAGTATAAACGCCAGTTTTTCACGCTGCTCTGTGTTTAAGGCGGCAAGCCGTTCCTCATTAGGCAACCAAAGGCCGTGTGCCGTCACCATTCTTGATGAACGTAACTTTGTCTCTGTTCCTATTTCTACCGCTTGTGCAACCTGAATATTTGGAAACGCGTGGAAATAGAAACCCAACTCCTTTAACGTCTTGTTAATTTCACTCAATGACAGTTGATCTTCATGAGTCTCATTCAAGGCAAGGCAGATGTCAATGACCAGGCATGTACTTAGTACGCGTCGCCCATATTTAAACACTTGGGCAATATTAAATTTATTATCCAACACCATCCATTCGACAGTGTCCAATCCCTCGATAGTATCGAGCTTTGTACTCGGGACATTAATCTTGGCGATAACTTTTCGCTCAGACATTACGTTTGATTCGATGCCATTGGCTGGCAATGGCTTGAGATCGCTACTGTTATTATTATCCAGACACATATAGACGTGTACATTCTCCCCATCGCCCAATGCATGTAATGGGATATGCTGAATATCTTTCCGCCGAAGAGGTAAATGTTTTTCTTCAATCTTACCAATAAGATCCAGAATAAAAAATCGAAACCCATTCAACTCAGTCAGGTTGATAAACTGGTCACCAGTAGCAAGGCCTGCCCCATAATCTAGCATAAATACCTTGCTACCTAAATGAAATTGGAATGATGTTTCCATTGACGATGCATGCTGCAATTCAATCGGCTTATGGTCATCATGGAAATATGGCTCTGCATCATTGCTCAACGTTAACGCTGCGGGTGCTTTATTATCACAGTAACGCTGCCACACAGCACGCATCGCATCAGTAAAATGTTTAGCAAACAGCTTGCCATCACAGACGGGTGAAGATAAAAATATATTACGCAAGTTGTTACGAATAATATTGAGACTCTCAATATCCTTAGTCAACCCTACGGTAATATTGATATATTGCTCCCAATCATTTGCGACCAACTCCTTTAATCCAGCATTCACTAAATGAGAAGCAGAGTGGCGTCCGGCAAACGTAGGGCCAGGTAGAGTAACAACAGGTACACCCATTGCTAACGCTTCGCAGGTTGTTAACCCGCCGGAATAAGGCCAAGGGTCAAGGGCAATATCGACATCGTTATAACTTGCCAACAATGCCTTATGCATTGATTCACCTTCGATTCTTACCCGGTCACGAGTAATACCTAGTGATTCTAATGCACTAAATACATATTCGCAAAGCTGTTCACTTCCAAAGTTAGCACTTTTCAGGAACAAGCGTGACTGCGGAACCTGATGCAGAATTACTGCCCACTGGGACAGTATGACATCGTTAATTTTTGAACCATAATTGAAGCAGCCAAAAGTGATATATCCATTAGCATTCACCGGTGCACTATTTACAGGTGGTAAGTAAGGAGGTGGATCGTAACAAATATAATCGTTCGGCAGCCTGATCAACTTTTCGGTATATAGCCCATCCGCCCCTTCCGGAGTTTCAATATTATCGCTAAGCAGATAATCCATACTCTCCACACCTGTAGTACTGATTAAACCACCTACCCATTTGATCTGCACAGGTGCGGGAGCCATTAGTATGGTTTGTACGCGGCTACCGCTATTGTAACCACTTAAATCAAAGAGAATATCAATGCCATCATCACGAATAAGATCATTCAATGCATCTTCACTTATACCACCAACAGCCTGCCATTTTGCACAAATCTGTTTGATTCTCTGCGTAACATGGTCTTCATTATTGGCCGTACTGTAGGCATAGAACTCAATTTGTGATGAAGACACGTGCGACAGCCCTACTGTAATCATATTTCCAACCGGATGCACCCGGAATCCATCGGATATAAGGCCAATGCGCAAACGTTTATTGTGAGTTTTATCTTTGGCAATCGCACGAGACGGCTTTTTATAAGCAAATTTTAGCTGCCAGGCTTTACACAGCTCAAGGAGTTGTTCGGCTGTTTTTTCCGGATGATAATGTAAACTAATAATACGATTAAAATAAGGTAGCGGATTTTCTTTGCTAAGGTTACAGCTCCTACGGTAAGCCTCGTTCATTTCCTCAAACTGGATGAGTTCCGCCTTGATTAATCCCAGGTTATTCCAGTAGAGCCAATTTCCAGGGTAGTCTTTAACCAGTCGCTGATATAATTGGTCAGCCTGATCATAACGTTTCAGTTTCAATGACAACAGCGCCTGCAGTGACAGTATCCGCTGATCTCTGGTACAGTTGCCAGAATTAATGACAGCATTAAGATAGTCAACCGCTTCTTCTGAACGCTCTGAAAGATAAAGCAGATCGGCTTTGGTATAGACGGCATCACTTCCATAGGGATCTTTTCCCAGCGCCGTATTGATGCAGCTTTCTGCTTCTGCAAAAGCGCCTAACCGTTGGTAGGCTTTCGACATCAGCACCCATAACTCTGGATTTTCAACACCCTGTGCCAGTAATTCTCTCGTTATTTCAAGAGTTTTGGCAGGTTCAGCCTGAAGGGATTGCGTCGCTAAACGAATGTCTTCTTTTATTGTGCTGTCTGTTTTTTTACGGGCGATAACGTCAATGAGCGACTTTTTCATATCAATGCGTGAGTCCAGGTTAAGAACGAGGCCGTTGAGGAAAGGCAAATGCCTGTTAGGAACTCTCAGTATAAAAAAGACAAAAAAAAATAACGGGTATAATACCCGTTATTTTTTATGCTAATTGCTGTGATTGCTGACGCGTTATTAACGCAGCAGAGACAGCATAGTCTGTGGAACCTGGTTAGCCTGCGCCAGTACAGAAGAGCCAGCCTGCTGCAGGATCTGCGCACGGGACATGTTGGACACTTCGGTAGCGTAGTCGGAGTCCTGAATACGGCTGCGAGCAGAAGAGAGGTTGCTCACGGTGTTGTTCAGGTTGGTGATGGTAGATTCGAAACGGTTCTGGGAAGCACCCAGCAGGCTGCGCTGAGAATCTACGGATTTGATAGCTTCATCGATATCTGACAGCGGCGTGCTACCAGCAGCAGTACCAGTAGAGCTAACTTTACCTTTTAATACATCAAAACCTTCGGCTGCAACAGTACGTGCATTACCATTTACCGCTTCATTTGCAGTGGTAGATGCTTTCAGTTTAGTATCGTAAGCAGTCTGAGATGTAGTTAAGTTAGTCTGTGCAGTATTACGTGCTGTTTCTGCAGTAGCTTTAATGGTTGCATTAGCAGCTGAGTCTACCGCTTGTTGAGCAGTATCTAACAAACCTTTCTTTGCAGTAACGTCGTCTTTAGCAGTTTTCAGAGCGTCTGTGGTGGTAAACTTGTAAGTATTGATAGTTTCAGAAGACGTATTGTTTGTACCAGCAGTTGCCAAGTTCCAGCCAGCGCTTGAGCTGATAGCAATGCTAATCTGCTCGCCGTCTTTAGAACCAACCTGGAAATCATAGTTGGTGTTGCCCGCAGTACGGTTATCCAGAACTTTAATACCGTTAAAGTCGGTCTGTTTGGTTACGCGGTTGATCTCTTCCATACGCTGGTTAACTTCAGACTGGATGGAGTCGATGTCAGATGCAGAGTTAGAGCTGTTCTGCGCCTGAACGGTCAGGTCACGTACGCGCTGCAGGTTGTTGTTAATCTCGGACAGCGCGCCTTCAGCGGTCTGTGCCAGGGAGATACCGTCGTTGGCGTTACGTGCTGCTACGCCCAGACCGTTGATGTTAGAGGTGAAGCGGTTAGCGATCGCCTGACCAGCAGCATCATCTTTTGCGCTGTTGATACGCAGACCGGAAGAGAGGCGCTCGATAGCAGTGCCCAGAGAGGACTGAGATTTAGTCAGGTTGTTCTGAGTCGTCAGAGACAGGGTGTTAGTATTGATAACAGCCATGATTGAATTCCTTTAAAAAGTTGTCTGAGTCAGGCATCTGCCTACGGCTTTCTCGCCGTTGATGTGATTATCGACCGCCCTCGGATAACCTTTAGAAAAAATATTCGCTTTTTTAAAGGCGCAAACTGCCTGGCTTTTCTCCGCTTTATTTCGCCATTGTTTTTTGTAAAAGGCTCTAATCTTTTTGCTGTCGCTGCCGATAGTGCATCCAGTGATTGTCTTAAATTGAGGGATGTTATTATGGCAACAGTAAGTTCGCTCGGCGCGGGTACCAGCATGAGTTCATCGCTGAGTACGTTATATGATGGGCTGGAGTCTTCAGAACAGACCCGGCTGACGCCTATTACGCAGCAACAATCATCATATAAAGCAAAACTGACCGCCTGGGGCGTAGTGCAGACATCATTAACCAAGCTGCAGACTGCAGCGGACGCGCTAAAAGATACCTCAGCCATTGCGTCGGCCAAGGTCTCCAGCACCAATACCGCCTTCAGTGCCACGCTGGCCAACAGCGCCACGGCGGGAACCTACTCCGTTGAGGTCAGCCAGTTGGCCGCGTCGCAGTCGCTGTTAAGCCCAAAGGCGAGCAGCAAGGACACCGATCTGGGCGACAGCACCCTGAGCTCGCGGACAATCACGATTACCCAGCCGGGCCAAAAAGATCCGATGACGGTGACGCTGGCCAGCGATAAAACCAGTCTTGCGGACGTTCGCGATGCGATCAACGCCAAACAGGGCAGCGTCACCGCCAGTATTATTAAAGCAGATGATGACAGCTACTACCTGGCGCTGACTTCACGGGACAGCGGCACGGCCAACGCCATGACCATTAGCACTGACGACAGCAAGCTGGCGAAATACATCAGCTATGACGCAACCGACAGTAGCAAGAGCGCAATGACCCAGCAGGTGGCGGCGAAGGATGCGATTGTAAAAATCAATGACATCACCATCACCCGCAGCAGCAACACGATTACCGATGCGCCAGAGGGCGTGACCCTGTCGCTGACCAAAACCAATGTTGGCAATCCAGAGGCGCTGTCGGTAGTCAAAGACAACGAACCGATGACGACGGCCATAAAGGCCTACGTTGACGCCTATAACTCGCTGCAGACGACCATCAGCAACCAGACCAAATATACAGCGGTAGATCAGGGCAGCGACAGCCAGAGTACCTCAAACGGGGATCTGCTCGGCGATGGCACGCTGCGTAATATCCAGACGCGCCTGCGCTCCCTGCTCTCCACCAGCCAGGGAACCGGAACTATCTCTACCCTGTCGCAGATGGGTATCACCCAGGATCTCAGCGGCAAGCTGACCATCGATGATACCAAGCTGACTAAAGCGCTGAACGAGTCCCCGACCGATGTGTTGACTTTCCTATCCGGCGACGGCAAAACCACCGGTTTTGCCACCCAGGCTAGCAGCCAGTTAAAAGATATCCTCGGCACTGATGGCTCGCTGCAAAGTGCCACGGACGGGATCAATAAAACGCTGAAGCGGCTGTCAGAGAAGTACGACCAGGTAAATACCCAGATCACCGCAACGATGGCGCGTTACAAGGCGCAGTTTACCAGCCTGAGTACGCTGATGTCGTCCCTGGACTCCACGGCCAGCTACCTGACCCAGCAGTTCAATGCCATAAACAGCTAATGAGTAATGATTGAGGTTTGACATGTATACAAAATCGGGAATTCAGGCTTATGCACAGGTCGGCGTTGAGAGCGCCGTTCTGAGTGCCAGCCCACACCAGCTGGTAGTTTTGCTTTTTGATGGCGCGCTCAGCGCCATGAAAAAAGCGGCCATCCTGATCGATCAGGGAGACATTCCCGGTAAAGGACAGGCGTTGTCAAAGGCCATCAACATCATCACTAACGGCTTACGCGCAGGGCTTAACCACGAAGTCGGTGGTGACCTTGCGTCAAACCTTGACAGTCTTTATGACTATATGACACGGCGTCTTCTCCAGGCTAATTTGCACAATGACCTTGCCGCCATTGATGAGGTCACGAACCTGCTGACCAACATTGCAGATGCCTGGAAGGAGATCGGCCCCAATAATCAAAATGCGCGGGACACCTACTAATGGAAGCCGATTTCGGGTTGCTCCACCACTATCAGCAGCTGCTGCTGACCAGCAATATGATGCTCATCCTCGCCAAAGAGGGGCGCTGGGATGAGTTAATCCAGCATGAAGTGAGCTATATTACCGCAGTAGAAAAGCTGACCCAGCTTCAGGATACGGCAGATACCGCGCCCACCATTCAGGGGCTTCTCCGCCCCCTGTTAAAACAGATCCTGGATAACGAAGTTGAGCTAAAAACGCTGCTGCATCAGCGCATGGAAGAACTACGCACTCTGGTTGGGCAAACGTCCCGGCAACACAACCTGAATTCAACCTATGGACGTCTCTCTGGCAATATCCTTTTCCCAAGCGAGCTTTGAACGCTGCCGCCTGCAAGCGGGTGAACTATTTTAACGCCCCCACCCGCTTCGTTTTCTGATTTTCATCCATACTTCAAGTTCCTTACTCTGGAGCATGGTCGATGAAAAACCCCACCTTATTGCAATGCTTTCACTGGTACTATCCGGAAGGCGGTAAACTCTGGCCGGAAGTGGCCGAGCGTGCGTCTGGTTTTAATGATATTGGCATTAACATGGTCTGGCTGCCGCCCGCCTATAAAGCAGCAACGGGAGGCTATTCTGTCGGGTATGACACCTACGATCTTTTCGATCTGGGCGAGTTCGATCAAAAAGGCACGATTCCTACCAAATACGGTGATAAGGCCCAGCTGCTGGCGGCCATTGGCGCGCTGAAGGAGAACGGCATCGCCGTGCTGCTCGACGTGGTGGTCAACCATAAGATGGGAGCCGACGAAAAAGAGTCGATCTGTGTTAATCGGGTGAATGAACACGATCGTAACCAGATCGACGACGAGGAGATCGCGTGCGAAGCCTGGACGCGCTATACCTTCCCCGCCCGTAAAGGAAAATACTCAAAATTTGTCTGGGACCACAAGTGCTTTAGCGGCGTTGATCACATCGAAAATCCCGATGAAGACGGCATATTTAAAATCGTTAACGATTACACCGGCGACGGCTGGAACGATCAGGTCGACGAAGAGCTAGGTAACTTTGACTATCTGATGGGGTCCAACATCGACTTCCGCAACCGGGCGGTAACGGAGGAGATCAAGTATTGGGCGCGCTGGGTAATGGAGCAGACCCAGTGCGACGGCTTCCGCCTCGATGCTGTAAAACATATCCCGGCCTGGTTCTATAAAGAGTGGATTGCCCACGTGCAGGAAGTGGCGCCGAAGCCGCTGTTCATCGTCGCCGAATACTGGTCCCACGAAGTGGATCGGCTGCAACAGTATATCGATCAGGTAGAAGGTAATACGATGCTGTTCGATGCCCCGCTGCAGATGAATTTCCATCAGGCATCGCTGCAGGGTCGTGACTACGACATGAGCCAGATCTTCAGCGGTACGCTGGTAGAAGCCGATCCTTTCCACGCGGTAACGGTGGTGACTAACCACGACACCCAGCCGCTGCAGGCTCTGGAAGCGCCAGTGGAATCCTGGTTTAAGCCGCTGGCCTATGCCCTGATCCTGCTGCGGGAAAACGGGGTTCCGTCGGTGTTCTATCCGGATCTCTACGGTGCAAGCTATGACGATACCGGCGGCGATGGCGAGACCTATCATATCGACATGCCGATTATCGAACAGCTCGACCAGCTGATTCTGGCCCGTCAGCGCTTTGCCCACGGCATACAGACTCTGTGGTTCGATCACCCGAACTGCATCGCCTTTAGCCGGAGCGGAACCGAAGAGGATCCGGGCTGCGTGGTAGTGCTCTCTAACGGCGACGAGGGTGAAAAGACTCTGGAGCTGGGAGAGAACTACGGTAATAAGATGTGGCGCGACTACCTGGGCAACCGTGAAGAGACCGTCAGCACCGACGAAAACGGCACGGGCACCTTTACCTGCAATGGCGGTAGCGTCAGCGTCTGGGTACTGGAGGAGTCACTTTGACAGAAAACGCTGAGTGAGAAGCCTCACTCAGCGTTATTACCTTACGGTAGCGGCGTCGGCAGCGGGCTTTTCGCCAGCACCTCAGCACACTCGGCGGTCGGGCGGTCAACCCGCTTCAGGGTCATGCCCGCATACTCTAGCAGCGCCCCCTCCCGCTCTACAGAATAGACCTCTACCTTCTGCGTCACGTTATAGAGATCGTCCCCGCGCAGCGTCAGCTTGCCCGGAAGGGCAATTACTCGCTGCCACTGGCGGCAGTCCAGCGTATCCCCGGCGGGGGTCACCACCAGGCTGGCTATCGCTTCCGGACTCACCAGCTCGCTCTGTGGCCCGGCGGATTGCCAGTATCCGGCCAGACCCGCTGGCGCTGGGTGTTTTACCACCTCGTTATAGTTTTCAATCTGTGCACAGCCGGTCAGTGCCAGCAATGCGCTAAAAATCGCTACTTTTTTCATCTAATACCCTGCGCGCGAAGAAAAAAATATTTTGGCATTAAAGCGCCCTACCCGCCAGCGATAACCGTCAGCCGTATTAATTGATCTGCACCGTATAAATGCCATTTACCTCTGGGCAAACGTAGCGTTACGTGTAGGATCGCGGTTCCGCTTTATACAATAAACCTTCTGAGTTCAGAGGCTATTACCATGTCCTGGCAACATTTCAAACAGCGCTGGCTGATTACCTTTTGGGCACCCCTGCCCGCCGTTATCGCCGCCAGCATTCTCTCAACCTACTATTTTGGTATTACCGGCACCTTCTGGGCCGTCACCGGGGAGTTTACCCGCTGGGGCGGTCAACTCTTACAGCTGATGGGCGTTCATACGGAAACCTGGGGCTACTACAGGCTGATCCATCTGGAGGGCACGCCGCTGACGCGCATCGATGGCATGATGATTATCGGCATGTTTGGCGGCTGTTTTGCCGCCGCGCTGTGGGCGAATAACGTCAAATTGCGCATGCCCCGCAGCCGGATCCGTATTATGCAGGCCGTCGTTGGTGGCATCATTGCCGGATTCGGCGCACGGCTGGCGATGGGCTGTAACCTGGCAGCGTTCTTCACCGGTATTCCGCAGTTTTCCCTCCATGCCTGGTTCTTTGCGCTGGCCACGGCGGTCGGCAGCTGGTTTGGGGCGCGCTTTACCCTGCTTCCCCTGTTTCGTATCCCGGTTAAAATACAGAAGGTTTCTGCCGCCTCACCGTTAACCCAGAAACCTGCTCAGGCACGCCGCCGCTTTCGCCTCGGCATGCTGGTGTTTGTTGGCATGCTGGGTTGGGCGATGCTAACGGCGATGAATCAGCCCAGGCTGGGTCTTGCCATGCTGTTCGGCGTCGGCTTTGGCCTGCTGATTGAGCGGGCGCAGATCTGCTTTACCTCTGCCTTCCGTGATATGTGGATCACCGGCCGCACCCATATGGCGAAAGCAATCATCCTTGGCATGGCGGTCAGCGCTATCGGCATTTTCAGCTACGTCCAGCTAGGGGTTGAGGCCAAAATTATGTGGGCTGGCCCTAACGCCGTGATTGGCGGCCTGCTCTTTGGCTTTGGCATTGTACTGGCAGGCGGCTGCGAGACCGGCTGGATGTACCGCGCCGTAGAGGGCCAAATACACTACTGGTGGGTAGGGCTGGGGAACGTCATCGGCTCGACGCTGCTGGCTTACTTCTGGGACGATCTGGCGCCATCGCTGGCAACCCGCTGGGATAAGGTGAACCTGTTGAACACCTTCGGCCCGCTTGGTGGATTGCTGGTGACCTATGGCCTGCTGTTGGTTGCCCTGCTGCTGGTCGTGGCCTGGGAAAAACATTTCTTTAAGCGCGCCGCCACCCTGGCGGTTAAGGAAGCGGTGTGAATACGAGCACAACGATAGTACCCGATTATCGCCTGGATATGGTGGGCGAGCCGTGCCCCTACCCTGCCGTCGCCACGCTGGAAGCGATGCCGCAGCTAAAGAAAGGTGAAGTTCTGGAGGTGGTGAGCGACTGTCCGCAATCTATTAACAATATCCCGCTGGACGCACGTAATCACGGCTATACCGTACTGGATATCCAGCAGGATGGGCCGACGATTCGTTATTTGATTCAGAAGTAAAGGATTTGCCGGGTGGCGGCTTCGCCTGACCCGGCCTACGGCTCGAGGATTATGCGGTTTTTGTAGGCCGGGTAAGCGCAGCGCCACCCGGCGAATGTCATTTACAACACCACTGGCAGATTACTGCGGAATACGCAGCACCTGGCCCGGATAGATTTTTTCCGGGCTTTTCAGCATCGGTTTATTCGCTTCGAAAATTTTATTGTACTGGTTAGCGTCGCCGTACACCTGTTTGGAGATAGCGCTCAGGGTGTCACCAGATTTAACCGTATAGAACTGGCTCTCTTTGGCAGTCGTATCGGCGGCTGGCGCGGCCTTAACGTTGTCCGCTACGCTGGCGATACCGGAGATATTACCCACCGCAACCAGAATCTTCTCTTTCGCTTCCTGGCTCAGACCTTCACCGGTTACGGTGGCCTGACCATCAGCAACCTGCACGTTAACTTTATCCGCGTCCGGGATACCGGTTTTACTCAGATGCTCCTGCACCTTTTTCGCTTGCTCTTCCTTGTCATCATGCCCGGAGACAGCGTCCCACAGCTTTTCACCTGCTTCTTTTACAAAATTGAAAAGACCCATTTTCAGCTCCTTACCGTTAAGTTAAGACTCTGAAAGTGTAGCAGAGGCCAGGTGAAGCGGCTGACGTAAGCGTAATTTAAGGAAGTTCTGACTACAGGAGAAAGCCGTCATTTGATTTAACAAATCCAGAGGAGCCTATAGTTTTATATTCACCGACACCCAGCCAGGAAATTGATATCCTTTGCTCAAAGCTGGATAAAATCTTCAATGACAGTTTATCGCATTCAGTGCAGCAACGACGCGGACTATTATGCAATTAGTAAAGAGGGCGGGTTTAGATCTTCCTTTCGCCCACATAATGTGAAATCATAAAATATTAAATGGTTTAAAGTCCTTGATGTCGGCATGAACATTGACATATTTTGCAGTAGATTTAACGATCAGCGTCTGTATTTTTATTTTCAAGGCTGTATCCCTTTCGATAAATTGAATTCAGAAGTTATCAATGTTCATAAATTAGGAGAGTAACGTTAACAACTAGCAGGTATTCTGTACTGCTTTACAGCATTTTGATTGAGCTTCTCATGTTGAGAATAATAAAAAACCGCCCTTTGGCGGTTTACGTTCACCAGCTACTCAGAACTTCGGGGCCATTCCATACTTGGGAGATTTGATATTGGCCGCCCAGACTTTTATGTTTTCCTGAATCACTGCCGTAAAGTCTGATTTCAGATTCCCTACAAGGGCGTTGACCTTATCAGCGTCATCGACAATGTAATGCTCAATTTTATTGTTCCCCACCGGTACACACTTATAAGCAGCAGGCACTATGATATTGTTTATTCTTAGCGGCGGATTAGTGTTTGAACATCCTCCATTAGACATATACGAAATAGTAAGGTTGGCTGTTTTATAGCCAGCCTGAGCAATGCTTATCATTACAGGGTTGTCGTTGACAGTTTGAGTGATGTCATATAAAACCCGGTCTTTCTCATACCAGGTGTTAAGCTCACGCTCTTGCCAGGCTGCGTTACTGTGTGCAGAAAACAGCAGCAAAAAGCTGCTAATCACTTTTAAGGTTTTCATGGTTATGTGGTTTTTATTTAAGGCGCCATAATCATTACAAGATGTAACACAGTAAATCAACAACCTAAGGAAAATCCTACTAAGTTTGGTGATACCGAGATTTGTTTTGGATGCAGTAACAATAAGGGATAAGAACCGCCCGTAGCATATCGGCAAGATTTGTCTTAATGAAGAATTGTCTTACGATTTTTGACGCGCCCTCTTTATATTCAGTACCCTCACTAGGGTATACGTGTGGCTCGTCAATCTCTTTGATGCGGTCTTTGTCGATTTGCACTGCTTCAGTGCTGTCAGCAGGCTGACATCCAGATATAGGCTGGCTGCCACCCGAAGGTAACCTGTCTGAGTATTCCCGCATCTGGTTAGCAGCTGCAGGAGGCATATGCCGATGAGAGCAATTATTAGTTGCAACAGCCACTTTGATTTCACCTGAGCTCTTTGTGGTATTGCAGCAATTACACGTCCGGGAAGCAGTATCAGGTTGAGGCGAAGCTCATGGAATACGGCAGGAAGGATATCTATCCATACACATTTTTGTTTAATCTAAGGATGGTAACGTGTAACAGCAGGCAGGACATCATTACGCGGTTGGGTCGATTAACTAGATTAGAGAAATAATGAAGCGTGCCGGTTTACGATACAGAAAAGCGTATCAGTCCCGCCACACTTACGCATGTTGTTCTCTGTCAGCCAGAACCAATCCTAACTTCATAACCATGCAAAAGAGCCATGCTCATGCTAACGCTGGGATAGTTTACCGGTTCTAAGGAAAATGGATGTCTGATAACCATCAGGTACAGAGTGCCTTTCTGAACCAGAAATTATCAGAGTTTGCCTCACCCATAGGCTCCTTTTAGTTATTTCTTTATGAGGCAATAACTTAGATCTGCTACACCTGCATGCTCATCACTTCCTGATACGCCGACACCAGCTTGTTACGCACCTGGATCCCCATCTGTAACGACACGGACGATTTCTGCAGATCGGTCATCACGTCGTTCAGGGCGACGCCTGGCTCGCCAAGGGTGAATTTCTCGGCCTGCGTACGCGCGGCGTTCTGCGTATCGCTGATGCGATCCAGCGCAGCGTGCAGCTGGCCCGCAAAGCTAACGGTGGACTCAACGCCAACGCTCTGGTTTTTCGCCACGCCGGCCGTAGCCTGCAGCTGGCTGATGACGCCCTCAATCCCCTGAATAGACATGGTTTAACCCCTACATGATTTGACTGGCGACGAGATTACCAGCTTGTCAATAAGATGAAGGCGGTAAATAGCGACAAAAAACCAGGTTATTTGACCCATAGAAAATCGCGATTCATCAAATAATGGCGGGGCCATCAACATGGAACTTTTGTCGTGTTTGCCGACCCGGGAGTCCGTTTTGCTTCATTACACGAATAATGCCGTCCACCCAGAGTTACGAGGTGTGCAATGAGTGCGACAGCAACCGCATCACAGAATAAATCTCTCGAGTGGATGAACCGCCTGCGCGCGAATCCCAGAATTCCCCTGCTCATCGCCGGTGCCGCGGCCATCGCCATCATCGTGGCTATGGTACTGTGGGCGAAACAGCCCGACTACCGCGTCCTCTATAGCAACGTCTCCGATCAGGACGGCGGCGCGATTGTGACCCAATTGACGCAGATGAACATCCCCTACCGCTTCTCTGAAACCGGTGGCGCGATTGAAGTGCCTGCGGATAAGGTGCACGAGCTGCGCCTGCGCCTGGCCCAGCTTGGGCTGCCGAAAGGCGGCGCGGTGGGCTTTGAGCTGCTGGACCAGGAGAAGTTTGGTATCAGCCAGTTCAGCGAGCAGGTCAACTACCAGCGTGCGCTGGAGGGCGAGCTGGCCCGCACCATCGAAACCCTCGGGCCGGTAAAATCAGCGCGTGTTCACCTGGCGATGCCTAAGCCGTCGCTCTTTGTGCGTGAACAGAAATCTCCGTCAGCCTCCGTTACCGTCAATCTCGCGCCGGGCCGCGCCATGGACGAGGGCCAGATTAGCGCCGTGGTCCATTTAGTTTCCAGCGCCGTTGCTGGCCTGCCGCCGGGTAACGTTACCCTGGTCGACCAGAGCGGTCGCCTGCTGACCCAGTCCAACACCAGCGGTCGCGATCTTAACGATGCCCAGCTGAAGTATGCCGCTGACGTTGAAGGCCGCGTGCAGCGCCGTATCGAAGCGATCCTCTCCCCTATCGTCGGGAATGGCAACGTCCATGCTCAGGTTAACGCCCAGATCGACTTTGATAATAAAGAGCAGACCGAAGAGCAGTATCACCCCAACGGTAACCCGTCCGAGGCGGTGATGCGCTCCCGTCAGCTGAACGAAAGCGAGCAGGTGGGCGGCCCCTATCCGGGCGGCGTGCCGGGTGCGCTCTCTAACCAGCCGGCTCCGGCCAATAACGCGCCGATTACCGCGAATGCGCCGCAAAACGGCCAGCAGAACCAGAATGCGCAGCAGACCACGACCAGCACGGCAAACAGCGCCGGTCCGCGTAATACGCAGCGCAATGAGACCACCAACTACGAAGTCGACCGCACCATTCGCCACACCAAAATGAACGTGGGCGATGTGCAGCGTCTCTCCGTGGCCGTGGTGGTGAACTACCGCACCCTGACCGATGGCAAACCGCTGCCGTTGACCGCCGATCAGCTGAAGCAGATCGAAGATCTGACCCGTGAAGCGATGGGCTTCTCCCAGCAGCGCGGCGATACCCTTAACGTGGTGAACTCCCAGTTCAACGCCACCGATGAGAGCGCGGGTGAGCTGCCGTTCTGGCAACAACAAGCCTTTATCGATCAGCTGTTGGCCGCCGGTCGCTGGCTACTGGTGCTGATTGTGGCCTGGATCCTGTGGCGCAAAGCCGTCCGTCCGCAGCTGGTGCGTCGCGAAGAGGAGCGCAAAGCGCTGCTTGAGAATGCGCAGACACGCCAGATGCCGGAAGAGGAAGCGGTGGAGGTTCGCCTGAGTAAAGACGAGCAGACCCAGCAGCGCCGTGCTAACCAGCGCCTGAGCGCCGAGGTGATGAGCCAGCGTATTCGCGAAATGTCAGATAACGATCCGCGCGTTGTGGCGCTGGTCATCCGCCAGTGGATGAGTGGTGAAGAGCATGAGTAACCTTACCGGAACCGAAAAGAGCGTCATCCTGCTGATGACCATTGGTGAAGACCGCGCGGCGGAGGTGTTCAAACACCTCTCCCAGCGTGAGGTCCAGCACCTGAGTACCGCCATGGCTGGCGTGCGCCAGATCTCCAACAAGCAGCTGACCGACGTCCTGCAGGAGTTCGAGCAAGAGGCAGAGCAGTTCGCTGCGCTCAATATCAACGCCAATGACTACCTGCGTTCGGTGCTGGTGAAAGCGCTCGGCGAAGAGCGCGCGGCCAGCCTGCTGGAAGATATTCTTGAGACGCGCGATACCTCCAGCGGTATCGAGACGCTCAACTTTATGGAGCCGCAGACCGCCGCCGATCTTATCCGCGACGAGCATCCGCAGATTATCGCCACCATCCTTGTGCACCTTAAGCGCGGCCAGGCGGCGGATATTCTCGCCCTCTTCGATGAGCGCCTGCGTCATGACGTGATGCTGCGTATCGCTACCTTCGGCGGTGTCCAGCCAGCGGCACTGGCGGAGCTGACCGAGGTGCTGAACAGCCTGCTCGACGGCCAGAACCTCAAGCGCAGCAAAATGGGCGGCGTGAGAACGGCGGCAGAGATCATCAACCTGATGAAGACCCAGCAGGAAGAGGCCGTCATTACCGCGGTGCGCGAATTCGACGGCGAGCTGGCGCAGAAAATTATCGACGAGATGTTCCTGTTCGAAAACCTCTCCGAGGTGGACGACCGCAGCATCCAGCGCCTGCTGCAGGAAGTGGATTCCGAATCCCTGCTTATCGCACTCAAAGGCTCCGAACAGCCGCTGCGCGAGAAGTTCCTGCGCAACATGTCCCAGCGTGCGGCAGATATCCTGCGCGACGACCTTGCCAACCGCGGGCCGGTGCGCCTCTCCCAGGTGGAGAACGAGCAGAAAGCGATCCTGCTTATCGTACGTCGTCTGGCAGAGACCGGCGAGATGGTAATCGGCAGCGGCGAGGATACCTATGTCTAACGAACTGCCGTGGAAAATCTGGACGCCGGAAGATCTGGCGATGCCGGTGAGCGAGTTCGTTCCGGCGGTGGCGAAGGATAGCGATAGCGACGACGCCCCGCAGGAAGGCGAAGAGATCGTTTTAACCGACGAGCAGAAGCAACAGCAGCAGCTGGCGCAGCTGCAGATCCAGGCCCACGAGCAGGGATACAGCGCCGGTCTCGCCGAAGGCCGGCAGGCGGGTCATAGCCAGGGATATCAGGAGGGGCTGGCCCAGGGCCTTGAGCAGGGTCTGGCCCAGGCCCAGCAGCAGCAGGCACCGATCCATGCCCGGATGCAGCAGCTGGCGAGCGAGTTCCAGCACAGCCTCGACGCGCTGGACAGCGTTATCGCCTCCCGCCTGATGCAGATGGCGTTAGAGGCGGCACGCCAGGTGATTGGCCATACGCCGAGCGTGGACAACACCACCCTGATTAAACAGATTCAGCAGCTGCTCCAGCAGGAGCCGCTGTTTAACGGCAAGCCGCAGCTGCGCGTCCACCCGGACGATCTCCAGCGAGTGGAAGATATGTTGGGCGCGACGCTGAGCCTGCACGGCTGGCGTCTGCGCGGCGATCCAACCCTCCACCCGGGCGGGTGCAAAGTCTCTGCCGACGAGGGCGATCTGGATGCCAGCGTCGCCACCCGCTGGCAGGAACTGTGCCGCCTGGCGGCACCGGGAGTGATCTGATGACCGCGCGCCTGACTCGCTGGCTCACTACGCTGGACAACTTTGAGAGCAAGATGGCGCAGCTGCCCGCGGTACGCCGCTACGGCCGGCTGACCCGTGCCACCGGCCTGGTGCTGGAGGCGACTGGCCTCCAGCTGCCGCTGGGAGCAACCTGCATTATTGAACGCCAGGAGAATGGCGAGACCCGGGAAGTGGAGAGTGAAGTGGTGGGCTTTAACGGCCAGCGCCTCTTCCTGATGCCGCTCGAAGAGGTCGAAGGCATCCTCCCCGGCGCACGCGTCTATGCCCGTAGCGCCAGCGCCGACGGCATGCACAGCGGAAAACAGCTGCCGTTAGGCCCGGCGCTGCTTGGCCGGGTGCTCGACGGCGGCGGCAAACCGCTGGACGGTCTCCCCTCCCCTGACACCACCGAAACCGGGGCGCTGATCACGCAGCCGTTTAACCCACTCCAGCGAACCCCCATTGAGCATGTACTCGATACCGGCGTGCGGCCGATCAACGCCCTGTTAACCGTGGGTCGTGGTCAGCGTATGGGCCTGTTCGCTGGCTCCGGCGTGGGTAAGAGCGTACTGCTGGGCATGATGGCCCGTTACACCCAGGCCGACGTGATTGTGGTTGGCCTGATTGGTGAGCGTGGTCGTGAAGTAAAAGATTTTATCGAAAACATTTTAGGCGCAGAGGGCCGTGCCCGGTCGGTGGTGATCGCCGCCCCGGCGGACGTCTCGCCGCTGCTGCGTATGCAGGGGGCAGCCTACGCTACGCGCATTGCGGAAGACTTCCGCGATCGCGGCCAGCACGTGCTGCTGATTATGGACTCCTTAACCCGCTATGCGATGGCCCAGCGTGAGATCGCTCTGGCGATTGGCGAGCCACCGGCGACCAAGGGCTATCCGCCCTCGGTGTTTGCCAAACTGCCCGCGCTGGTAGAGCGCGCCGGTAACGGCACCCACGGCGGTGGATCGATTACCGCCTTCTATACCGTGCTGACCGAAGGAGACGATCAGCAGGATCCGATCGCCGACTCTGCTCGCGCCATCCTTGACGGCCACATTGTGCTGTCGCGGCGGCTGGCAGAAGCGGGCCACTACCCCGCTATCGATATTGAAGCCTCTATCAGCCGGGCCATGACCGCGTTAATCAGCGAGCAGCACTACGCCAGGGTCAGGCATTTCAAACAGCTGCTCTCCAGCTTCCAGCGCAACCGCGATCTGGTGAGCGTGGGAGCCTATGCCCGGGGCAGCGATCCGATGCTGGACAAAGCCATCGCCCTGTGGCCGCAGCTGGAAGCCTATCTCCAGCAGGGCATTTTTGAACGCGCCGGATGGGAAGAGTCCATCCAGGGCTTAGAGCTTATTTTCCCGACGGTGTAACAGAAGAGTGGGAGGGCGACGATCGTGACGCAGACTAGCGCATTAACGACGCTAAAGGATCTGGCTGAAAAAGCGGTGGATGACGCAGCAATACGCCTCGGTGAGATGCGCCGGGGATGCCAGCAGGCGGAAGAGCAGCTCAAGATGCTGATGGATTATCAGAACGAGTACCGCAATAACCTCAACACGGATATGACCCAGGGCATTGGCAGTCAGCGCTGGCAGAACTACCAGCAGTTTATCTCTACGCTGGAGAAAGCCATCGAGCAGCACCGCCAGCAGCTGATGCAGTGGACCACAAAAGTTGAACAGGCGCTGAATGCCTGGCGAGAGAAGAAACAACGTTTACAGGCGTGGCAAACCCTACAGGATCGGCAGACCGCTGCCGCCCTGCTGGCAGAAAACCGCCTCGATCAGAAAAAAATGGATGAGTTCGCCCAGCGCGCTTCAATGAGGAAACCAGAGTGATCACTTTGCCAAAACTGCTTGTTACCGATGCCGATACCACCAGCGGCCTGCAAACAGGTAAAGCGGCGACGGGCGCAGAAGACTTTCTTGCCCTGCTGTCGGGCGCGCTTACCGGCACCCAGACGTCGGGCGAGGAGACTCCCCTTACCCTTAACGATCTGCGCTCGGCCAGCGCTACGCTACAGCAGAGCCTGCTGAAAGGCGGCGCGGATGAGACCGATACCCGCTCCCCGGCCGTACAGCTGGCCGCCCTGCTCTCCCGCACGCCAGCAGGCGCTGCTGCGGCAACTGCGGCTAAAGCTGACGAATCCGGAGATTTGACCCAGACCAGCGCGCCGTTGCAGAGCGAAGCACAGGCTATCTTAGCCAGCCTGACCGGCGGCCTGAAAGGCATTACATCTGCCCCCACAGCGCAACAGGCGCAGCCAGCCACCGCCGCCGCAGACGATGACACGCGCAGCGACCTGAGCGCAGAGGAGCTGGCCGGGCTGAGCGCCCTGCTGGCGATGCTGCCGCATCAGCAAGCGGCGACTGCCGCCGTGCCGAAGAGTGACGCCACAGCTTCAGCCACGCCGGTGAGTACCGCCGCTGGCCGCAGCCCGGTTCTGGCAT
>NZ_DAMACX010000035.1:22751-49709 GCF_031998825.1 Pseudescherichia sp.
TCTGCCATCCCTCCCTCGCGATGCCGACCCTGCGCTCACCCCGGCGGCGCCGGATGATACCGACGGCCAGCGCTTTGCCGCTGCCGTTGACGCCAGTGCGCAGACCAGCCAGCTGACCGCAGCCGCACCGACAAAAAGCGCCACGGAGACCGCCGTGCAGGCAGTCAACACCAGCGTCAGCGTCGCGCCTGCAGTGACCACCGCCGCCCCGGCACAGGCCAGCGCCCCGGTTGCCGCGTCGGTGATCAGCGCCCCGCTGGGCAGCAGCGAATGGCAGCAGACCATCAGTCAGAATATCACCCTGTTTACTAAGCAGGGCCAGCAGAGCGCCGAGCTGCGCCTGCATCCGGAAGATTTAGGCCAGGTGCAGATTAGCCTTAAGATTGATGACAATCAGGCTCAGATACAGATGTTCTCTCAGCACAGCCACGTCCGTGCCGCCCTCGAAGCCGCACTGCCGGTACTGCGCACCCAGCTGGCGGAAAACGGCATCCAGCTCGGTCAGAGCAACATTAGCAGTGAAAGCTCGGCCGGGCAGCAGCAGTCGTTTTCCCAGCAGCAGCAGGCCTCCCGCTCCGGCCACGGCGGCACCTTTGCCGCTGACGAAGAGGATGCGCTGACCGTTCCGGCGAGCCTGCAATCTCTTGCTCGCGGCAACGGCGCAGTAGACATCTTTGCCTAAACGCAAAAGGTAGCATGATTATCCCCGTCTTTTCCGCCCTTTGACGGACGCAGGACACGGGATAATCAGCCTATAAGCAGTACCGAAACAGGAAGCACGTAACAGATGACTGACGCCGCAATTAGCAAAAAGAAAAAACGCTCAATCTGGATCCCGCTGTTGGTGTTGATCACGCTCGCCGCGTGCGCCACCGCCGGCTATAGCTACTGGCGCATGCACCAGCAGCCAGGGGAAGAGGTGAAAGCCGAAGCGCCACCGCCGCCCGCGCCGGTCTTTTTCGCGCTGGATACCTTTACCGTAAACCTGGGCGATGCCGATCGCGTCTTTTACGTTGGTATTACCCTGCGCCTGAAAGACGAAGCCACCCGCGCACGCCTGAGCGAGTACCTGCCGGAGGTGCGTAGCCGCCTGCTGCTGCTCTTCTCCCGTCAGGATGCCGCGCAGCTGGCAACTGATGAAGGCAAACGCCAGCTGGTTGCCGCTATCAAAGAGACGCTCAATCCGCCGTTAGTCCCTGGCCAGCCAAAGCAGGAAGTGACTGACGTTCTCTACACAGCTTTCATTTTGCGGTAAAGACATGGGCGACAGCATTCTTTCACAGGCCGAAATTGATGCGCTGCTGAACGGCGACAGCGAACAGAGCGATGCTCCGCAGCCCGGCAAGGGCGGCGAGAGTGATATTCGCCCTTACGATCCTAATACCCAGCGTCGCGTGGTGCGTGAACGCCTGCAGGCGCTGGAGATTATTAACGAACGTTTTGCGCGCCAGTTCCGTATGGGGCTGTTTAACCTGCTGCGTCGCAGCCCGGACATCACGGTGGGGGCGATCCGCATTCAGCCCTACCATGAGTTCGCACGTAACCTGCCGGTGCCGACCAACCTTAACCTGATCCACCTGAAGCCGCTGCGCGGCACCGGGCTGTTTGTCTTCTCGCCGAGCCTGGTGTTTATTGCCGTGGATAACCTGTTCGGCGGCGATGGCCGTTTCCCGACCAAGGTTGAGGGACGCGAATTTACCCATACCGAGCAGCGGGTCATCAACCGCATGCTGAAGCTGGCGCTGGAAGGCTACAGCGATGCGTGGAAGGCGATCCATCCGCTGGACGTTGAGTATGTCCGTTCGGAGATGCAGGTGAAGTTTACCAACATCACCACGTCGCCGAACGATATCGTCGTCAATACCCCTTTCCATGTGGAGATTGGTAACCTGACCGGCGAGTTTAATATCTGTCTGCCCTTCAGCATGATTGAGCCGCTGCGCGAGACGCTGGTTAACCCGCCGCTGGAGAACTCCCGCAACGAGGACCAGAACTGGCGCGATAACCTGGTTCGCCAGGTACAGCACTCGGAGCTGGAGCTGATTGCTAACTTTGGCGACGTCCCGCTGCGCCTGTCGCAGATCCTGAAGCT
Source organism: Pseudescherichia sp. (assembly GCF_031998825.1). Taxonomy (GTDB): domain Bacteria; phylum Pseudomonadota; class Gammaproteobacteria; order Enterobacterales; family Enterobacteriaceae; genus Pseudescherichia. The sequence continues at coordinate 24,844 of NZ_DAMACX010000035.1, forward strand.
GCAACCCGGCGACGTGCTGCCGATCGAAAAACCCGATCGCATCATCGCCCACGTAGACGGTGTGCCCGTGCTCACCAGTCAGTACGGCACCGTTAACGGCCAATATGCCCTGCGCGTTGAACATTTGATCAACCCGATTTTGAATTCGCTGAATGAGGAACAGCCCAAATGAGTGATATGAACAATCCGTCCGATGAGAACAGCATGGCAATGGACGATCTGTGGGCTGACGCGTTGAACGAACAAAAAACCACTACCAGCAGCAGCAAAAGCACCACCGACTCGGTGTTTCAGCAGTTTGGCGGCGGTGACGTCAGCGGCACCCTGCAGGATATCGATCTGATTATGGATATCCCGGTGAAGCTGACCGTGGAGCTTGGCCGTACCCGCATGACCATCAAAGAGCTGCTGCGCCTGACCCAGGGGTCGGTCGTCGCCCTGGACGGCCTCGCCGGCGAGCCGCTGGACATTCTGATCAACGGCTATCTGATTGCCCAGGGCGAAGTCGTGGTTGTCGCCGATAAGTACGGCGTGCGTATTACCGATATTATTACGCCGTCCGAGCGTATGCGTCGTCTGAGCCGCTAAGCATGAAAACCCAGGCTACCGTTGTCCAGCCCGCTGCCGTCTCTGGTTCTCCGCTGGTGCAGGTTAGCGGCGCGCTGCTGGGCATTATTGCCCTGATCCTTGCGGCAGCCTGGCTGGCGAAGCGGATGGGCTTTGGCGGTAAAGCGGCCAGCGCCCGTGGCCTGAAGGTGAGTGCCAGTACCACCGTCGGCCCGCGTGAGCGGGTGATTATCGTTGACGTTGACGATGCGCGGCTGGTGCTGGGTGTGACGCCGTCACAAATCAGTTTGCTGCACACGCTTCCCCCTGCGCCGCCCATCAGCGACGCGCCGAAAGAGAACACCCCGGATTTTCAGGCCGTGTTAAAGAATTTGATCAAGCGTTCCGGGAGATCCTGATGCGCCGTTTGTTACCCTTCGCGCTGGCTGGCTTAGCGCTGGTTGCGCCCTGCGCCTTTGCTCAGCTTCCAGGACTGGTCAGCCAACCGCTGGCCAACGGCGGCCAGAGCTGGTCCCTGCCGGTGCAGACCCTGGTGTTTATCACCTCGCTGACCTTCCTGCCCGCAATTTTGCTGATGATGACCAGCTTTACCCGCATCATCATCGTTTTTGGTCTGCTGCGTAACGCGCTGGGAACGCCCTCCGCGCCGCCTAACCAGGTGCTGCTCGGCCTCGCACTGTTCCTGACCTTTTTTATCATGTCGCCGGTGATCGATAAGATCTACACCGAGGCCTACCAGCCGTTTAGCGAAAGTAAAATCTCCATTGATGTGGCGCTGGAAAAAGGCGCTCAGCCGCTGAGAGAGTTTATGATGCGTCAGACGCGGGAAGCCGACCTGGCCCTGTTTGCCCGCCTGGCGAACAGCGGGCCGCTGCCGGGTCCGGAAGCCGTGCCGATGCGTATCCTGCTCCCGGCCTACGTCACCAGCGAGCTGAAGACCGCATTTCAGATTGGTTTTACCATCTTTATTCCGTTTTTGATTATCGACCTGGTGATCGCCAGCGTGCTGATGGCGCTGGGGATGATGATGGTTCCGCCCGCTACCATCGCCCTGCCGTTTAAGCTGATGCTGTTCGTGCTGGTGGATGGCTGGCAGCTGCTGGTCGGCTCGCTGGCGCAGAGCTTTTACAGTTAAGGAGTGCGGAAATGACACCAGAATCGGTCATGATGATGGGCACCGAGGCGATGAAGATCGCCCTGATGGTGGCCGCACCCCTGCTGCTGGTCGCCCTGGTGACCGGCCTGGTGATCAGTATTTTGCAGGCGGCAACGCAGATCAACGAGATGACCCTCTCGTTTATCCCGAAAATCATTGCCGTTTTCGTTGCCATTATCGTTGCCGGCCCGTGGATGCTTAACCTGCTGCTGGACTATATGCGCACGCTGTTCAGCAACATTCCTTATATTATTGGATAAGCAACCCTTATGGTGTCGGTAACCAGCGATCAGTGGCTCCAGTGGCTAAGCCTCTATTTTTGGCCGCTGCTGCGCGTGCTGGCCCTGATTTCAACCGCGCCGATCCTCAGCGAGCGTAGCGTACCCAAGCGGGTCAAGCTGGGGCTGGGGTTTGTCATTACGATCGTTATTGCCCCCTCCCTGCCCGTTACCAATGTGCCAATCTTCTCCGGGGACTCCCTGTGGCTGGCGCTGCAGCAGATCCTGATCGGCATTGCGCTGGGCTTTACGATGCAATTTGCCTTTGCCGCCATACGTACCGCCGGAGAGCTGATTGGCCTGCAGATGGGCCTCTCATTTGCTACCTTCTTCGATCCCGGTAGCAATCTCAATATGCCCGTGCTGGCGCGCTTTATGGATATGCTGGCCCTGCTGCTGTTTCTGACCTTCAATGGTCATCTGTGGCTAATTTCAATGCTGGTGGATACGTTCCATACCTTGCCTATCGGTGGCGATCCGGTGAACAGCAATGCGTTCCTCGCGCTGACGCGGGCGGGTGGGCTGATCTTCCTGAATGGCCTGATGCTGGCGCTGCCGGTGATCACCCTACTCCTGACGCTGAACCTCTCCCTGGGGCTACTGAACCGTATGGCTCCGCAGCTCTCAATCTTCTCGGTTGGTTTTCCGATTACCCTCGGCGTGGGCATCATATTGATGGCAGCCCTGATGCCGCTCATTGCCCCCTTCTGCGAACACCTGTTCAGCGAGATCTTTAATCTGCTGGCCGATATCATCGGTGAATTACCGCAGGTCTCCAGCCCTTAATCTTTGCAGGGCTTTGTTGAGGATAATCCTAAAAAGGAATTTCAATAATACCCGCCAGGATATACGGGGCGCGGTTTATTTGTTTTTATGATTATCACATATCCGAAAGTTTACTTTACTTTAAGATGTTTCCTGGCAAATTATACCTAACTTTACGGGATAGTGTGTTCGCCTGAAAGTCCTGTCCTGCTCATAGGTTTTCAGAATATTTTCATCCGTTTTACTGTTATGAGACTCTCAGGCAGGTGGTGAATTATCGTTACGCATTGAGTGAGGGTATGCCATGTCAACGATTATTATGGATTTATGCAGCTATACCCGGTTGGGATTAACCGGTTATCTGGCAAGTCGAGGGGTAAAAAAGCGAGATATCAAAGACGTATCCAGCGTCAGCGAACTCGGTTCCGCATGCGAGGCCTGGCGGCCTGCGGTGGTGTTTATTAATGAAGACTGCTTCATCCACGATCTCGAACAGAGTCAGCATATAAAGCAAATCATTAATCAGCATCCAAAGTCGTTGTTTATTGTATTTATGGCAATTGCTAATATCCATTTTGATGAATACCTGCTGGTCCGCAAAAATCTATTAATCAGCTCTAAATCGATTAAACCTGAATCGCTGGATGAGTTCCTCGCAGATTACCTCAATAAAGAAGCGAAGGGTCAAAAAGGGATTAACCTGCCTACACTATCGTTAAGCCGTACTGAATCCAGTATGCTGCGGATGTGGATGTCAGGCCAGGGTACGATTCAGATTTCCGACCAGATGAATATCAAAGCCAAAACGGTTTCATCACATAAGGGGAATATTAAAAGAAAAATAAAAACGCATAATAAGCAGGTGATCTACCATGTGGTACGCCTGACGGACTACGTTACCAGCGGGATCTTCGTCAATATGCGCTAAGAGGGCAAGCAGGCACTTACCCTCCCGGGCATGAGGGTAGTGACAACGTTACTCCTGCATCTCCACAAATACCCCGTCCGGATGCCCTTTTTCGTTAAAGAACCAAATACCGAGCGGGTAATCATCAAGTGACACCAGATACATCGTCCCTTCATTAAACTCTTCAATGGCGAGTACGATACCCGGGCGGCGTGGCCCCCCGTCCGTTTTAACTGTAACCCGATCGTTAACCTTCATTGTTTTCCTCCTGTCGCATTTTTGCCAGTGTAGAACAAATCCCACGCGCTGACAGCGCCCACCGTTATGATTGCTGCTTTTCTCTACCGTCTATACTTAGGGAAACGGCCTGCGGGGGAAACGATGATGAAAAACAGCGATGAGAGAAGCTTGAACGATGCTGAAGTTGACGCCCTGCTGGCGTCGATTGATAGCAGCGGCCCGGAAAAACGCCCTGAAGGCCGGGTGCATAATGGCGATGAGCCTACGGTTGCCAACGCCTGGGAGCTGGATATTCATGATAGCAGCGTGGCAGAGTTAAACCGCTAAAAGAAAAAATCCCGGTCTGGGGAGACCGGGATAAAGCTTGCGTTTGCAAGAAGCACTTGAAAATTCGTTACACCAGGAAATCTGATGCGGATATGAATGTATCTGCAAATTATTTGCAGGACAAGAAAATATTCATCAACCTAATTATTATTTATCTTAACTGTCCTGGTACTAACGTATGAGAATCCAGACGGCATCGACTCTGGCGAGCCATGCAATTCAGGTATATATAGTGCATGTTTTAGAATTTGAGACTTTTCCTACCATCACATTGCGCGAGTGAAGGAGCAGACCATGCCAGGCCTTAACGATACGCTGCTGATATTTACTGATATCGACGGTACCCTGCTTGATAGCCATACTCACGAGTGGCAGCCAGCTGAAGTTTGGCTTACCCGTCTGCGCCAGCATGAGATACCGGTTATCTTGTGCACCAGTATGACGGCGGCAGAGACGCTGGCGATCCAGAAAATGGTGGGACTACAGGGGCAGCCGTTTATCGCCGAGAACGGGGCAGTGATCCAACTTGATGCGCGCTGGGAGGCACATCAAAACTCCCCACGCCTTATTAACGGTGCGACCCACGATCAGATTATGACCATCCTGACGCCGCTGCGGGAAAATGAGGGGTACAAATTTACCACCTTTAGCGATCTCGAGGTCCCCGTGCTGGTGGAGTTAACCGGGTATACCCCTGCTCAGGCCAGCCTGGCCCGCCTTCATGAGGCCTCGGAGACATTAATCTGGCGCGACAGCGATGCGCAGCTGGCAAAATTCGATGCTGACCTGTCCCGCTTCGGCCTGCGCCTCGTTCAGGGTGCGCGCTACTGGCACATCATTGACCAGCGCGGTGGAAAAGATCAGGCGGTGAACTGGCTGACGCGCCAGTACTGTCAGATTGAGGGTAAAGAGTACACCACTCTCGGTCTGGGAGATGGACCCAACGATGCCCCAATGCTCGATAATGTCGATTTTGCCATTGTTGTGAAAGGGTTTAACCGCGACGGCGTAACGCTACGCCATGATGAGCCGTCGCGGGTCTATCGAACTACTCAGACCGGCCCGGCGGGCTGGCGAGAGGGGCTGGATCATCTGTTCGGGGCATCCTGAGCGGCATCCTCTGCGCAGACGCGGTTGCGCCCGCCCCGCTTCGCCAGATAGAGACGCCTATCAGCCACCATCTGCAGATACTCGAAAACATAGCTCTCGCTCGGCTCAGCGCTGCTGACCCCCAGCGAGGCGCTGATGCGGATCGTCTGGCTATTGTGCACCAGAATCTCCTTGCGGCTGATGCGCTCGCGTATCCGCTCTGCAACGCGCTGCGCCTGAAGCAGCGTGCTCCCAGGCAGAACGATACAGAACTCCTCCCCACCGACGCGTCCGGCTAAGTCTTCTCCCTGAAGAGAGCCAGTGATAAGAAGCGCGGCGTGCGTCAGGACTAAATCCCCCGCCTGGTGGCCGTAGCGATCGTTCACGCTTTTAAAGTGATCGAGATCGATCTGGATCACCGAGAACGGCCGCTGCTGCTGCTGACAACTCTCTGCCAGCGCCTTTGCGCGCTCAAACAGCGCCCCACGGTTGAGCAGCCGCGTCAGGGGATCGTGCCACGCCTGCCACTGTAGCGAGTGCTGCATCGCATACATATTGCTGACCATACGGCGGATGACCACCCAGGAGCTTAGCAGCATGGCGGTAAACAGCAGCCACAGCAGCGCCAGCGCAATGCTGATGGTACCGAAATCACCCTGCAAGCCTTCCCGTAGGGTGTGGATGCGTAGCAGCAGCCCGTCAAAGTGATCGAGTTTCTGCCAGACGACAAAGGTTGGCCCAAGACGCAGGCTGCCGCTATTGCTCTGCGTTATCGCCTGGGTCAGCATCTCGCGCTGCGCCTGGGTAAAGGTGCGCGGCTGTACGCCCGTTGGCAAGGAGGTGACCACCCGTTCAAGTTTGTTATTGTAGAGCTGATACTCGCCCTGCTCTTCATCCCTGAGCGCCTCCTCTAACAGCTGCTTTACCGAGGAGAAGGCGTAGTCAATAGCCAGCACGCCGTACCAGTACTGGGCATAGTCCAACGGCACGCTCACCGTGACGATAGACTCCTGCTGCCCAGCACGTTGTGCCGAGGTAAACCAGCGCACGCCGCGAAAACGGTTGGCGTGGAGGGACTGCCCGGTAAACCAGGGCTGGACCAGCAGGCTTTCATAGCGCGCAACGCTCTCGGCCGACACGACTGCGGGTCGCGAAGAGAGGAAAAAGCCAGCGCGTGAGACATACCAGGCGTGCTTAGGCATCGCCGGTATCGCCGTGGCGAGACGCATGATGTAGCCCACCTCCAGCGCGGCGGTCATCTCATTGTGCATCTGCGGATCGTTACGGCTAAGCAGAGGATGACGAGCAACAAAGCTATCGGAGACGCCGGTAATCGGCAGCGTGCGTCGCTGATCGACGCTAATACGCCAGAAGGACTGCTGGCGCTGTTGGGCAAACTCAACCTGCACGTTCTCCAGCACCTCGGAGGCCAGCGGCGTCTGCACCGCCGCCCTCATCGCATTGCGAAAGAAGAGCAGCGCGTTAACCCCAATCTCCATCTGCCGGTCAAGGGCGCTGGAGACCTTGTCGAGGGTATTACGCTGGCTGGCGACGTAGGCATCCTCCAGTACGACGACCTCGCGCCAGGTGAGCAGCGTTGAAGTGACCAGCACAACCACAAAACAGAGATTAACGACCCGCGCTGGCACGAGATAGTGGCGAATGCTTTTCAGCCGTGATGAACCTGAGGCAGCGGTAGAGAGTGGCACGACGACTCCATGATGTTTGCTGAAGTTATCCAGTCATTACAATCCATATTATCGGCACCTCGCTGCCAGACTTCATATCGGGCCAGAGCAAAGAGCTAGTGGGCAGCCCCCCGCAGTCGCGAGATGCCCTTCACCAGTCCGACGACAATCAGGCCTATAATAAACCCGAGTACCAGGTTTGCCAGCATCGGCAACGTTGCAGCAATGACTGCCCCCTGCTCTGCAGCAAAATGCTCAATCGCATGGTGCAGGGGTGCAATGCCGTGTACCACGATACCGCCCCCCACCAGAAACATGGCCAGCGTGCCGACGATAGAGAGCGCCTTCATCAGCCAGGGCGCAACCACCAACAGCCCTTTACCCAAAGCCTGGGCCAGCGCGCCTGGACGCTCGGCTAACCAGTAGCCCATATCGTCCAGCTTAACGATGATCCCTACCAGGCCATAGACGCCGATAGTCACCAGCACGGCGATGCCCGACAGCACCAGCACCTGGTTGAGCAGAGGCGCATCGGCCACGATCCCCAGCGTAATAGCAACGATCTCTGCCGACAGGATAAAGTCGGTGCGAATGGCACCTTTAACCTTATCCCGCTCGAACTGCTTTGGATCCTGTTTAGCGATGGCGTTCAGCCGCTCCTGCGCCTGGTGAGGATCCTCTTTGTGCTTGCGGGCGTGCAGGCTGTGCAGCACCTTCTCCACCCCTTCAAAACAGAGAAACGCCCCGCCGACCATCAGCAGAGGCGTAATGGCCCACGGAATAAAAGCGCTGATGAGCAGCGCCAGCGGCACCAGGATCACCTTGTTAAGCAATGAGCCTTTCGCCACGCTCCAGACCACCGGCAGCTCCCGGTTGGCCCGCACGCCGGAAACCTGCTGGGCGTTGAGAGAGAGATCGTCTCCGAGCACGCCAGCGGTCTTTTTCGCCGCCAGCTTGCCCATCAATGAAATGTCGTCAAGCAACGTGGCAATATCGTCCAGTAAGGTTAATAAACTACTTCCTGCCAAAATAAACATCCTTCTCTAACTGCTGATAATAGGAAGATTATGGAGCATAAACGCTCATTGCGGAAATTTAACCTTAAAGTCAACAAATCATTAACATTTGAAGCGCAATTAATTGCTCGCCAGTCTGACTGTTTTGGCGTTTACTCTAGGGGTCCATTCTATTACGCCGTGAGGGAGTATGCGTTTCAGGCAGCTTTTACCGCTTATTGGTGCGCTTTTTGCGCTCTACATTATTTGGGGTTCCACCTACTTTGCGATTCGCATCGGCGTTGAGAGCTGGCCACCGTTGATGATGGCCGGAGTGCGCTTTTTCTCTGCCGGGCTTCTGCTGCTGGCCTTTCTGCTTATTACCGGCCATCGCCTGCCCTCCCTGCGCCCGCTGCTCAACGCAGCGCTGATCGGCGTTCTGCTGCTGGCAGTGGGTAACGGCATGGTAACGGTAGCGGAGCATCAGAACGTCCCGTCCGGCATTGCCGCCGTGGTGGTCGCAACGGTTCCACTCTTTACCCTCTGCTTTAGCCACTTTTTTGGCATCGCCACGCGCAAGCTAGAGTGGTTTGGCATCGCCATCGGCCTGTCGGGCATTATTCTGCTTAACAGCGGCGGTAACCTGAGCGGCAATCCGTGGGGGGCAGGAATGATCCTCATCGGCTCCCTGAGCTGGGCCTTCGGCTCTGTGCTTGGTTCACGCATTGAGCTGCCCAGCGGCATGATGGCCGGCGCCATTGAGATGCTGGCCGCAGGCGTGATACTACTGGCCGCCTCGGGAATGAGCGGTGAACGGCTCACGGCCATGCCGACAGTTTCTGGATTGATGGCCGTCAGCTATCTCACCATTTTTGGGTCGATTATCGCCATCAACGCCTACATGTTCCTGATCCGCAACACCTCACCGGCGGTGGCCACCAGCTATGCCTACGTCAACCCGGTCGTGGCGGTGCTGTTAGGAACAGGATTTGCGGGCGAAAGCCTCTCGCTCATAGAGTGGCTGGCGCTGGGCATTATCATTCTGGCGGTGGTGCTGGTGACGCTGGGTAAATATCTGCTCCCCGCCCGTCCGGCAGTTACGCCCTGTGGGGCGGAGAAGTGACCAGGCCGCTGGCCTGAATGCCCCGAGTGTCGATCTGCGCGGCCATCCCGCCGCTGCAGATCCACTCTTCAAGCCGCTCGCCGAGCGCCGCATCGCTCAGTTTCTCCCGCCCCCGGATTGCACACTCCCAAACAATCAGCACCCGCCAACCCTCCGCCAGCAGCAGCGCACAGTCGCGGCGGTCACGTTCGACGTTCTTGCCAATTTTCTCCAGCCAAAATTCCGTGCGGGTGGCCGGCACCTTAAAGAGATAGCAGTCATGATGGTGCCAGAAACAGCCGTGGGTGAAGATGACACAGCGATAGTCATCAATAACAAAATCGGGCTTGCCGGGAAGTGCCGCATCCTGCACGCGAAATGCCAGCCCGCACTCGGTCAGCAGTGCGGCAAGCCGCTTCTCTATCGCCGTATCCCGGGTACCGATGGCGCGCATATTTTTGCTGCGCGTGGCTTTATCGTGCACGTCTGCCATGCTCTCTCCTCGTTACTTTTACCCTCGCATTTAATAGCGTAATAATCTTAGCATCGAGGCTAATTGTGGACTGATTTTTTTAATCTGCTGTGCGATCATCCCTGCTGTTATTAATCCAATATCTATTATACGCTTTACCCTCACTCTTCTCGACAGTGCTTGGCTCAGCTTAACTAAGCTGAGCTTTTTTTTGCTTTCTCTTCGACTATTCTTCAAATAAATACCAACTCACCATTTATACAATAACAATATATAAATCATTAATTAAATGAATACCAAAACAGCCATCGATTCATCATGAAAATAATAATAGCCAATGAAACGTTTAGCAATAAATAATACCATTTGCTTACATGATTCCTTTAAAAATAAATGAACTTAATCGCTAGTATCACAATTGTAATTCGGGTAGTTATACAACCATTTACATAAACTATGATCCATAGGAAATGCATAATGAAAAGAAAAGTATTGGCAATTATTGTCCCGGCATTATTAGCCATGGGCACAGCACATGCAGCAGAAATTTATAACCAGAACGGTAACAAGCTCGATCTCTACGGTAAAATTGACGGCCTGCACTACTTCTCTGACGATAGCGGTTCTGACGGCGATAAGACCTATGCGCGTTTAGGCTTTAAAGGCGAAACGCAAATTAACGATCAGCTGATCGGCTTCGGTCAGTGGGAATATAACATTCAGGGCAACAACACCGAGAGCAGCAGCAACCAGAGCTGGACCCGTCTGGCATTCGCTGGCCTGAAGGCGGGCGACTACGGTTCATTTGACTATGGCCGTAACTACGGCGTGCTGTATGACGTGGAAGCCTGGACCGATATGCTGCCGGAGTTCGGCGGTGACAGCTATACCTGGGCCGACAACTTTATGACCGGGCGTGCTAACGGTGTCGCAACCTACCGTAACGACAATATGTTTGGCCTGGTGGATGGCCTGACGTTTGCCATTCAGTACCAGGGCAATAACGAAGACGATGGCAACGGTAACGAAGGCACCAGCAGCCCGCGTGACGTGCGCTTTGAGAACGGCGACGGCTGGGGTCTCTCTTCTACCTATGACATCGGCAGCGGCTTCAGCGTGGGCGCGGCGTATGCTTCATCTGACCGTACCGCCGACCAGGAGAACCGTGGCAATGTCGCTAATAGCACCTATGCTGGCGGCGAAAAAGCAGACGCCTGGACCACTGGTCTGAAGTATGACGCCAATAATATCTATCTTGCTGCGATGTACTCTGAAACCCGCAACATGACCCCATACGGCAGCACCGACAACGGCGACCTTGGCGGCATTGCTAATAAAACGCAGAACTTTGAAGTTACCGCGCAGTATCAGTTCGACTTTGGTCTGCGCCCGGCGATCTCTTTCCTGATGTCTAAAGGTAAAGATCTTAACTACAACGGCGTTAGTACTGACGAAGACCTGGTTAAATACGCTGATGTAGGTGCAACCTACTACTTCAACAAAAACATGTCGACCTACGTCGATTATAAAATCAACCTGCTTGATGACGATGATGCATTCTATCAAGATGCCGGCATCGCTACCGACGATATCGTCGCGCTGGGTCTGGTTTATCAGTTCTAAAAACAGATGTAAAAAAACAAAGCCCGCGAGTCGCGGGCTTTTATTATCGGATGGTAGCGGGCTGTATCTCTTTCACTTTGTCACGCTGCATCATACCAAAGGCAATAATAAACAGCCCTAGCATAAAGGGAATTTCATACAGCTCTTCCAGCAGATCCTGATCGCGAGCATCATATAAAACTAACGAGGCGATAAGTCGGTGATGCTCTACCGCATCGGAAAACATAAAGGTGATAACAACCAGCAGAACGGTCCAGAGCGGGAACACTTCATGGCGAAAACGTAGCGCTATCTCTTTACGCAATATGCCAGAGAAGAGCACCGGCAGCACAAGTGCTGCGATGAGAACGACGGAAATCGCGCGAAAAATCAGCCTTGGCTCATCCGGGAAGTAGACTCTGCCCCAGCTGGTACTGCGCCCTAACAGCACGACCCACCAGGCAACGGACCAGAGCCAGAAGGCTTTCTGACCGGGCGTCAGCGTCCAGGGCTTAACCCAAAAAAAGGTGAATAGTGCGCCAAACAGTAGCCATAAGGCCTGCCCGTTCTCAATCCAGTTTACCATCCTCGCTTCGCTTACGGGCAGCGGGATATCTGGAAAGAGGGGAAAAAGAGTGGATAGAATAAAAAGCAGTGCCGTAATAAACGGTAGCTGAGCGTCCAGTTTCATCGTTATTGTTACCTGGAAAAATAATAGCCAGCTATTCTATCTGGTTTTGTTTTTTCTTCTTTGCGAACTGTGCGGATCTAACGATGCAAATTAGGATAATGATGATTCACGCCAGGAATAGAAGAGAACTACCTTTCAGAGGCAGCCAGTATAAGAGTTGTGATAGCCGTCGTTGAAAGCGGTACGGGTAAGTGCTTGAATAGTGGCGGAGAGAGGGGGATTTGAACCCCCGGTAGAGTTGCCCCTACTCCGGTTTTCGAGACCGGTCCGTTCAGCCGCTCCGGCATCTCTCCGTTTTGATGGTTGCCATCATGCCAGGATATTTGGCATTTTAACAGACCCAATCCGGTCAATTTTGTTCAAGTGACGAGTTTACGAGCAAAGCGATGATAAAGTGGCCCTGGAAAGCAAATGAAGCATCACGGATGACAACCTATCCCTGGGAAGAGGCGCTTGCCATCCCGGTTCTGGCAAACCTGACGCCGGAGGCGCAGTATCGTCTTTCACAGCTGGCCGAGCGCTTCTTACAGCAGAAGCGTCTGGTGGCCCTGCAGGGTTTCGATCTCGATGCGCTTAAGCGCTGCCGTATCGCCCTGCTCTTCTGCCTGCCGGTACTTGAGCTGGGGCTGGAGTGGCTCGACGGTTTTCATGAAGTGCTGATCTATCCTGCGCCCTTTGTCGTGGATGATGAGTGGGAAGATGATATTGGTCTGGTACATAGCCAGCGGGTCGTGCAGTCCGGGCAGAGCTGGCAGCAGGGGCCGATTGTCCTTAACTGGCTGGATATTCAGGACTCCTTCGACGCCTCCGGCTTTAACCTTGTTATTCATGAAGTCGCCCACAAGCTTGATACCCGCAATGGCGACCGCGCCAGCGGCGTCCCCTTCATTCCACTGCGCGAGGTTGCCGGCTGGGAGCACGATCTCCACGCGGCCATGAATAATATTCAGGATGAGATCGATCTGGTGGGTGAAAACACTGCCAGCATCGATGCCTATGCCGCGACCGATCCCGCCGAGTGCTTTGCCGTGCTATCAGAGTATTTCTTCAGCGCCCCTGAACTTTTTGCGCCACGTTTCCCCTCTTTGTGGCAGCGCTTCTGTCAGTTCTACCGCCAGGATCCGCTTGCCCGGTTACGAGCAAATACCTCGCCTTCAGCGACTGGACGCTATCGCGTTCAGTAAAAGCGCAGGTTGTGCTTTAATTAACCATTTAAATCAGCGCGTTACTTTTATTGTTGACACAAAAAATCGCGGCCAGTAATATGCGCCTCGTTCACACGATTCCTCTGTAGTTCAGTCGGTAGAACGGCGGACTGTTAATCCGTATGTCACTGGTTCGAGTCCAGTCAGAGGAGCCAAATTTAAGAAGCCCGCTTTTTAGCGGGTTTTTTTATATCACTAGATCTGGTAATCCAATGCGATCTCATCTGGCTCCATCACCTGGCGCTTGATATCCTCCACCGAAAGACCCGCATTACACAGCTCGATAAAGCGCCAGACATAGTTGCGCTGCAGCTGGCCACGCTTGAGGCCCAGCCAGACGGTATTGGCATCAAACAGATGGCGAGTGTCGAGACGAATAAGCGTTCCTGCCTCCTGCTCGCTGCCTGACTGCTCGGCAACAATCCCCACTCCCAGCCCCAGCTCAACGTAGGTTCTGATCACATCTGAATCCTGTGCGCTCAGCACAACGTCCGGGATCAGTCCTTTGCGGCCAAAGGCTTCATCGATACGCGATCGGCCGGTAATGCCCTGTCGGTAGGTAATCAACGGCCAGCGGCTAATCTCTTCCAGCGTGAGCGGAGAGGCGCTGGCGAGCGGATGATCCTGCGGAATCAGCAGGCTGTGATGCCATCGGAACCACGGGAAGGCCACCAGCGCTGGATCGTTACTGAGACGTTCACTGGCAATACCGATATCTGCCCCGCCGTTATGCAGCAGTGACTCAATCTCCTGCGGCGTCCCCTGGATTAATTCAAGTCGAACCTCGGGAAAGAGCGCGCGGAAGGATTTGATCACTGGCGGCAGGCTATAACGTGCCTGAGTGTGAGTGGTGGCGACGGTTAACACGCCCGAGGTATCGTTAGTAAAGAGGTCAGCCAGCCGACGGACGTTGCTTGCCTCATTGAGAATGCGTTCGGCAATGACCAGCAGCGCTTTGCCGGGCTCGGTCATTCCCAGCAGGCGTTTTCCCCGGCGGATGAAGATCTCAATTCCCAGCTCCTCCTCTAGCTCGCGAATATGGCGGCTGACGCCGGACTGCGACGTATAGAGCATATTGGCGACTTCGGTCAGGTTGTAGTCCCGGCGCGCCGCTTCCCGGATTATTTTTAGTTGCTGGAAATTCATCCTATCCTCCAGAGCCATCAGACATGTCGCTATTGTTAAAGTCTGAGGCCTGGTAGGACAAATAATAAAAACCCGCATCTTATTCCATTATGGAATAACTCTAGCCAACCAGCAGCAGCTCCCGGTTCTCCAGAGTTGGGCGGCTAACCAGCGACAGCAGAATATCTTTGACCGCCTGCGCCTGAGGTGACAGCGCCCCATGGGCAGAGGTATTCAGGGAGAGCGGCAGGCTCATAGAGGGGGCCGTAATGCGGGCCATCCAGCCGTTTGCCGCACTGCACAGGGAGCGCGCAGCGGATTCAGGCAGTACCGTAACGCCCATCCCGCTGGCAATCGCTGCGGTTAAGGTGGTAATGGATTCAATCTCGCCGATAATTTTTGCCGTCAGGCGACGCAGGGAGAAGGCTTCGTCGACTCGCAGGCGGACCGCACTGTAGTCACGGGGCAGGAACAGGTTCATCTCCGCCACGGCGGTGAGATCGACGCTCTGTCCTGGACAATCCCGGGTACCCACCAGGTAGAGATCCTCTTTCAACAGCGGCTGGCTGGCGATCCCGGTCGCCGGCGCGCGTTCGTAAAGCACGGCCATATCCAGCTGGCCGCCAAGCAGCTTATCGTTGAGATCGGTCCCGCTGTTTTCGTGCAGATAAACCATGACGTCCGGCAGCTCGTTGCGCACGGCCTGTAACAGAGGCATGGTAATGGACGATGCCGCCGTCCCTGGTGCCAGGCCAATCGCAACCTGCCCGCGCAGAGTCTGGCCAACGTTATTGACCGCTAGCTGGGCCTGTTCACACTGGCGCAGAATGGTGCGGGCATGGGTATAGAGAATTTTCCCGGCTTCGGTTGGGGTCACGCCACGCTTGGTGCGAATCAACAGCTGCTGATCCATCTCTCCCTCGAGCGTTGCCACCTGCTGACTCAGCGCGGGCTGGGCGATATGTAATACTTCCGCGGCCTGGGTCAGGCTACCGATATCGACGATTTTTACGAAATACTTCAGCCGTCTTAAGTTCATATTGCCTCCGGAACTAAACGCGTAGATTGATGCATACAAGTCTCTAGTCGGAGGAGTTGCAAGATGCTTGCCAGCTTTTGAAAAGTGGTTTTAATTCTGCCTAACAGGCTGGATAATAAGAGATTCTGATTACCTGCCCGTTTTTATTCATAAAAACCTCTTAATTACCCTGCCCCATAAGGGGTAGATCTGCACCAGCCTGGTGCACTATCATCGCTTTTGCTGATGAATACGCCAGATTGCTGCAAATCGCAGCAAACGATCGCCAGAAGCTAATCAAGGCTTTGACAAGCGAATCTTCCGCCGTTAATATTCGCCCCGTTCACACGATTCCTCTGTAGTTCAGTCGGTAGAACGGCGGACTGTTAATCCGTATGTCACTGGTTCGAGTCCAGTCAGAGGAGCCAAATTTAAAGAAGCCCGCTTTTTAGCGGGCTTTTTGCTTTTATAGGCCTATCTCCTCCGGTAATCCTGCGGTGTCGTTCTCATCCTCCGCCACCGTAAACCACGAGTACCATGTATTACGTCGTAGGTAGCCTTTCGCTGTGACCGTGCGGATATTGCGTCCCAGCGCATCGTAGTACAGAGTATCGCTGTAACCCTGAGTCCGCATCGACGCATCGCTAACGTACAACCAGCTGTCGAGGAAATAGGGCTGGTAGCTGCGCACCACCTGCCCCTTATTGTCATACTCAACCCGGCCAGAGATTGCCCAGCGGGGCGCGGCATCAACCTCGGAAGTATCTACCTCGCCATCCTCGTCACGATGCCAGGCTTTTCCGTCCGGCACCAGCGTGCACTGCTGAAGCGAGCGGCCAAAGCCATCGCTGTAGCCCACGGCGATGGCCGTCTGCTGGAGCAGCTTTGAGGCATCGTCTGGATCGACGGTATCCGGATAGTTATCCGCCGTCAGCACCGCGCTATGTACCGGTACCCGGTCGCTCTCTGTCAGCAGTTTGGCCAGCGGATCGTCGGCGTTCTCCTGCGCCCACTGGCGGCCCGCCGGACGAATATGTCCGTCAAAGGTAATGAACCGGTTATCCAGAAGCGAAGACCAGCCCCCTGTCACTGCTGCATTGGCCGCGCTCTCGGTAACCGTTCCCATCCAGCTGAACAGATCACTTACGCTGATGGTGGCCAGCTGCTGGAGATAACCTGGCGCTGTCGCCGCGTCGATCGCCTCCTGTACGCTTAGCGCCGGATCGACGGCATAATCCGACACCATACCAAAACCCACCTTCTGGCCGCCGTTCTCAGTGCCGTAGACGCTGCCGCCTCTGGCCTGACCCAGCGCATTGAGCTGTACCTCCTGAATATTGGCGTTGATATCCGTCGTCTGCCACGGCGTCAGGAAACGATAGTCGTAAGCAGCCGACGTGCTGTTACGGCTGTCGCTCTGCCCGGTTACGCAAAGGTAATAGCCGTCATACCGGTAGCTTACCGCAGAGACAAGCTTCGTTGCCTGACTGCTGCGCGGCAGGTAAAACGGCAGATATGCGCCGCTATCATCGGTGAACACGGTAAAGCTGTGTTCCGTTCCCCAGAGCGGATTGGCCATATCGTCAGACATGGAGACGTAGCCGAGCTTATCCCAGCTATAGTCTGATGGAATATCAACCCCGTCATAGGCCGCCAGCGCGGTGCTGTCCAGCACGGCGGTCCGCTGATGATCGACCAGTGCCAGCAGGTTCGGCGGCGTGGTCACATAGATCACCTCGCTCTGCCCATTCAGATAGCGCGTCTGGGTCTCTGCCAGCAATCCATTCGGATCGCTTAACGTTTCATAGCTGATGCCGCCCGTAGGTACGTTGTCATATACCAGCCGGTTGCTGCGGTTGGCATCCGGCAGCCCCAGCCGCCAGCCCTGTGGATCCGCAAGATGGATAACGGAAGCAAGGCTCTCCGTCAGCCGCAGCTTCTGCTGCTGCTCGTCATAGGTATTATCCCAGGCATCGACAGGCAGATTGGTTGGATAGGGTGACAGAGGATGCTGCGCCCGGCGGGGATACGCCACGCTCACCTGCTGTAAAACCGCAGCGTATTCGTCCCGCATCAGGGTTACCTGTTGCACAACAACGGGATCGTCCGCCCTCTGCTCGTAGCCGCTGACGATCTGCTCCAGGCCCAACGGAAGCACGATCGGCATATCCCCTTCCTGGACCAGGCGGACCTGCATACGCTGCTGCGTACAGGAGTACGGTGCGGTACTCTCTCCTCGCGTCCAGGCTTCACTACGCAATACCGCGCCTTTCAGCGCACGGAAGATCCACCAGCGGGTGTCGTCGTCCGGCGTATCCAGGACTTTATCTTGCCCATCCTGATAGACTGTTAATAAGGTCGGATTGAGCACCAGCGCATCGCTGTCTCCCGCCCACGGCTCGCCGTAGAGGCTGATTTCATCCTCCTCCCGACCACAGTGGTACCAGGATTTGGTTAATAGCGTGGCGGCCAGCGGCGTATCATCTCCTACAGGCAGCGCGTCATCATTGGTGTCTTCCGTTTCGACGTAGCCAAAGCCGCGGAACTCACGCTCCCGTCCGTCATACACGCCCTGATAGTAGCGGCAGCTCTGGCTAAGTTGATTGCCGGTAATTTCATCCAGCGTGAGGGTTTTCACCAGCAGCTGCATGGCGAAAGGCAACGCGGGTATTGCATCCGGGTTCTGCGCTTTCTCGTCCAGCCACGACTGGGCCGAGCTGCGGTAGCAGAGCGTATGGCTGGCCCCGAGATTATTGTTAACGCCGTTCAGCAGGTATGGCTTGGCGCTGTTAAAGGCGTAGCGCCAGTGGGTCGGGGTCATATAAGGCACTGAGAGTACCAGCTCCGCCATGCCGGTTCCCTGCACGTCGGCGACGGTCACCTGACAGAGACGATCGTAGAATACGTTTTCCGGAAGAGGTATCGGCTCCCCGACGACAAAACCGTTACCGCCCTGGTTGAGCCAAATCTGGGCGCGATCGTGCTGCATATAGATAATATCCGGCGCGCCGGAACCGTCGGTATCCGCCAGCAGTACATCCTCCGGATTAAACGTGCTCTCATCGATACCCTCAATGACGGGCAGCGTCAGGCTCACCGGTGCACCAAACCGACCGCGACCAAGGTTAGGCCAGCAGGTGACCTCGTTGTAGCGGATACGGCAGAGATGCGACTGGCCGGACCCCAGCATATCGGCAAACGCGACCAGCTCACGGGCGTTGCGTCCGGGGATCGGTAACTGGACATCCTCCTCCTGCGCAACGTCGAGGCCAACGCTAAAGCTTTCGCCTTCGTTAGCATACAGGCGAACCGACGATGGCCCGATCAGCACCAGGTCGGCAAGGCCGCTGCCTACCAGCGAGGCAAACTGCGCCTGGGGATGGAAGAACTCCGTGGGCAGCGCGCTGAAGGGGGTAAAGCTGCTCCAGCTCTTGTCAGGTTTCTGGGTAAAGAAGCCCGCCATGCCCGGCTGGGCGACCACCCAGTCAAGCTGTCCGTCGCCGTTGATATCCATCAGTCGGGCAGCGCCGTTTTGCATCGCTGGCACGCTGGGCAGTACCTCCCAGTCAGCCCAGGAGACGCTGTCACCGCCCTCCTCGCCGCGCTGCGGTGCGCGATAGCGCCATTCGTTGCCGGTGCGACACAGCACACCTGGCAGCCCTTCGCCATAGAGATCCACCAGCGCATAGGGCCAGCTCTCCAGTCCAGGCAGCGTGGGCATCTGCTGCCAGTCAGTATCACTTTTGGCCTCAGGCTGGCTGTAGTTCAGCTCCAGCGGCGGCTGCGACTGCACGTAGCCGTCAGCTTCATAGGCCAGAATCTGGGCGCTGGTTAACTGCGTCAGGGTTGGGCTTTCGTCATACTCCAGCAGCAGACGGGAGATCAGCGTATTCTGCTCCCCCAGCTCGTCAGGGAAGTGGTGGAACATCAGCACCTGCCGGCAGAGACGATGAATGCGGATCTCAAAACCGTAGTCGTAGCGGGAGTAAGGATCCTGACGTGCTGACCAGGCTGCAGAGGTGGGATACGCAGGCGGCGTCTGCGGATCGACCCCGCGCTCGCCGTAGTCAAACACCAGCGTGAAGTACCAGTCAACGCCAGGCGTATCGCGGTTCCATAGATAGAGATCTGTCGCAGGGTCGACGTTGCCATACTGCACCTGGCTAAGGTAGCGCATCGCGCTACAGTCGTGACCGCTGCCGTCAACGCCGTCGCTGTTTTCCGCCAGATAGGCGTAATAGATATGCTCGCCGGTCGGGCTGACCGACTCCTCCAGCAGCCACTGCGCGGTATGCGCGGCGTTCTGTGGATCGCTGATGCGTGCCGCTGCGGTTTTGCCGAGCAGGTGCAGCGAACCGTCGCTGCCGTGCAGCAGCCAGAAAGCATCGTCTTCGGTATCACCGTGCCAGTACTCCAGGCGGCTGAACGATCCCTCAACACGCGGCTGGTAGCGCGTTACCGAGTAGGTTTGCGAAAATTTGACGTCGCCATAGGCTGAACAGGTGGCCGGATTGGGTTCGCTGGTGGTGCTGGCGGTCTTCACCAGCACCTCGCCGTCTGGCCCCAGAAACTCATCCCGATCGTTATACTGCGGCACGCCGTGACTGGTGCGCCGGGTAACGCGCATCGTTTCGCAGAACCAGCCCACGCCGAATACGCTATTGCCGCCGCCGCTGCTGTAGCTGAGCGACAGGCCGGGGGCAAAACCCCGACCGGCGGTGATAGGCAGCGGCAGTGCCATGCTGGCCAGTCCCGTCGGGCCTGCCTGGCCCAGTGATTCGCCCATTCCGGTTAGCGCCCCGCCGCCTTTTGGTAGCGAGGGTGGCGTGACGGAAACCGCTGCAGAAAAACCATTTTGTTGTTGCATAAAAAATCTCCTGAAACGGGCCGCCCGCAGACGGCCCGGATTATGTCGCTTACAGCGTTCCGCTAACCGCCTGCTCAAAGGTGCCGCCGCCGTACAGCGCGGTGTAATGCACCTGGATAATGACGTCGTTCAGAGATTGCAGCAGGGCCTGCTGCTCAGCTGATTTCACGTTCGGGAATTTCAGCTGCCAGTCAGATACTGCCCCCGTTCCTTCAAACGGCAGGTAGCGTTCGTCACCAAAGTTCAGGACGAACATCCCGCTATCGTTCAACCCGGACGAGACGGCGATCTGCTGGCTGGCCCGCAAATTAGTGATGATGTTGCTGGCGCTGCCCGTGGTGCTGTCGTTGAGGTAGTTCACGCCGTTGATATCCGCCTTCAGCAGCGTGCGGCTACCGGACTGGGTGAGCGTCATCCGTACATCCTGATACGGTCCCACCAGCGCAGGCAGCGAGACGGTCACGTACTTGATCTGCCGCAGGTAGTGGCCCGGATAGTCGTTATCAAACAGCGACTCGCTGAGGGAGAACTGCGTGACACCGTCCGTCACCAGGCTGGTGAAGGCCTCGCTATCCAGCTGTTTCAGAGAGACCGTTTTGGTCAGCTCCAGACGGCGCGCGTTGCGCGTCAGCCAGGCGGATTCCATCTGCTGCAGGTTGAGGGCCAGCGTCTCGCCCACCAGCAGGCCGTGGTAGCTGTCGTTCCACGCCCCGGTCTGGATGAAGGTCGAGGTCATATCACCCATCTCGTACTGCCAGCAGGCCTGGGCGCTCAGGCAGAGCGACAGCACCGCGTCGTAGGCCTGGTAGTAGAGCGCCGAGAGCTGCCCGGTCAGCCAGTTATAGAGCGAGGACTGGGTGAAGCGGGTGGTCAGGAAGTTCAGGGTCGACTTCAGGTTATCCTGCTGCGCCTGGGCCAGCTGCAGTGAAGTGACCGCTCCTACCCGACGCACCGCCAGGGCATCAAGCTGGGCGTTAAGGGTGTCGATCTCCGACTGCGCCTGCTGGTACATGATCTGCCACTCCTCGCTGCGGCGGCGGTAGCTCTCGGAGATCTCCGTCTGCTGGGCGGCAAGGCTGGTAATGTCTGCCGACATCTGCAGCACCATCCCGGCGGCGAGAGTAGGTGCACCGACTTCCTGGCCACCGTCTGAAAAGCCGAAGATGTTGGGGATAGTTTTCATTGCCATACCGGCAGTGACCAGCGGCGAGGCAGCGGTCATCACAGCCGACGCGCTGTCACGTAGCGCCATGGCGCTGGTCTCCCCTGCCGAGACGCCGGTGGTGTAGAGGCCGAAGTAGTGATCGTAGCGCTGCTGGGCCATGCTGCGGCTGGCCTCCAGCACGGTTTTATCCTGGTCCAGAGCATCAATGGCGTTCTGCCCCAGGGTCAGGGTGTAGGCCGAGATATCCAGCGCCAGCTGGGCGTCCAGCTCCTGCAGCCCGGCGGCGTCTTTGCGCTCGTAGTAGCTGAGCAGCGTCTGGCCGAACTGGCTCAGGGTGGAGACGGCAAAACGTGCGCTCTGCAGCATGGTGCTGAACCGGTACGGCGGAATGTTTGCCGTCATACCGGACGAGGCAGCGATCAGGGAGCCGCCCTGCACGCTCTGCTCCATCAGCACCGTCGGGTTAACCGGCGGGGCGTAGAGCGGAACGGTCATTGGCAGGCCGTCAATGGTCAGCTGATGGCGCAGATTATAGAGGCGGGAGTCCAGCGTGTTCCAGTAGCCCAGCAGCTGGCTGTTGACCGGGGCCATAAAGCTGTCGCGGGTGGCAACCTCTGCCGCCACGCTGAGCTGTCCGGCGAAAGCCGGCAGCGCCGGAGCCTGCAGCTCATAGCTCAAAAGCGCCACGTTGCTCTCTGCGCTCTCCGCCAGCTCCTCCAGCGTTTCCGGTGCCCAGTGATTGACAATCAGGGCGTCCGGGCGGATGCCCAGCAGGTCTTTCACCTGGCCGTACTGTAAACGGGCGAGGCTCAGGCCGTCACTGGTCAGCAGGCGATAGCTGGCGTCGGCGGCGGCCATCAGGGTGCTGACGTAGGCCATAAACACTGCCTTCTGGTAGTGCACCGGCCATGCTGAGGCTATCGCATCCGGATCGGTGGTTAACCAGCCGGCAGTGGCCTGGGCGGCGGACGAAGCGGTCTCCACCAGCGGGCGCACGCTCCAGTAGTCCGGTTCCGGGTACTGCTTACGCAGATCGCTGCTGTTGTCGCGCCCGCGGGCTGCCGGATCAAAGATATAGTTGTACCAGCTCAGGGCGTCGCTGTGTTCCTCCTCCTGGCTCAGACGCCACGCCACCAGGTATGGCATATAGAAGAACAGCTCCCAGAAGTAGATGCCGTTCGCACCGCTGAAGTCCATCGGGACGGCGGTATCGTTGGTCATACCCGGTTCGAGGGTCAACTGGGTGTCCCAGTTCAGCAGCGCCTGGATGCTGGCGCTGGCCTTGTTAATCAGTTCTTTGGCAAAAAGGGTGTTAAGGCGGATCGGAGAGATCGCTGTCCCATCGCTGAATTTACTGCCAGTAAAATTAAGGTAAACCGCAGTTCCAAGCGTGTCGTTGATGTTCACTGAAATATAGGGTGTGACCGGGAGTGCTGTCGCACGAATCAAGTCAACCAGGTACTCCTGGTTTATCGTATTTCCCAGCGCATCGGTATAGCCATATGAGATGTAGCGAGTGATTTCCGCGCTGGCGATTTCATCAGAAGAAAAATCTGACACACTGAATGCCCAACTTTTTCCAGTATTTGTAAACTCTGGCTGAGGGATGCTAACTAATTTTGATCCCGTCTGCCAGCTACTTTGTGACGAGTTACTAAACACATTGAATGTCCAGGGGGACGAAATAGCTGGATAGTCAGATACATTAAATTTATCCACATGTATCTCAATTGCATACCCTTGCCCATTGAACATCAGGCCGATATCCTTTTCACCTGTTATAGTGAATCCAAAATCTTCAATAGATATTTCGCCAAGGGCTGCCAGATATTTTTTTGATAAATAGGTCAACTCGCCAGCACTATCAAAGAAGCCATACACATAATCGATATACTGCTCATCGATCATCTCAAAGTTCGTAAAGTTTAATTTAACGTCTGTAAAATTTTTTTTCCAAGGCGTAAAGTTAAAACTTGCACTACCTTCAGTAGTAGTTATGTTCGGATCATGGAATGGAAGGCTATCAATATGATAGCTATCTACGTCTGAAGTATTGAATGTCTGGGGTATACTCCCCTTGAGTGAAAAACTGCCGTCCGAATTATAGACAACCGAAAAATTGCTCTTTGATAATGCCGGGAGTTTTACCTCACCAGAAAAATCATCATTGCTGCTAGTCTGCAACACTACACTGGAAACCGCAAACTGGCCCAGGGCATAGGCAGACTGCACGCGCATTTGCGCTTTATTGGACTCTGGGTCGTTTTGCTCGCTGGCACGCGTCATATAGAGATATTGATACTGTGCCAGCGGGGTGGGTTCAGTCCCCATGCTTGCTGAATCAATCTGCTCAACCGCAAACCAGTAATCAATCTGCAACGAAAAATCGCTATAGCCTTTCAGCGAGGGCGAAGTGGTCGACTCATCCGCGTCGTAGAGCGAAACCGTGAGCACATCGTCGGTTTTATCATAGAGGCAGACGGTGCAGAGTTCATCAGAACTAAAAAGCGCGTCGTAGTATTTATTACGTGTGTCATCTTTTGCCACTATCCCTTCATTAGTAATAGATGCTAAAAAATAGGGCGCTGACCAGGTATTGCTGAAATCACAGTATGATGAGTAAGCTGTAATTTGATCGTATGGTTTCGCTTCAGTACCCTCGCCGGCATTTCCCGCCATTGTCCGCTCAAACCAAAAAAGATAGAGCCGGTTATTAAAATAGGTCAGTCGCGGGATACCCTGTAACGCCTCCTCGTTAATGGCGGTATTCATCGGATACCACTCTGACCAGGCGCTGCTGGAGGCGACGTTATCCACATTCAGGTCCATATCAAACGAGCGCCAGTAATACTGCACCGGTGAGGTAGTGGATTTACCGAGGAAATAGTATGTGCCTGAAGTCTGATCGGTGCTGTCGAGATACCCGCTGACAATCGTCAGGTTCGCCACCTGCTCAAATTTGTTCAGGTAGTTCATGACCGCCTGCTGCGACGTGTCGCTGTTGATAGTGTTCTGATTCAGATCGGTGATTAGATCTTTAAAATAGGCGGTCTGGCTCTGACGCAGGGTGGGGTCAATATAGTTCTCCGGATAGGTATCCAGCTCCACCTCACCGGCCCAGATATCGTACTGGCTCAGACCTTCTTTCCAGCTAGTAATATTGTCCTGATCCAGATACTGGGTCTGGTAGCCCGGCTCCATATTCATGGTGATGCCGTTGATGTACTGCTGAATACTCGACATCGCCTGGGCTACGCGAGAGGTCGGTACGGCGTTGCTGACCAGCGGATCGATCAGCAGATATTCATAAACATCTTCCGGCGTCTGGACCAGATTAACCAGATCGTCGTTGCCGCTGGCAGGAATGTATTGTCCCATATAGTAGGACAGCAGAGCGTTACGCTGACGTTCATTCAGTGATGCCGCAATATCAATGCTCATAATGTATCAACCTTAAAATTGAGAGATAAGCGCGGCACAGCAATGTGTGCCGCAAAGTAAAAGGATCCGTATTACTGTTGTCCGCTTTGTGCTGCGACCAGCGATTCGCCTGCCGACTGCCAGGCGTCCCAGGTCTCCGTCACGCCACCGGGCGCGAGTTCACCCG
>NZ_DAMACX010000036.1:0-6920 GCF_031998825.1 Pseudescherichia sp.
AAAGCTTCATATCAGGCACGAGAAGAACCTCAGGCATGCGTCCAGTGGTGGATAGCGGCGCCGTAAACTGTGCGGGCCAGGCTACGCTATCCAGGCGATGTATTTAAAGAGCGCGATGCAACGTCTGGAACAGAGGTGACGTTGTCACCGAAACTCAGCTAACCCAGAATACTCATTAAAAAGTATTAAAGCTTGTCAGTGTTAAGCGCTTGCATAAGCGGTGAGACGTTTAGGCCTCGCGCGACAAAACCCTGCAGCCATTCCGGGGCTTGCTCTAGCACCTGACGAGCGGAGGACTCTGAGTCAAATTCAGCAAAGACGCAGGCTCCTGTGCCAGTCAGGCGCGACGGCGCGTATTCTAACAGCCAGGAAAGCGCGGCATCAACCTCGCGAAAACGTTTTCTTGCGATAACCTCGCAATCATTGCCGAATTCACAGTTCAGTAACGTATTAATCGGCCGTTTTGGCGTATTGCGAGGCAAATCAGGATCGTTAAAGATGGCGGGCGTCGCAATATGTACGCCAGGGTGGGCCACCAGATACCACTTTTCCGGCGGATCGACAGGCGTCAGCTCCTCGCCAACGCCCTCGGCAAAGGCCGCGTGACCGTGCACAAACACCGGCACGTCCGCGCCAAGCGTCAACCCCAGCGCCGCCAGCGCATCCACCGACAGTCCGCAGCCCCAGAGATGGTTAAGCGCGACCAGCACCGTCGCTGCGTTAGAGGAGCCTCCGCCCAGCCCACCGCCCATCGGCAGGCGTTTCTCGATGCGAATATCTGCGCCGCTGCCCGCTGGCAGGGAGTCGCGCTCGGTCGCCGCCTGCTGAAGCAGCCGTGCGGCGCGGACGATCAGATTATCGCTCTCCGCCACGCCCTCTACCGGCGTCAGCAGACGAATCTTGCCGTCGCTGCGCGGTTCAATGCTGAGGGTGTCGCCGTAGTCGAGAAACTGAAATAGCGTCTGCAGGTCATGGTAACCATCGCTACGCTGGCCGGTGATATATAAAAAAAGATTAAGTTTTGCTGGCGAAGGCCACTGGGTCATCATTATTTTACAATCCAGTTATCCATCTTCAGTTTGATCCGCTGGCCGTCCTGATTTAACTCCATGTTGGACGGCATCGCCGGGGTTGATTTTGCATCATAGCCGCCGTAGGTCACCTTCCAGGTCTTCCCGTTCTGGGTATAGTTAAGCTCGCTCAGGCGATACTGACTGTCAAGCTTGTAGTCGGTGGCGTCGCCAGGCAGGCCAAGGATCCACTGGCGCAGACTGTTCAGCGGGATCGGCATCCCGGTCAGCTTACCTATCATCTCTTCGGCGTCGGTCGCGGTGTAGTGCTGGCCCTTGTTATCGACCAGCTCTACGCTGCCCGGTTTAGCGTTCAGCTCCAGCTCGGTGCTGCCGAGGGGATTGGTCAGCAGCAGACGGTAGTTATCCTGGCCGGTCTGCTGCCAGAAGAAGCGGGCATACACTTTCTGGCTGTCGGAGAGGTAAGCAAAGGCGCCACGCGTCTGGTACTGGCTCAGGTTACGCACCTCCTGCTGATGCTGACGCCACTGCGGCGAGTCCGGACTTTTGCCCGGCCCCTTCGGTGCATGGATAGAACAGGCGGTGAGAACCAGGCTTGCGAGAGGTAACAGGCGAATCAGTCGACGGTCCGGTAAAGTCATAGTGATGACAAATCCTTGTGGTGCGTTACGGTTATAATCTTTAATGCTAGCGCTGAGCAGGAATACCGTCTACGTTCAAGTTGTCTTAAATCATGAAATTACCAATTACTCCAAAAGGGGGCTGTCTCTTTTATTGACCCGGCTCATCCTGTATGATGCGCTCAGACTAACCTTATCAACGCTGGTACTACTCCCGCTGACATGACTCTTTTAGCGCTCGGCATCAACCATAAAACAGCACCTGTCTCGCTGCGAGAACGCGTTACGTTCACGCCGGACACGCTCGACCAGGCTCTGGAGAGCCTGCTGGCGCAGCCCATGGTGCAGGGTGGGGTGGTACTGTCGACCTGTAACCGCACAGAGCTCTACCTGAGCGTCGAAGAGCAGGACAATCTGCAGGAAGCGCTGATTCGCTGGCTCTGTGACTACCACCACCTGAACGAAGACGAGCTGCGCAACAGCCTCTACTGGCACCAGGACAACGACGCCGTCAGCCACCTGATGCGCGTTGCCAGCGGCCTCGATTCGCTGGTGCTGGGCGAGCCGCAGATTTTAGGCCAGGTGAAAAAAGCCTTCGCTGACTCCAGCCGCGGCCATCTCAACGCCAGCGCGCTGGAGCGTATGTTCCAGAAATCCTTCTCGGGGGCTAAACGAGTCCGTACCGAAACGGATATCGGGGCCAGCGCCGTGTCGGTGGCCTTTGCCGCCTGTACGCTGGCGCGTCAAATCTTCGAGTCGCTCTCAAGCGTTACGGTGCTGCTGGTCGGTGCAGGGGAGACCATTGAGCTGGTAGCCCGTCATCTGCGCGAGCACAAGGTGCAGAAGATGATCATCGCCAACCGTACCCGCGAGCGCGCCGAGCTGCTGGCCGATGAGGTCGGTGCCGAGGTGATCTCCCTGAGCGACATCGATGCGCGCCTGCAGGACGCCGATATCATCATCAGCTCTACCGCCAGTCCGCTGCCGATCATCGGTAAAGGGATGGTTGAGCGTGCGCTGAAATCTCGCCGTAACCAGCCGATGCTGCTGGTGGATATTGCCGTGCCTCGCGACGTCGAGCCAGAGGTCGGCAAGCTGGCGAACGCCTATCTCTACAGCGTTGATGACTTGCAGAGCATTATTTCGCACAATCTGGCGCAGCGAAAAGCTGCCGCCGTGGAGGCGGAGACCATCGTTGCTCAAGAGAGCAGCGAGTTTATGGCCTGGCTGCGCGCCCAGAGCGCCAGCGAAACGATCCGAGAATTCCGCGGCCAGGCAGAGCAGGTGCGCGATGAACTCACCGCGAAAGCCCTTGCCGCGCTTGAGCAGGGCGGCGACGCCCAGGCCATTATGCAGGATCTGGCCCGCAAGCTGACCAATCGCCTGATCCACACGCCAACCAAATCACTTCAGCAGGCCGCCCGTGACGGGGACGACGAACGCCTGCATATTCTGCGCAACAGCCTCGGGCTGGAGTAGCACAACAACCTCTTATTACAGGGTGCATTTACGCCTATGAAGCCTTCTATTGTTGCCAAACTGGAAGCCCTGCACGAACGCCATGAAGAAGTTCAGGCGCTGCTCGGCGACGCGGGAACCATCGCAGACCAGGACCGCTTTCGCGCGCTGTCGCGTGAATATGCGCAATTAAGCGATGTTTCACGCTGCTTTACTGACTGGCGACAGATTCAGGAAGATATCGAAACCGCGCAGATGATGCTCGACGATCCTGAGATGCGTGAGATGGCGCAGGAAGAGCTGCGCGAGCTGAAAGAGAAGGGCGAGGAGCTTGAGGCGCACCTGCAGGTTCTGCTCCTGCCGAAAGATCCCGATGATGAACGCAACGCCTTCCTTGAGGTCCGCGCCGGAACCGGCGGTGACGAAGCCGCGCTCTTTGCCGGCGATCTGTTCCGTATGTACACCCGCTACGCCGAATCCCGCCGCTGGCGCGTGGAGATCATGAGCGCCAACGAAGGCGAGCATGGCGGCTTTAAAGAGGTCATCGCCAAGGTGAGCGGCGAGGGCGTATACGGACGGCTGAAGTTTGAATCCGGCGGCCATCGCGTGCAGCGCGTTCCGGCCACCGAGTCGCAGGGGCGTATTCACACCTCCGCCTGTACCGTGGCGCTGATGCCGGAGCTGCCGGAAGCCGAGCTGCCGGACATCAACCCGGCGGACCTGCGTATTGACACCTTCCGCTCCTCCGGTGCGGGCGGCCAGCACGTTAACACCACCGATTCGGCGATCCGTATTACCCACCTGCCTACCGGCATCGTGGTGGAGTGCCAGGACGAGCGCTCCCAGCATAAAAACAAAGCCAAGGCGCTGGCGGTGCTCGGCTCGCGTATCCGTGCGGCGGAGATCGATAAGCGTCAGCAGGCGGAAGCGTCAACCCGCCGTAACCTGCTGGGCAGCGGCGATCGCAGCGACCGTAACCGGACCTATAACTTCCCGCAGGGGCGCGTCACCGATCACCGTATCAACCTGACGCTCTACCGTCTGGACGAGGTGATGGAAGGCAAGCTCGATATGCTGATTGAGCCTATCGTGCAGGAGTACCAGGCCGATCAGTTGGCGGCGCTGGCCGAGCAGGACTAATGGATTATCAGCACTGGCTACGCCAGGCGGTAAGCCAGCTTGCGGCAAGCGAGAGTCCCCGCCGCGATGCAGAGATCCTGCTGGGTTTCGTCACTGGCAGGGCGCGTACCTTTATTCTCGCTTTTGGTGAGACCGAGCTGCTACCTGCCGAGCAGGCGCAGCTTGAGGCGCTGCTGGCCCGTCGCCAGCGCGGCGAGCCGGTGGCTCACCTGGTGGGCATTCGCGAGTTTTGGTCGCTGCCGCTGTTTGTCTCTCCGGCGACGCTGATCCCCCGTCCGGACACCGAGTGTCTGGTTGAGCAGGCGCTGGCCCGCCTACCTGCATCCCCCTGTGCTATCCTCGATTTAGGCACCGGCACCGGCGCGATTGCGCTGGCGCTGGCCAGCGAGCGTCCCGACTGTCATATCACCGCCGTGGATGTGATGCCTGACGCGGTAGATCTTGCCCGGCGTAACGCCGAGCACTTAGGCATCGCTAACGTCACGCTGCTACAGAGCAACTGGTTCAGTGCGCTCGAGAGCCAGCGCTTCGCCACTATCGTCAGCAACCCGCCCTATATCGATGAGCAGGATCCGCATCTTGCTGAGGGCGACGTGCGCTTTGAGCCGCGCAGCGCGCTGGTGGCAGCGGAGCAGGGGCTAGCGGATCTGGCGTGGATTATCGACCAGGCGCGTGCGTTTCTGCTGCCCGACGGCTGGCTGCTGCTGGAGCATGGCTGGCAGCAGGGCGAACAGGTGCGGGCACTTTTTGCTAAAAATCACTACCAGGATGTTGAAACCACGCGGGATTACGGCGGCAACGAGCGACTGACCGCGGGCAGGTTATGCTGTTCGCATCCATAAGCAAGGCTGACTGAAGCGCCGTTTGGCGTTATCATCAACGTCGAATACCGTGACTGGGGTAAGTAATGAGGTCGTTAGCCGATTTCGAATTTAATAAAGCACCGTTATGCGACGGGATGATCCTCGTTTCACAACTTATCCGCGACGACTTTCCGTCGCAGTATGTCTGTGATGAACTGGAGAAGCTGGTTGCGCTGGCGCGCGAAGAGATAAGCCAGGCGCAGCCGCAGGAAGGGCAGCTCGAGAAGCTGCTTGCACTCTTTTATGGCGACTGGGGTTTTCAGGATTCGCAGGGTGTCTATCGCCTGTCGGATGCGCTGTGGCTTGATAGCGTGCTGAAAAACCGCCAGGGCAGCGCCGTCTCCCTCGGGGCGATCCTTCTGTGGGTAGCCGAGCAGCTGGATATTCCGCTGAGCCCGGTGATTTTCCCGACGCAGCTGATTTTGCGCGCCGAGTGGCTGGACGGCGAGATGTGGCTGATTAATCCCTTTAACGGCGACACGCTGAACGAGCACACCCTTGAGGTGTGGCTGAAGGGCAATATCAGCCCGATGGCCGAACTGTTTAACGAGGATCTCGACGAGGCGGACAACGCCGAGGTGATCCGCAAGCTGCTCGATACGCTCAAGTCGGCGCTGATGGAAGAGCAGCAGATGGAGCTGGCGTTGCGGGCCAGCGAAGCGCTGTTACAGTTTAACCCGGAAGATCCCTATGAGATCCGCGATCGCGGGCTGATTTACGCCCAGCTCGATTGCGATCACGTCGCGCTGCATGATTTAAGCTATTTTGTGGAGCAGTGTCCGGAAGATCCGATTAGCGAAATGATCCGCGCGCAGATCAACACGATTTCGCATCGACAGATTACGCTGCATTAATCCGATGAGTTCCGATTCAAACCTGATAAGGCGATTCTATGAAACAAAAAGTGGTTAGCATTGGCGATATTAACGTGGCAAACGATCTGCCGTTCGTGCTGTTTGGCGGCATGAACGTGCTGGAGTCACGCGACCTCGCGATGCGTATTTGCGAGCACTACGTTACCGTGACCCAGAAGCTGGGCATTCCGTACGTGTTCAAGGCCTCTTTTGATAAAGCCAACCGCTCCTCTATTCACTCCTACCGTGGCCCAGGCCTGGAAGAGGGGATGAAAATTTTCCAGGAGCTGAAGCAGACCTTCGGCGTAAAAGTGATCACCGACGTGCATGAGTCTCACCAGGCGCAGCCGGTTTCTGAGGTCGTGGATGTGATCCAGCTTCCGGCGTTCCTTGCTCGCCAGACCGATCTGGTGGAAGCGATGGCGAAAACCGGTGCGGTGATCAACGTGAAGAAGCCGCAGTTTGTTAGTCCGGGCCAGATGGGCAACATCGTCGACAAGTTCCGCGAAGGCGGCAACGAGAAGGTGATCCTCTGCGACCGTGGTGCCAACTTTGGTTACGACAATCTGGTTGTCGATATGCTGGGCTTCAGCGTGATGAAGAAGGTCTCCGGCAACTCGCCGGTGATCTTCGACGTAACCCACGCCCTGCAGTGCCGCGACCCGTTTGGCGAGGCTTCCAGCGGCCGTCGTGGTCAAGTGACCGAACTGGCGCGTGCCGGTATGGCGACCGGGCTGGCAGGCCTGTTTATCGAGGCGCACCCGGATCCGGCCCACGCCAAATGCGACGGCCCATCGGCGCTGCCGCTGGCGAAGCTGGAGCCGTTCCTGAAGCAGATCAAAGCCATTGACGATCTGGTGAAGAGCTTCGACGAGCTGGACACCGAGAACTAATAAAAAACCCGCCTCGGCGGGTTTTTTTATAGCTGTGTAGGCCCGGCAAGCTTGCGCCGCC
>NZ_DAMACX010000036.1:6930-47409 GCF_031998825.1 Pseudescherichia sp.
GGCAAATATCGTCATCAGATAGGCAGCAAACAGCGCCAGGTGCGCCGCGCCGTTTAACACGTTGGTGCGTCCGGTAGAGAACGAGATCTGGCACAGCAGCAGCGAGGCCAGCATCACAATCATCTCCGGCCCGCCGAGGGCAAAGACCAGGTCGTTGCCGGTCGCCCAGGCAATCAGCGTTACCACCGGCACCGTCAGGGAGATAGTCGCCAGCACCGAGCCAAAGAAGAGGTTCATCGCACGCTGCACCTGGTTATTCAGCACCGCTCTCAGTGCACCCAGTCCCTCAGGAGAGAGGATCAGCAGCGCCACCAAGAAGCCGGTAAAGGCCACCGGGGCATTCATCTCCGTCAGCAGCGCCTCCAGCGGATTGGCGTTCATCTTCGTTACCGCAATTACCGCCACCAGATGGACAATCAGCCACACCGCATGCCAGAGGCTGCTATGCGCCGACGGCTTGCCGTGGTGCGGATCGCTGTCGTCTCCCTCATCTTCATGTTCATAAACAAACAGGCTCTGGTGAGTTTTGGTCTGGATCAGCAGGAAGACGCCGTACATGGCCGCTGAAATCAGGGCAACCAGCAGCGCCTGGCCGGTGGAGAAGTTGGCCCCTGGCAATGCCATCGGGAAGACCAGTACAATCACCGCCAGCGGAAAGAGGGCGATAAGATACTGTTTGATACCGAACAGGTTCATATACTGGGTGGCAAACTTTTGCCCGCCCAGCAGCAGCGAGAAGCCTACCAGACCGCCGGTAACAATCATGATGATGGAGTAGAGGGTGTCGCGCATCAGCGTCGGGGCTGCGTCGCCGGTGGCCATCAGGGCCGAGATAAGGCTAACTTCAAGGATCACCACTGAGAGACTTAAAATCAGCGAGCCGAAGGGTTCTCCCAGTCGGTGCGCCAGCACGTCCGCATGACGGACTACGCTAAAGGCACTGCTCAAGATCCCCACCAGCGCCAGCAGGTTGATCCCGATTACGGCTGGCAGCGACTGGGTCGAACCCCAGAAGAAAAGCACTGCCAGCGCCAGTACCGGGAAAATGAGCGTGGTCTCCTTATGGCGGGTTTTCACCGCCTCGTGCGTCGCTGTCATCGTGGATCTCCATATTGTGCAGTTGCTGATGAGTATAGTTAAGATTTTTCAGGGGATTAAAATAGCAGAATGGCGGCAGCTTTAAGCTAATGTTTACCTTTTTTTACGGCATTGACCATTTTTTTATTCATGACGTCCAGATTACGATGCTTTGTTGAAAATTGGTTTAATAAACAGGTTATTGTACTCAAGGGGATAGAGATTTACTCAGATTGTGGCGAGGCGCGGCATTGTCATCCACACTTAAGGTTTGTTAACTAAAAGGAGATATCTCATGCCCTATAAAGCAAAAGGCGATCTGCCTGATAACGTCAAAAACGTCCTTCCTGCCCACGCTCAGGATATCTATAAAGAGGCGTTCAACAGCGCCTGGGACCAGTACAAAGATAAAGACGACCGTCGCGGAGATGACAGCCGGGAAGAGACTGCCCATAAGGTCGCCTGGGCGGCGGTGAAGCATGAGTACGAGAAGGGCGATGATGATAAATGGCACAAAAAGAAATAAGCCGCTGAAATAACAATCGTAAACACCAGCTACCTCTTTTTACGCTGCCGCATTCGTGCGGCATGGCGCGCCATAGGCTTGCAAGCGGCCCGCGAATTGCATATCGTCTGCACAGGCTGCGCTTTTATTCAGCAGCGAAATACACGGAACGCAATATAACGGTCGCATGGAAGCACGCAGTGGTGGAGGTAGAAGGTGTTAACACGCGACTTTTTAATACAGGCGGACTGCAAAACCGCCTTTGGCGATATTGAAGCGGCGCTGCTCTGGTCGGCGGAACAGCGCGCGGCGTCGCTGGCGGCTACCCTGGCCTGCCGGCCCGACGGGGGTCCGGTTTGGATCTTCGGCTATGGCTCGCTGATGTGGAACCCGGCGCTGGAGTTTAACGAATCCTGCACCGGCACGCTGGTAGGCTGGCATCGTGCCTTCTGCCTGCGTCTCACCGCCGGTCGCGGCACGGCCTGCCAGCCGGGACGGATGCTCGCCCTAAAAGAGGGCGGGCGCACCACCGGCGTCGCCTACCGCCTGCCCGACGAGACGCTGGAGCAGGAGCTGACCCTGCTGTGGAAACGGGAGATGATCACCGGCTGCTATCTGCCCACCTGGTGCAGGCTCGCCCTGGATGATGGCCGGACGGTAAACGCCCTGGTGTTCATTATGGATCCACGGCATGCGCTCTATGAGTCAGATACCCGTGCTCAGGTCATCGCGCCATTGATCGCGGCGGCCAGCGGCCCGCTGGGCACCAACGCGCAGTATCTCTTCTCGCTTGAACAGGAGCTGATCAAGCTCGGGATGCATGACGACTGCCTGAACGATTTAGTGGGCAAGGTGCGGGGACTGATAAGCGGAGAAGAGCCGGGCCAGTCGATGCAGCCCGGTTTCGCCTGAGAAGTGATTAGGCAGCCACGTAGCTGATGGAGTGCTCCAGCGACTGGCTGTGGCTGTCGATCAACACGTTCCAGGTCCCGCTGTAGGGTACGGTCAGGTACGCGCTATTACGATCCTGTACGCTCAGAATATCGGTCTGGGCGTTCGCCGTGTGGCTTTTCGCACTCATCAAATGGATATGGCAGCTCTCCGAACAGCGTACCACTACCGTATCCCCACCAAACAACGTCAAACTTGCTTTCACCAGCGCCATGCTATTTACCCCGTTAATGACTATAAAGCGCTCCCTGCCGGACAATCCTCGTGTGATTTTGTTCACACTTGCTTCCTGCATCACACCAAACGGGCGGGGCAACGATGCTGATTTTGATCAAAAAATGACGCAACGTTTAAACAAAAGTGACATTGTTCGTTAAAGCGACTTCCCGACGCGCTAAATCGTTTCAAAAACGCGCCGGGAAGGGATTAAATGCGGAAATGGCCTGCGGTCTCCGCCAGCTCTCCCGCCTGCGACTGGAGCGCTCCGGCAGCGGCAGCGGACTGTACCACCAGCTCGGCATTCTGCTGTACCATCCTATCGAGGTCGATCACCGCATGGTTGATCTCCTGAATGCCTTTCATCTGCTCGCTGGTGGCGACGGTGATTTCGCGCATGATGACCGAGACGCTGTCGATGCTGGAGACGATATCGGTCATGCTGTCGCCGGCCAGGCGTACGTAGCGCGACCCGGTGGCCACGCTCTCGGTGGTCGATTCAATCAGGGTTTTGATCTCTTTCGCCGCCTGGGCGCTGCGGCTGGCGAGGGTACGAACCTCACCGGCGACCACTGCGAAACCGCGTCCCTGTTCACCAGCGCGCGCGGCCTCAACGGCGGCGTTCAGCGCCAGGATGTTGGTCTGGAAAGCGATCCCGTCAATCACGCTGGTGATATCACCGATCTTGGCCGACGCCTCTTCAATGGCCTGCATGGTCGCCTGCGATACGACGCTGCCCCCGCGCGATGCCGCTTCAGAGGCGGTATGCGCCTGACTGTTCGCCTGGGCGGCGGAGTCGGTTGACTGGGCCACCGAGGCGGTGATCTGCTCTACGGCGCTGGCGGTTTCCCGCAGGCTGGAGGCCGCCTGCTCGGTGCGACCAGAGAGATCCTGGTTACCGGCAGCAATCTCCTGCGCCGCATGCTGCACTGAGGTGCTGGAGTCTCGCAGCTTCACCATCACCACCGCCAGCTTATCGCTGAAGACGTTAAAGGCGTGGGCAATCTGCGCCACCTCATCGTTGCCGCTCTCCGGCAGCCGCTGGGAGAGATCGTCCGTGCCGTTGCCAATGGCATGCATCGCATCGCGAATGACCACCAGGCGTTGTAGCATCGTCTTCACCAGCCAGAGCATTACCGCCACGCCAATCAGCACCAGCACGATCAGCGACAGGGCCGAGGCCTTCAGCAGGGCGCGCATGCCGCTGGTGGCATCGTGGGTATCCAGCGCGACGACCAGCAGCCAGCTGGTTCCTTTAACCGGTTTCGCAATCAGCGTCTTCTGCGCCCCGTCAAACTCGCCCTCTGTCGGGCTACCCGCCTGCAGTACGCTAAGATCCGCCCCGGAGATCGCCTCGCCGAACGGCTTCAGGGTTAAATCGGCATTGCTGGCGGCAATCACCGTTCCGTCACTGTTGATCAACAGGCCGCTGCTCTGCGGCGTGGGCTGAATAGTGCGCACGTTGGCTACCACGCTGTCCATCGCCACGTCGCCCGCGACGACCCCGCTCAGCGTGCCGTTCTCTTTCACCGGTATGGCAAAGGTTACCACCAGCTTGCCGGAGGCGGCGTCTACATAGGGGGCGGTGACGATCGGTGCGTCGGCCTTCACCGCCTGCTGATACCAGGGGCGGATCGTCGGATCGTAGTCGGCAGGGATGCCGTTGGAGTCGGAGAACTTCGCCGTTTTGCTGGCGTAGCCGACATAGACGTTAATAAAGCCACCCGCCTGGGCAATCTGGGCGAAGTTTGGCACCGGGTCCGCCGTCAGCGCAGCGCTTTGCAGCGAGGCGATCATCGTCATCTTGTTGTTAACCCAGTCGGCGATAGCGCCGCTGTGGCTGATGCTGGTGCTGGAGAGAATATCCCGCTGGGCCTGCTGATTGTCGTGGCGTGTCACCTGGTAGTTGATAACGGTGTTGATCAGTAAAGCGATAGCCAGACAGCTTGCGGTGGCTGCGGTAATGCGTGCGCGAATAGACCTGAACATAATAGTTATACCTGCTGTGTTGTGTAAAAGCCTATCGGCAACGCAGCAGGTAAACTTGATGTTCGACGAGAAAGTATAAGAAAAATATATTTAAGTTAGGGGATTATTAGAAAGTTAATACTTTATCTGCCGCCAGCGTCCACTGGGCCAGCTCAACAAGGGTACCAATCTCTACGCCATCGATAAGCGGCAGGTCGGTGATGCCGCGCCCGTCGGTGCAGGTTTTACACAGCTTCACCGCCACGTTTTGCACGGTCAGGATCTCCAGCATCTGCTGAATATTGTAGCCCTCAGCAGGCTTCTGCCCGCGCAGCCCGGCGGTGACCGCATCCGACATCAGGAACAGGCGCAGATCCAGCTCCTCGGCCTGCTCGCGCAGGGCAATCGCCAGGCGCAGGCTGTTAAACAGGGACTCGCTGCCGTAGGCCGCACCGTTGGCGACAATCACGATCTTTTGCATTTTCTCTTCCTTATTAACGCTACTGCCCGAAGCGGCCAATCAGGCCAGTGGCGGCCAGCGCTTTACCTTTTAGCTTCTCTAGCAGCGCTTCACGGGTCAGGCCAGGGGGAAGATCCGGTGCCTGGCTGGTGGCGATAAGCGTAAAGGCATAGTGATGCGCGCCGCTACCGGGCGGCGGGCAGGGGCCATGCCAGCGATCGGAGCCGGGGCTATTCTTGCCGCCGGTAAACATTTTGCCATCGCGCAGGGCGTTAGCCGGAAAACCGGTGGCGGACGGGGCAATATTGTACGCCACCAGATGCGTCACGCCGAGACCTTTTGCCCCCTCTGGATCGTGAACAATGAGGGCAAAGCTTTTCGTCTCTTCCGGCGGATTGCTCCAGATCAATGCCGGGGAGTGGTTTTCACCGGTGCAGTTAGGGTTATCCTTAGCGTTTCCAGCGAATTTTTTATCCAGCAGGCCGTTGTCGGCAAACGCCGGGGATTGCAGGATGAACAGCTCGCTGGCCTGCGAGGCCGCGCCGTAAAATATTATTGAACTCAATAGGATCCATCGCAACCTTTTGCTCATAGTTACCACTCGTCATACCTTGCAATAAATAGATGCATTAAGAGATAACTTAACTGTAGACCTGACGAGACGGTAACAGTTAAGGTTTTTCCTGAAAATTTGCGTAAGGCTGAAAAGAGTCGTAAAAATCGATAAAATAACGCTTTAATCGCTGCTCAGACCGGAGGGGCTACCGCTGAATTTACGCTCTAACGCTCTGTTGAAAACCCCGCTTCTTCTACTCTTGCTGCTGGCAGGAGGCATACACGATGCCTGTGCTATTGCACAGCCGCCGCCGCATAACCCCTTTGACAACGACAGCCTGCCGGACCTGGGGCTGACCTCCACCGGTGACGCCCGGGTTAAAAGCGTGGCCGAAATGGCGAAAGCCTTTGGCGAAGCCAGCCAGACCGACAACGGCCTCACCGCCGGGCAGCAGGCGCGTCAGTTCGCCTTTGGTCAGATCCGCGATGCCGTCAGCGAGGACGTCAATGAGCAGCTGGAGTCGTGGCTCTCCCCTTGGGGTAACGCCAGCGTTAACGTGCTGGTAAACGATGAGGGGCGCTTCACCGGCAGTCAGGGAAGCTGGTTTATCCCCTGGCAGGATAACAACCGCTATCTGAGCTGGAGCCAGCTGGGACTCACCCAGCGGGACGAGGGGCTGGTGAGCAATGCCGGTATTGGCCAACGCTGGGTCGCCGGGCACTGGCTGCTGGGCTACAATACCTTCTACGATAACCTGCTGGATGAGAATCTGCAGCGCGCCGGGCTGGGCGCAGAGGCCTGGGGCGAGTACCTGCGCCTCTCCGCCAACTACTATCAGCCGCTCTCCGGCTGGGACTACTCCGGTGCGGCAGTTCAGCAGCGGCTGGCGCGCGGCTATGACGTCACTGCCCAGGCGCGGCTGCCGTTCTATGAGCATATCAATACCAGCCTGAGCCTGGAGCAGTACTTTGGTGACAATGTCGATCTCTTCGACTCCGGCTCGGGCTACCACAATCCTGTGGCGGTCAACGTTGGCGTCAACTATACCCCCGTGCCGCTGGTGACGGTGACCGCCCAGCATAAGCAGGGGGAGAGCGGAGAGACGCAGAATAACCTTGGCCTCAATCTGAACTACCGCTTCGGCGTGCCGCTTAAAAAACAGCTTACCGCCAGCGAGGTTGCGGAGAGCCGCTCCCTGCGCGGCAGCCGCTATGACAGCCCGGCGCGCAATAACCTGCCGGTGATAGAGTATCGCCAGCGAAAGACCCTGTCGGTCTTTCTGGCTACGCCGCCGTGGGATCTCAAGCCGGGTGAAACGGTACAGATGGTGGTGCAGGTGCGCAGCCGCTACGGTATCCGCTCTGTCGCCTGGCAGGGAGACACTCAGGCCCTAAGCCTGACTCCGCCGGTTAACGCCAATAGCAGCGAAGGCTGGAGCATTATCATGCCCGCCTGGGATAGCCGGGAGGGAGCCAACAATACGTGGCGTCTGTCGGTCACGGTGGAGGATGAGCAGGGGCAGCGCGTCTCCTCCAATGAGATCGCGCTCACGCTGGCCGAGCCGCTGGTGAGTACGCAGAACACCGCTCCGCGCTGGCCGCAGCTGCCGGAGGGGTGATCAGAAAATACGCTCCTGGTGCACCCAGACCGCGGCTTCCACGCGGGATTTGAGCTTCATCTTCTTCAGCATATGCTTAACGTGCACCTTCACCGTGCTCTCGGTGATATCCAGACGGCGGGCAATCATCTTGTTGGGCAGGCCCTGGGCAATCAGCTTCAGGATATCGCGCTCGCGCGGCGTCAGCTGGGTTACGTCCCGGTCGGAGGTGGCGCGGTTGGCGCGCAGGCTGGCGGCCAGCACCGGCGTCAGCGCTTCGCTCAGCACCATCTCACCCGCTGCCGCCTGCTGTAACGCCTTCAGCAGATCCTCTGGCTCCATATCCTTCAGCAGGTAGCCGTCTGCGCCGCGCTTGAGAGCGGTGACCACGTCCTCTTCATGATTGGAGACGCTGAAGACCACCACCCGCCCAGAGAGCGCCTTCTCCCGCAGCTTGTCCAGCGTCTCGAGGCCGTTCATGCCGGGCATATTTAAATCGAGCAGGATCAGATCGGGATCCAGCGTCTCTGCCAGCTCGATACCCTGCTCCCCATTGCTGGCTTCGCCGATCACGCGGATATCGCTGGCCATGCTGATAAGCTGCCTGACGCCGGTGCGCAGCATCGGATGATCGTCAATCAGCAGAATGGTGGCGGGGTCCTGATTATTCATGTTTATCTCCTTGTACGGATGAGAGAAGCTTTTCGGGTATAAATGTCACCACCACCTCGGTGCCGCCGGACTCTCGCCGCCGGACCCGACAATCTCCGCGCAGGCTCTGGGCGCGATCGCGCATGATAATTAAGCCATAGTGGTTGGTGCGTTCGGCGTTGTCCGGCACGCCGCAGCCGTTGTCGGTAATGCTCACCTTCACCTGCCGTCCCTGCTGAACCGCCGTAACGGTGACTTCACTTGCACCGGAGTGTTTCAGGGCATTGCTCAGCGCTTCGCGGGCAATCTGCAACAGGTGGATGGCCTGATGGGAGGGCACAAAGCGCGGCGGCAGCTGGTAGTCCAGCCTGACCGGGAAGCCAAAGTGAACGCTATACTCCTGGCAGCTCGCCTCCAGCGCCGGACGCAGGCCCGGCTCGTTGAGCTGCAGGCGGAAGGTGGTCAGCAGCTCGCGCAGCTGGGCCCAGGAGGTATTCAGCTCGTTGCGGATCTGCCCCAGCAGCTGCTGGCTGGAGTCGGGCAGGCTCGCACCCTGCATCTGTAGACAGCTGACCTGCATCTTCATACAGGAGAGGGACTGGGCGATAGAGTCATGCAGCTCCCGGGCAATGGTGGCGCGCTCCTCCATCACCATCAGCTGCTGCTGGCGCTCCTGATGTCGATCCAGCGCCAGCGTGGCGGTAAGCTGCTCCACCAGAGTATCCACCAGCTGCTGCTGATCGTGGCTCAGGTGCCGTCCGGCCGGCAGGGTCGCCAGCAGCAGACCGTACTGCATATGATTATCCGCCAGCCGCCACTTCAGGGTTGTGCCGCTGCCGCCCGTGGGCAGGATACCGCGCGGGCAGAGGTGGCAGCCGATATCATCGCAGGTCATGTCCGGCTGACAGGTAAACTCCTGGCGGTTCTCCTCATCTTCCACATCGTAGACGCGCAGCTCGATATCGTGCAGCAGGGTGAGATTTTGCAGGCCGTTAAGCACCGGCGAGAGGCGCTCGCACAGCGGAACCTGCATGTGCAGGCGGCGGTTGGCCTGCCAGAGGAAAGAGAGGATCTCGTTCTTTTGCTCCAGCCCGGCGGTCTTCTCCTTTACCCGCTGCTCCAGCACCGCATAGCTCTGGGCCAGCTCGCTGGACATGTTGTTAAGCGCCGTACCGAGCTTTGCCATCTCGTTACGCCCGCTGATATGCGCCCGCTGGGTAAAGTCCCGGTGGCTCACGGCCTGGGCCATGCTCAGCAGCTGCCGCCAGGGCTGAAGCAGCCGCGCCCGCAGCCAGATCACGGTAAAGACCAGCAGCAGGGCCATAAACACTGCCATACCACGCTGGAGGAGCAGAACGCGATCGATCCGCTGCTCGGTGCGGCGATCGAAGCTGCTCACCAGACGATCGATGCGATTCACAAAGGTGGCAATCTCGCCCGATACCGCCGCTGCGTCCTGAGCCTGCACCAGGCCAGGCGCAAGATTGCGCTGCCAGTAACGCTGTAGCGCCTGCAGCTGAGGCAGCTGACCATCACGCAGCGCAGCCTGGGTCAGCTCCGGGCTAAAGGCCGTGCGGGTCATCTCATCGATCAGCGGCTGGTCGGCATCCGTGAGCGGCATGGCGGCCAGCAGGCGATAGCTTTGCATTCGCAGCGATCCCGCCTTGTTAATGGCGTGGGCGCTGCCCTGTACGCCCTGCACCAGCCAGCCAGAGATAGCCATCCCGGTTACGCCAATGGCGGTAGAGAGCAGAACGATCAGCGCCAGTTGGTTAACCAGCGTTAGCGGTGAAAAGAGGCGTTTTAGCATAAACGGCATGACTCCTGACCCGGCAAGTCACCGGGAGTGGGGCTATTTTCGGCTATACCCTGGAGTATACCCATACCCCAAAAGAGTTACTCCTTTATTGTCGACCCAGACGCGGGCTGGAGAGTGACAACGCGTAAACGCGTCACCGGCGTGAAAAACCACAGCTTTTCTGCGAGTTTCAGCTGCTCATTTAGGGGTAGAGCGGTTTTAGCGTCGCTGAAATGGCAACTTTTCCTTTGATTTATATCAACTTAAGCGCTGGCGTAAACCCTATGGTGGCAGGGGTTAAATCCCTTATCAGAGGTGTCTATGAGTCACTCTTCCTTACCTGAAAGGACCACCGGAGCCGTCATTACCGACTGGCGACCGGAGGATCCTGCTTTCTGGCAGCAGCGTGGCCAGGCCGTGGCAAGCCGCAATCTGTGGATCTCCGTGCCCTGTTTGCTGCTGGCGTTTTGCGTCTGGATGCTGTTCAGCGCCGTGGCGGTTAATCTTAATAAAGTTGGTTTTAATTTTACGACCGATCAGCTCTTTATGCTGACCGCGCTACCTTCCGTCTCCGGGGCGCTGCTGCGGGTGCCGTACTCGTTTATGGTGCCCATCTTTGGCGGTCGCCGCTGGACCGCGTTCAGTACCGGGATCATGATCGTTCCCTGCGTCTGGCTGGGCATTGCCGTCCAGGATACCAGTACGCCGTTTAGCACTTTTATCATCATCTCCCTGCTCTGTGGTTTTGCCGGGGCGAACTTCGCCTCCAGCATGGCTAACATCAGCTTCTTCTTTCCCAAGCAGAAGCAGGGTAGCGCCCTGGGGATCAACGGCGGGTTGGGTAACCTCGGGGTGAGCGTGATGCAGCTGCTGGCCCCGCTGGCGATCACCTTCTCGCTGTTTGCCTTTTTTGGCGCGACCGGCGTGCAGCAGGAAGATGGCTCCATGCTCTACCTGGAGAACGCCGCCTGGATCTGGGTGCCATTCCTGATTGTCTTTACCCTCGCGGCCTGGTTTGGCATGAACGAGCTGGCGACCTCTAAGGCCTCGCTGCGCTCGCAGCTGCCGGTGCTTAAGCGGGTGCATCTGTGGATCCTGGGCTTCCTCTACCTGGCCACCTTTGGCTCATTTATTGGTTTTTCGGCAGGCTTTGCGATGCTGTCCAAAACCCAGTTTCCTGAGGTCAACGTGCTGCACTTTGCCTTCTTCGGTCCGCTGGTGGGCGCGCTGGCTCGTTCGGCAGGTGGGGCGCTCTCTGACCGTCTCGGCGGCGTTCGCGTCACGCTGGTGAACTTTGTGGCGATGGCGATCTTCAGCGCGCTGTTGTTCCTGACCCTGCCATCGGCGGGCAGCGAGGGGAACTTTAGCGCCTTCTTCGCCGTCTTCCTGATGCTGTTTCTTACCGCCGGGCTGGGCAGCGGCTCCAGCTTCCAGATGATCTCGGTGATCTTCCGCAAGATGACCATGGAGCGGGTGAAAGCGCAGGGCGGCAGCGAGGAGCAGGCGCTGCGTGAGGCGGCGACCGATACGGCAGCGGCGCTTGGGTTCATCTCGGCCATCGGCGCGATCGGCGGCTTCTTTATCCCGAAAGCCTTTGGTACGTCGCTGGCGCTGACCGGCTCTCCGGCCGGGGCAATGAAAGTCTTCCTC
Source organism: Pseudescherichia sp. (assembly GCF_031998825.1). Classification (GTDB taxonomy): domain Bacteria; phylum Pseudomonadota; class Gammaproteobacteria; order Enterobacterales; family Enterobacteriaceae; genus Pseudescherichia. The sequence continues at coordinate 18,360 of NZ_DAMACX010000036.1, forward strand.
GTGTTCTATATCGCCTGCGTGTTTATCACCTGGGCGGTCTACGGACGTAAAGCTAAAACAAAATAAAGCACTGTTGATTATCCTTGCGCGGCGCAATGCCGCGCTTTTTTATCTCTTAGGCAGAGATCTACTCCTTAATACCTCCATGGTTGAAATGCCATTATTAAAAAAGCGGATTAAGAGATAAATACTTTTTAAATCAGTAACATAAAAAATATAGCGCTCTGCCACTTTGGAGGTAGGTGAAAAAAGCACCGCTTTTGCTATGCCTGCCTGCCTTGATCGCCATCAATTCTCACGTCCTTTCAGCGCGTTAACGTCGCCTCATTCGCAGCAATGTCGCTTTTTCAGAGAGCCAGCAGGCTCCACACAGGAGAAACCCGATGAGTAAATTCCTGGACCGGTTTCGCTACTTCAAACAGAAGGGCGAAACCTTTGCCGATGGGCATGGCCAGATCCATGAAACAAACCGGGACTGGGAGGATGGATACCGTAGCCGCTGGTCGCACGATAAAATTGTGCGCTCCACGCACGGCGTAAACTGCACTGGCTCCTGCAGCTGGAAGATCTACGTCAAAAACGGTCTGGTCACTTGGGAGACCCAGCAGACCGACTACCCGCGTACCCGTCCGGATATGCCTAACCATGAGCCGCGCGGCTGTCCGCGTGGGGCCAGCTACTCCTGGTACCTCTACAGTGCTAACCGCCTGAAATATCCTCTGATGCGCAAACGCCTGATGAAAATGTGGCGTGAAGCGAAAGTTCAGCACAGCGATCCGGTTGACGCATGGGCTTCTATTATTGAAGACGCTGACAAAGCGAAAAGCTTCAAGCAGGCGCGCGGACGCGGCGGCTTTGTCCGCTCCTCCTGGCAGGAGGTCAACGAGCTGATCGCCGCCTCTAACGTCTATACCGTTAAAACCTACGGCCCGGACCGCGTGGCGGGCTTCTCGCCGATCCCGGCGATGTCGATGGTCTCCTACGCCTCTGGTGCGCGCTACCTGTCGCTGATCGGCGGCACCTGCCTGAGCTTCTACGACTGGTACTGCGACCTGCCGCCGGCCTCCCCGCAAACCTGGGGCGAGCAGACCGACGTGCCGGAATCCGCCGACTGGTATAACTCCAGCTACATTATCGCCTGGGGCTCTAACGTTCCACAGACCCGTACCCCGGACGCCCACTTCTTTACCGAAGTACGCTACAAAGGTACCAAAACCGTTGCCGTCACCCCGGACTACGCCGAAATCGCCAAGCTGTGCGACCTGTGGCTGGCACCGAAACAGGGTACCGACGCCGCAATGGCGATGGCGATGGGCCATGTCATGCTGCGTGAATTCCATCTCGACAAGCCGAGCCAGTACTTTACCGACTACGTGCGTCGCTATACCGACATGCCGATGCTGGTCATGCTCGAAGAGCGCGACGGCTACTATGCTGCAGGCCGGATGCTGCGCGCCGCCGACCTGGTGGACGCTCTCGGTCAGGAGAATAATCCCGAGTGGAAAACCGTGGCCTACAACGACAGCGGCGAGCTGATTGCACCTAATGGATCCATTGGTTTCCGCTGGGGCGAAAAAGGGAAGTGGAACCTTGAGCAGCGTGACGGCACCAGTGGGGCAGACGCCGAACTGCGCCTGAGCCTGCTGGGCGGTCACGACGATATCGCTGAGGTGGGCTTCCCCTACTTTGGCAACGAAGGATCTGAACACTTCAACCGCGTAGAGCTGCAAAATATCCTTCTGCACAAGCTGCCGGTAAAACGCCTCCCGCTGGCGGATGGCAGCACCGCGCTGGTCACCACCGTTTACGATCTGACGATGGCGAACTACGGTCTCGATCGGGGTCTGGGCGACGCCAACGCCGCCGCCAGCTATGACGAAGTCAAAGCGTATACCCCGGCGTGGGCGGAAAAAATCACCGGCGTGCCGCGGGCGCACATCATCCGTACCGCCCGGGAATTTGCTGATAACGCCGATAAGACCCATGGCCGTTCGATGATCATTGTGGGTGCCGGTCTGAACCACTGGTTCCACATGGACATGAACTACCGGGGCCTGATCAACATGCTGGTGTTCTGCGGCTGTGTCGGCCAGAGCGGCGGTGGCTGGGCGCACTACGTGGGCCAGGAGAAGCTGCGTCCGCAGACCGGCTGGCAGCCGCTGGCGTTTGCCCTCGACTGGCAGCGTCCGCCCCGCCATATGAACGGCACCTCTTTCTTCTATAACCACTCCGGCCAGTGGCGCTATGAGACCCTGACCGCACAGGAGCTGCTCTCTCCGCTGGCGGATAAATCCCGCTACAGCGGCCACCTGCTCGACTTTAACGTCCGCGCTGAGCGCATGGGCTGGCTGCCTTCCGCGCCACAGCTGGGCACCAACCCGCTGCGCATCGCTGCGGACGCTGAAAAAGCAGGTATGTCGGCGGTGGATTACACCGTTAAGGCGCTGAAAGAGGGCACTATCCGCTTTGCGGCCGAGCAGCCGGAGAACGGCAAAAACCATCCGCGTAACCTCTTTATCTGGCGCTCAAACCTGCTTGGCTCCTCCGGGAAAGGCCATGAGTACATGCTGAAGTATCTGCTGGGGACTGAGAATGGCATTCAGGGTAAGGATCTGGGCGTGCAGGGCGGCGTGAAGCCGGAAGAGGTGGAGTGGCATGATAACGGCCTCGACGGCAAGCTGGATCTGGTGGTCACCCTCGACTTCCGCCTGTCGAGCACCTGCCTCTACTCCGATATCGTGCTGCCGACCGCGACCTGGTATGAGAAAGACGACATGAATACCTCGGATATGCATCCGTTTATTCATCCGCTCTCCGCTGCCGTCGATCCGGCCTGGGAGTCGAAAAGCGACTGGGAGATCTATAAGGGCATCGCTAAGAAATTCTCTGAAGTGTGCGTCGGCCACCTGGGCGTTGAAACTGACGTGGTGACCCTGCCTATTCAGCACGACTCCGCCGCCGAGCTGGCGCAGCCGCTGGACGTCAAGGACTGGAAGAAAGGCGAGTGCGATCTGATCCCCGGCAAAACCGCGCCGCATATCATTCCGGTAGAGCGCGACTACCCGGCGACCTACGAGCGCTTTACCTCCATCGGTCCGCTGCTGGATAAGGTGGGCAACGGCGGCAAGGGCATCGCGTGGAACACCGAGAGTGAGATGGATCTGCTGCGCAAGCTTAACTACACCAAGGCAGAAGGCCCGGCGAAAGGCCAGCCGATGCTTAACAGCGCCATCGATGCAGCGGAGATGATCCTGACCCTCGCCCCGGAGACCAACGGTCACGTGGCGGTTAAAGCTTGGGCGGCGCTGAGCGAGTTTACCGGCCGCGACCATACCCATCTGGCGACCAATAAAGAAGAGGAGAAGATCCGCTTCCGGGATATTCAGGCCCAGCCGCGCAAAATTATCTCCAGCCCCACCTGGTCCGGCCTTGAAGATGAGCACGTCTCCTACAACGCCGGTTATACCAACGTGCACGAGCTGATCCCATGGCGTACGCTCTCTGGCCGCCAGCAGCTCTACCAGGATCACCCGTGGATGCGTGACTTTGGCGAGAGCCTGCTGGTCTATCGTCCGCCGATTGACACCCGTTCGGTGAAAGCGGTGATGGGCGAGAAGTCCAACGGCAATCCGGAGAAGGCGCTGAACTTCATCACCCCGCACCAGAAGTGGGGGATCCACTCGACCTATAGCGACAACCTGCTGATGCTGACCCTGTCACGCGGCGGCCCGATCGTCTGGATGAGCGAGGTGGATGCCAAAGAGCTGGGCATTGAGGATAACGACTGGATCGAAGCTTTTAACAGCAACGGGGCGCTTACCGCCCGTGCGGTCGTGAGCCAGCGCGTGCCGGCCGGGATGACCATGATGTACCACGCCCAGGAGCGTATCGTGAATATTCCCGGCTCGGAGATCACCGGCCAGCGCGGCGGGATCCACAACTCGGTCACCCGTATCAGTCCGAAACCGACCCATATGATTGGCGGCTACGCCCAGCTGGCGTACGGCTTTAACTACTACGGCACGGTCGGTTCCAACCGCGATGAGTTTGTGGTGGTCCGTAAGATGAAGAACATTAACTGGTTAGATGGCGAAAACAATGACCAGGTACAGGAGAGCGCAAAATGAAAATTCGTTCACAGGTAGGCATGGTGCTGAACCTTGATAAGTGCATCGGCTGTCATACCTGCTCGGTCACCTGTAAAAACGTCTGGACCAGCCGGGAAGGGATGGAGTACGCCTGGTTCAACAACGTTGAGAGCAAGCCTGGCGTGGGTTTCCCGGACGACTGGGAGAACCAGGAGAAGTGGAAGGGCGGCTGGATCCGCAAAGTGAACGGCAAGCTGCAGCCGCGCATGGGTAACCGCGCCACGCTGCTGGGTAAAATCTTCGCTAACCCGCATCTGCCGGGGATCGATGACTACTACGAGCCGTTCGACTACGACTATCAGCATCTGCATACGGCCCCAGAGGGCAAGCATCAGCCTATCGCCCGTCCGCGGTCAAAAATCAGCGGTCAGCGGATGGATAAGATCGTCAGCGGTCCGAACTGGGAAGAGATCCTCGGCGGCGAGTTTGAGAAGCGCAGTCAGGATCGGAACTTCGAGAACATGCAGAAGGCGATGTACGGGCAGTTTGAAAACACCTTCATGATGTATCTGCCACGTCTGTGTGAGCACTGCCTCAACCCGGCCTGCGTCGCGACCTGCCCGAGCGGGGCGATCTACAAGCGTGAAGAGGATGGCATTGTGCTGATCGATCAGGACAAGTGCCGCGGCTGGCGGATGTGCGTCACTGGCTGCCCCTACAAAAAGATCTACTTCAACTGGAAGAGCGGCAAGTCCGAGAAGTGCATCTTCTGTTATCCGCGTATTGAGGCGGGGATGCCGACCGTCTGCTCCGAGACCTGCGTGGGGCGTATCCGTTACCTGGGCGTGCTGCTCTATGACGCGGACGCCATTGAAAACGCGGCGGCAGTTGAGAGCGAAAAAGATCTCTACCAGCGTCAGCTGGACGTCTTCCTCGACCCGAACGATCCGGCGGTGATTGAGCAGGCGCTGAAGGACGGCGTGCCGCAGAGCGTGATTGACGCCGCGCAGAGGTCGCCGGTCTGGAAACTGGCGATGGACTGGAAGCTGGCTCTGCCGCTGCACCCGGAGTATCGCACTCTGCCGATGGTCTGGTACGTGCCGCCTCTGTCACCGATCCAGTCGGCGGCCGACGCGGGCGAGCTGGGCAGCAACGGCATCCTGCCGGACGTCGAAAGCCTGCGCATTCCGGTGCAGTATCTCGCTAACCTGCTGACGGCAGGCGATACCCAGCCGGTGCTGCTGGCGCTGAAACGCATGCTGGCAATGCGTCACTACAAGCGTGCCGAGACCGTGGATAACGTTAACGATATTCGCGCCCTGGAAGAGGTGGGCTTAAGCGAAGCCCAGGCGCAGGAGATGTATCGTTACCTGGCGATTGCCAACTATGAGGATCGCTTCGTGATCCCGACCAGCCACCGCGAGCTGGCCCGGGATGCATTCCCGGAACGTAACGGCTGCGGCTTTAGCTTCGGCGACGGCTGCCACGGTAGCGACACTAAGTTCAACCTGTTTAACAGCCGCCGTATTGACGCCGTCGATGTGACGAAGAAAACGGAGCCGCGCCCATGATTGAACTCGTCGTGATTTCCCGCCTGCTGGAGTATCCGGATGCTGACCTGTGGCAGCATCAGCAGGCGCTGTTTGATGCCCTGGCGGAGACCGAGCACCTGTCGCTTAAGGATGCCCATCAGATAAGTGTCTTTATTCGTGACCTGATGAATCAGGATCTGCTGGATGCGCAGGCGGCCTATAGCGAGCTGTTCGATCGCGGTCGCGCCACTTCGCTGCTGCTGTTTGAGCATGTGCATGGCGAATCCCGCGATCGCGGCCAGGCGATGGTGGATCTACTGGCGCAGTATGAGCGCCAGGGCCTGGTTATCGACCGCCGCGAGCTGCCGGATCATCTCCCGCTCTATCTGGAGTATCTGGCGCAGCTCCCGGCAAGTGACGCGCTGGCGGGACTGGAGGATATCGCTCCGATACTGGCCCTGCTCAACGCCCGTTTGCAACAGCGCGAGAGCCGCTATGCCAGCCTGTTTGAGCTGCTGCTGCGGCTGGCCAAAACCGACGTCGATCGGCAGAAGGTCGGCGAGAAGATTGCCGGTGAAGCCCGGGACGATACCCCCCAGGCGCTGGATGCCGTCTGGGAGGAGGAGCAGGTGAAGTTCTTTGCCGACCAGGGCTGCGGTGAGTCTGAGATCGCCTCCCATCAGCGCCGCTTCGCCGGTGCGGTGGCCCCGCAATATTTGAATATCTCAACCGGAGGACAGCAATAATGCAGTTCCTTAATATGTTCTTCTATGACATCTATCCCTATATTGCAGGCACGGTGTTTCTTGTCGGCAGCTGGCTGCGCTATGACTATGGGCAGTACACCTGGCGGGCAGGCTCCAGCCAGATGCTGGATCGCAAAGGGATGAACCTGGCGTCGAACCTGTTCCATATTGGGATTATCGGGATCTTTGCCGGTCACCTGGTGGGGATGCTCACTCCGCACTGGATGTATGAGTCCTTTCTACCGATTGACGTTAAACAGAAGCTGGCGATGATCGCCGGGGGCGTGTTCGGCATCATGACGCTGGTAGGCGGCCTGCTGCTGCTTAAGCGCCGTCTATTTAGCCCCCGCGTGCGCGCCACCACGACGACGGCGGATATCCTGATCCTGACCCTGCTGATGGTGCAGTGTACGCTGGGCCTGCTGACGATTCCGTTCTCGGCCCAGCATATGGACGGGAGTGAAATGATGAAGCTGGTGGGTTGGGCGCAGTCTATCGTGACCTTCCACGGCGGCGCATCCCAGCATCTTGACGGCGTAGCGTTCATTTTCCGCGTGCATCTGGTGCTGGGGATGACGCTGTTCCTGCTCTTCCCGTTCTCGCGGCTGGTGCATATCTGGAGCGCGCCGGTAGAGTATCTGACGCGCAAATACCAGGTCGTACGCGCCCGTCGCTAATTAGCCTCCTGTTTAACGCCAACCTCGCTGCGGCGAGGTTTTTTTTCACCCCAGCCAAGATTGTTTCCCGCCGCCGCGAGGAGGATCAGCATCCCGCCTGCCAGCTGGGTGACGCTGAGCGTGTGTCCAAAGACCAGGTTATCTACCACAATCGCCACCACCGGATAGATAAACGACAGCGATCCAATAATCGGGGTAGGCAGTTTCTGAATCGCGCTATAGAGCAGCTGGTACATGACGCCGGTGTGGACGATGCCGAGGGTCAGCAGGATCCCCCAGGGAAACTCACGGGAGAAGACCGGCATCTGCGCCAGCGGCAGCAGCATCACCACGCCCGTAAGCACCTGAATAAACGCGATATGCTGCGGTGGAATAGGGCGCAGCTTGCGCGTAATCATCGCGGTGAGGGCGTAGAAGAAGGCTGCGCCCAGCGCCAGGGCGATCCCCATCAGCCAGCCGGCGGCATGGCCCTGCATTAGCTCGCTGGAGAGCAGGACTACCACGCCAACAAAGGCAAGGATCAGCCAGCCCCATTTTACCAGGCTGACCCGCTCCCCAAACAGCATACCCATCAGCACCAGCATAAAGGGTTGGGTGTTGTAGACCACGGTTGCCAGCCCAATAGAGACGTGCTCGTAGGCGGCGAATAGCAGTAGCCAGTTAATGACCAGCGCCACGCCACCCAGGATGGCGAGGGTCAGCGTTACCCGCGTTAAACGGCTGAAAGGCTGTTTACTGAGGCGGATAAAGAGATAGAGCGCAACAGCGCCGATCGCACAGCGCCAGAAAACGACTTCCGTTACCGGCAGGCCGGAGAGTAAAACAAAAGCACCGATGGAGCCGGAAATGAGCATTGCCAGGCTCATCTGCCAGACGCCTTTTTGTATATCGCGCATACCTACCACCTCGTTTTGATACGCTATTATCAGAAAACCAGAAGCGGTTTGATATAACCTTAATAAGGTGGTTAACGTAGTTATCTTTTATAAATTAGGTGAAAGCGATGGATTACCTTATCGATGAGATAGACCGCCAGATCGTAGGCTGTCTGGCAGAAGATGCACGCATGTCGCTGAAGGTGTTAAGCGCCCGGGTAGGGTTGACCTCTCCCAGCACGGCGGAGAGAGTAAAGCGTCTCGAAGAGCGCGGGGTAATTCAGGGATATGGCGCGCACGTTAACCTTGCCGCGCTGGGCTATACGCTACAGGCGCTGGTCCGGGTTCGGCCCATGCCGGGCATGCTGCATAAGGTCGATAAAATGATCCAGGCGATACCGGAGTGTATTGAGTGTGACAAGGTAACCGGGGAGGATTGCTTTGTAATGCGTCTGGTTGTGCGCTCAATAGAGCAGTTGGATGAGCTGCTGGACGGACTGGCGGAGTATGCCCAGAGCAACACCGCAATCGTCAAAAGCTCGCCGGTTAAACGCCGTCTGCCGCCGATATGATGAGTAGCTCGATCATGTAGCCCCGGTAAGCGCAGCGCCACCGGGGAGATCGGTATGCAACAACGAATGCAGGATAATTTATAGGGAAATTGGTTATATTTAGAGGTTTTTGAGGAGATGGTGGTGGGGGAAGGATTACTCGGTGCTTCGCACCTCGCCCTTCGGGTCGTTGCCTGAAGGCAACGCTTTCTCGCTGTCGCTCGAATCGAACCTTAGTCGAAGCTTCTCATCCTTCCCAGCACGGAATGGTATGTGGCTTTGTAGTTTGATTTAGATAGGGTGCTTTATAAGAAGATGGTGGTGGGGGAAGGATTCGAACCTTCGAAGTCTGTGACGGCAGATTTACAGTCTGCTCCCTTTGGCCGCTCGGGAACCCCACCAGGGGTAATAACTTGCTTGTAGAGATGGTGGTGGGGGAAGGATTATTCGTCGCTTCGCTCCTCACCCTTCGGGCCGTTGCCTGAAGGCAACGTTCTCTCGCTTTCGCTCGAGTCGAACCTTAGTCGAAGGTTCTTACCCTTCCCCAATAAGTGCCTACGTCAGCTTCACTCATCAGGTTTACCACGGTGCGTGGTGAATAATGGTGGTGGGGGAAGGATTCGAACCTTCGAAGTCGATGACGGCAGATTTACAGTCTGCTCCCTTTGGCCGCTCGGGAACCCCACCACGGGGTAATGCTGGTACTGGCCTGCTTCCCTTGGGAAGCGGGGCGCATCATATCAAATGACGCGCCGCTGTAAAGCATTCCTTTCATGAAAATGAATCGTTTGCATGCTTTTTACGCGTACTGCGCTAATGCTAAACAACTCATTTCATTAGTCGCTTACAGAATAATCGTCCGGTTGCCGTAGACAAATACCCGCTGGCCCAATACTTCGTATAACGCCCGGCTAAGCACATTCTTCTCAACGTCACGCCCGGCACGCATCATATCTTCAGCGGTATAGGTGTGATCGACGTGAATAACGTCCTGCATAATAATCGGACCCTCGTCGAGATTATCATTCACATAGTGCGCGGTCGCACCAATGATCTTCACGCCGCGCTCGTAGGCCTGGTGATAGGGGCGGGCACCAATAAACGCCGGTAAGAACGAGTGGTGAATATTGATGATCTTATTCGGGAAGCGGGCCACAAAGGTCGGCGTCAGCACGCGCATATATTTCGCCAGTACCACATAGTCCGGCTCATAGGCTTCAATTGCCTGAGCCATCCTCTCGTCATGATCTTCACGGGTCAGCCCTTCATGGCTTACCAGCTCGAAAGGAATATCAAAACGCTCTACCAGCGTACGCAACGTTTCATGGTTGCCAATCACGGCGGCAATCTCTACGTCGAGGCCGCCATAGTTAGCCTTCATCAACAGATCGCCCAGACAGTGAGCCTCTTTCGTCACCAGGATCACGATGCGGCGACGTCCGGCAGGGGTTAACTCCCGCACGGAACCTTCAGGCAGGGCGCTGTCGAGATCCGCCAGCAGTGTGGCATCGTTAAAGATCCCCTCAAGCTCGGTACGCATAAAGAAGCGCCCGGTACGGTGATCGACAAACTCATTGTTCTGCACAATGTTCAGTTCGTGCTTGTAACAGATATTGGTGATGCGTGCGATAAGCCCTTTCTGGTCGGGACAGATGGTACGCAGAACTTTTCGTTGTAGTGAATGCATTGCCGGGTAAATCCTTGACGTGTTTGCTATGAGGTGCCGCTGGGCTTATTGCCCGCAACACTTTTTAAATTTTTTTCCCGAGCCACAGGGGCAGGGATCGTTACGGCCAAACTGGGGCCGGGTGCCATCAATATAATACCACTGGCCATTTTCTTTTAAGAACCTGGAGCGCTCGATAATAGCACCCGTTTTGCCTTTCTCATTAAAGCGGGCCACAAAACTGACAAACCCCTCGCCGCTGTGGCTGCCCTCAGCCTGCTCAAAGAGAGTCAGACCCAACCACTCGGTGTTAGCAAAGCCTGCCTCGATCTCCTGACGGAACGTCCCAGCCTGACAGGAGGGATGCCAGGTCTGAATCAGGTAGTCGGCGCGCTTTTCAACAAAAGCCGTATAGCGCGAGCGCATTAGCTGCCCAGGATTGGACACAGTCAGTTTTCCAGACAGATAAGGCTGGCAACATAGGCTATACTCCAGAGCGCTACCGCAGGGACAACGGTTTGACAAAATAGGTATCCTGAATAAATGAGAGCGCAGACGCGCCTTTACAGCACTATGTTAACTGAGCGATGCCGATGACGCTATGCCAGGAGAGTTTGGGAGAAGAGATATTCCCCAGGACTGGTCATATGGTCAAAAATTTAGTACGTTTCGGCATAGATAATTGATATGTAGCGTTGAGAGATGCATTTTTGCCGCCGTGATGTCTTAGCATCATGACGTTTCTGGTTCAGGCACTTACGCATGGCGTATCACTGCCGTTATGCGCAAGACGGGCCTGGGATCCTGATGAACCTATTTGTCCTGTCTTTTTTGCCGGCCTGGTGCGCGGCAGCGCGTATTGCTGTTTTTGAGCAGGCCGAGGGATGTTATTGGGCGAATTGTAACCACTCGGTGCACATAAAATGTTTGAGCACGTAGTTTTTCGCTTTCTTAAGCAAAATCTGACAGGCGGTAGTCGCAATAGCGTGCCACTATTGAACTATCGTAAGGCAGGGGAGAGAACATGACGCAGCCATTGGCCGGAAAACATATGTTAATCGTTGAAGACGAACCCGTTTTCCGCTCACTGCTGGACTCATGGCTGCTGTCTCTTGGCGCATCCACCACCTTAGCGGGTGACGGAGTTGAAGCGCTGGAGATGATGGCCAGAGTCAGACCAGATCTGATGATCTGTGATATCGCAATGCCGCGGATGAACGGCCTTAAGCTGGTTGAACACCTGCGTAACGAAGGCGACCAAACGCCAATTCTGGTCATTTCCGCAACGGAGAACATGGCTGACATTGCTAAGGCGCTTCGCCTCGGCGTGCAGGATGTTTTACTGAAGCCGGTAAAAGATTTTAGTCGCCTGCGGGAGACCGTGCTGGCCTGCCTCTATCCTAATATGTTTAATTCGCGGGTAGAGGAGGAGGAGCGACTCTTTCAGGACTGGGATGCGCTAGTGAGCGATCCGCACGCGGCAGCAAAGCTGCTACAGGAATTACAGCCTCCCGTTCAACAGGTCATATCCCAGTGCCGCGTTAATTATCGCCAGCTTGTTGCTGCCAATCAGCCCGGTCTGGTTTTAGATATTGCGCCACTATCCGATCACGATCTCGCCTTTTATTGCCTCGATGTGACTCGTGCTGGGGATAACGGTGTATTAGCCGCGCTGTTATTACGTGCGCTCTTCAATGGCCTGCTGCAGGAGCAGCTCTCTCAGCAGCGACAGCGCTTGCCTGAACTGGGGGCGTTGTTAAAACAGGTCAATCAATTACTGCGCCAGGCAAATTTACCCGGACAGTTCCCGCTGCTGGTTGGTTATTATCACAGCGAACAAAAAAATTTGATATTAGTCTCCGCAGGGCTTAACGCAACGCTGAATACCGATGCACAGCAGGTTCAGATTAGCAGCGGCGTGCCGTTAGGGACGTTGGGTAATGCTTACCTAAATCAAATAAGCCAGCGTTGTGAAGCCTGGCAGTGCCAGGTTTGGGGAATGGGTGGCCGGCTGCGCTTAATGTTGTCTGCGGAATGAGCGATCGCGCTGCGTTACTCATTTTTGCTTTACCGCAAAAACGGGCCGGGTGCTACTATCGCGATAGTCTTATAGGTAATTGTCTTAATTACATGTCAAGGTGCTCGATTCAGACCAGGCTCACAGTTTGATACTGATATACTCAATGCACTATTCATTGACGAACGTGTTCTAAGTATGAACAGTCCAGGAGATTTTAAATGGCTGCCGTTAATTCAAAAGTAACAAAAGCAGTTATCCCGGTCGCAGGATTAGGTACCAGGATGCTGCCCGCCACGAAAGCTATCCCTAAGGAGATGCTGCCGCTGGTTGATAAGCCCTTAATTCAATACGTAGTGAATGAATGTATTGCGGCGGGTATTACGGAAATCGTTTTAGTTACTCATTCATCTAAAAACTCCATCGAAAACCACTTCGATACCAGTTTTGAGCTGGAAGCCATGCTGGAAAAACGCGTTAAGCGCCAGCTGCTGGAAGAAGTACAGTCTATTTGCCCTCCGCACGTGACTATTATGCAGGTTCGTCAGGGGCTGGCTAAAGGGTTAGGCCATGCTGTACTGTGCGCACATCCGGTAGTGGGTGACGAACCCGTGGCCGTTATTCTGCCTGACGTTATTCTTGATGAATATGAATCCGATCTCTCCCAGGATAACCTGGCGGAAATGATCAAACGCTTCGATGAAACCGGCTGCAGCCAGATTATGGTTGAGCCTGTTGAAGATGTGACCGCATACGGCGTTGTAGACTGCAAAGGCGCAGAGCTGAAGCCAGGTGAAAGCGTGCCTATGGTTGGCGTAGTTGAGAAGCCTAAGGCGAACGTCGCACCTTCTAACCTTGCTGTGGTAGGCCGTTACGTCCTGAGCGCTGAGATTTGGCCTCTGCTGGCGAAAACCCCTCCGGGAGCGGGTGATGAGATCCAGCTGACCGACGGTATCGATATGCTGATCGAGAAAGAGACCGTTGAAGCGTACCATATGAAAGGCAAGAGCCACGACTGCGGCAACAAGCTGGGCTATATGCAAGCCTTTGTCGAATATGGCATTCGTCACAACACGCTGGGCGAAGAATTTAAAAGCTGGCTGGAAGATGAGATGGGCTTTACCAAGTAAGGCTTTTCTAACCGCTGTCTGAACCAGGCCGGAGATAACCGTACATACGTGTTATCTCCGGCTTTTTTATTACGAGTTGTTTCTAAATGCAAACATAAACCAGAACGGGAGTCGTTTAAGTACAAATAAAAAATCCCGCCGGAGCGGGATGTTTTTGCATCAGGAGAAGCGTTATTCCTTGATCAGGAAGTCTTCCAGCTGTTTGCCTTGCTCATCCATGGCTTTCTTAATTACTGCTGGGGTACGGCCCTGGCCAGTCCAGGTTTTAGTTTCGCCGTTTTCGTCAACGTAGCTATATTTAGCAGGACGTGCCGCACGCTTAGCTTTAGTACCGACTTTCGCGGCTGCCATGCTGTTCAGCAGCTCGTTCGGGTCAATACCGTCAGCAATCAGCATTTCGCGATACTGTTGCAGTTTACGCGTACGCTCTTCAATTTCAGCAGCTGCAGCATTATCTTCTTCACGACGCTCGTTAACAACAACTTCTAATTTCTCCAGCATTTCTTCGAGGGTTTCGAGAGTGCATTCTCTTGCCTGTGCACGAAGAGTACGGATGTTGTTCAGAATTTTAAGTGCTTCGCTCATTGTAGTAATCTCAAACTTATAATGGGGTGGTTTGTTGAGCTAATAATAGAGCGATAATTTGAGTTGTGCAATACCCGACAATGTAAGGAATTCAAAATTACGCGTTATTTGCCCATTTTATTAATTCCGCTATCTTAAATTCTCCTTCAGGGATCGCGCCTGCAAAGCTTATCCAAAGCATTAACCCCAGTCTGCTCGGGGTTGGATAAAGAGAAGCATGCTACCCAACATTTTTCGATTAATCCTGGTATTACTATAGCGGGCGTGGATAAATATCAACCTTTCCTATTAGTCTGACATAAGCGTGCTGAGCTTAAATTACTAATATTTTCTGGAGCCTAAGTTAGAAGCCTAAGTTAAAAGGCTCTACGCTAAAGTCCGCGCTGACGGCGGGGATGTGCATTAACCGGCAGGTCACAAGCCGTTTAGATGATAGCCTGACAAAATATGGTACAATCCGTACGGTAAAAATTACATTTTGATTGGGGTCTTTAGACCGATGGCACAGCTTTATTTCTACTACTCGGCAATGAACGCCGGCAAATCGACGGCGCTTTTACAATCTTCCTACAATTACCAGGAAAGGGGGATGCGCTCGCTGGTCTACACTGCTGAAATTGATAACCGTTTCGGTAGTGGAAAAGTCAGCTCCCGTATCGGACTCTCATCACCGGCAAAATTATTCAATCAGCAAACCTCGCTGTTTGATGACATTCGTGATGAGCATGCCCGTGAACCCGTTCACTGCGTGCTGGTGGATGAGAGCCAATTTTTAACGCGCGATCAGGTCTACGCACTCTCTGAAATTGTCGATAAGCTTGATATTCCCGTCCTATGTTACGGGCTACGCACAGATTTTCGCGGCGAGCTCTTTACCGGTAGCCTCTATTTACTGGCATGGTCAGATAAACTCGTGGAGTTAAAAACTATCTGTTTCTGTGGCCGTAAGGCCAGCATGGTATTACGTCTCGACCAGGATGGGCACCCTTACAATGAGGGAGAGCAGGTGGTCATTGGCGGCAATGAGCGTTATGTCTCGGTGTGCCGCAAGCACTACAAAGAGGCGCTCGCAGAAGGCTCTCTGACGGCAATTCAGCGTCGTATCCGTGGGTAGGTACGGTTAAGGGCTTAAATCGGCTCAGCGCGCCGTTGAGGCCATAAAAAAACCCGCCATGAGGCGGGTTTTTGTTAGTAAGATAAATTAAGCGGGTTTTTTCACTTTCTTATCCGCTTTTACCGGGACAGCAACGTCAACCTGCGCAGGCGCAGCGTCACCTTCTCTGTACTCACGACCGTAGTAGGTATCCAGCAGGATCTGTTTCAGCTCGGCGATCAGCGGGTAGCGCGGGTTAGCGCCGGTGCACTGGTCATCGAAGGCGTCTTCAGACAGCTTATCTACATGCGCAAGGAAGTCAGCTTCCTGCACGCCTGCTTCGCGGATGGATTTCGGGATACCCAGTTCGGCTTTAATGTTTTCCAGCCATCCCAGCAGTTTCTCAATCTTCGCTGCGGTGCGATCGCCCGGTGCGCTCAGGCCCAGGTGGTCAGCAATCTCTGCGTAGCGACGGCGAGCCTGCGGACGGTCATACTGGCTGAAGGCGGTCTGTTTGGTTGGGTTATCGTTCGCATTATAGCGGATAACGTTGCCAATCAGCAGGGCGTTGGCCAGGCCGTGCGGAATGTGGAACTGCGAGCCGAGTTTGTGCGCCATAGAGTGGCACACGCCCAGGAAGGCGTTAGCAAACGCAATACCCGCGATGGTAGCTGCACTGTGTACGCGCTCACGAGCAACCGGGTTTTTAGAACCCTCGTGGTAGGAGGCCGGCAGGTTCTCTTTCAGCAGCTTCAGCGCCTGCAGGGCCTGACCATCAGAGAACTCAGACGCCAGTACCGATACATAAGCTTCCAGCGCGTGAGTTACCGCATCCAGACCACCGAACGCACAGAGTGATTTCGGCATATCCATAACCAGGTTGGCATCAACGACTGCCATGTCCGGGGTCAGGGCATAGTCTGCCAGCGGATATTTCTGGCCGGTGGCATCGTCGGTTACCACGGCGAACGGCGTGACTTCAGAACCCGTACCGGACGTGGTGGTGATCGCGACCATTTTTGCTTTCACGCCCATTTTCGGGAACTTGTAGATACGTTTACGGATATCCATAAAGCGCAGCGCCAGCTCTTCGAAGTGGGTTTCTGGGTGCTCGTACATGACCCACATGATTTTTGCTGCGTCCATCGGGGAGCCGCCACCGAGGGCGATGATCACGTCAGGCTTGAATGCGTTCGCCAGCTCTGCGCCTTTACGAACAACGGAGAGGGTAGGGTCAGCTTCAACTTCAAAGAACACGTCTACTTCAACGCCAGCCGCTTTCAGCACGGAGGTAATCTGGTCCGCATAGCCGTTGTTGAACAGGAAACGATCGGTAACAATCAGCGCACGTTTGTGACCATCGGTAATCACTTCATCCAGCGCGATAGGCAGGGAACCACGGCGGAAGTAGATTGATTTCGGAAGTTTATGCCACAGCATGTTTTCAGCTCGCTTAGCAACGGTTTTCTTGTTGATCAGGTGCTTCGGACCCACGTTTTCAGAGATGGAGTTACCACCCCATGAGCCGCAGCCCAGGGTCAGGGACGGGGCAAGTTTGAAGTTGTACAGGTCACCGATACCACCCTGAGAGGCCGGGGTGTTGATCAGAATACGGGCGGTTTTCATCTTCTCGCCGAACAAGGAGACGCGTTCCGGCTGGTTATCCTGGTCGGTATAGAGACAGGAGGTGTGGCCGATCCCGCCCATGGCGACCAGTTTCTCAGCCTTAACAACGGCGTCATCGAAATCTTTCGCGCGGTACATCGCCAGCGTCGGAGAGAGTTTCTCGTGTGCGAACGGCTCGCTCTCATCTACGTTGGTCACTTCACCAATCAGGATTTTGGTGCTGGACGGGACGGTGAAGCCTGCCAGTTCAGCAATTTTAACCGCCGGTTGGCCCACGATGGCTGCGTTCAGCCCGCCGTTTTTCAGGATAATATCCTGAACGGCTTTCAGCTCCTGGCCCTGCAACATGTAGCCGCCGTGGCTGGCAAAGCGTTCACGCACTTTGTCGTAAACGGAGTCGACAACGACGACCGACTGCTCGGAGGCACAGATTACGCCGTTATCGAAAGTTTTCGACATCAGTACGGAGGCTACCGCACGCTTGATATCGGCAGTTTCGTCGATAACGACCGGGGTGTTACCTGCACCAACGCCGATGGCGGGTTTACCAGAGCTATAAGCCGCTTTTACCATGCCTGGACCACCGGTCGCGAGGATCAGGTTGATATCCGGATGGTGCATCAGCGCGTTGGAAAGCTCGACGGAAGGTTGGTCAATCCAGCCAATCAGATCTTTTGGTGCGCCCGCGGCGATAGCGGCCTGCAGAACGATATCAGCTGCTTTATTGGTAGCATCTTTAGCGCGCGGATGGGGAGAGAAGATGATAGCGTTGCGAGTCTTAAGGCTAATGAGCGATTTAAAGATTGCGGTAGAGGTTGGGTTAGTGGTTGGAACGATACCGCAAATAATGCCGATAGGTTCGGCGATAGTGATGGTGCCAAAGGTGTCATCGGTAGAAAGAACACCGCAGGTCTTCTCATCTTTGTACGCGTTATAAATATATTCAGAAGCAAAGTGGTTTTTTATCACCTTATCTTCCACAATACCCATACCGGATTCTGCGACGGCCAGTTTGGCGAGGGGAATTCGCGCATCGGCGGCAGCCAGAGCGGCGGCACGGAAGATTTTATCAACTTGTTCTTGAGAAAAGTTGGCATATTCACGCTGGGCTTTTTTCACGCGTTCAACGAGTGCGTTAAGTTCAGCGACATTAGTAACGGCCATAATGATCTCCTGATAATGTTAAAACTCTTTTAGTAAATCAGTTGCTCAATGGATCAATAGAACAGTATAGTAAGACCCTTCGCAGCCTGCGTTACCGTTTCAAAAACAAGTACTTATCTACGAATCCTGCACCCATGATTTACTAAAAGAGCCTCGCCTCAGCATCATACCGTTTGATACTTTTTTTCTCCCTGGCGGCATAAACAAGGTTACTCACTTCTGAGTAGTGATTACGTGATCCAGATCAAGAATAGTCTAAGCTGACACCTTTCAGCAGGCACTTTTTGACGCTTTGCATCAAATGTTAATAATTTCAGGGGCGTAGTAGAAATAAGTCATCATACTTTCTACAATTAAATAACATACCGCTTTCATCACCTTTTTCAGAATAATTCTGGTGAAGTATGCTGAAATTAAACGTATATTTAGCATGGTTTTTTTAGGGCTATAATTTTGCCTTCGGCGTTGATTCCCTGCGGAGCTTACCGTGATCCATACGTTGTTCGATTTTCCGACCTACCTAAAATTTTTCATTGGTCTTTTTGCCCTGGTTAACCCGGTCGGGATTATTCCTGTATTTATCAGCATGACCAGCTATCAGACGGCGGCGGCAAGAAACAAAACCAACATGACGGCCAGCGTCTCGGTGGCCATTATTCTGCTCACTTCGCTCTTTCTGGGCAGCACTATCCTGCAACTGTTTGGCATCTCAATTGACTCCTTCCGCATTGCCGGGGGTATCCTGGTGGTCACTATTGCAATGTCGATGATCAGCGGCAAGCTGGGGGAAGATAAGCAGAACAAACAGGAGAAGTCAGAGACGGCTATTCGCGAAAGTATCGGCGTGGTTCCGCTCGCGCTGCCGTTGATGGCGGGGCCGGGGGCCATTAGCTCTACTATCGTCTGGGGAACCCGTTTTCACAGCTGGCCGCATCTGCTCTGCTTCTCAATCGCCATCGCCCTGTTTGCATGCTGCTGCTGGGGACTATTTCGCATTGCCCCCTGGCTGGTTCGTTTATTAGGGCAGACAGGTATCAACGTTATTACCCGTATCATGGGTCTGCTGCTGATGGCGCTGGGCATAGAGTTTATCGTTACCGGGATAAAAGCCATTTTTCCCGGACTGCTGGGCTAAATCCTTTCTCACCCGCGCTGTTTTTACCATTATTAGTAAAACATATAACTAATGTTGAAAAATGGCGCAGTCATAATAAATTATGCTGGCTTGATTAATGCGTTAATAATCAGCGGGTTGAATCTGCACCTTTGACATGTTTGCTTACATTTACCCCTTTCTGCCTGTTATTTTACTCACATGATACTCTGGGGCTTGCTGTCCGTTTATTGAAATGATATTAGTAAATTAATCACCCCGGCAGATTAATGTGCTAGAAAATGCGCGCTTGTTACGTTTTTGTGTAAAAAACACTCAGCCTTAACGTAAACAAGGGAGAAAGAACGGTAAATGCACTATGTTATTGATTGTTTTAAAATTAACCTGTTCTTTCCACGCATTACACCTCGCGCATACCCTCTCCAGGATCGCATAAAAGAGAAATGCTTAACAAATTTGCAAATTGAGTTGGCGGTCAATAAAGGCATTTGATACTTTCCGGCCCACTCTTTGCGAAATAATAAATGCAGATGAGAATCATTTACATAAATGAATCTTGTCAGGATATTAAAAGGCGCCTCAAACAGGGGAGGCGTTAACGAATCGACGCCAGGCTGCCGCCATGAGCAGCCAGTAATAATAAAAGTCGGTGATAGCAAGCAGTAAAACCTGACGGACGCAAAAACTCCTGCGACGCACAGGAACCCCTCAGGGGGAATGAAACAGGCTGGCATAAAAGCCAGTAATTATAATGAGTGGAGTACCAACACAATGTCCATCATCACAAAAAAAAGCTTGGTAGCGGCAGGGATTTTGACTGCGCTAATCGCGGGTAACGTTGCTATGGCAGCAGATGTACCCGCAGGTGTTCAACTGGCAGAGAAGCAAACCCTAATTCGTAATAACGGTGCCGAGCCACAGTCGCTTGACCCGAATAAGATCGAAGGGGTACCGGAAGCCAACGTTAGCCGCGATCTCTTTGAAGGCCTGCTGATTACCTCTCCGGTCGACGGCCACCCCATTCCTGGCGTTGCCGAATCCTGGGATAATAAAGATTTTAAAGTCTGGACTTTCCATCTGCGTAAAGATGCCAAGTGGTCCAACGGCGAGCCTGTGACCGCCCAGGATTTCGTCTATAGCTGGCAGCGCCTGGTCGATCCGAATACCGCCTCGCCTTATGCAAGCTATCCGCAGTATGGCCATATCGTAAACGTTGATGCGATCATCGACGGCAAAATGAAGCCGAGCGAGCTGGGTGTTAAGGCGATTGATGACCACACGCTGGAAGTGACCCTCAGCGAGCCGGTCCCTTACTTCTATAAGCTTCTGGTCAACCCGGCAATGTCCCCGGTAAATAAAACCGCCATCGAAAAATTTGGCGAAAAGTGGACCCAGCCAGCAAATATCGTGACCAACGGCGCATTTAAACTGCAGGATTGGGTGGTTAACGAACGTATTGTGATGGTGCGTAACACCAACTATTGGGATAACGGTAAAACCGTTCTCGATCAAATTACCTATCTGCCGATCTCCTCCGAAGTAACGGACGTTAACCGCTACCGCAGCGGCGAGATTGACATGACCTATAACAACCTGCCGATCGAGCTGTTCCAGAAGCTGAAAAAAGAGATCCCGCAGGAGGTGCACGTTGACCCGTATCTGTGCACCTACTACTACGAAATTAATAACCAGAAAGCACCGTTTACCGATGCCCGCATCCGTACCGCCCTGAAGCTGGGCCTGGATCGCGATATCATCGCTAATAAAGTAAAAGCGCAGGGCGATCTGCCAGCCTATGGCTACACCCCGCCGTACGCCGACGGTGCGAAGCTGACCAAGCCGGAGTGGTTCGGCTGGACGCAGGAAAAACGCAACGAAGAGGCGAAAAAACTGCTGGCTGAAGCAGGCTACACCAAAGACAAGCCGCTGACCTTCAATCTGCTGTACAACACCTCCGATCTGCACAAGAAGCTGGCTATTGCCGCCGCGTCAATCTGGCAGAAAAACCTCGGCGTGAACGTCAAGCTGGTGAACCAGGAGTGGAAAACCTTCCTCGATACCCGTCACCAGGGTAACTTCGACGTAGCGCGCGCAGGCTGGTGTGCAGACTATAACGAGCCGACCTCGTTCCTCAACACCATGCTCTCCGGCAGCTCAATGAACACCGCGCACTATAAGAGCGAGGCGTTTGACCGCATCATGGCCGATGCCGTGAAAGCCAGCGACGATGCAAAACGCAGCGAGCTGTACGATCAGGCTGAACAGCAGCTGGGCAAAGACTCGGCGATCGTGCCGGTTTACTACTATGTAAACGCACGTCTGGTGAAACCATGGGTTGGTGGCTATACCGGTAAAGACCCAATGGATAACGTCTACGGTAAAGATCTCTACGTTATCAAACATTAATGGCAATATGTGGGGCAGGGCGTAACCGTGCTAAGACGCGGCGTCGCACTGCCCCATCGTGTCTTATTTTATCGCACTGCATACACAAGCGTTATTACGCTACGTGTATAAGGCACAGGCCAGAAGGTACGGGCAATGTTGAAATTTATTTTACGTCGCTGTCTGGAAGCAATTCCGACGCTGCTGATTCTTATTACGATCTCCTTCTTTATGATGCGCCTTGCGCCGGGTAGTCCGTTTACCAGCGAGCGCGCGCTGCCGCCGGAAGTTATGGCGAATATCGAAGCGAAATATCACTTAAACGATCCGATCATGACCCAGTATTTCAGCTACCTGAAACAGCTGGCGCACGGTGACTTCGGGCCGTCATTTAAATATAAAGACTATTCGGTCAACGATCTGGTGGCCTCAAGCTTTCCGGTCTCGGCAAAATTAGGCGCGGCCGCCTTTTTCCTCGCCGTGGTGCTGGGCGTAGCGGCGGGCGTTATTGCGGCGCTTAACCAGAATACCAAGTGGGACTATACGGTCATGGGCTTTGCGATGACCGGGGTAGTTATTCCCAGCTTCGTGGTCGCCCCGCTGCTGGTGCTTATTTTCGCCATTACGCTGAAGTGGCTGCCGGGGGGTGGCTGGAACGGCGGGGCACCGAAATATATGATCCTGCCGATGGTGGCGCTCTCTCTCGCTTACATCGCCAGCATTGCGCGTATTACCCGTGGGTCAATGATCGAAGTGCTGCACTCTAACTTCATTCGTACCGCCCGCGCTAAAGGTTTGCCCCTGCGCCGCATCATCATGCGCCACGCCCTGAAGCCCGCGCTGCTGCCGGTTCTCTCCTATATGGGCCCTGCGTTTGTCGGCATCATCACCGGCTCGATGGTTATCGAAACCATCTATGGTCTGCCGGGTATCGGCCAGCTGTTTGTTAACGGCGCGCTGAACCGTGACTACTCGCTGGTGTTGAGCCTGACCATTCTGGTCGGCACGCTGACTATTTTGTTCAACGCGATCGTAGACGTGCTCTATGCCGTTATCGATCCGAAAATCCGTTACTAACGCTGGGGTACGCCATGATGTTAAGCAAGAAAAACAGCGAGGCGCTGGAAAACTTCAGTGAGAAACTGGAAGTCGAGGGGCGTAGCCTGTGGCAGGACGCGCGCCGTCGCTTTATGCATAACCGCGCGGCGGTAACCAGCCTTGCGGTGCTGGTGCTGATCGCGCTGTTCGTCGCCTTTGCCCCGCTGCTGTCGCAGTTTACCTATTTCGATACCGACTGGGGTATGATGTCCAACGCGCCGGATATGGAGTCTGGCCACTACTTCGGCACGGACTCCTCGGGCCGCGACCTGCTGGTGCGCGTCGCGATCGGCGGCCGCATCTCCCTGATGGTAGGCATCGCCGCCGCGCTGGTGGCGGTTATTGTCGGCACGCTCTACGGGTCGCTCTCCGGCTATCTCGGCGGCAAAGTCGACTCGGTGATGATGCGTCTGCTGGAGATCCTCAACTCCTTCCCGTTCATGTTCTTTGTGATCCTGCTGGTGACCTTCTTTGGTCAAAATATCCTGCTGATCTTTGTCGCCATCGGCATGGTCTCCTGGCTCGACATGGCGCGTATCGTGCGCGGCCAGACGCTGAGCCTGAAGCGCAAAGAGTTTATTGAAGCGGCGCAGGTTGGCGGCGTATCGACGGCCAGCATTGTGGTGCGCCATATCGTGCCGAACGTGCTGGGCGTGGTGGTGGTCTATGCCTCGCTGCTGGTCCCGAGCATGATCCTGTTCGAATCCTTCCTGAGCTTCCTTGGTCTCGGTACCCAGGAGCCGCTCAGCAGCTGGGGCGCGTTGCTCAGCGATGGCGCAAACTCAATGGAAGTATCGCCGTGGCTGCTGCTCTTCCCGGCGGTATTCTTAGTCGTCACCCTGTTCTGTTTTAACTTTATCGGCGATGGCCTGCGTGATGCCCTCGACCCGAAAGATCGTTAAGGAGTGCTGTTAATGAGCATCATTGAAACCTCAGCGTCGACGGTGACGCAGCAGCAATCTAACGTTCTGCTGGATGTCAACGACCTGCGGGTCACCTTTAAAACGCCGGACGGAGACGTGACGGCGGTTAATGACCTGAACTTTAGCCTGAGCGCAGGGGAGACCCTCGGGATCGTTGGCGAATCCGGCTCTGGTAAATCGCAAACTGCCTTTGCGCTGATGGGCCTGCTGGCCGCCAACGGCGTTATCGGCGGCTCGGCAAAATTCAACGGCAGAGAGATCCTCAACCTGCCGGAGCGCGAGCTGAACAGGCTGCGTGCCGAACAGATCTCGATGATATTCCAGGATCCGATGACTTCGCTGAACCCGTACATGCGCGTCGGCGAGCAGCTGATGGAAGTGCTGATGCTGCACAAAGGCATGGGTAAAGCCGAAGCCTTTGAAGAGTCGGTGAAAATGCTCGATGCGGTAAAAATGCCGGAAGCGCGTAAGCGCATGCGCATGTATCCGCATGAGTTCTCCGGCGGGATGCGCCAGCGCGTGATGATCGCCATGGCGCTGCTGTGCCGTCCGAAGCTGCTGATCGCCGATGAGCCAACCACGGCGCTGGACGTGACCGTGCAGGCGCAGATCATGACCCTGCTCAACGAGCTGAAGCGCGAGTTTAATACCGCCATCATTATGATCACCCATGACCTTGGCGTCGTTGCGGGCATCTGCGATAAGGTGCTGGTGATGTATGCGGGCCGCACCATGGAGTACGGTGCCGCGCGCAACGTCTTCTATCAGCCTGCGCACCCGTACTCCATCGGCCTGCTGAATGCCGTACCGCGCCTGGATGCGGAAGGGGAGTCTCTGCTGACGATCCCAGGTAACCCGCCAAACCTGCTGCGGTTGCCGAAAGGCTGCCCGTTCCAGCCGCGCTGCCCGCACGCGATGGAAATTTGTAACACGGCTCCGCCGCTGGAGGAGTTTGCCCCAGGCCGCCTGCGCGCCTGCTTTAAGCCGGTGGAGGAGCTGGTATGACTATCCAGACCGAAGAGAGAAAGGTTTTGCTCGAAATTGCTGACCTGAAAGTGCATTTCGATATCAAAGACGGCAAGCAGTGGTTCTGGCAGCCCGCCAAAACCCTGAAGGCGGTAGACGGCGTCACGCTGCGCCTCTACGAAGGGGAGACCCTTGGCGTAGTAGGCGAGTCCGGCTGCGGTAAATCGACCTTTGCCCGGGCCATTATCGGCCTGGTGAAGGCCACTGACGGTAAAGTCGCCTGGCTGGGTAAAGATCTGCTGGGGATGAAGCCGGACGAGTGGCGCGACGTGCGCAGCGATATCCAGATGATTTTCCAGGATCCGCTGGCGTCGCTGAACCCGCGAATGAATATCGGCGATATCATTGCCGAGCCGCTGCGCACCTACCATCCGAATATGCCGCGCCAGGAAGTACGCGACCGCGTTAAGGCGATGATGATGAAGGTCGGCCTGCTGCCCAACCTGATCAACCGCTACCCGCATGAATTCTCCGGCGGCCAGTGCCAGCGTATCGGCATTGCCCGGGCGCTGATCCTTGAGCCGAAGCTGATCATCTGCGACGAACCGGTCTCCGCGCTGGATGTGTCAATCCAGGCGCAGGTGGTTAACCTGCTGCAAAAATTGCAGCGGGAGATGGGCCTGTCGCTGATCTTTATCGCCCATGACCTGGCGGTGGTGAAACACATCTCCGACCGCGTGCTGGTGATGTATCTGGGCCACGCGGTAGAGTTGGGAACCTATGATGAGGTCTACAACAATCCGCTGCACCCCTACACCAAAGCGCTGATGTCGGCCGTGCCGGTTCCCGATCCCGATCTGGAGAAGAACAAGCAGATCCAGCTGCTGGAGGGGGAGTTGCCATCGCCGATTAACCCGCCGTCAGGCTGCGTGTTCCGCACCCGCTGTCCGATTGCTGGACCGGAGTGCGCGCAGACGCGTCCGGTGCTGGAGGGCAGCTTCCGCCACGCCGTTTCCTGTCTTAAGGTTGACCCGTTATAAATAAAAAGGGCTGGCACAATACCAGCCCTTTTTTTACTCACGCCACAGGATGTGGCAAATCTTGTGATCTTTTTCGCGGCAAAGCAGCACGCGGGCAAAGATGTCGTTGATCTCACCGCCGTCGGTATCTGCCAGGCCGATAACCACTTCTGAAAAGAAGTCGGGGTTCAGATCGTAATCGACATGTTCCTGCCAGTCCTCGGCCGGATCGAACAGCTCCGCACCGCCGCGCTCTTCAAACTGCAAATTAAAAAGAATCACGTCTGCCGGATCGAGATTATCCATCGCCAGCTCAAGAAAAATATCGTAGGCCTGCTCAAGCGTTTCATCTTCAGTCAGGCGATTGTTCAGATCCATTTCCATAGTAACACCCTGGTTTAACCGCTGATGGGCACGTTTTACAGCAACGGACTAAAGAAGTAAAACAGTCGCTCGACGATCCGCTGCCATAGCGGACGTTTCAACCAGCGCTTTACGTCCAGCAGCCGGGAGCGGGAGATATAGTCATCCTGCACCGCTGCCAGATCGCCGCCGAAACCGGCGTCATCAATGACCAGCGTAATCTCAAAGTTGAGCCACAGGCTGCGCATATCGAGGTTCACTGTACCCACGAGGCTCAGCTCGCCGTCCACCAGCACGCTTTTAGTATGCAGCAGGCCGCCCTCGAACTGATAAATTTTCACTCCGGCCGCCAGCAGCTCGCTGAAGAAGGCCCGGCTGGCCCAGCCGACCAGCAGTGAGTCGTTCTTGCGCGGCAGAATAATGCTCACGTCCACGCCGCGCTGGGCGGCGGTACAGATGGCGTGCAGCAGATCGTCACTCGGCACAAAGTAGGGCGTCGTCATGATCAGATATTCCCGCGAGGCGTAGACGGCGGTCAGCAGCGCCTGGTGGATCAGATCTTCCGGAAAGCCGGGACCGGAGGCGATCGTGTGGATCGTGTGGCCGCTGGCCTGCTCAAACGGCATGATATTGCCGTCCGGCGGCGGGGGGAGGATGCGTTTACCGGTCTCGATCTCCCAGTCGCAGGAGTAGACTACCCCCATCGAGGTGGCGATCGGCCCCTCCATGCGCGCCATCAGATCCACCCACTGACCGACACCGGCATCCTGTTTGAAAAAGCGCGGATCCACCAGGTTCATGCTGCCGGTGTAGGCGATATAGTTATCAATCATCACCATTTTACGGTGCTGGCGCAGGTCCATCCGGCGCAGGAAAACACGCATCAGGTTAACCTTCAGCGCCTCCACGACCTCGATGCCCGCGTTGCGCATCATCGTCACCCACGGGCTGCGGAAGTAGTTAACGCTGCCTGCCGAGTCGAGCATCAAACGGCAGTGAACGCCGCGCCGAGCCGCCGCCATCAGCGACTCGGCCACCTGATCCGCCATTCCGCCGGGATGCCAGATATAGAACACCATCTCGATATTGTGGCGGGCAAGCTGAATATCGCGGATCAGCGCCTGCATCACATCGTCCGAGGAGGTCAGGAGCTGAAGCTGGTTACCCTTCACGCCAGCAATACCCTGGCGGCGCTCGCAGAGTTGAAACAGCGAGGCGGCCACCGGGCTATTCTCTTCGGCAAAGATATGCTTGCAGGCTTTAAGATCGTGGAGCCACTTGGCGGTGGAGGGCCACATCGCGCGGGCGCGCTCGGCCCGCCGCTTGCCGAGATGAAGCTCGCCAAACGAGAGGTAAGCGATGATCCCCACCAGCGGCAGAATATAGATGATTAACAGCCAGGCCATGGCCGAGGGAACGGCGCGGCGCTTCATCAGGATACGTAATGTTACCCCGGCAATCAGCAGCCAGTATCCCAAAATGACCAGCCAACTCACGACGGTGTAGAAGGTTGTCATAGTTAAAAAAATCCTTTTTAGAGCGCCATACACTGAGTGTACGCATAAGCATCCATCTGGCAAATAAAAACGGCAGAGAAAGCGCTGGTGCCGCGTCGGCGAGGGTCTATAATGAAACCTTCATTATTATCAGAGCTACTGTCATGAAGCGTAGTAGAACGGAAGTGGGGCGCTGGCGGATGCTTCGCCAGGCGAATCGACGCAAAGCCCGCTGGTTGGAAGGCCAGTCGCGTCGTAATATGCGCATCCACTCAATCAGAAAGTGCATGCTAAACCGCCAACGTAATTCGTTGCTGTTTGCCATCGCCGAGTACTGAGATTGTCTGAGGGCACGTTCTGGTGCCCTCAGCGTTAAAACTTAAAACACTTTCTTGTACGGTTTAACCGACACGTTCTGGTAAACACCCGCCGCCACGTAAGGATCGGCTTCTGCCCAGGCTTTCGCCTCGTCCAACGACTCAAATTCAGCAATGACCGTTGAACCGCTAAAACCCGCCGCGCCCGGATCGTTACTGTCTACCGCAGGCATCGGACCCGCCGTCAGCAGGCGGCCCTCGTCGCTCAGCAGCTGCAGACGCGCCAGGTGCGCTGGACGCACCGAGAGGCGTTTTTCAAGTGAATTGGCAATATCTTCAGCGTAAATCACATAAAGCACGAGTAGAGTTCCTTAAATGATAAAATGACTCCGGGACGCTAACACACCTTGCAGGCTGCACGCTACCCTCATGATTTTATGCATCCTGAAAAGCCAAAGCTGGATCAGAAAAATTGTCCGCAACGGCTAAAATGAGCGATAGATGCCATGGCTTATTGAATATGATTGCTATTTGCATTTAAAATCAGGGCCTGGCTTTTCAACTGAAACGATTATGACTGCAATGACCCTTGATCTACCTCGCCGCTTTCCCTGGCCGACACTGCTGTCCGTTGGTATTCATGGTGCTGTCGTGGCGGGCCTGCTCTACACGTCAGTACATCAGGTTATTGAACTGCCCGCACCCGCGCAGCCCATTGCCGTCACTATGGTCACGCCTGCCGAGCTGGAGCCGCCTCAGGTTGTACAGCCGCCCCCCGAGCCGGTGGTAGAGCCTGAGCCGGAGCCGGAGCCGGAGCCGATCCCTGAGCCGCCAAAAGAGGCGCCGGTGGTGATTGAAAAGCCAAAACCGAAGCCCAAGCCGAAGCCAAAACCGAAGCCAGAGAAAAAGGTCGAGAAGAAGGTTGAGCAGCCGAAGCGTGAGGTCCGCCCGGTCGAGACGCGTCCGACCGCACCGCTGACTAATACCGCGCCGTCGCGCCCGCTGACCAGTTCCGCGCCTGCTACCAGCAAGCCGGTGACGTCTGCGCCGACAGGCCCACGTGCGTTGGCGCGTAACCAGCCGCAGTATCCAGCCCGCGCCCAGGCGCTGCGCATTGAAGGCCGCGTGCGCGTGAAGTTTGATGTTACCGCCGACGGTCGCGTGGAGAACGTGCAGATCCTCTCTGCCCAGCCGTCAAATATGTTTGAGCGCGAGGTGAAATCGGCGATGCGTAAATGGCGCTACGAAGCGGGCAAACCCGGTTCAGGTCTGGTTGTGAATATCGTCTTCCGCCTTAACGGCGGGGCGTCCGTGGACTAAGCGGCAACCGTGAACGTTATAAAAAAGCCTCCATTCGGATAATGCTTATCAGTTAAGCTGAAGAAGAGAAATATGTGACTCTGGTATATGTGTTCCGTTCACCTCATGGAGGGCAGAACATATAACGGTCGTCACACGTGAACGGGATAAGGGGGCCACCGCGGCCCCCTTATCGATCCCCGCGGCCCCGCGGGGAAACCGGTGCTGCGCACTGCGCTCACCTCCCGCCCGGCTGACCGACGGTCGGCTCGACTCGACGTCCTGTCTCGTTTCGCCTCTGGCCGCCCTCCCTGGCGTCC
>NZ_DAMACX010000037.1:0-45879 GCF_031998825.1 Pseudescherichia sp.
CTTGTCAACACACCGATTTTCTTAATCATGACTACCTCTGAACTTAGGAATGCAAAATAAATTCTTGCCCGAAGCGACGCCCTGGGGAGTGAATAGCTATGCTGCGCATAGTATATCAATCTCTCCCGGCTGAATTGATTCAGGTCAGACCAAATGGCGGTAATTTATACACAAAATGCTGGTCTGGCTCACTTTATTACACCTTGTAATCGGGTCTCTACGCAGGAGACTCATCCCTGGGGTACTACGGAACAAGGATCCTGATGGATTATCACATCAGAACCCGGAAAACGGCGCAAAATTGCCTCTTCTACCTGCTCGGCCACAAGGTGCGCCTGAACAAGCGGGAGGTTATCGTCCATTTCCAAATGAATCTGAATAAAGCGGGTCGGCCCTGACTGCCGCGTGCGAAGATCGTGTGCCCCACTGACGCCAGGCCAACGGGTAACGATAGCGATTATTTCCTGCCGCTCCTCATCGGGCAGGGCGCGATCCAGCAGCGACTGCACCGCTTCATACCCCATGCGCAGTGCGCTATAGAGGATATACGCCCCGATTCCCAGCGCAAAGAGCGCATCCGCCCGGTGCCAGCCATACCAGGACAGGCCCAGCGCGACGAGAATAGCGCTATTCATCATAACATCAGACTGATAATGAAGCATATCGGCGCGCACGGCCTGGCTTTGCGTTTTTCGCACTACCCAGCGCTGAAAAGTGACGAGGATCACAGTACATACCAGCGCAACCAGGGTCACGATGATGCCAATCTGCGGCGCATTCATCGGCTCCGGACGAGCAAGGTGCTGAATACCGGTTAAAAAGAGAAACAGCGCCGAGCCGGAGATAAACATGCTCTGCGCCAGCGCCGCCAGCGACTCGGCCTTGCCGTGCCCGAAGGTGTGCTCATCATCTGCTGGCTGTAGCGAATAGCGCACCACCAGCAGGTTGGTCAGCGAGGCGGCGATATCCACCAGTGAATCCACCAGCGCCGCCAGCACGCTCACCGATCCGGTGTACCACCAAGCAAAAATTTTAATTACCAGCAGCAACGAGGCCATTACCGTTGCGGCAATAGCTGCCCGGCTTACTAGCCGTCCATACATTTGATTCATACGTACTCCTGCCCGGACACAGCGGGTAGTATAACGCATGCCCCTGCCGCACTAACCTAAAAACCTCATTAAAAGCGACGCATTTTTGAAAATAGTTGTTTATTTTTAAACGGTTACAAAAAACTACTTTCTGTAATCTTAATTTGTCACGTCATTCCACCCTACTAAAACAGTGAACAAAATTGAGGACTTCACCATGAAGCTATTTTCATTTTTTCTTTTACCGGTAATGCTTATTTCTACCGCTGCCTCTGCTTCGCCGCTCAAGCAATCAGACCCTGTCCAAATGCGCTGTCCGCAACCGCAAACCATTAGTTATGCGAATTATATTTATACCGCACCGGTGACGCTGCCTGGCTGGGAGGGGAGCTGGAATTCGCAGCCGCACAGAGAGCAGAGCGTTGAGCGCTTTGTTAACGCTCTCTATTTCGCTAAGAATGATGTGAAGGAAGGCGTGCTGGTTAACTGTACCTACGCGCTGGCAAACGGTATGCAGATTGACCTGGCCTACAGTCGTAAAGGCGAAGAGAAAGTGCTTAGTAATCTTATTGTCTCGATTGAAGGCAACGCCAACTGGACGCCGGAATCATCCTCTGCGACAGAGCGATTTTACGATTGCGATAGCTCGACAGAAGCCTGCGGGTTTAAGGCCATTAAGACGGTTTATCAGTAACTTTTCCTGGCTCCTTATCACCGCCGGGTAAATCCAGGGCAGAAAAACGTCCTTCATGGAGAGGAGGATAGAAATAAAAAAGATCCCACCATGTTGGGATCTTTTCTGCTGTCAATTATGCCTGTCTGAAACGATACGCTGATAAGGACACTACATTTCCAGAAACATGCTCAGACTCTAGCTCTGCTAAAAGCATATCACTCGATAACTCTTTGAGTATTGCCGGTGTAATACATAAGCGGTGAGCAAGTGAATCCATACCAATGGATATATCATTTATTAAGCATTTCATTGCCTTTTGAAAAAGCTCAGGCGTCTCTTGTGGGATCAGACAATCCTCTTTTTCATCTATCGCCTCTCCCTTACGTTTCAAACCAAAAAATGCCGTTTTATATTGAGCATCAGTGAGAAGAGATAGCTGATGAGCACGGTAAATAATTGCAGCCTTACTGACTTTCCACGTCAATTTAAACTGACTAAGCCCCTGCCAATCAATACGGCCCCCAATAGGGCGAGGAAAATATTTTGCCATCGCTGAGCGGGGCAGTAACAAGGCCGACGCAAAACGGTTAGCTTGTGATTCTGTAACTCTATCTCCTGTAGAAACCCCTTCATGAAGTATTAGATGAGCCACTTCATGAGCAATATCAAAGCGTTGACGACAAGGTGATTTCTTCGCAGTATTTCTTACAATGAATGGTCGGCTTAGAGGCACAGAAAGTGCATCTACATCATCAGAAACAGAATCAAAAGAAGTTACAAACGCTCCTAACTTTTCAGCTAAGCGAGTCATATTGTCTATCGGCCCAAAACCTAATCCCCAATCAGCACGGCATTTTTCTGCCGCTTTTTCTATGTCTTCTTGAGTTTGCACTCTCAGTTCAGGGAACCTGACGGGTGGTAAATTCAGGTACTCATCAAAAATCTCAATCAGACGCCGATACAATTCGGCTTTGGCGAGCGTCGCCCATTTTGTTGCCATACGTGTAGAGCTACGCTTGCGGAAGTGAACGAGCTCTTCATTCACTGGTGACTGCTCTTGCATCTCAAAAAACTCAGGCATGACCAGCAAGACGGCAGCTAATTTATTTGCAAGCTCAGGAGTAGGAGCAGCCGAGCCAGATTCAAGCCGCTGTATGTACTGACGGGTCTTCTCGACCCGCTCAGCAACTTGCTCCAATGATAACTCGTGATACAGACGAGCTAACCGCAAATTAGAACCGTTAAACACTTTTCACCTACTATTCATTATCTCTGTCCTTTTCCTTCTTTTCAGGAACAGAAGGACGGATATCATCTAACTCTATTTTGACTGCTTCTGGTGGAGTCTCGTCGGTAGAATGCAATACTGCCATCCGCTCATCGCCATATGTCCACTTAGATACAATCTCATCTAGCATGTTATAACCGACAAAATGAACGCGCGCTCCTTCGCCTTCAAATTCAGGCTTTTCTACCACGAAACGATGCAGTGTTGGTACTTCTAATTCTGGCTCGAAAAGTTGATCAACCTCATTTCTACGATAGAAACCTGGTTTTTTAGGACTCTCTGGATCATCAGCAAAGAAACGCACTGGTATATCATCGATTTCAAAAGTGATATCCATTCCAGCATGTTTAAGATTCAACCACTTATGTTTACCATTGAGACATAGTGCTAAGAGCATCTGTCTTTGCCGTCCGAAAGTACATGTCCCCCTGGTGTAGTTATCATCAAATGAGGTAGAAAGTTGCTGATACGTTTGATCTAAAACGGTAAGTAACTCTTCAGCGATGATAGATAAACGTTCTTCATTCAATTGTGGATAAAAGTGCCAGGGCAATTTGTAGTTAGTCATCAACCAAGCCTCTCCGTGCAAAAAGTTAATTTTGTCAACCGGGATGTTGGTGCAAATGACATAATCTGTCAACCAGCACCTGTTGATTTCTACAGTCTTATTCAAAGAGTGAGAGAAATGTCAAAAATCTATTTACCACGGTTTAACGGCGCAATAATTAGTAAGTCTTTGACTTATAATATTTTTTATGAGTGACAAATAAAAAAAACCCCCTCATCATGAGGGGGAAGACAGGGATGGTGTCTATGGCAAGGAAAACAGGGTTGTTACTGGTTACTACTTACTACCGGTACTACTGCTAGATAGCGTTAGCGGGGATCCCTGCTGCAATTTTGCAACGTCACGCAGCTGGTCGATCCGCTGTTGGTGCTTGTCATGTAAAACCGCCTGTTGCTCTGGCGTGAGCAGGTGATACATCTGGTTGCGGACCCGGGCCATTTCGACCTGGCGAGCAACCTGCTCCTGCGCCATTTTTTCTGCCTGAGCACGCACGGCGTTTTCATCAAAATTTTCTGCGGTCACAAGGTCATGCATCGCCTCGATTTCGCTAACATTAACAGGGGGCAGCTTATGCCTCGCCTGCTGCATCAAATCACGCAGTTGCTGGCGCTGATGCTCGGTTAAACTGATGCCGTCAAACATGTGGCTCTGAGTGCTGCGCGGCGCAAGCTCTTCAGATGCGTGCCAGTTATCGCCTGTTACAACTTCAGCTGCGTGGCCAACGGTACTTAACGCCAGCGTTGAGGCCATGACGGCAGCGGTAACAATGCGCATCACTTGCTCCCAAAATTGTTTGTGTCGCCAATCAACTGAACTCAGTCTACGATTCAGGCTGCAAACTAGCGTCAGGGGGTGTAAAACAACGTAAAGTCATGGATTAGCGAGCCTTGATGACGTAATTTCTGCCTCGGAGGTATTTAAACAATGAATAAAATTTTGTTAGTTGACGATGACCGAGAGCTTACTTCCCTTTTAAAGGAGCTGCTCGACATGGAAGGCTTCAATGTGCAGGTTG
This sequence comes from Pseudescherichia sp., assembly GCF_031998825.1. Lineage (GTDB taxonomy): Bacteria > Pseudomonadota > Gammaproteobacteria > Enterobacterales > Enterobacteriaceae > Pseudescherichia. The sequence continues at coordinate 4,639 of NZ_DAMACX010000037.1, forward strand.
CCCATGATGGGGAGCAGGCGCTCGACCTCCTGGACGACAGCATCGATCTGCTTTTGCTCGACGTAATGATGCCAAAGAAGAACGGTATCGATACCCTTAAAGAGCTACGACAGACACACCAGACCCCCGTCATTATGCTGACGGCGCGCGGTAGCGAGCTGGATCGCGTTCTCGGCCTTGAGCTGGGCGCGGACGACTATCTGCCTAAACCCTTTAACGATCGCGAGCTGGTGGCCCGTATCCGCGCGATCCTGCGCCGTTCGCACTGGAGCGAGCAGCAGCAGAACAGCGATAACGGCTCACCGACCCTGGAAGTGGATTCCCTAAGCCTGAACCCAGGCCGTCAGGAGGCCAGCTTTGACGGCCAGTCGCTGGAGCTGACCGGCACCGAGTTCACCCTGCTCTACCTGCTGGCGCAGCATCTGGGCCAGGTGGTCTCCAGGGAACACCTCAGCCAGGAAGTGTTGGGTAAACGCCTGACGCCGTTCGATCGCGCAATCGATATGCATATCTCTAACCTGCGCCGTAAGCTGCCGGAGCGTAAAGATGGTCATCCATGGTTTAAAACGCTGCGCGGACGCGGCTATCTGATGGTTGCGGCTTCATGATAGGAAGTTTGACGGCACGCATCTTTGCTATTTTTTGGCTGACGCTGGCACTGGTGCTAATGCTGGTATTAATGGTGCCCAAGCTGGACTCCCGGCAAATGACGGAGCTGCTGGATAGCGAGCAGCGCCAGGGCATTATGATTGAGCAGCACGTTGAGGCGGAGCTGGCCCTCGATCCACCGAACGATCTGATGTGGTGGCGGCGGCTGTTTCGCGCGATTGATAAGTGGGCACCGCCGGGGCAGCGTCTGCTGCTAGTGACCAGCGAAGGCCGGGTGATCGGCGCTGAACGCAGCGAAATGCAGATCATTCGTAACTTTATTGGTCAGGCGGATAACTCCGACCATCCGCAGAAGAAGAAGTATGGACGGGTAGAGCTGGTAGGGCCGTTTTCCATCCGCGACGGGGAAGATAACTACCAGCTCTACCTCATCCGTCCTGCAAGTAATTCGCAGTCCGATTTTATCAACCTGCTGTTTGACCGGCCGCTCCTGCTGCTGATTGTTACCATGTTGATCAGCTCCCCGCTGCTGCTCTGGCTGGCGTGGAGCCTTGCAAAACCGGCGCGTAAGCTGAAAAACGCGGCGGACGAGGTCGCTCAGGGTAACCTGCGCCAGCATCCGGAGCTGGAAGCCGGGCCGCAGGAGTTTCTTGCTGCCGGGGCCAGCTTTAACCAGATGGTCAGCGCCCTTGAGCGGATGATGACCACCCAGCAGCGCCTGCTCTCTGATATCTCCCACGAGCTGCGCACGCCGCTAACGCGTCTACAGTTGGGCACCGCCCTGCTGCGCCGCCGCAGCGGTGAGAGCAAAGAGCTGGCCCGCATTGAGACCGAGGCGCAGCGTCTCGACAGCATGATCAACGATCTGCTGGTGATGTCGCGCAACCAGCAGAAAAATGCGCTGGTGAGCGAGACCGTTAAGGCCAATCACCTGTGGAAAGACGTGCTGGATAACGCCGCGTTTGAAGCCGAGCAGATGGGCAAGTCCCTTACCGTCAACTTCCCGCCGGGGCCATGGCCGCTGTACGGTAACCCAAACGCGCTAGAGAGCGCGCTGGAGAATATCGTGCGTAACGCCCTCCGCTACTCGCATACGAAGATTGAGGTGAGCTTTGCGGTGGATAAAGAGGGCGTAACGGTTAACGTTGACGATGATGGTCCGGGCGTTAGTGCGGAAGATCGCGAGCAGATTTTCCGCCCGTTCTACCGTACTGATGAGGCACGCGACCGTGAATCTGGCGGCACCGGGCTGGGACTGGCGATCGTTGAGACGGCTATTCAGCAGCATCGCGGCTGGGTTAAAGCCGACGATAGCCCGCTGGGCGGCTTACGCTTAACCATCTGGCTACCGCTGCATAAGCGGTCGTAGTTTAACGCCGGGTGGCGCTGTGCTTACCCGGCCTACGGTTTCCTGCCCCACAGTCTGGGCGCAAAACTCTCAATCTCGCCGCTCAGGCGTCGTTTCTGCATGGTTCTGGCCCAGCTCACCGAGAGACCGGCGGCAGAGAGCAGGCGGTGGTACTGCTCGTCGTCAAACGGCAGGTGCCAGGCGATAGCCGCTGCCTCATAGACGCTCACCTCGCTACAGCGGGACACCAGCTCAAGGGGCGCATCGCCGGAGACGCTGCCCGGGGCAATCACCCGGTAGAGCCAGCCCGTGCGGCCGCTCTCCTGCATCAGGGAGGAGAGATCGTGGATGGCAAAATGGTAGTTAACTTTGAAGCAGGGGGAGCGCGGCTGGGTGACCTGAATCAGCGCCTCACCCCAGCGAAAGATATCCCCGATGTAGACGTTCTGCTCGGTCAGCCCCTCGGTAGAGAGGTTCTCGCCAAAAGCTGGAGCAACAAAGATATCCGCCTGCTCAGGAAACGCATTTGCCCAGTGGCGGTAGTGCTCGCGCGGATAGTGGCACAGCGCACGATCCGGCCCGCCGTGGATCTTCTTCTCGGCCTGCTCATCGCCTGCAAGCCCCAGCTCGGTTAGCGTCAGTTCACCGTTAACCTGCACCTTGGCAATGGCGCTTGGCCGACTGCCCTCATAATCCCTTACTTTACCTGTAAAAACGTTAACCTGATGGTGCATCGCAGCGCCTTCCCCCCGATACAAAAAAAGCGAGTCATCAGACTCGCTTTTCACCGGAAGCAATGCAACCTTATTTTTTAGCAGCGAAACGGGCAGCAGCTTCGTCCCAGTTTACCACTTCCCAGAATGCCTTGATGTAGTCCGGGCGTTTGTTCTGGTATTTCAGGTAGTAAGCGTGCTCCCACACGTCCAGACCCAGGATCGGGAAGCCGGATGCGCCAGAAACAGCTTCACCCATCAGCGGGCTATCCTGGTTTGCGGTAGAGACAACGGCCAGCTTGTCGCCTTTCAGTACCAGCCAAGCCCAGCCGGATCCGAAGCGGGTTGCCGCTGCTTTCTCGAACTCTTCTTTGAATTTCTCAACGGAGCCGAAGTCACGCTCGATAGCGGATTTCAGTTCACCCTGCAGGGTAGTGCCGGTTTTCAGGCCCTTCCAGAACAGGCTGTGGTTGGCGTGGCCGCCTGCGTTGTTGCGCAGTACGGTTTTCTTATCAGCCGGAACCTGATCCAGTTTGGCGATCAGCTCTTCTACCGGCAGGTTAGCCAGCTCCGGCAGGCTTTCCAGCGCAGCGTTAGCGTTGTTAACGTAGGTCTGGTGATGTTTAGTGTGATGGATTTCCATCGTCTGCTTATCGAAGTGCGGTTCCAGTGCATCATAAGCGTACGGCAGTGATGGCAGTGTGTAACTCATAATCATCTCCATTAATTGTCGGGCGGCGATACTGTTAACGCCGCGTAAGCAGTTGGTTCATTATAGTTAATTAAGTAGTATTGAAAATGTTTATCAATGCCGTAGTTTTTATATGGTTATAACCTTTTGTTATGTGCCCGTGAACGCCCTGCTGCGGTGCCGCCACTGGCTAGGGGCCACGCCGGTTTCACGGGTAAAAACCACGGAAAAATAGTTGCTGTCTTCAAAACCACAGCGTGTCGCAATTTCACCGATCATCAGCTCGCTATGCTGGAGCAGATACTGGGCATGGCAGATGCGCAGCTGGCGCAGATAGTTGTTGATTGTCATGCCGGTCTGGGTACGAAACTGCTGACGTAGTGTACGCTCACTGCACTGATTTTGCTCGCAAAATTGCTCAAGAAAAAAGGCACGGTTGAGGCTGCTGGCCAGGGCGGTGATGAGCTTATCCAGCAACGCTTCGCTGCTGGTCGCCGAGAGGTTGTCAGTCGCGTAGCGATGGCGCTTCAGGGTTAATACAAGCTGGGCAAACAGGGTTTCTGCCAGCGGATCGGAGAGCGGATCGGTTTTAGCGCTCTCGTGCTCCAGCTGGCTAATCACCTGCCGTGCCTGAGCCATGCCGCTGCTGCCAATGCGCCAGTAGGGTATTGGCTCCCTACCGTCCAGGCCTGGAATATGCGCGGCCCAGTCAAGGTTAAGCGTCAGCCGCTCCGGGCAGTAGATGATGTTTTGCAGCACCAGATCGTTTACCGAGGCGTAGGCGTGACGGTCCTCGGCGCGGATATAGAAGAGATCGCCTCGGGTAATTCGGTAAGGACGATCGTTAAGGATATGCAGGCCGTTGCCGCGCCAGACCAGCACCAGCTCGTTAAACTCGTGGGAGTGCTCAGCAAAGACATTCTGCGGATAGCGATCGGCCACCGCGACCGCCTGCCCAGGCCTGGCAAAAAAATCCTCTCTTCGCAGAATTAACTGACCTGCCACAGCGTCACCTCAACAGCCCTCAACCTTCTATATTTAGCTGTTTTTTGGCAAGAAAACGGTGATTGTCTTCTCGTTTATAGCTATTGCAGCGGCGTGTCCCGACCCTGGCGGATCTCCCGCGGTGACCAGCTAAACTCCCGACGAAAAAGCGTCGAAAAGTGGTTGCTGTCGCCGAAACCGCAGCGAAACGCGATATCAGTAACGCTCTCGTCGCTGTGGCGCAGCAGATGGCGGGCCTTAATCAGACGCAGACGGTTGAGGTAGCGCTGCGGCGTCATGCCCGTATGCTGTTTCAGCTGGCGGTGCAGCGTACGCAGAGAGAGCGAAAAGCGGTTGGCAAGGGACTCCCAGCAGATCTCATCCGCGAAGTGATCCTCCAGCCACGCCATCATCTGGTTCAGGCGGGCATCGTTATTAACCGCTCCCTCCTCAAGGCTGCTTTTACGCAACAGTACCAACAGCTGCATAAACAGGATCTCCCGGCTGGCAAGGGCCGCGGTCCCCTCCTCCTCGCTGCTCTGCTCCATCTGGCTCACAATCTGCCGCACCCGCTGTAGCGCCCCCTGATTAACCCGCCAGTGTGAAGGGTAGTGTCCGTCCTGCTCCTGAGGCAGCAGCTGATTAAGCCCCGCCAGGAACTGGAAAGCCTCCGGCGAGCGGTAGAGCACGTTGGTCAGACAGAGATTATCCGTATGCTCGTAAAGATGCCTGTCATGGTCGCGTATAAAGCAGACGCTGCCCCCGCTAATGGAGTAGGGCTGGCCGTTAAAGACGTGAATGCCCGTGCCATGCTCAACGATAACAATCTCATGGAAATCATGGTGATGTTCAGGAAACGCTGACTGGGGAAGGCGCGGCTCGATAGCCACAGGCGTTTTACCTGACGGAAAAAAATCCACGCTGTGTAGTACGGTCATGATGGCTTCCTGAAATGGAGAACATGCCGAAAATAGTAATGAAGGGCTGACAATCCCACCTTGAATTTTTGACGCCAAAGCGCGCAAACCCGGTCACTTTTTTAAGAAACGGTGGGAAAGATCGGGAAATGCGGCTGATGTCACATCCGCTGCGAGAGGCGTCATTGCCGGGAATTGTGAACGCTATCACGTTCATCTTTGCTTTCTTGCCAGCGCCTGATTTCGTCTGTCCATAGCAAGAAGGTGCGCCGCGGAAGGGATTCTTAGACTGTCTGTAATGACTCTCAGAAGGACTGCACTATGACCTTTCGCCATTGTGTCGCGGTCGATCTCGGCGCATCCAGTGGACGCGTAATGCTGGCGTATTATGACAGCGCACAGCGTACCCTGTCGCTGCGTGAAATTCACCGCTTCGTCAACTGCCTGCAAAACGTGGACGGCTTTGCTACCTGGGATATCGATAGCCTGGAAGATGAGATTCGCCTTGGGCTAAACAAGGTCAGCGAGCAGGGCAGTCAAATAGACAGCATTGGCATCGATACCTGGGGCGTGGACTATGTGCTGGTTGATAAACACGGTCAGCGTGTCGGTTTGCCGGTGTCATATCGCGACGGTCGCACCCATGGCGTGATGGCAAGCGCTCAGGCGCAGCTCGGCAGAGAGACCATCTACCAACGCAGCGGCATCCAGTTTCTGCCGTTCAACACGCTGTACCAGCTGCGCGCCTTTGTCGAGCAGCAACCAGAGCAGGCGGCGCAGGTGGCTCATGCCCTGCTGATCCCGGACTATTTCAGCTTCCGCCTGACGGGCAAGATGAACTGGGAGTACACCAACGCCACCACCACCCAGCTGGTGAATATCACTAGCGATGACTGGGATGACGTCCTGCTGGCCTGGACCGGGGCTAACAAAGCCTGGTTTGGCCGCCCTACCCAGCCGGGCAACGTGATCGGTCACTGGCGAAACCCACAGGGCAATGAGATCCCCGTCGTGGCCGTCGCCAGCCATGATACCGCCAGCGCGGTGATCGCCTCGCCGCTGAGCGACGCGGACAGCGCCTATCTCTCCTCCGGCACCTGGTCCCTGATGGGTTTCGAGAGCCAAACCCCTTACACCAACGAGGCAGCGCTGGCAGCCAATATTACTAACGAGGGCGGTGCCGAAGGGCGCTACCGGGTGCTGAAAAATATCATGGGCCTGTGGCTGCTGCAGCGCGTATTGAAAGAGCAGAACGTGACCGACCTGCCCGCCCTGATTGCCGACACCGAGCGGCTTACGCCGTGCCGGATGCTGATCAATCCCAACGATGAGCGTTTTATTAACCCGGACAACATGAGCGCCGAGATCCAGGCCGCCTGCCGCGAGTCAGGCCAGCCGGAACCAGCCACCCATGCTGAACTGGCGCGCTGCATCTTCGACAGCCTTGCCCTGCTCTACGCTAACGTGCTTGGCGAGCTGGCCGCGCTGCGCGGCAGGCCGTTTAGCCAGCTGCATATCGTCGGCGGCGGCTGCCAGAACCGTCTCCTTAACCAGCTCTGCGCCGACGCCTGCGGCGTCACCGTGGTGGCTGGCCCCGTTGAAGCTTCGACGCTGGGCAATATCGGTATTCAGCTGATGACCCTGGGCGAGCTGAGCAATATCGACGCTTTCCGCCAGGTCGTAACGGCCAATTACGATCTGACAACCTTTATTCCACAACCTGAGAGTGAAATTGCCCGCCACGCTGCGCAGTTTCAAGCCAAACAACAGAGAAAGGAGCTTTGCGCATGACCACTCCAATTGAACAAGCCTGGGAACTGGCTAAGCAGCGGTTTGCCGCGGTAGGCGTTGACGTTGAGGAGGCGCTGCGCCAGCTCGATCGCCTGCCGGTTTCCATGCACTGCTGGCAGGGCGATGACGTTGCCGGGTTTGAGAACCCGCAGGGCGGCCTGACCGGCGGCATCCAGGCCACCGGCAACTACCCTGGCAAAGCGCGCAGCGCGCAGGAGCTGCGGGCCGATCTGGAGCAGGCCCTGAGCCTGATCCCAGGGCCAAAGCGCCTGAATCTGCATGCCATCTACCTGGAGTCAGAGACGGCGGTGGAGCGTAACGCCATCCGGCCCGAGCACTTTAAAAACTGGGTAGAGTGGGCAAAAGCGCAGAAGCTGGGCCTGGACTTTAACCCCTCTTGCTTCTCACATCCGCTGAGCGCCGATGGGTTTACCCTCTCCCACGCCAACGATGAGATCCGCCAGTTTTGGATCGACCACGTTAAAGCCTGCCGCCGCGTCTCGGCGTACTTTGGCGAGCAGCTGGGCACGCCGTCGGTGATGAACATCTGGGTTCCGGATGGCATGAAGGACGTCACCGTTGACCGCCTCGCCCCGCGTCAGCGCCTGCTCGCCGCGCTGGATGAGGCCCTGAGCGAAAAGCTGAGCCTGGAGCATCACATCGATGCCGTAGAGAGCAAGCTGTTCGGCATCGGTGCGGAGAGCTACACCGTCGGCTCGAACGAGTTTTACATGGGCTACGCCACCAGCCGCCAGACTGCGCTCTGCCTGGATGCGGGGCACTTCCACCCGACGGAGGTGATCTCCGACAAGATCTCCGCCGCCATGCTCTATATCCCGCGCCTGCTGCTGCACGTCAGCCGCCCGGTGCGCTGGGACAGCGACCATGTCGTGCTGCTGGATGACGAAACCCAGGCCATCGCCAGCGAAATCGTCCGCCACGATCTCTTTGACCGGGTGCACATCGGCCTCGACTTCTTTGATGCCTCTATCAACCGTATTGCCGCATGGGTGATCGGCACCCGCAACATGAAAAAGGCCCTGCTGCGCGCCCTGCTGGAGCCGACCGACCAGCTGCGCACGCTGGAGGCCGAGGGCGATTACACCGCCCGCCTGGCGCTGCTGGAAGAGCAAAAATCGCTGCCGTGGCAGGCGGTATGGGAGATGTACTGCCAGCGCCACGATACCCCAGCAGGGAGCCAGTGGCTCGACAGCGTGCGGGCGTATGAGAAAGAGATTTTAAGTAACCGTAAATAAACAGTAGGCCGGGTAAGCGCAGCGTCACCCGGCATTTTTAAGGAATACACAGACTATGCAGAACATACAAAATTCATGGTTCGTTCAGGGGATGATCAAAGCCACCTCTGACGCCTGGCTGAAGGGCTGGGACGAACGCAACGGCGGCAACCTGACCCTGCGCCTGGACGACGCGGATATCGCCCCGTTTGAGGCCGAGTTCCACGCCAGCCCGCGCTATATCGCTCTGAGCCAGCCGATGCCGCTGCTGGCCAATACGCCGTTTATCGTCACCGGCTCCGGCAAATTCTTCCGCAACGTGCAGCTCGACCCGGTCGCTAACTTAGGCATCGTTAAGGTCGACAGCGACGGCGCGGGCTACCACATTCTCTGGGGGCTGACTGATGAAGCGGTTCCCACCTCCGAGCTGCCGGCGCACTTCCTCTCCCACTGCGAGCGCATCAAGGCCACCGACGGCAAAGACCGGGTGATTATGCACTGCCACGCCACCAACCTGATCGCCCTCACCTATGTGTTGGAAAACGATAGGGATGTGATCACCCGCAAACTGTGGGAAGGCAGTACCGAATGCCTGGTTGTGTTTCCTGACGGCGTTGGCATTCTGCCATGGATGGTCCCCGGCACCGATGAGATCGGCCAGGCCACCGCCGGACAGATGTCGCGCCACTCGCTGGTGCTGTGGCCGTTCCACGGCGTCTTCGGCAGCGGTCCAACGCTGGACGAAGCCTTTGGCCTGATCGACACCGCCGAGAAGTCTGCCGAGGTGCTGGTGAAGGTCTACTCGATGGGCGGCATGAAGCAGACCATCACTCAGGAGGAGTTGATTGCCCTCGGCAAACGCTTTGGCGTCACCCCGATGGCCAGCGCACTCGAGCTTTACAAATAAGAACATCGCGCCCCGCTCATTGAGACGGGGCGAAGCCACACCTGCAAGCCCTACAAACTAACTCAATATCAGTGGAGTAAAAGCAATGAGAATAAAGACAAGCTTGATCCTCACCGTTGCCGCTCTGGCGTTGTCCGGTTCCGCATTAGCAGAAGTCAAAATTGCCCTGGTTGCAAAATCCCTCGGCAATGGTTTTTTTGAGGCAGCGAACGTCGGTGCCCAGGAGGCGGCCAAAGAGTTAGGAGATGTTAAAGTCATTTATACCGGCCCAACCACCACCACGGCAGAGGCGCAGATCGAAGTGCTGAACGGTTTGATCGCCCAGGGCGTGGATGCGATCGCCATCTCGGCGAACGATCCGGACGCCGTTGTGCCAGTGCTGAAAAAAGCGATGCAGCGCGGGATTAAAGTCGTCTCGTGGGACTCCGGCGTGGCCAAAGCGGGCCGCCAGATCCATCTCAACCCGTCAAACAACGCTCTGATTGGTGAAACCAACGTTAAGCTTGCCGCCGAGGCGCTGAAGGCGCTGAACGTGGAGAAGGGCGACGTGGCGATCCTCAGCGCGACGCCAACCTCGACCAACCAGAACATCTGGATTGAAGAGATGAAAAAGGTGCTGCCGAAGTACCCCTCTGTCAACCTGGTGACGGTGGCCTACGGCGATGATCTCTCCGATAAGAGCTACCGCGAAGCGGTCGGGCTGCTGAAAACCTACCCGGATCTGAAGGTAATTGTCTCTCCCTCCTCAGTAGGCATCGTGGCCGCCGCCCAGGCGGTGAAGGATCAGGGCAAGATTGGCAAGGTGTACGTCACCGGATTAGGCCTGCCGTCTGAGATGGCAGGCGCGGTGAAGTCCGGCGCAACCAAGAGCTTTGCTATCTGGAACCCGATCGATCTGGGCTATGCCGCCACCTATCTGGCTGACGATCTGGTGAAAGGCACGGCGACCAAAACCGAAGCCAATATGGGCAAGCTTGGCAAGGTGAAGCTGGATGCTGACGGCAGCGGCGCGATGGCTGAGCCGTTCGTTTACGATGCCAGCAACATTGATAAGTTTTCCAAGATTTTCTGATGTGGATTGTATGCCGGATAAGCGTAGCGCCATCCGGCATACAAAGTCCCCCCGTGATGGAGAACTATCATGACCCCACTGCTTCAGCTCAAGGGGATCACCAAGGTGTTCCCCGGCGTGCGCGCCCTTGAGAACGTACAGCTTGACCTCTGGCCTGGCAAAGTCACCGCGCTGATTGGTGAAAATGGCGCAGGCAAATCCACGCTGGTCAAGGTGATGACCGGCATCTATCAGCCTGAAGAGGGTGAAATCCTCTATAAGGCGATCCCCATTCAACTTCCCACGCCGGAATCCGCCCATCGGGTCGGCATCACGGCGATCCATCAGGAGACCGTGCTGTTTGATGAACTGTCGGTGACGGAGAACATTTTTGTCGGCCAGTACCTCTATACGGGCTTTTTGAAAAAGCTCGACTGGCCCGCCATGCACCAGAAGGCGCGGGATATCCTCGCCCGTCTCGAAGTGCAGATCGATCCCCATGCGACCCTGAAAACCCTGAGCATCGCCCAGCGTCACATGGTCGCCATCGCCCGCGCCCTCTCCTTTGATGCGCAGGTGGTGATCCTCGACGAGCCCACCGCCGCGCTCTCCCAGCATGAGATTCTGGAGTTCTACCAGATCGTTGAGCGCCTGAAGCAGGAGGGTAAAGCGATCCTCTTTATCTCCCATAAGTTCGATGAGATTTTTGAGCTGGCGGATCACTACACCATCCTACGCGACGGGGTGTACGTCGGCTCCGGGGCGATGAGTGAGATCAGCGAAGAGCGGATGGTGGCGATGATGGTAGGCCGGGCCATTACCCAGACCTACCCCAAGATCGCCTGCGATCCTGGCGAAACGGTGCTGGAGGTGAAGGATCTCTGCCACCCCACCGAGTTTGCCCACATCAGCTTTACCCTGCGCAAGGGTGAGATCCTCGGCTTTTACGGGCTGGTCGGCGCAGGCCGCACCGAGCTAATGCAGGCCCTCTCCGGCGTATCGCGTCCCTCTTCCGGCGAGATCGTGCTTAACGGCAAAGCGGTGCAGTTCCACCAGCCTGCGGACGCCATCCGGGCCGGTATCGTCTGCGTGCCGGAGGAGCGGCAGAAGCAGGGGGCGATTATTGCCCTGCCCATCGCCCAGAACATCAGCCTGCCGCAGCTCAGCAAGCTTAACCCGAACGGCGTGCTGCACGACGACCGGGAGTGGCAGCTTGCCGATGAGTATGCCCGACGGCTTCAGGTCAAAGCGTTCAGCTGGAAACAGCCGGTAGAGACGCTCTCCGGCGGCAACCAGCAGAAGGTGGTGATCGGCAAATGGCTCGCTACTCACCCTGACGTCATCATTCTCGATGAGCCGACCAAAGGCATTGATATCGGCTCGAAGGCCGCCGTACACCAGTTTATGTCCGAGCTGGTGGGCCAGGGGCTGGCGGTGATCATGGTCTCCTCGGAGCTGCCGGAGGTGATGGGCATGGCCGACCGGATTGTGGTGATGCACGAGGGACGGATGGTGGCCGAATATGCGGCGGGCGAAGCCACGGCGGAGACCATCGTCAGCGCCGCCAGCGGTGCGAAACAGGAGGCTGCATAATGTGGCAACAACTGCTTAAAAACCGCGAGGCGCTGCTGGCCGCGGTGATCGTCCTGATGGTACTGGCTATCGGCAGCCGTGTGCCGTCGTTTATCGCGCCCGGCAACCTGGCGGAGATTTTTAACGATACCGCGATCCTGATTATTCTCGCCCTCGGCCAGATGATGGTGCTGCTGACCAAGGGCATCGACCTGTCGATGGCCGCCAACCTGGCGCTGACCGGCATGATCGTCGCCCTGCTCAACTTCCACCATCCTGATATTCCGGTCTGGGCGCTGCTGATTCTGGCGACCGGCCTTGGACTGGTGATGGGCATGATCAACGGCCTGCTGGTGTGGAAGATGGGTATTCCAGCGATTGTGGTCACCCTCGGCACCATGAGTATCTATCGCGGCATTATCTTTCTGCTCTCCGACGGGGGCTGGATCAACTCCCACCAGATGAGCGGTGACTTCCTTGCTCTGCCGCGTACCAGCGTGCTGGGGCTGCCGCTGCTGAGCTGGTGCGCCATCGCCGGGCTGCTGCTGGTGGGCTACTTCCTGCGCTACAGCCGCACCGGGCGGGCGCTCTATACCGCGGGCGGCAACGCCACGGCGGCGTACTACACCGGCATTAACGCCGGAAAAATGCAGTTCGTCAGCTTCTGCCTCTCGGGGGCGCTGGCCGGGTTCTGCGGCTACCTGTGGATCTCCCGCTTCGCCGTGGCCTATGTCGATGTCGCCAATGGCTTTGAATTACAGGTGGTGGCCGCCTGCGTGATCGGCGGGGTCAGTACCATGGGCGGCACGGGCCGCGTGCTCGGCTGTTTGTTTGGCGCGCTGTTCCTCGGCGTCATCAACAACGCGCTGCCGGTGATCGGTATCTCGCCCTTCTGGCAGATGGCCATCTCCGGCACGGTGATTGTAATAGCGGTTCTGCTTAACGAGCGCGGCAATAAACGCAAGGGACGTCTGATCCTGCGTGACGCAGCGCTGGCCCGACAGAAACAGGCGGTGAAATCATGAGCAAAATGTTAACTACTGACGGGGTGGGCAACACCCCCGCAACGCTGCCGCTGCTGAAACGGCTCCTGTGCTGGGAAGGCTTTTTACTCGCCGTCACGCTGCTGGTGTTTTTAATTAACGCCTTCGCGTCGCCCTACTTCCTTGATATCTGGAACCTCTCCGACGCCACCTTTAACTTTACCGAGAAGGCGATCATCGTGCTGCCGATGGCGATGCTGATCATCGCCCGGGAGATTGACCTGTCGGTGGCCTCCACCATTGCCCTCAGCTCTACCGTTATGGGTTTTTGTGCCCAGGCGGGAGTCGATACGCCGCTGCTGGTGATTGTGGGGCTAGGCGTGGGCCTGCTGTGCGGGCTGTTCAACGGCCTGCTGGTGACGCGGTTTAACCTCTCCTCCATCGTCATCACCATCGGCACTATGAGCCTCTATCGCGGCATTACTTACATTCTGCTCGGCGATAAGGCATTGAACGACTATCCCGAAAGCTTTGCCTGGTTCGGTCAGGGCTACGTCTGGGGAGCGCTGTCGTTTGAGTTTGCGCTCTTTATCGTGCTGGCGGGCATCTTCGCATTCGTGCTGCACCGCACTAACTTTGGCCGCCGCACCTACGCCATCGGCAATAACCCCACCGGGGCGTGGTACTCCGGCATCAACGTTAAGCGCCACAACCTGCTGCTCTTTGCTCTCGTGGGGCTGATGGCCGGGCTGGCCTCGGTGCTGCTCACCTCGCGCCTCGGCAGCACCCGTCCCACCATCGCTACCGGCTGGGAGCTGGCGGTGGTCACTATGGCGGTGCTGGGCGGAGTCAATATTCTCGGCGGCTCCGGCAGCATGGTGGGCGTGATTATCGCCGCCTTCCTGATGGGGCTGGTGACCTTTGGCCTGAGCCTGCTCAACGTGCCGGGCATCGTGATGTCGATCATCATCGGCGCGATGCTGATTGTGGTCATCTCCCTGCCGATCATCACCCGCCGGATTTTGCAGCGAAGACGAATTTAAAAAATCACAGTAATTAACGGAGATCTATCATGAGCTTTATGTTGGCACTGCCTAAAATCAGCCTGCATGGCACAGGCGCAATTGGCGATATGGTTAATCTGGTAGCAGACAAGCAGTGGGGCAAGGCGCTGATTGTCACCGACGGTCAGCTGGTTAAGCTGGGCCTGCTCGACAGCCTGTTTGCCGCCCTGGATGCGCACCAGATGCCATACCATCTGTTTGATAGCGTCTTCCCTAATCCCACCGAGGCGCTGGTGCAGGAGGGCTACGCGGCCTACCAATCGGCGCAGTGCGATTACATCATCGCCTTCGGCGGCGGCAGTCCGATTGATACTGCGAAAGCGATAAAAATCCTTACTGCCAACCCTGGCCCCTCAACCGCCTACTCCGGCGTCGGTAAAGTCGTTAACGCTGGCGTGCCGCTGGTCGCCATCAATACCACCGCCGGTACGGCGGCAGAGATGACCAGCAACGCGGTGATCATCGACTCGGCGCGTCAGGTAAAAGAGGTCATTATCGACTCCAACATCATTCCGGATATCGCCGTGGACGATGCCAGCGTGATGCTGGCGATCCCGGCAGCGGTCACTGCCGCCACCGGTATGGATGCCCTGACCCATGCGATAGAGGCGTTTATCTCTGTCGGCGCACATCCGCTGACGGATGCCAACGCGCTGGAGGCAATCCGTCTGATCAACCTCTGGCTGCCGAAGGCGGTCGATGACGGACAAAATATCGAAGCACGGGAGCAGATGGCCTTTGGCCAGTATCTGGCGGGGATGGCGTTTAACAGCGCCGGGCTGGGCCTGGTGCACGCCCTGGCGCATCAGCCGGGAGCGACGCATAACCTGCCTCATGGCGTCTGCAACGCGATCCTGCTGCCGATTATCGAAAACTTTAACCGCCCACATGCGGTGGCGCGCTTTGCCCGCGTCGCCCAGGCGATGGGGGTCGATACCCGCGGCATGAGCGACGAGGCGGCAAGCATGACGGCCATCCAGGCGATTCGTGATCTTAGCGCCCGCGTCGGGATACCCTCCGGCTTCAGCCAGCTTGGCGTGACGAAAGAGGATATTGAAGGCTGGCTGGATAAGGCGCTGGCCGATCCGTGTGCCCCCTGCAACCCGCGTACCGCCAGCCGCGACGAGGTGCGTGAACTCTACCTGGAGGCGTTATGATCCGTAAGGCCTTTGTGATGCAGGTTAACGCTAACGCCCACGAGGAGTATGAGCGCCGCCATACTCCCATCTGGCCCGAGCTGGAGGCGGTGCTGAAAGATCACGGCGCACATCACTACGCTATCTACCTCGATAAGGCACGTAATCTGCTGTTTGCTACCGTAGAGATCGAGTCCGAAGAGCGCTGGAGCGCAGTTGCTAATACCGACGTCTGCCAGCGCTGGTGGAAGCATATGCGCGATGTAATGCCAGCTAACGCCGATAACAGCCCGATCAGCGCCGAGCTGAAAGAGGTGTTCTATCTGGAGTGATAGGTTGCCAGGTGACATTATCCTATGTCGCCTGGCTTTAGCGTATAGTTCGTAACCCATACACTGTATTATTATTCCTCCAAATTATGGTTTCATTTTTTTGTTTCGCCTGCCAACAATGCGTTTCTATAACATGCATTTGTTCGGGAGTCATAGAACAGAACGGCTTTGTATAACGATAAATAGCTAACTCATCGAGCGAACAAACCCGTCTTGCATTGTCAAATAAACCAACTTTTCTCATTATATTCAGAAGATTAATATCAAGAGCTTCGATAACAAGTTCGATTTTATTTATCTTCTCTCTGATAGTATCGATTGCGGCTCTTGCATTATTCACGTTAGGTGATTTAACCCATAGAGGCTCATGATGAGAAATCCGATTCCTGTACTCTCTCAGTTCAAAAATAAGATCGGTTAAATTTTTTCTAACCCTTTGCTGATTGGGATTGATTTTTGCATAATTTATAAAAACTTTACCTAATGATTTGGGCCATAAATAACGTTGGTTTTCAGCTGGGACTGGGGAGCTATATTCATTGTTTAACACATGGTGCCAGGTACTAAAATCAGTTGCCGCAATGATTTGATCGTGTGTCCACACCGGAACTTGCAGGTGTTCCACACGAGTACCGCGCCTGCGCCGCCTCTCTTTTTTAAGCCATTCACGTGTTAAGCAATCTTTGGCTTTCTCAATATTCTTGTGAAAATGACAATCACCTCGGTCTCTGGTGCTTTGTATTCTCTCCCACCATCGCTCCCCAAATCGTGCCCTGGCTTCTTTATCTATAGCATTTCTTAATGATATTTCCAGATTCTGCAAGAGCGGATAAATAGATGCCGCCGCATGCTGGGACCATATATAAATACCATAAAGTTCGCATTCATCGACACTGCGAAACGTTATACGATAACTTCCAAGCCTTACCGATGAGATTAACGATATAATTGGGGAATAATTAGCAGCTTGCGGCATTTATGCTTGCTCCGTTAGCGATGTGCTGAAGCATACCACATAGGTGCAGAAGACGTTGACGGCGATAAATGCACCCTTTAGTATCCACAATTAACAGCCTGTACTGTCTACTTCCCCTTTAATAGGTTCTGGTTGCGTACACCATAGGCAAAGCGATGTATGAAACCCACCTCTGGTGGGTTTCGTCGTTTTTGGGTAACAGCCCGATTAGCGTCGAGCTGAAAGAGGTGCTCTGCCTGGGGTAATACCGGCCGTCTGCTGCCTGCCGCTGAGCGTAAACGCTGACACCAACGTAATCGCCAGTACAAAGCAGCCCAGCATCAGATAAGTATCCTGGAAGCCGATCCGGTCATACATATTCCCGGCAAAAGCAGAGAGGAATATCGCCGCCGACTGCTTAGCAAACTGGAAGCCAATCAGGTAGATGGTGGCTGACAACCGGGTATCAAATACACCGGTAATGTACTTGAAGGCTCCCACCAGCAGGAACGGCACCTCCAGCGCATGCAGCATCTTCAGAGCCACAACCTCTACCACCGTGGTGGCGAACGACGAGCCAATAATGCGCGTCGCCATAATCAGCCCGGCAATCAGCAGCGTATTTTTCGCGCCGATGCGGTTAATGATCCACGGCGAGCAGAACATGATGATGGCGTTGCAGATCTCCCCGGCCGTGGTGGCAAAACCAAAGGCGCGGGTGCCCTCCTGCGGCGTGGCGAAGAAGGATTTGAAGAAGGTGGCAAACTGCTGGTCGAACACGTCATAGACGCAGGCAACACCAACCACATAGAGAATAAACAGCCACATTTTGCGCTGGCGGAACAGGTTAAATACCGTCTTCGCCGTGATTTGCGGCTGGTTGGCACCGAGCGCGTTCATCACCTCTGCCGTCTGGTTGGGTTTCGGTTTGGCGATAATCAGCAGCAGCATCAGCAGCAGGGCCGCCGCCGAGCCCATCCAGAACACATATGACGGGTCGATACCGAACAGGATCCCACCCGTAGAGGCGCATAACCCCCAGCCCAGGCAGCCAAACATGCGCGCCTTGCCGTATTCGAAGTCGCTGTTGCGGCTTACGCGCTCAACATAGGCTTCGATGGCCCCCGATCCCGCCGAGAAAACAAAGCCGATGTACAGGCCGCCGCTTAATGCCCCCAGCCAGATATTAGTTCTCAACAGGGGAGCGAAAACATAGAGGAAAAACGGCGCAAACAGAAACAGCAGCACCGAGATGATCCACAGCATGTGTTTTTTCAGCCCCAGCTTGTCCGAAATCACCCCCAGCACGGGCTGAAAGGCGATGGCGGAAAGCGAGATGCAGGAGAAGACGATCCCCGTATGGGTTTTATTCAGGCCGATGATATCCGACAGCCAGATCGGCAGGAACGGAAAGCAGGTGGCCATAATGAAGAAGTAGAAAAAGAAAAAGAGTCCGAAGATCCAGAAGTTAGGGTTATCTTTGTGGGTACAGGCAGTTGTGCTCATTATTATTATCCTCAGCTGTGGGCCGGCTCCCCGGCCCTCGCGATTACACCCGTTCTACACCAACCAGGATGGCGCTTTCCGGATCCAGAATTGGCAGTGCAATTCCCGCCTGCATCAACCACTCACCGCTTACCGTCTGCGGGGCTTCCATCCACGCGGGTAACTTGCGCATGGTGTGTCCGCCCTCGCCGGTTAAGCGAATGTTGGGATGATCGAGCAGCGTGATACGGTATCGCGCGCCCGCCTCCAGCCCCGGCATGCGCAGCGGCATCATCAGGGTATAATCCGGCATCGCCAGCTGGCTGACGATAAACAGGCCCTGGCCTCGATCCTGGCTCACCACGCCCTGCGCCAGCGTAGTGGCATCCGGCATATCCACACGCCACTGGGTACCCGTGTGGATCACCTCGCGCCACCGTTTGTGCAGCGCGGCATAGTGCCGGTAGCCTTCACGCTCCTGTTCGTCGACGCTGAGCGGATCCAGCTCCAGCCCCATATGACCAAAGAGCGCCGTCAGCCCGCGAAACGCAATGCTGTGCTGGCGGAACGTGGCGTGGCATTTATGATGACCGATATGCGCGCCCATCACCTCTGGCGGGAAGAAGTAGCTCATCCCGCGCTGAATAGTATTGCGCTCCAGCGCGTCGTTGTTGTCAGATGCCCAGAAGCGGTGGCAGCGGGTCAGCACTTCATAGTCGATACGTCCCCCGCCCGAGGAGCAGGATTCAAACTCGACCTGCGGGAAGCGTTCGCCCAGCATATCTAACAGACGATAGAACTGGCGGGTTTGGGCATCGGCGGCGGCCTTGCCGTTGTGCCCCGGCTGCACCAGCTCCCGGTTCATGTCCCACTTCACATAGTCCACCGGATGCTCACCCAGCAGCCAGCTCATACGTTCAAGCAGATACTCAAACGCTTCTGGAATATTCAGGTTAAGCACATACTGATGGCGGCCAGTGGGCTGCGCATAGCCCGGCATCGCCAGCACCCAGTCAGGGTGGGCCCGATAGAGATCGGAGTTCGGGTTGATCATCTCCGGCTCTACCCAGATACCAAACTCCATGCCGAGATTTTTAACGTGGTTAATCACCGGCATCAGACCGTTGGGGTATTTCTTCTCGTCGAGATACCAGTCGCCCAGCGCAGCGTGATCGTCGTTGCGCCCTTTAAACCAGCCGTCGTCAATAATAAAGCGCTCTACGCCCAGGGCTGCCGCTTCGTCCGCCATTCGCATGATGTATTGCGGATCGTGGTCGAAGTAGATCCCTTCCCAGGTATTGAGATGTACCGGGCGCGGCTTGTTTTCCGGGAAACGGATAATATTATCCCGCAGGTAGCGGTGGAACTGCTGGCTCATGCCGTTCAGACCGTTTGCGGAGTAGCTGGCGTAGAGGCGTGGCGTCCAGTGGGTTTCCCCCTCGGCGATAGCCATCTCTCCCGGCAGATAGAGCGCTTCAGCCTGCAGATAGCGGCGACCGTCGGTTTTGGCCTCGGCCCGCAGGCGATGGTTGCCGCTCCAGCCCAAATGCACGCCCCACACGTCACCGTGCATTTCGCTGAACGCCGGGGTACCGCTAATCAGCGCCGGGAAGTGTTCATGGGAGGTGCGCCCGCGACGGTTTTCAATCACGAAGCTGTCATGTGCGAGCTTAACGCGGTGCGGCTGAAATTCACGGATCCAGCGCCCGTGAAAGGCCATCACCTCCCCGGCGCGTTCGGCAATCGGCAGCGTGACGGCAAGACGATCAACCTGCCACGCCTGTGCACGAAGATTGGTTAAACCATGGCGTACCACCAGAACGCCGCTGTCGTCGAGCGCAATCTCACTGGTCAGACGCAGACCGGCATGCTCATCTTCCGCAGTCACGGTGAGGGATTGCCCCTGCTGCGTAACGCCAACGGTTTTGAAGAGCGGGGAGCTATCCATACCGCCGCGATGACCTTCAATGCCCGGCGAACCAAACAGCCCCTGGCCCAGCTCGGCCGTCAGCGTCACCGGGGAGTCAACGTCCAGCCTGCCGTTGGCTACCGGCCGGGATAAACTCTCTGCATCCTGCGGCGAAAAGTGACAAAGGTGTGGCCCCCAGTAGAGAATTTCGGCAAACGGATGAGTTTTTAACACCACGTCTACCGTCTTGCTTTCCAGTCGTAAAATCGAATCGTGCATCAGACATCTCCTGTCGTCGGGATGTCTTGAGTGTTGATCCGAAACGTTTCGGATACAAACCAAAACGTTTCGGATTTGTGATCGGGTTTAGAATTTCGACAGATTTACGCCGTTTGGCCGGGAGAGAACTCAGGCTGCCATAGCACTTGAAGCTGAGCGATATCCTCACCGTTAATTAACCGCAGCACCATATCAGCGATCTGTTTGCCGACGCCCTGACGAGTGGCCTGGATCACCGCCGCCACGTCGATATCCACGATGCTGTCCTGCGGCAGACCGTCATAAACCACCAGCGAAACGGCGTTATCACCGCTTAACCGACCAAGCTGGGAAAGGGCCATCGCCACGCCGTCGCCGTGGGTGTTGCAGTCGGTCAGGATGGCCGTTGGAGGCGATGCCAGCGCAAGCAGATCCTGCGTCGTGGTATAGCCCGCGCGCCGTGAAGGCGGCATAGTGCGCAGCCATTCGCTGGACAGCCCCGCCTCGGCTAAAGCATCAAGGTAGCCCTGGCGGCGTTGGGTGATAAAAGCCTGCGAATTACTTTCGCCCAGTAGGGCAATACGCTGATGGCCTTTGTCAATCAGCCAACGCGTGGCGTGATACATTCCGGCGTAGTTGTCGAAGTCAAACCATGCATAGGGCTGCGGCAGCTGACTGCGGCCCAGCGCAAGGAAAGGGAAACCGATAGCCTGAAGCTGCTCAAGACGCGGATCGTGATCGAGCGTGTGGGCGACGATTAGCGCATCCACGCGGCGGCTCTGTACCATACGCATATAGCTGTGCTTATCGGCCAGATCGTCGTCGGCAATGAGCAGTAAATCAATCTCATGTCGCGCAAGTTCGTGGCTAATTTCGCCAACCATCTCCATAAATACGCTGTTATTGAGCGGCACAGGATGCACCGGAAAAACCAGCCCAACGGCGTCGATTTTGCCCATCTTCAGACGGCGGGCAAAGGTATTCGGACGGTAGCCACGGCGCTGTGCTTCCGCCTCAACCCGGGCGCGCGTCTCTTTGGAGACATCATCATATCCGTTGAGCGCACGGCTAACGGTGGTAACGGACAGCCCCAGTTCTTTGGCAATGGCTTTAAGCGACATGTTTTTCCGTGTCTTGCTGTTTAATTTTGTTCCGCAATCAGAAGCGCATGCGTATCCGACTCAAGCGCTTTAAAGATATGCGGCCGATCGGCGGGATAGCAGATGTAATCCCCTTCCCCCAGCTCCTCCGGCGCGTCGGTCAGCCCCACGATTGCCCGACCCTGGGTCACAATGATGTGCTCTACCGATCCCGGCGGATGAGGTTGGGAGATACGGTCTGCACCCGGCTGGGTCAGCAGTAGATAGATATCACGCCGCGCCCCCGGTGGACAGGCGGCCAGTAAAATGGCCTCATAGTTAGCCTGTCCGGCAATCACCTTCGTTCCCTCTCCCCGACGGATCACCTGCGTAGCGGGCTGCTGCGGCTCCAACAGACGGGCGAAAGGAATGTCCAGCGCTACGCACAGCGACCAGAGCGTCTCCAGGCTGGGGTTGCCGTTGCCTGACTCCAGCTGGGAGAGCGTTGATTTGGCGATCCCGGCCCGGCGGGCTATTTCCGCCAGTGAAAGTCCGGTTCGCAGGCGCTCTCGCACTAAACTTTTAGCGATCACGCTAATTGGCTGCGTCATATAACGGCCCTTTCTCTATAAATCGAACGAATCGTTCATCTTGTAAAACGATTTTGATGCGTTCATTATAATGGATATTCGTTCGATATGGCTAAACCAATACGGCTAAAATAGTATGAAACATCATCTCTCCTGCCTGAAAGGCGACACGATAAAGGCGATCGTTCTGGTCTGCCTGGCCGTGGGTATCGTCGGCATGTCCTACGGCTCGCTGGCAATGGCCTACGGCTTCCCACTCTGGGTTCCTTTTGTGCTCTCTATCACCGTGCTGGCGGGCGCGTCTGAGTTTATGTTTATCGGCATCGTTGCCAGCGGCGGTAATCCGCTGGCCGCCGCCGCCGCTGGACTGCTGGTGAACGCTCGCCATGTACCGTTTGGCGTGACGGTGCGTGACCTGGTCGGCAAGCGCGGCGCCAGCCTGCTCGGCTGCCACATCATGAATGACGAAAGCGTGGTGTTTGGCCTGTCGCAGAAGACGCCTGAACAGCGTAAGGCGGCCTACTGGCTGTGCGGGCTGGGGGTAGCGATTATCTGGCCGCTCGGCGCGCTGCTGGGTGCCATGGTGGGGAAACTGCTGCCCGACCCGGAGACCATCGGTCTGGATGCGGTCTTCCCGGCTATTTTGCTCGCATTGGTGGTGCCTGCTTTTAAAAATCGCACCACGCTTGTTCGCGCCTGTAGCGGCGCAGCGTTATCCCTTGCCGCCGTCCCCTTTGCACCGGTCGGTTTACCGGTCCTGCTCTCTCTGCTCGGCCTGGCCGCAAGGAAAAAATAGTGGAAAACATGACGGTATTTATTCTCGGCATCGTTCTGTTATCGGCAGGGACCTATTTGATGCGCCTCGGTGGAGCCAAACTCGGTAGCCGCCTGGCCCTCTCTGAGCGTTCACAGGCGCTGCTTTCTGATGCCGCCACCGTGCTGCTGTTCTCCGTGGCGCTGGCAACGACCTTTTATGAAGGGGATCATTTTGCCGGTATGGCGCGGGTGATCGGCGTCGCTTTTGCCGTATTTTTGGCCTGGCGAAAAATGCCGTTAATTGTGGTGATCGTGGCGGCGGCGGTAGTGACTGCGCTGCTACGGCTGGCGGGAATAGCATAAAAAAAAGCGCCCGTAGGCGCTCTTTCAACGATGAAGATGTTATTTAGTCAGCTCAGCAGTCATGTGTACATAGTTACCTGAGTAAGCCTGGGTAATTTTGTAGGATGATGCGCCAGCCTGCTCGGCCTGAGCGGCGATTTTCGCTTCCGCACCGGAGAGCGTGGTGTCAGTTACAGACACGGACTGGGCAGCAAAAGAACCGAAGGAAGCGGAAAGAGCGATAACTGCAACAAAAGTTTTGATGTTTTTCATGATGGTTACCCTTTAATTAAGTTGTTTTTATAAGGCGTGTCGCCTTGATGTGATAAATAATAGACCGGTTAATCACCAACTAAAAGTAAAGGGATTTGCTGACTACGTTCAAAATTTTTGAATAAATATTATGCACTCACTAAACGCTGAGGGTGGGTATAGATCGTGGCCCTGCCCGGCTTGCAAAAGCCCACCAGCGTCAGGTTACAGCGCTCGGCAACCTCCACCGCCAGCGTCGTTGCCGCCGAGACCGCAAACAGAATTTCCACGCCGCACATGGCGGACTTCTGCACCATCTCATAGCTCGCCCGGCTGGAGACCAGCGCCGCGCCCTGCTGCCAGCCAGCCCCTTCCCGGGCGCGATGGCCCAGCAGCTTATCCAGCGCCACGTGTCTGCCAACATCCTCATGCCCGCCAATCAGCTCGCCTTCGGGCGCGATCCACGCGGCGGCGTGGGTACAGCCGGTGAGCTGGCCAACCGGCTGGACGCGGCTCAGTTGGCGAAGCGCCGCATCCAGATTCGCCAGATCGAACGTCTGGGTAAAAGGCAGCGGCGTCACCGGTTTGCCGATATCGTTAAGCTGCTCGACGCCGCATACGCCGCAGCCGGTACGGCCCGCCAGCGCCCGGCGGCGCTCTTTTAGCCCCATAAAGCGGCGGCTGGAGAGTTCAATCTGTACCTCCAGGCCATTACAGGAGGGCACAACCTCCATCCCGTAGATCTCCGCAGGCGTGTCAATAATGCCCTCGGAGAGAGAGAATCCAATGGCGAACCACTCAAGATCCTTCGGCGAGGCCATCATCACCACGTGTGAAATCCCGTTGTAGACCAGCGCGACAGGCACCTCTTCGGCCAGGCTGTCCGGCTGAGGATGCTGTAAATCATCACGTTTCCAGAGCGTGACCTGACGGCACCCTGTGATCTCGGTCGACTTTTTGGTGGTAGAGGGCATTTTATTGTTCACTTTTTGTTAACTGAATGGGAACAGGCCTGGTGACATTGTGGTATTCTGGCGGCAATTCCTCCTGCGCGAGGAGGACCATTCTATTCTGAACCTTTACGGCGATGACCGCAAAGCGTAAAGACTCGAGATCACCATTCGAGACAATGTCGAAAATAAATAAAAAAAGTAAGGAGCGACCCCATGCAGGTCAGCAGAAGACAGTTCTTTAAGATCTGTGCTGGCGGTATGGCAGGTACAACGGCAGCCGCACTGGGCTTTGCACCCAGCGTTGCGCTGGCGGAAACACGGCAGTATAAGCTGCTGCGCACCCGCGAAACACGTAACACCTGTACGTACTGCTCCGTTGGCTGCGGGCTATTGATGTATAGCCTTGGCGACGGTGCAAAAAATGCCAAATCATCCATCTTCCATATTGAAGGGGATCCGGATCATCCGGTGAACCGCGGTGCATTGTGTCCAAAAGGGGCCGGACTGGTGGACTTTATCCACTCTGAAAGCCGCCTGAAATATCCGGAATACCGCGCGCCAGGTTCTGATAAGTGGCAGCGTATCAGTTGGGATGAAGCGTTCGATCGCATCGCCAAACTGATGAAAGAGGACCGCGACGCAAACTATATCGCGCAGAACGAGCAGGGCGTGACCGTAAACCGCTGGCTCTCTACCGGTATGCTGTGCGCCTCTGCGGCCAGCAATGAAACCGGCTATTTATCCCAGAAATTTACCCGCGCACTCGGCATGTTAGCCGTCGACAACCAGGCGCGTGTCTGACACGGACCAACGGTAGCAAGTCTTGCTCCAACATTTGGTCGCGGTGCGATGACCAACCACTGGGTCGACATGAAGAACGCCAACCTCATCGTGGTGATGGGTGGGAACGCGGCAGAAGCGCATCCGGTGGGTTTCCGCTGGGCGATGGAAGCCAAGATCCACAATGGCGCGAAGCTGATTGTCGTCGATCCACGCTTTACGCGAACCGCCTCGGTCGCGGATTTCTATGCGCCTATTCGTTCCGGTACTGACATCGCCTTCCTGTCAGGCGTCATGCTGTACCTGCTGAACAACGAAAAATATAACCGCGAATATACCGAAGCCTATACCAACGCCAGCCTGATCGTGCGGGAAGATTTCGGCTTTGATGACGGTCTGTTTACCGGCTATGACCCGGATAAGCGCAAGTATGATAAAGCCAGCTGGAACTATGAGCTGGATGAAAACGGCTATGCGAAACGCGACATGACGTTGACGCATCCTCGTTGCGTATGGAACCTGCTGAAAAAGCATCTGGCTCGCTATACGCCTGAGGTTGTAGAGAACATCTGCGGTACGCCAAAAGCTGACTTCCTGAAGGTCTGCGAGTACATCGCCGAAACCAGCGCCCATGACAAGACCGCGTCGTTCCTCTACGCGCTCGGCTGGACGCAGCACTCGGTGGGTGCGCAGAACATTCGTACCATGGCGATGATCCAGCTGCTGCTCGGCAATATGGGGATGGCAGGCGGCGGCGTTAACGCCCTGCGCGGCCACTCCAACATTCAGGGTCTGACCGACCTTGGTCTGCTGACCCAAAGTCTGCCGGGCTACATGACGCTGCCGAACGATAAGCAGAGCGATCTGGCGACCTACCTCGCGGGCAACACCACCAAGCCGCTGCTGGAAGGCCAGGTTAACTACTGGAGCAACTACCCGAAATTCTACGTCTCGCTGATGAAAGCCTTCTATGGCGATAAGGCAACGGCGGAGAACAGCTGGGGCTTTGACTGGCTGCCGAAGTGGGATAAAGGCTACGACGTCCTGCAGTATTTCGACATGATGGCGAAAAACGAGGTGACGGGCTACATCTGCCAGGGCTTCAACCCGGTGGCATCGTTCCCGAATAAAAACAAGGTTGTCTCGTCGCTGTCGAAGCTGAAGTTCCTGGTCACTATCGATCCGCTCAATACCGAGACCTCGACCTTCTGGCAGAACCACGGCGAGCAGAACGACGTCGACTCATCGAAAATCCAGACCGAGGTGTTCCGTCTGCCATCCACCTGCTTCGCGGAAGAGGACGGCTCCATCGTCAACTCCGGCCGCTGGTTGCAGTGGCACTGGAAAGGTCAGGACGCCCCGGGCGAAGCGCTGAACGACGGTGAGATTCTGGCAGGTATCTTCCTGCGCCTGCGTAAGATGTATGCGGCCGAGGGCGGTGCGAATCCGGAACAGGTTCTGAACATGTCCTGGAACTACACCACGCCGGAGAACCCTTCTCCGCAGGAAGTGGCGATGGAGAGCAACGGCAAAGCGCTGGAAGATATCATTGACCCGGTGAGCGGCAAGGTGCTGGCGAAGAAAGGCGATCAGCTCTCCTCCTTTGCCCATCTGCGCGACGACGGTACCACCTCCAGCGGCTGCTGGATCTTTGCCGGTAGCTGGACGCCGGACGGTAACCAGATGGCGCGCCGTGACAACGCCGATCCGTCAGGGCTGGGAAATACCCTCGGCTGGGCATGGTCGTGGCCGTTGAACCGCCGCATTCTCTATAACCGTGCCTCGGCGGACCCGCAGGGTAAACCGTGGGATCCAAAACGCCAGCTGCTCTCTTATGCCAATGGTAAATGGGTAGGCGCGGATATTCCGGACTACAACACCGCGCCTCCGGGCAGCAACGTTGGGCCGTTTATCATGCTGCAGGAGGGCGTCGGACGTCTGTTCGCCATCGATAAGATGGCGGAAGGGCCGTTCCCGGAGCACTACGAGCCGTTTGAGACGCCGCTGGGTACCAACCCGCTGCATCCGAAGGTGATCTCTAACCCGGCAGCCCGCGTGTTCAAAGATGATATGGACGCGATGGGTAAAGCGGATAAGTTCCCGTACGTAGGGACTACTTACCGCCTGACCGAGCACTTCCACTACTGGACCAAGCACGCGCTGTTGAACTCGATTGCGCAGCCGGAGCAGTTTGTAGAGATCGGCGAGAAGCTGGCAGGCAAGCTGGGCATTGTCCAGGGCGATACGGTGAAGGTCTCCTCCAACCGCGGCTATATCAAGGCCAAAGCGGTGGTGACCAAGCGTATCCGCACCCTGAACGTGCACGGCCAGGAAGTCGACACCATCGGGATACCTATCCACTGGGGTTATGAAGGCGTGGCGAAGAAGGGCTTTATTGCCAATACGCTGACGCCGGTTGTTGGTGATGCGAACACGCAGACGCCGGAGTTCAAGGCGTTCCTCGTGAACGTGGAAAAGGTGTAACGGAGACGACCTATGGCTTATCAATCGCAAGACATTATTCGTCGTTCCGCGACTAACAGCTTTACCCCCGCGCCTCAGGCGCGGGATCACCAGCTCGAGGTAGCGAAGCTTATCGACGTGACCACCTGTATCGGCTGTAAAGCCTGTCAGGTGGCCTGTTCCGAGTGGAACGACATCCGTGATGAGGTCGGTCATAACGTCGGGGTCTATGATAACCCGGCGGATCTGACGGCTAAATCCTGGACGGTGATGCGCTTCTCGGAAGTCGAGCAGAACGACAAACTGGAGTGGCTGATCCGTAAGGATGGCTGCATGCACTGTGCCGACCCCGGCTGTCTGAAAGCCTGCCCGTCTGAAGGGGCGATCATTCAGTACGCTAACGGCATCGTTGATTTCCAGTCTGAGCAGTGCATCGGCTGCGGCTACTGCATCGCTGGCTGTCCGTTCGACGTCCCGCGCCTGAACCCGGAAGATAACCGCGTCTACAAATGCACCCTGTGCGTGGATCGCGTGACCGTCGGCCAGGAGCCAGCCTGCGTGAAGACCTGTCCAACTGGCGCTATCCACTTTGGTTCCAAAGAGGATATGAAAACGCTGGCGGGTGAGCGCGTAGAGGAGCTGAAAACCCGTGGTTACGATAACGCGGGCCTGTACGATCCGGCAGGCGTTGGCGGTACGCACGTGATGTACGTGCTGCACCACGCCGACAAGCCGAATCTCTACCACGGCCTGCCGGAGAACCCGGAGATCAGCGCCACCGTGAAGTTCTGGAAAGGTATCTGGAAACCGCTCGCCGCCGTCGGCTTTGCGGCGACTTTTGCCGCCAGCGTCTTCCACTACGTGGGCGTCGGTCCAAACCGCGCTGACGATGATGAAGACAACCTTCACGACAAAAAAGATGATGAGGTGCGCAAATGAGAAAACGTGACACCATCGTGCGCTACACCGCGCCGGAACGCATCAACCACTGGGTCACCGCCTTCTGTTTCGTGCTGGCGTCGGTGAGCGGGCTGGGGTTT
This sequence comes from Pseudescherichia sp., assembly GCF_031998825.1. Taxonomy (GTDB): domain Bacteria; phylum Pseudomonadota; class Gammaproteobacteria; order Enterobacterales; family Enterobacteriaceae; genus Pseudescherichia. The sequence continues at coordinate 32,834 of NZ_DAMACX010000037.1, forward strand.
TTCTTCCCCTCGTTTAACTGGTTGATGAATATTCTCGGTACGCCGCAGCTGGCGCGGATCCTCCACCCCTTCGTTGGGGTGGTGATGTTTGCCTCGTTTATCATCATGTTTTTCCGCTACTGGCACCACAACCTGATCAACCGGGACGATATCTTCTGGGCTAAAAACATCCAGAAAATCATCGTCAACGAAGAGGTCGGTGACACCGGGCGCTATAACTTTGGCCAGAAGTGCGTCTTCTGGGCAGCGATTATTTTGCTGGTGCTGCTGCTGGTCAGCGGAATTATCATGTGGCGTCCGTGGCTCGCGCCTTACTTCTCCATCCCAACAATCCGTCTGGCGATCATGCTGCATTCATTTGCCGCAGTCGGACTAATTGTGGTTATTATGGTGCATATCTACGCCGCCCTCTGGGTAAAAGGCACGATTACCGCCATGGTAGAAGGATGGGTAACGAAAACCTGGGCGGAGCGACATCACCCGCGCTGGTATCGTGAAGTCCGAAGCAAATCGGAAAAAGAGGCTGAATGAGTATTCGCATAATCCCGCAAGATGCGTTGGAGAAAGGCGAGAAACGTGCGGCGGAAGCCATTCCGCCGTTACTGTTTCCCAGGCTGAAAAATCTCTACAACCGTCGGGCAGAACGCCTGCGCACGCTGGCCGAGAGCAATCCGCTGGGTGACTATCTGCGCTTCGCCGCGCTGGTGGCGCATGCCCAGGAGGTGGTGCTGTACGATCATCCCTTAACCCTGGACTTGACCGCACGCATCAAAGAGGCTGCCGAACAGGGCAAGCCGCCGCTGGATATTCACGTCCTGCCACGCGACACCCACTGGCATAAGCTGCTGCACTCTCTGATTGCCGAGCTGAAGCCGGAGATGAGCGGCCAGGCGCTGGCGGTGATTGAGAATCTGGAGAAGGCCTCGACTCAGGAGCTGGAGGAGATGGCGAGCGCCCTGTTCGCCAGCAACTTCGCAGCGGTGAGCAGCGATAAATCGCCGTTCATCTGGGCAGCGCTGTCGCTCTACTGGGCGCAGATGGCTAGCCTAATCCCGGGCAAAGCCCGTGCAGAGTATGGCGAGCAGCGTCAGTTCTGCCCGGTCTGCGGCTCAATGCCGGTCTCCAGCATCGTGCAGATTGGGACCTCTCAGGGGCTGCGCTATCTGCACTGTAACCTGTGTGAAACCGAGTGGCACGTGGTGCGCGTGAAGTGCAGCAACTGCGAGCAAACCCGCGATCTGCACTACTGGTCGCTGGATAACGAGCAGGCTTCGGTTAAAGCGGAGAGCTGCGGTGACTGCGGCACTTACCTGAAGATTTTGTATCAGGAAAAAGACCCGAACGTGGAGCCGGTGGCCGACGACCTGGCATCGCTGGTGCTGGACGCCCGTATGGAGCAGGAGGGCTTCGCCCGCAGCTCCATCAACCCGTTCCTGTTCCCGGGTGAAGGGGAGTAATCCTCTGTAACACTGCCGGGCGGCGCTACGCTTGCCCGGCCTACATCTGAATGCCCCCTTCCGCTACTCCTCCTCGTTGCCGCCCTCTTCGTAAGAACCGAAGGGTTTCGCTGGCAGCACGATAAAGATGCCTTCAAAGATGGCTCCGGCGACGTCGTTGCCGAACAGCTCGACCTGCAGCTGCACACGGGCTTTACGGCCGCGGGCGAGGCGGTCGAGATCGCCGCTGAGGGAACCCAGGTCGGCAATTGCGCTGGGGCGGCCGGTGATAGGATGGCTGTAGCGGATATGGGCGTCGGCGAGAATAATGGTGCCGCCGAGGTGGCGCTCGCGCAGCATCAGCCAGATCAGCCCCCAGCCGGTCAGCGTGGCGAGAGAGAAAAGGCTCCCGGCAAACAGCGTATGGTGCGGATTCTGGTTTCCCGTCTCCGGCATGGTGGTAATAAACTTCTGCCCGGTGTACTGCTGAATACGCACGCCCATCTTTTCACTGAGCGGAATATGCTGGTACCAGGCCTGCTGTAGCTGTCCGCACCAGTCGCCGCGATGCAGAATATCGTCCAGCGTGGCGATGGGTTTCATCATCAGAAAGTGGCGCAGCGGTGTGGTTTGCGGGGCGGTGATCTCGCCTTCGTTGATAAATCCGAGCTTGGCGAAAAACTCTACGGCGTCCTCGCGGGCGCTACAGGTGACCCGTTTAACCCCCTCCTGGCGTGCCACCGACTCCAGGGTCATCGCCATCAGCGTGCCCAGCCCCTTATCCTGCACCTCGGGATGCACGGCCATAAAGCGAATTGAGCCTTCGTTGTCGGCGTTGATATAGAGCCGTCCGACGGCAACCAGCTGGCCCTCTTCATCCAGCACCATCTGATGATGCGCCATGGCATCCCAGGCGTCGCGCTCAGAGCCACGCGGCTGGCGCAGGGGCTTACGTAGCATTTCCCAACGAAACGCGTAGTAGCGCTCTAACTCTGCTTCGGTTTGCGGTACGCGAAGATGATACATAGCAGCACTCTCTCTTGTGACCTGGGGCCAGGCTAGCTGCTGACTCATACTTGCAGCCAGAAGGTAACCGGACCGTCGTTGACCAGTGAAACCTGCATGTCGGCAGCGAACTGCCCGGTTTGCGTAACCATTTCCTGCTGGCGGCAACGTTCGACAAAATAGTCATACAGCGCTTCGGCGCGATCCGGCGCAGCGCCCCGGGAGAAACCCGGACGCATGCCGCGCTCGGTATCCGCCGCCAGCGTAAACTGCGACACCACCAGCACGCTACCGCCGGCCTGCTGAACGTTCAGGTTCATCTTGCCGTCGGCGTCGCTAAAGATACGGTAGCCTAATACACGCTCGCAAAGACGGTTCGCTTTTTGCTCATCGTCCTCTTTTTCGACACCTAACAGCACCAAAAGTCCTGGGCCAATTTCACCCGTCACGTTACCTTCCACGGTCACGCTGGCACGGGAAACACGTTGAATTAATGCAATCATGGTTGGTCTATTGTCTCTTGCTCTGCGGCTAATTTGAGTTTGCGGTACTCCCCGAGAGTGACAGTTATTTCAGCGCCAAGCAAGACGATACACCAGGTCCAGTAGACCCAGACAAAGAGAATGGGCACCACCGCCAGCACGCCGTAGATGAGCTGATAGGAGGGAAACATGGTGATATAGAGCGCGAACGCCTTTTTCCCCAGCTCAAAGAGCAGCGCCGCCACCAGCGCGCCGATAACGGCATCGCGATTAGGCACCCGGGTGGTGGGTACGATGCTATAGAGCAGCCAGAACGAGAGCCACGAAAGGATCAGCGGAAAGATACGCAGGATGTGATCGATCACGCTGTCCAGCTCGGTCGCCCAGCGCAGCGAGAGCAGATAGGAGCTAATCGCCAGGCTCGCCCCCGCCAGCAGCGGCCCGAGGGTGAGGATCATCCAGTAGACAGCAAACGAGTAGACCTTTGGCCGCGCCCGCTTGCTACGCCAGATGGTATTCAGGGCGCTATCAATGGCATACATCAGCAGCAGCGCGGTGACGATCAGGCCGCACGCCCCTACCGCCGTCATTTTGCTGGAGTTGGCCACAAACTGCTCGATGTAGCGCTGAATAATATCGCCGGTCGATGGCAGGAAATTGGCAAAAACAAAGTGTCGCAGCTGCAGGCTGACATCGTTAAACATGGGAAACGCAGCGAATAGCGCAAAGATCACCGCTACCAGCGGCACCAGTGAGAGCAGCGAGACGTAGGCGAGATTCCCCGCCAGCGTCGTCATATTGTCTTCGTCAATTCGCTCCCAGAGCAGCTTGAGCCACGCCCGCAGCGGGCGCGTATGGTGACTGGCTTTATGATGAACGGTTTTTAGCATAGCTGTTTTGCAAAGTAGTTCGGTATCGTCTCTTTTCCGGTCACCAGAATTGATGTAATACCCAACTGGTTAGCTCCCTCTATATTATCGGCGTTATCGTCAAAAAAGACCGCATCCTCGGCGGAAAAACCCTCTTCCCGTAACAGCGCCTGGTAGATGCGCGCCTCTGGCTTGCGCATCCCCATCTCCTGAGAGAGGTAAATTTTATCTGCCGCGGCGCGAACTTCAGGGTACTGTTCCGGCCAGAAAGTCGTATGCAATCGGTTGGTGTTGGAGAGCACTACCACACGGTGTCCCTGCGCGCGCAGCTTGTGCATAATGTCGATCACCTCTGGACGCAGGCCAACAAACACCGCCTGCCAACCGTGGGAGAACTGCTCGTAGCTCAACGGCAGCGACATCTCCTCGCACAGCGCCTCGGCAAAATCCTCATCCGACAGTTCACCCCGCTCATGGCGGTGAAACGCATCACCCATGGTAAAACTTTGCTTCAGCGTTGCCAGCGGAACCCGGCTGAGATCGCTCCATGCACCCAGCACGCGATCGAAATCGATATCAACAATCACGTTACCTAAATCAAAGATATAGAGCATTTTTCTCTCCTTGTTGGCCGTGGAGAATTAACTGTAGCGGGAAATCCAGATGGTGAATAGCTGCTCTGCCACAGATTCAGGCAGGGGGGTGGAGAGCGACATAAAAAAAGCCGCTGATATTCAGCGGCTTTTAGCATCATGCGAAAACAGATTACGCGTCGCGAGGACCACGCATCGCACGCTTACGATCGTTCTCGGTCAGGTGACGTTTACGGATACGGACAGAGGTCGGGGTGACTTCTACCAGCTCGTCGTCATCGATGAACTCCAGCGCCTGCTCCAGGGACATCTTGATCGGCGGAACCAGAACCGTTGCTTCATCGGTACCCGATGCACGCATGTTGGTCAGTTTCTTACCGGTCAGGCAGTTCACGGTCAGGTCGTTAGAGCGGCTGTGAATACCGATGATCTGGCCTTCGTACACTTCAGCACCGTGACCCAGGAAGAGCTTACCGCGATCCTGCAGGCTGAACAGTGCGAACGCGACTGCTTTGCCCTGGCCGTTGGAGATCAGCACGCCGTTGTTACGCTGGCCGATTTCGCCCGGACGCACGTCGTCGTAGTGGCTGAAGGTGGAGTACAGCAGACCGGTACCGGAGGTCATGGTCATGAACTCGGTACGGAAGCCGATCAGGCCACGGGCCGGGATCAGGTAGTCGAGACGAATACGGCCTTTGCCGTCAGGGATCATGTCTTTGACATCGCCCTTACGCTCGCCCATCGCCTGCATAACCGAGCCCTGATGCTGCTCTTCGATATCCAGGGTCACGTTCTCGAACGGCTCCTGCATACGGCCATCGATCATACGGTTGATAACTTTCGGACGGGAAACCGCCAGCTCAAAGCCTTCACGACGCATGTTTTCGATCAGAACCGACAGGTGCAGCTCACCACGACCGGATACACGGAATGCATCAGAATCGTCAGTCTCTTCCACGCGCAGCGCCACGTTGTGCACCAGCTCTTTGTTCAGACGGTCAAGGATCTGACGCGAGGTCACAAACTTACCTTCTTTACCGCAGAACGGCGAGGTGTTGACGTTGAAGAACATGGTCACGGTCGGCTCATCAACGGAGAGGGCCGGCAGCGCTTCGACGTTTTGCGGATCGCAAAGGGTGTCGGAGATGTTCAGTTCGCCCAGACCAGTGATCGCGATGATATCGCCCGCTTCAGCTTCGGTGGATTCAATACGCTCCAGGCCGAGGTGGGTCAGTACTTTACCCACTTTACCGTTACGCGTTTTACCTTCGCTGTCGATCAGGGTGATCTGCTGGTTCGGCTTCACTTTGCCGCGCTTGATGCGGCCGATGCCGATAACACCAACGTAGTTGTTGTAGTCCAGCTGGGAGATCTGCATCTGGAACGGACCGTCAAGGTCAACGTTCGGCGCCGGGACGTGGTCAACGATCGCCTGGTACAGCGGGGTCATATCTTCCGCCATGTCAGTGTGGTCGTTACCCGCGATACCCTGCAGGGCCGATGCGTAAATGATTGGGAAGTCCAGCTGCTCGTCGGTAGCGTCGAGGTTAACGAACAGATCGAAGACCTGATCCACAACCCAGTCAGGACGCGCGCCCGGACGGTCAACCTTGTTGATAACGACAATTGGCTTCAGGCCATGCGCAAACGCTTTTTTAGTTACAAAGCGGGTCTGCGGCATCGGGCCGTCCATAGCATCGACCACCAGCAGTACGGAGTCTACCATGGACATGACACGTTCAACTTCACCACCGAAGTCGGCGTGACCCGGGGTATCAACGATGTTGATACGGTAGTCATTCCATTTGATAGCGGTGTTTTTCGCGAGAATGGTAATCCCACGCTCTTTCTCCAAATCGTTGGAGTCCATCACGCGTTCAGTAGTCTCAGCGCGCTCGCTGAAGGTACCGGATTGCTGCAGCAGCTTGTCAACCAGGGTCGTTTTACCATGGTCAACGTGCGCAATGATGGCGATGTTACGCAAATTTTCGATCACAACTTTGCCTCAGGCATTAGAAATAGCGCGTTATTGTACACGTATTAATCGCAGTACAGAACAGGATCACAAAGAACCTTTACAAACAATACAGAAAGTAAGGCTTTGTGATCGGTTTCACGGAGCGGTAGAGAGCCGCCCTAATGTAAATTGCACCAATATAGTGCACTACAATCGCGCAGATGCACTATATTGATGCAAGATATCCATTATGGTGCAGCCCTTTTGCACTATGACGTGCATGATAGCGCCTTTTGGGGGTGTTTTAAAAGTTGGCACAGATTTCGCTTTATCTTATGCAAGGCGATTGTGCCACTTATAAAGTGTAGAACCTCGTTACCACGACGACCAAAAATTCCGGGAGAGTTAAGTATGTCCGCTGAACACGTTTTGACGATGCTGAACGAACATGAAGTGAAGTTTATCGATCTGCGCTTCACTGATACCAAAGGTAAAGAGCAGCATGTCACTATCCCAGCTCATCAGGTTAACGCTGACTTCTTTGAAGAAGGCAAAATGTTTGATGGTTCTTCGATTGGTGGCTGGAAAGGCATCAACGAATCCGACATGGTACTGATGCCGGACGCCTCTACCGCTGTTATTGACCCGTTTTTCGAAGAGTCTACCCTGATTATCCGTTGCGATATCCTTGAGCCAGGCACCCTGCAGGGCTACGATCGCGACCCGCGCTCCATCGCTAAACGCGCTGAAGAGTACCTGCGCTCTACCGGCATCGCAGACACCGTTCTGTTCGGGCCAGAGCCAGAGTTCTTCCTGTTCGACGACGTTCGCTTTGGTGCCAACATCTCCGGTTCCCACGTGGCTATCGACGATATCGAAGGCGCATGGAACACCTCCACCAAATACGAAGGTGGTAACAAAGGTCACCGTCCGGCAGTGAAAGGCGGTTACTTCCCGGTTCCGCCGGTTGACTCCTCTCAGGACATCCGCTCTACCATGTGTCTGGTGATGGAAGAGATGGGCCTGGTGGTTGAAGCGCACCACCACGAAGTGGCAACCGCAGGTCAGAACGAAGTGGCTACCCGCTTCAACACCATGACCAAAAAAGCGGACGAAATTCAGATCTACAAATATGTCGTGCACAACGTCGCGCACCGCTTCGGCAAAACCGCAACCTTTATGCCAAAACCGATGTTCGGCGATAACGGCTCCGGTATGCACTGCCACATGTCTCTCTCCAAGAACGGCACCAACCTGTTCTCTGGCGACAAATATGCTGGCCTGTCTGAAGAAGCCCTGTACTACATTGGCGGCGTAATCAAGCACGCTAAAGCAATCAACGCCCTGGCGAACCCGACCACCAACTCCTACAAGCGTCTGGTCCCGGGTTACGAAGCACCGGTTATGCTGGCCTACTCTGCCCGTAACCGCTCTGCCTCTATCCGTATTCCGGTAGTGACCTCGCCGAAAGCGCGTCGTATCGAAGTGCGCTTCCCGGACCCGGCTGCTAACCCGTACCTGTGCTTCGCAGCCCTGCTGATGGCTGGCCTGGACGGTATCAAGAACAAGATCCACCCGGGCGAAGCCATGGACAAAAACCTGTACGACCTGCCGCCGGAAGAGGCGAAAGAAGTTCCGCAGGTTGCTGGCTCCCTGGAAGAGGCCCTGCAGGCGCTTGATGCAGACCGTGAGTTCCTGACCGCAGGCGGCGTGTTCACTAACGACGCGATCGATGCCTATATCGCCCTGCGTATTGAAGAGAATGACCGCGTTCGCATGACGCCGCACCCGGTTGAGTTCGAACTGTACTACAGCGTTTAATTTAGTAATACCCAGCCAATTTTCGCTCCGGCCCTGCTGGCGCGAAAAAGACGCTGAGGATTTTTAGTTGCCGTGGAAACTTTAGCCCATCCTTGATGGGCTTTTTTCTCCGCCAACAACCTGATATTACGCGCTTTTTAAGCATAAAAAGCTATAATGCACTAAAACAGTGCACCTCATTTCAGGAGACTGCTTAATGGCAACTGGCACGCTGCCCGATGCTGGGCAGATCCTTAACTCTTTAATCAACAGCATCCTGCTGGTTGATGACGAGCTGGCGATTCACTATGCGAACCCCGCCGCTCAACAGCTGCTGGCACAAAGCTCACGCAAGCTGTTTGGTACACCTCTGTCGGAGCTGCTGAGCTACTTCTCCCTCAATATCGCCCTGATGCAGGAGAGCCTGGAAGCCGGACAGGGATTTACGGATAACGAAGTCACCCTGGTGATCGATGCCCGCTCGCACATTCTCTCCGTGACGGCACAGAGGCTGCCGGAGGGGCTGATCCTGTTGGAGATGGCGCCGATGGATAACCAGCGCCGCCTGAGCCAGGAGCAGCTCCAGCAGGCCCAGCAGGTCGCCGCACGCGATCTGGTGCGGGGCCTCGCCCATGAGATTAAAAACCCGCTGGGCGGTCTACGCGGCGCGGCGCAGCTGCTGAGCAAAGCGCTGCCCGATCCGGCGCTAACCGAGTACACCAAAGTCATTATCGAGCAGGCGGACCGGCTGCGTAACCTGGTTGATCGCCTGCTGGGACCGCAGCATCCGGGCATGCACGTGACCGAGAGCATTCACAAAGTCGCCGAGCGCGTAGTGAAGCTGGTCTCGATGGAGCTACCGGAGAACGTCACCCTGGTGCGTGACTATGATCCCAGCCTGCCGGAGCTACCGCACGATCCTGACCAGGTTGAGCAGGTGCTGCTGAATATCGTGCGTAACGCCCTGCAGGCGCTGGGACCAGAGGGCGGCACCATTACGCTACGCACCCGTACGGCCTTCCAGCTGACGCTACACGGCACGCGCTACCGACTGGCGGCGCGTATTGACGTTGAGGATAACGGGCCGGGCATCCCGTCGCACCTGCAGGATACGCTCTTTTATCCAATGGTGAGCGGACGCGAAGGCGGAACCGGACTTGGGCTGTCGATCGCCCGCAGCCTGATCGATCAACACTCCGGCAAAATTGAATTTACCAGTTGGCCGGGTCATACCGAGTTTTCGGTTTACCTGCCAATTAAAAAATGAAGGTGACGATGATGCAACGAGGGATAGCATGGATTGTTGATGATGATAGCTCCATCCGCTGGGTGCTTGAACGCGCCCTCACCGGGGCTGGCTTGAGTTGTACAACGTTTGAAAGTGGTAATGAGGTGCTCGACGCGCTGACCACCAAAACCCCGGATGTGCTGCTGTCGGATATCCGCATGCCGGGTATGGACGGGCTGGCGCTGCTGAAGCAGATAAAACAGCGCCACCCCATGCTCCCGGTCATCATTATGACCGCCCACTCCGATCTCGACGCGGCGGTCAGCGCCTACCAGCAGGGAGCATTTGACTACCTGCCTAAACCGTTCGACATCGACGAAGCGGTTGCGCTGGTTGAGCGAGCCATCAGCCACTATCAGGAGCAGCAGCAGCCGCGCAACGTGCAGGTTTTCGGCCCGACCGCGGATATCATCGGCGAAGCGCCCGCCATGCAGGATGTGTTTCGCATCATTGGCCGCCTCTCCCGCTCGTCGATTAGCGTGCTGATCAACGGCGAGTCAGGGACCGGTAAAGAGCTGGTAGCCCATGCCCTGCATCGCCATAGCCCGCGCGTCAAAGCGCCCTTTATCGCGCTCAACATGGCTGCCATCCCGAAAGATCTTATTGAGTCCGAGCTGTTTGGCCATGAGAAGGGAGCGTTTACCGGCGCGAATACCGTCCGGCAGGGGCGTTTTGAACAGGCCGACGGCGGCACGCTGTTCCTGGACGAGATTGGTGATATGCCGCTGGACGTGCAGACGCGCCTGCTGCGCGTGCTGGCGGATGGGCAGTTTTACCGCGTCGGCGGCTATGCCCCGGTGAAGGTGGACGTGCGCATCATTGCCGCCACCCACCAGAACCTTGAGCTGCGGGTGCAGGAGGGGAAATTCCGTGAGGATCTCTTCCACCGCCTGAACGTGATCCGCGTGCATCTCCCGCCGCTGCGCGAGCGCCGGGAAGATATCCCCCGCCTGGCGCGCCACTTTTTGCAGGTAGCCGCCCGCGAACTGGGCGTCGAAGCCAAGCAGCTGCATCCGGAGACCGAGGCGGCGCTGACCCGCGTTGCCTGGCCGGGCAACGTCCGCCAGCTGGAGAACACCTGCCGCTGGCTGACGGTGATGGCCGCGGGACAGGAGGTACTGATCCAGGATCTCCCCAGCGAGCTGTTTGAGACGACGATGCCCGACAGTCCAACCCAGACGCTGCCGGATAACTGGGCTACGCTGCTGGCGCAGTGGGCGGACCGCGCTCTGCGTTCCGGTCATCAAAACCTGCTCTCTGAGGCGCAGCCAGAGATGGAGCGCACCCTGCTGACCACCGCCCTGCGGCATACCCAGGGACATAAGCAGGAAGCGGCAAGGCTGCTCGGCTGGGGACGCAATACCCTGACGCGCAAGCTGAAAGAGTTAGGGATGGAGTAGCGAGCAAAACGCCCGGTGGCGCAATGCTTACCGGGCCTACCGATCCCGATCGGTTAAATCACGCGAGAGAACTGCTGCAGTCGCGCCTTTTGACGCAGATAGGCGTCAAAGCACATGCAGATATTGCGGATCAGTAGCCGGCCTTTCGCCGTCACCTGAATGCCGTGCGCATCTACCGCCACCAGCCCATCCTTCGCCAGCGGCGCGAGCAGATTTAAATCTTCCGCAAAGTAGTCGGCAAAATCGAGATCCCACTCTTTTTCTACTGCGCTAAACGCCAGCCGGAAGTTACAGATCAGCGATTTGATGACGTCCCGGCGGATGCAGTCATCCCTTGTCAGGGCAATGCCCCGCCACAGCGCATTACCGGTCTCATCTACCTGCTGATAGTAGTGCTTTAGCTCTTTTTGGTTCTGCGCGTAGCAGTCGCCAATCATGCTGATGGCCGAGACGCCCATCCCCAGCAGATCGGTATCGCCCTGGGTGGTATAGCCCTGAAAGTTGCGGTGCAGCACCCCTTCGCGCTGGGCCACGGCAAGCTCGTCATCCGGGCGTGCAAAGTGATCCATCCCGATAAACTGATAGCCCTCCTCGGTGAGCGAGGCGATCGTCTGCTGCAGAATATCCAGCTTCTGCTGCGCCGAAGGCAGATCGGCGTCCTTAATCTTCCGCTGCGCGGCAAAGAGCGTCGGCAGGTGCGCGTAGTTGAATACGCTCAGCCGGTCCGGGTTCAGCTCCCCAACGCGTTTCAGGGTGAAGGCGAAGCTCTCCGGCGTCTGCTTCGGCAGGCCGTAGATCAGATCGATATTGGTGGAGGTGAAGCCAATCTCCCGCGCATGGCGTAATAGCGCAAAGATAAACTCCTCATCCTGCTCGCGGTTGACCAGCCGCTGTACCTCTTTGTTGAAGTCCTGCACGCCCATGCTCAGGCGGTTAAAGCCCTCGGCGCGCAGATGGTCGAGTACGTTCAGCTCTATTTCACGCGGATCAACCTCGATAGAGATCTCAGCGTCGGCGTTAAAGTTGAAGTGGTGACGTAGCAGCCCCATCAGGCGGCTAATTTGCGCTTTGTTAAGATAGGTTGGCGTCCCGCCGCCCCAGTGCAGCTGGCTGACCTGACGGCCGGCAAACAGCGGCGCGCGGTGGATAATCTCCTGCTCAAGCGCATCGAGATACTGGTCTGCCTTATGCTGCTGGCGGGTGACGATCTTATTGCAGCCGCAGAAGTAGCACAGCCGGTGACAAAATGGGATATGCACGTAGAGCGACAGCGCACGCTCAGGGTAGCGAGCAACGGCCTGCTGAAAATCCGCTTCGCCAAAGGTCTCGGCGAACTCAAGAGCGGTCGGGTAAGAGGTATAACGCGGCCCGGAATAGTTATATTTCTGGATCAGGGCCAGATCCCAGTCGATTAACTGCGAAGACATGCTCACTCCTTCGGATAGCGTCGCTGGCGACGACGACGGCCAGGCCTGACCCCCTGACGGAGTGCAAGCCGGTTGCGCAGCCACTTCTGTCGCTGCGACAACCGTCGTAGTTTAACGAATAACCACGCCAGATAACACATAACCGGAAGGGTTATAAGCAGGACGGGCAGGCCCATGCTGTAAAGCCGCTTTTCCGGGGATCAGTTGCCACCTTTGAGCAGGCGCATCATATCCTCTTTCTCTTCTTCCTCTTCCTCGTCTTCATCGTCGTCATAGGAGAGGCCGAGCTGCTGCATCAGCGCGTCAATGCGGTCCAGTTTGGCGTCAACCCACGCCTGATCTTCAGCGCTCAGGGTGTCGCCATTCTCCAGACGTTCCAGCAGCGCATCCAGGCGCTCATCAGTTTCCAGCAAATCCAGTTCAGCCTGCGGTGAAAGCATAGGTTTCTCGCTCTTGGGTTTGTGCTGACGGGTGACCGGAGTAGCGGTTACGCCCAACGGTACGGGGGTTTTACTACCGATACGGGGATCTTTCTGCTGCTTCTGACCACGGGAGCCGGATGCGCCATCGCTGCCGGTCGCACGGCTGCCTGCCGCATTACCGCGATGTTTTTTCTCACGCTTGCGATCGCGTGCTTCCTGGTTAATTTCTTCGCGTGTTTTACGGCGCGATTTTGCGGGGCCTTTGCCACGCGGAGCCGATGCGGGTTTATTCATCATAGTTGGTCTTTAAGCCGTTTTATTCAGTATAGAATTGCGGCGGAATCTAGCAGAAAGCAAGCAAAGAAAA
>NZ_DAMACX010000038.1:0-44923 GCF_031998825.1 Pseudescherichia sp.
GTCAAAGCGGTTATGGTCATATGAGGATGGCGATTCACGTAGCTTACAAGCTCTGCGCCCGCATAACCGCTAGCGCCCACAATCAGCGTATTCAACATCGGGTTCCTTTATGCTCAACGTTAATGTATTTTTATTCACATTTACTGCATGAATATTGATACTATCACGACCTAAGGTGTGTCAACAATGAAAATGAATTTACCGCCATTTATCGAGATCTACCGCGCCCTGATAGCCACGCCATCGATCAGCGCCACGGAAGAAGCGCTGGATCAGAGCAATGCGTCTTTAATCAATCTGCTGGGCGGGTGGTTTGGCGACCTCGGGTTTAACGTAGAGATCCAGCCGGTGCCGGACACGCGCAATAAATTCAACATGCTGGCCAGCATTGGCCAGGGTGCAGGTGGCCTGCTGCTGGCCGGACATACCGATACGGTGCCTTTTGACGATGGCCGCTGGACCCGCGACCCCTTCACTTTGACCGAGCACGACAACAAGCTCTACGGCCTCGGCACGGCGGACATGAAGGGCTTCTTCGCCTTTATTCTTGATGCGCTGCGTGACGTGGACGTAACGAAGCTGAAAAAGCCGCTCTACATCCTCGCGACTGCCGACGAAGAGACCAGCATGGCGGGGGCGCGCTACTTCTCTGAAAACACCGCGATTCGTCCGGACTGCGCCATTATTGGCGAACCGACGTCATTGCAGCCGATTCGCGCCCACAAGGGCCATATTTCCACGGCGGTACGGGTGCTGGGTCAGTCGGGCCACTCCAGCGATCCGGCGCGCGGCGTCAATGCTATCGAGCTGATGCACGATGCCATTGGCCGCCTGATGCAGCTGCGCGACGCCCTGAAAGAGCGCTATCACTTTGAGGCCTTCACGGTACCTTACCCGACGCTGAACCTCGGCAGCCTGCACGGCGGCGATGCCTCAAACCGCATCTGCGCCTGCTGCGAGCTGCATATGGACATTCGTCCGCTGCCGGGGATGACGCTAAACGATCTCAACGGTCTGGTGAACGACGCGCTGGCACCGGTGAGCGAGCGCTGGCCGGGGCGTCTGAACGTCGCCGAGCTGCATCCGCCCATCCCGGGCTACGAATGCCCGCCGGATCACCAGCTGGTGCAGGTGGTGGAGAAGCTGCTCGGCACAAAAACCGACGTAGTGAACTACTGTACCGAAGCGCCGTTTATCCAGACGCTCTGCCCGACTCTGGTGCTCGGCCCTGGCTCCATTAATCAGGCACACCAGCCGGATGAGTATCTGGAGACGCGTTTTATTAAGCCTACCCGGGAGCTGATTACCCAGGTTGTGCACCACTTCTGCTGGCACTAACGCGCTGCCCTCTCCTGCGGGAGAGGGTAAAAAATCGCTCTTACCATAAGTTCTACTTATTTACTTCAAAGCGAATTAAATTTCGTAAATTACGCACGTTTATTCGTTTGCTGAACCGATTTCGCCGCAATTGACGCACGGGTTTTTACGTGGCTTTATAAAGAACAACTGAGAAAAATGTCCGGCAGGTTTCAGATACAGGGCATTTAAAATTGAGATGGGGTGTCTGGGTTAACATGAACGAACAATATTCCGCTTTGCGTAGTAATGTCAGTATGCTCGGCAAGCTGCTGGGAGAGACCATCAAAGAGGCGCTGGGAGAGAACATTCTCGATCGCGTTGAAACGATCCGTAAGCTGTCTAAATCCTCACGCGCTGGCAACGAAGCTAACCGCCAGGAGCTGCTCACCACGCTGCAAAATCTGTCGAATGACGAACTGCTGCCGGTGGCCCGCGCCTTTAGCCAGTTTCTGAATCTGGCAAATACTGCCGAGCAGTACCACAGCATTTCGCCGCAGGGCGAAGCGGCCAGCAACCCGGAAGTGATTGCCCGCACCCTCAGGAAGCTGAAGGATCAGCCCGATCTCAATGAAGCCACCATTAAAAAAGCGGTGGAGTCGCTGTCGCTGGAGCTGGTGCTGACCGCGCACCCGACAGAGATCACCCGCCGCACTCTGATCCACAAGATGGTCGAGGTCAACAACTGCCTTAAGCAGCTGGATAACAAAGAGATCGTCGATTACGAGCGCAACCAGCTGATGCGCCGCCTGCGCCAGCTGATTGCCCAGTCCTGGCATACCGACGAGATCCGTAAGCACCGCCCAAGCCCGGTTGACGAAGCCAAGTGGGGTTTTGCGGTGGTGGAAAACAGCCTCTGGGAAGGCGTGCCGAACTACCTGCGCGAGCTGAACGAGCAGCTGGACGAGAACCTCGGCTATAAGCTGCCGGTGGATTTTGTCCCGGTGCGCTTTACCTCCTGGATGGGTGGCGACCGCGACGGTAACCCGAACGTCACTGCAGAGATCACCCGCCACGTGCTGCTGCTGAGCCGCTGGAAAGCCACCGATCTGTTCCTGAAAGATATTCAGGTGCTTATCTCCGAGCTGTCGATGGTGGAGTGTACCGATGAACTGAGCGAGCTGGTTGGCGAAGCGGGCGCAAGCGAGCCGTACCGCTATCTGATGAAGGGCCTACGTGGCCAGCTGATGGCGACCCAGACCTGGCTGGAAGCGCGCCTGAAGGGCCAGCGCCTGCCGAAACCGGCTGGCCTGATTAGCCAGAACGAGCAGCTGTGGGAGCCGCTCTACGCCTGCTATAAATCACTCCAGGCCTGCGGGATGGGCATCATCGCCAACGGCGAGCTGTTGGATACCCTGCGTCGTGTGAAGTGCTTTGGCGTGCCGCTGGTGCGTATCGACGTCCGTCAGGAGAGCACCCGCCACACCGAAGCGCTGGGCGAGCTGACCCGCTATCTCGGCATTGGCGACTACGAAAGCTGGTCTGAAGCCGACAAGCAGGCATTCCTTATCCGCGAACTGAACTCTAAGCGTCCGCTACTGCCGCGCAGCTGGGAGCCAAGCAACGAAACCCGCGAAGTGTTCAACACCTGTAAAGCGATCGCTGATGCGCCGCAAGGCTCCGTTGCCGCCTATGTCATCTCAATGGCGAAAACCCCGTCCGACGTGCTGGCCGTGCATCTGCTGCTGAAAGAGGCCGGAATTACCTTTGCTCTGCCGGTTGCGCCGCTGTTTGAAACCCTCGACGACCTGAATAACGCCAACGATGTGATGACCCAGCTGCTGAATATCGACTGGTATCGCGGCTTTATTCAGGGCAAGCAGATGGTGATGATCGGCTACTCCGACTCGGCGAAAGACGCGGGCGTGATGGCAGCTTCCTGGGCGCAGTATCAGGCGCAGGATACGCTGATCAAGACCTGTGAAAAAGCCGGCATTGAGCTGACGCTGTTCCACGGTCGCGGCGGGTCCATCGGCCGCGGCGGCGCACCGGCCCACGCGGCGCTGCTCTCTCAGCCGCCGGGCAGCCTGAAAGGTGGCCTGCGCGTAACCGAACAGGGCGAGATGATCCGCTTTAAGTACGGTCTGCCGGAAGTCACCGTCAGCAGCCTGTCGCTCTACACCAGCGCCATTCTGGAAGCCAACCTGCTGCCGCCGCCGGAGCCGAAAGAGGAGTGGCGCCACATCATGGACGAACTGTCGGATATCTCCTGTGAGATGTATCGCGGCTACGTACGTGAAAATGAAGATTTCGTTCCCTACTTCCGTTCCGCCACCCCGGAGCAGGAGCTGGGCAAGCTACCGCTCGGCTCGCGTCCGGCGAAGCGCCGTGCCACCGGCGGCGTTGAATCTTTACGCGCTATTCCGTGGATCTTCGCCTGGACGCAGAACCGTCTGATGCTGCCTGCCTGGTTAGGCGCGGGTGCCGCGCTGCAAAAGGTGATGAAAGAGGGTAAACAGAGCGATCTGGAGACCATGTGTCGTGACTGGCCGTTCTTCTCCACGCGTTTGGGGATGCTGGAGATGGTCTTTGCCAAAGCCGACCTCTGGCTGGCCGACTACTACGACCGCCGCCTGGTTAAACAGGAGCTCTGGCCGCTGGGTAGCGAGCTGCGCCAGCTGCTGGAAGAGGATATCAAGGCGGTGCTGGCCATCGCCAACGACTCGCATCTGATGGCCGATCTGCCGTGGATTGCCGAGTCTATCCAGCTGCGTAACATCTACACCGATCCGCTCAACGTGCTGCAGGCCGAGCTGCTGCACCGCTCGCGCCAGGCAGAAGAGGAAGGTAAAGAGCCGGATCCGCGCGTGGAGCAGGCGCTGATGGTGACCATTGCCGGCGTTGCGGCCGGTATGCGTAACACCGGTTAACGCCTGCCCTCTCCGCTTCCCCTGCAATCGGGTGGGGGAAGCGGCTATTTTGTTATCCCCGCCTCGTTAAGGTTAACTTAAGCAACGCTGCTTAATCTCTGCGCGCTACTCCAGCGACTTTGATAAGGCACGTTTTTGTTATGCTCCCCACATCCTCTCCGGCGAAGGCCGCTTTTAGCTGGGCTGCCCTGTTATGGGCCTTGCTTTACGTCTGCTACTTCTCTTCCGTCCTGCAGGTAGCCATTATCATCACGGGTTATAGCGGCACCACGGGTCTGCGTGACTCGCTGCTCTTTAGCTCCCTGTGGCTTATTCCGCTGCTGCTTTTCCCCCGACAGATCCGCATCACGGCGGCCGTCATTGGCGTGCTCCTGTGGCTTCCTTCGCTTGCTGCGCTGGGCTATTACGTTATTTACGGCCAGGAGTTCTCTCAGAGCGTCCTGTACGTCATGTTTGAGTCCAACGCCAGCGAGGCCAGCGAGTTCCTGAGCCAGTACTTTAGCCTGAAGCTGGTGCTGGTGGCGCTGGGCTATACGGCGGTGGCTATCTTCCTGTGGACACGCCTGCGCCCGGTCACGGTTCCGACGCCGTGGCGCTGGCTGGTCTGCGTTGCCATCCTCTATGGGCTGATCGTTAACCCACTCGCACATAAGGTGCTGGTTCAGAAGAAGAGCGTCAAACGCGCGTTGATCAGCCTCTCGGGCCGTCTTGAGCCCGCCGCCCCATGGCAGTTTGTCTCGGGCTACGTTGAATATCGCCACCAGCTGGCGAGCCTGACCAGGCTGTTAACCAGCAACAGCGCCCTGCCGCCGCTGGCGAACCTGCAGGACAGCTCCGGCAACGCGCCACGTACGCTGGTGCTGTTGATTGGCGAGTCAACGCAGCGTAACCATATGAGCCTCTACGGCTACCCGCGTGAAACCACGCCGGAGCTGGATAAGATGCATAAAACCGACAAGAACCTGACGGTCTTCAATCACGTAGTGACGTCGCGCCCCTACACCATTGAGATTTTGCAGCAGGCGTTGACCTTTGCCGACGAGAAAAACCCGGATCTCTACCTGACCAAACCGTCGCTAATGAACATGATGAAGCAGGCCGGGTACAAGACGTTCTGGATCACCAATCAGCAGACCATGACCGAACGCAATACCATGCTGACGGTGTTCTCACAGCAGACGGACAAGCAGTTCTATATGAACCAGCAGCGCACCCAGAGCGCGCGCGAGTACGACACCAACGTGCTGGATCCGTTTAAGAAGGTGCTGGCCGATCCTGCACCGAAGAAGTTCATCATCGTGCATCTGCTGGGTACCCATATCAAATACGCCTACCGCTATCCGCAACAGTGGAACACTTTTGATGGCAAAACCGAGGGCGCACCGGCAGGCCTAAGCCCGGAGCAGCTGGCGTCGTATAACGACTACGACAACGCTAACAGCTTCAATGACCACGTGCTGGCCAGCCTGATCGACGACTACAAAGCCACCGATCCCAACGGCTTCCTGCTCTACTTCTCCGATCATGGGGAAGAGGTCTACGACACGCCGCCGCATAACATTCAGGGGCGTAATGAAGAGGCCCCGACGCGGCATATGTACACTATCCCGTTTATTCTGTGGACCTCGTCGTCCTGGCAGGAGGCGCACCCGCGCGACCTGGCCGCCGACGTTGACCGCAAATACAGTAGCTCGCAGCTGATCCACACCTGGTCCGATCTGGCAGGGCTGCGCTACGACGGCTTTGATCCCACCCGGTCGATCGCCAGCCCGCAGTTTGTGCAGGCCACGCGCTGGATTGGTAATCCGTATAAGAAAAACGCCCTACACGACTATGATGCCCTGCCGTTAGACGTACAGCAGAGTAATTAAAAAGGCACACAACCAATGGTTGAATAGCGCTGTATTGTACAATACACTGGATACTGTAATGAGTGACGCATGGAAAATCGCCGATGCCATGCAGACCGCCGTAAGGCGGACCGATGAGGAGAACGCTGGACAAGGGATTTATTCGCATTGAGTTGCGGAGAGTCGTCCAGGGTGGCGTACCTCCATTTATTACATGCTATTTTTTCTTAATAGCTTTGATCTTGGCCTCGGTTGCGTGATACGCAGTTACCGGGGCCAAATCATTTTCAGAGACCTGTAAAATTGCCATGCCGTAGTATGCCTGCCCTTTAATACTCGACAGCCTTTTGGAAGCGTTCAACATCACGCTCTGCATGTTTCGGTCTTTATTCAGAGCAATCTCGCTGCACGTGCTAAACGATGCGCTAATTAGCTCTGCTACCTGTACCCAGTTCAACCCATCTCCAGCGCGCGATGCCAGTATATGCTGGATGTGACGCGGATAGATCGTGATACCCTGACATGTCTGGTGCGGCCATCCGTTTACCTTGCAAATGACATTAAGCTGGTTGAATTGCTTTCTGGTTAGCAGATAGGTAAACAGCGGACGATCCCATTCCTCCTGCATGATTTTCTTGCCAGCACTGGCGATACGGTAGATCTGCTGAGTGTAAAACCCGATCGCATCCTGCAAGGCGTCATCTCCCTTCGCCATAAGACTCTCCATCGAAAATGATGGGCATATCTTAATTTCCCGAGGGGTCTTTCTTTTAGATGCAGCGCAA
This sequence comes from Pseudescherichia sp., assembly GCF_031998825.1. Lineage (GTDB taxonomy): Bacteria > Pseudomonadota > Gammaproteobacteria > Enterobacterales > Enterobacteriaceae > Pseudescherichia. The sequence continues at coordinate 6,862 of NZ_DAMACX010000038.1, forward strand.
TAAGATGAAGAAGAAGGCATTCACAGAGGAGGGTTTCTTTTGTAGGCCCGTGCCAGCGTAGCGCCGCCGGGCAAAAAAATCCCCGCTTTTGCGGGGATTGTCATACGTAGCGTTTAGCGCAGATCGAAACGGTCGAGATTCATCACCTTCACCCATGCGGCGACAAAATCCTTCACGAACTTCTCGTGGCCGTCGTTGCTGGCATACACTTCCGCCAGCGCCCGCAGAATGGAGTTAGAACCAAACACCAGGTCGGCACGGGTAGCGGTATGTTTCACCTCACCGCTCAGGCGATCGCGCCCCTCAAACAGCTCAGAGCTATCATCGGTCGCCTTCCACTCGGTGCGCATATCCAGCAGGTTAACAAAGAAGTCATTGGTGAGAACGCCTACGCGCTGGGTAAAGACGCCGTGCTGGCTGCCGTCGAAGTTAGCTCCCATCACGCGCAGGCCGCCTACCAGCGCCGTCAGCTCCGGCGCGGTCAGCGTCAGCTGTTGCGCTTTATCAATCAGCAGCGACTCCGTGGTCGAGGTGTCGAGCGCCGTGCGGTAGTTACGGAAACCGTCGGCAATCGGCTTCATCAGCTCAAACATATCGATATCGGTCTGATCCTGGCGAGCATCCACGCGACCCGGTGCGAACGGCACATCAATAGCAACGCCTGCCTCTTTTGCCGCCAGTTCAACGCCGACCACCCCAGCCAGAACGATAATATCCGCCAGCGACGCCTTGTTTGCCGTGCGCTGAATCGCCTCCAGTACCGGCAGGACACGAGCCGCCGTTGCGTTGACTTCCCAGTCACGCTGCGGAGCCAGCGCCAGACGCGCACCGTTCGCACCGCCGCGCTTATCGCCACCGCGGAAGGTCGAGGCAGAAGCCCAGGCAACCGACACCAGCTCGCTTACCGAGAGGCCAGAGGCGGCAATCTCAGCCTTCAGGCTGGCAATATCGTCCTGTGAAGGGTTAAAGATTGCCTGCGGCAGCGGGTCCTGCCAGATCAGATCTTCTTTTGGCACTTCCGGGCCGATGTAGCGCGCTTTTGGCCCCATATCACGGTGCGTCAGCTTGTACCAGGCCCGGGCAAAGGCTTCGTTGAAAGCCTGCGGATCGTTCAGGAAGCGACGGGAGATCTTCTCGAACTCGGGATCGAAACGCAGCGTCAGGTCGGTCACCAGCATGGTGGGCTTACGCTTTTTCGCCGGGTCGAAGGGATCGGGAATAATTTCCGGGGCATCCACCGCTTCAAACTGGATCGCGCCCGCCGGACTGCGGGTCTGCACCCACTCATACTTGAACAGGTTCTCAAAGAAGTAGTTGCTCCACTGAGTTGGCGTCTGCGTCCAGACCACTTCCAGCCCGGAGGTGATGGCATCCGCACCGCTGCCGCTGCCGTAGCTGCTGCTCCAGCCCAGACCCTGCGCTTCGATAGGCGCGGCTTCAGGATCGACATCGACGTGCGTGGCCGCCGCCGCACCGTGGGTTTTGCCCAGCGTGTGACCGCCTGCAATCAGCGCCACGGTCTCCTCGTCATTCATCCCCATGTTGCCGAAGGTGGCACGAATGGCCGCAGCGGCCGAGATCGGCTCGCCGCTATGGTCCGGACCTTCCGGGTTAACGTAGATCAGACCCATCTCGGTTGCGCCCAGCGGCGCTTTTGCCAGCGCTTCGGGGTGACGATGCTTCAGCCAGGTTTTTTCATCGCCCCAGTTAACGTCCAGATCCGGCTCCCATACATCTTCACGCCCGGCACCGAAACCAAAGGTGCGGAAGCCGGAGTTCTCCAGCGCCACGTTACCGGCGAGGATAAAGAGGTCGGCCCAGGAAATTTTCTGGCCATACTTCTGCTTAACTGGCCACAGCAGACGACGGGCCTTGTCCAGACTCACGTTATCAGGCCAGGAGTTGAGGGGTGCAAAACGCTGCTGGCCCCGGCCTGCGCCGCCGCGACCGTCGATAGAGCGGTAGGTTCCCGCGCTGTGCCATGCCATACGAATAAACAGGCCAACGTAGCTACCCCAGTCCGCAGGCCACCACGGCTGTGAATCGGTTAGCAACGCTTTGAGATCGCCTTTTAGCGCGGAGTAGTCGAGTTTGCTGAACTCGTTGCGGTAGTCAAAGTCTTCGCCCAGCGGATTAGAGCGGTTTGAGTGCTGACTCAGAAGGTCAACGCGGAGCTGTTTCGGCCACCAGTCGCGGCTGGTTGTCCCCGCCCCGGCGCTGCGATCGGCGCCGCCCTGGTGAAACGGACATTTGCCTGTGGAAAGTGTGTTGTGGATATCGTCTGATGCACTCATCTATCTGCTCCCAATATGGTTTTACCGTTACGATATACACCACTCTTGATGAGAGATAGTTGAATTCATCCACAGATTTGATAGTTAAATCCGACTGTTTTTATTAGTAATTAAGTGGCAGATATGGATGCTGACAATAGCATTCATCACCCATATCAATTGGACAATAAAAAACCGCCGAAGCGGTTTTTACAGTGCCGGACGCACGCCCAGCGTGTGGCAGATAGCGTAGCTCATTTCGGCGCGGTTTAGGGTATAAAAGTGGAAATCCTTCACCCCTTCGCGGCTGAGGATTTTCACCATGTCCATGGCGATGCTTGCCCCTACCAGCTTGCGGGTTTCGGCATCGTCATCGAGGCCATTAAACATCTGCGCCATCCAGGAAGGGATACGCACGTTGGTCATGTCGGCAAACTTCTTCGCCTGCTTGAAGTTAGAGACCGGCAGAATGCCTGGAATGATCTCGACATCAATGCCGGTTGCCGCGCAGCGGTCGCGAAAGCGCAGATAGCTCTCAACGTCGAAGAAAAACTGGGTGATCGCCCGACTCGCACCGGCGTCGACTTTACGTTTCAGATTCAGCAGATCCGCCTGGGCGCTTTTTGCCTCCGGATGCACTTCAGGATAGGCAGCCACAGAGATATCAAAATCGGCGACCTCTTTAAGCAGGGCAACCAGATCGGCAGCGTACATATCCGGTTTGCCGCCGTTTGGCGGCAGATCGCCGCGCAGAGCCACAATATGGCGTATACCGTTGTTCCAGTAGTCCTGGGCAATAGCGCGCAGTTCGTTACGGGACGCGTCGATACAGGTCAGATGCGGCACGGCCTCAAGCCCGGTACGATCTTTAATGCCCTTGATGATGCTATGCGTGCGGTCGCGCTCGCCGGAGTTTGCACCGTAGGTCACCGAGACAAACTTCGGCTTCAGGCTGCTTAAGCGATCGATGGAGTGCCATAAGGTCTGTTCCATTTCACTGGTGCGCGGCGGGAAAAATTCAAAGGATACGTTAATCTGCCCCTGCACTTCTGCCAGGCTCTGATTCAGGGCTTCCCGCTGGTTGGCGTGAAAAAAACTCATACCTTACCTCATCAATCGCGTGTCTTGGTTGTTGCGTTGTAAACATCTATCCATTTAGACGTCTGGATGTAAAAATGCCGCAAAAGCGGGCAGGCGTCAACAGAAAAATCAGCACAAAAAGTGAGTAATAATCAGGAGAGGTGAAAAAAATTCAACTTATGCTCTGAGCGCATTTTGCCTAATGCCTGACCATTTATGACCTGTATGGCTCCAGATATTTGTTTGAATAATGTGGAAACCAGCGGGGCAGCATCTCTCTCAGCCCTGTCTTTACCGACCACACCATTAAACAAGGATCTATTATGTCTACTGTAAGAAGGTTACGTTCTGATATTGCTCCACATAATAATCAACTTTCAGCGCTTATCTATTATGTAGCTGATACCGACCTGATGGTTAGCTATACGGTTCACGGTAAAACAGAAGATGCCAGCGGAGATTTTAATTACGTTGGTAATACGCTCTATAACCATACTAAACCCATAGAGGTTCCTGTTATCGGCTTATACCCACAGTGGAACAATCAGGTAACCTGCCGCTTCTATGATGAGAGTGGCAATCTTATTGCTACAGATGAGATCTCTATCAGTACCGAGCATCAACACTATCGCGATGATACTGTCTTTAATATTACCTTGCAGGAGCAATCGGCCGGAGCGATTAATAACGTCTGGGGTAATAGCTGGATGGTCACGTCTGAATTTAACGCCTACGACAGAAACGGCGATCTGCGTATGTATTTTATGCAGCCCTACAGCAACGAGATGCTCCAGGCCATTGATGGTTACCTGTATATCGGCAGCCATGAGGATGAGGCGTGGTATGGCCGTCGATTCTTTAAAATTGATATCCTTGGCCGTATTGTTTACGAATTTAACCTCTCTGATAGCGATGGTAATCGTTATGCCAATACCCATGAGGTGATCAATGATACAGAAGGGTTTATCTATATGCTCGCCACTGATAACCCTAATCGTTCAACCAATACCGCGAAGCAGGATGCCAGCCTGCTTAAATACAATAACTACACGGGTGAGATAGTCTGGAGCCGTAATTACAGTCAGCAGTTTATGGGAACCACCATCATCGATAATGGCTATACCAACGATGTGCATCTGAACTCACTCAGCTATCTTCCCGAGCTGAATCAAATTGTGGTCCATTCACGCGCCTGTAGCGTAACGTTTGGCGTTTCGCCCGATAACGGCGATATTTTATGGACGATCAACTCATCCTACAACCCTGACTTTGGCGGGATCGTGCCCCATTTAGCTTGGCCAACGGACGGCTCTTTAGAATATGAAAACGGGGCGCATACGGTATTCCTGACCACTAACGCTGCATTTAGTGAATATACCGATCTGGCAAAGGGCAAATTTGTCCTATCGATGCTCAATAATAAAGCCAGCCTCGACGCCAACGGCAACCCTGTTGTTCGCCTGATGGAAGCTCCTGAAGATAAAAACACCTGGGAATATACGCCTCTGGACGTTCTGTTTTACGCCGTCGATCTTCAGGCGCAAACCGTTAGCCAAGTGGCGAAATACAGTTTCGGTGAGGATCAGGTCACTCAGTGGATGGGAGGCGTTTTTGAGTATGGTGATAACTACACGCTATTCACGAACGAATCAAAAACATTTTTTGTCTTCACCCCGTCGGGAGAGATACTTATTAAGGCCAATGATACGCTTGCCGCAGGCGTATTAAGCTATCGCGCCCGCCTATTTAGCTCAGACGAGCTTACCTGTCTTATCGCGACAGCCCAACGTTAGCGAGAAAAAAGCCGGCCTCTTTTCAGGCCGGCAACCTATCATGATTTTTTTATATCTTTGACGCGCATACCTTTGAGCTGCTCGTCAGTCACCGTGTGGCCTGCTTTAAAGTAGTCTACGACGGCATTAGAGACGTAGTAGCCTCCAGATGTATTCCGCGCTTTGCCCTCGGTAAATGCTGCGAAGCCGTCGCCGCCGTCGGCCAGGAAGCTATTGGTGGCAATATGGTAGACGGCGGCATCCTCTATTGGCTTGCCGTTTAGCGTCAGAGCTGTTACCCGCTGACCTACCGGTTTACTGCTGTCGTACTGCACCTCCAGCCCTTTAGAAACCTGTAATATGCCGTTGCTCAAACCAGCGCCGTGCTCCATTAAACTGCGCAGTTGTTGTCCGGTTAGATCCATTGTTACCAGCTCATTAGGGAATGGGAAAGTGCTAATAATGCCTCCCATCGTTACCGCGCCCGCTGGAATTTCGTTGCGTATCCCACCCGAATTGGTTAATGCCAGTTGGGTATTTTTGCCAGCAGCATCCATAAGCGCGTCAGCGGCCAGGTTGCCCAGAGACGAGGACTCGCCATAGGCTCGGGTCAGTTCAACCGGCGCCTCGGCTACCGTCTGCTGTACAACGTTATCAAGCTGTTTATTCCAGCCATCAATGACCTGCTTCGTTTGTGGATCCGGCGTCCACTCATCAGCATAGATAGTCTTTAGCGTAAAATCCTTCACCGTAAACTGATGTGGCTTCTCTTTGTAATCCAGCACCAGCTTGCCGACATCAATCCCCCCACTATCGGTTGAAAGGATCAGCGTCTTGCCGACTTTTATCGGCTCAGGCGTTCCGACGTGGGCATGTCCGGTAATAAGAATGTCCAGCCCTTTCACCTGACCTGCGGTCTGAACGTCTTTATCCAGTGCCCGACGCACATCGGTGCTGCCATAGCTGGATTGGCGCGCTGGTACGCCTTCATGAATCAGTGCCACGGTGAGATCGACTTTACCCTTCAACTCATTCAGATAACGCTGCAGATATTTAATCTCATCCCTCGCTTCAATGCCGACGCGCGTTGAAGCAGACACCGTATCGTTAAATGCAAATTTACCGTGCAGGCCGATAACGCCTATTTTCACGCCATCTTTTTCAATGATGGTATAAGGTTTATCCCACAACATCTTACTGCTGTTCTGATAGAAGATATTACCCTGCACCACCGGGAATTTCGCCTGGCTAAGCTGTAATAGCGTGTTGTCCCAGCCATGGTCAAATTCATGATTGCCCATTGTAACGGCATCAAACTGCATGGTATTCATTATATCGATAATAGCCTTGCCCCTGGTCAGGCTGCTGATATACGGGCCGGTAAAATAGTCGCCAGCATCAAAGAACCATGTCGCTCTGTTTTTGGCTTTCTCCTGCTTAACCAGCGTAGTGATATTAGCCCAACCACCAATATCACGTTGACCATTGGCAATCCACGGTACTTTATAGGGTTCGACATGAGCATGGAGATCGTTGGTATAGATAATGGTGACATCTTTAGCGCATGCCCACAGGGGCAGCGTCAGCAAAACACCGGCAGCAATTACGTTGACTTTCATAAACAGCTCCTTTCTGTCATATAAAGCACCGCTACATTACGTTGTGAAGCGCTTTTTTATGTGAAAGCAGTCACACCCATTCTTGATAGTTACGCGAGAAAATCAACAATGCTTTTAAATCGTTGGTGGCGCTATGTTCTCTTTATTTACTATTAATACCTGTAAAACCGCTGGCTGTCGTAATTTAGGGCTGGCATCCTCGCCGGATTATATTTGGCCTGATTATCGATTGGGTTATCCCGCTCTCCATTGCCGGGCATGCGGGAGTTACTCTCCGTTATTTAACGGTAACGCATTCCAACGCTGGGTATCAGTCTGTTTATCGCGATATGCCAAAGAGCACGGCCATTTTTGCCCGCGCTGCTATCAAACCGCTATTATTCACTATGGGCATAACCCCAAAGGGACACAGCGCATTCAATGCCAACACTGTAAAAAAGTCTGGACGCCTAAAAAGCAGCGTCTGAAATCAGCGCCTGCGCCAGAAGCCATATGCACCATTCCGCTTATCGTCCCTTTTCAGGGCGCGCGCGCCAATCAACAACTCTATTTTTTGTTAAGCTTCGATTCTGTAAGCGGCAACGTTATTCATACTTCCAGTAATTTCACTCCCCATCAGGCAGGCTTATCCCTGCACTACCGCTGGCAAGGGACCCTATGCGCTCAGCCTGAATATAAAGATATTATTCAGCGCGTTTCGCTAAGAGAAAGGCAATTTTTACAGCGCAGCCAGTTTGATGAAATCCAGTACGGAGCAGCATCCATGAAGCGCAATGCTCATGGCGCCATCCTCCGCCCGGTTATTACTGCGCATGGTCATTTTCGTGTCTTACGGCTCCTGTTTCCGGACGTTAAAACACACCTCGTTGCCCACGAATGTTTTTTGCGCGGCGCAGCGATCACCGCATGGGCAGAGCTGTTTCGTTATCGTCTCGCATCGCTGTGGTTTATTGATGAGGAGATAGATGACGAGGCGTGTCCGGCATGTTGGCAGCTATTGGGCAAAATAAATCAAGGATGGTGGCAAAACCAGTGGCAGATCTGGGGGCAGGAAAATAATCGGAAAATGGTCTGCCTGCTGGCAGGTGGCGCTCAGGATAAGGGCGCGACGCTAAACCTGGCGGCCAGCCGACGTTTTACTGCCTGGCTACAGCAGCAGCCGGCGTTTCAGCAGAGCGCTCAGTTCTCTGCGGCCCGCGTCACCGACATCATAAGCGTTTTGGCCAGCAAATATAATTCACTCCTGCGTTGAGTGCGGTAAAACTTCGTTTCACCGCATTCAACGATTAATGACTACAGCAGCTGCGCCAGACGGTTAATGTCCGACTGAATAGCGCCCGCAGTGACGTCACGACCCGCACCCGGCCCACGGATCACCAGCGGGTTGTCGCGGTACCAGCGGCTCTCAATGGCGAAAACGTTGTCGCACGGCAGCAGCGCCGCCAGCGGATGTTCGGGACGCACCGCCTCTACGCCGACGCGCGCTTTGCCGTTGGCGTCAAAGCGTGCCACGTAGCGCAGCACCAGGCCCATCTCCCGTGCCGCTTCCAGACGCTGTACCATCTGCTCGTTCAGTACATCGCCGTTTTCAAAGAAGTGATCCACCGACCCCTCTTCACACCCGGCAGGCACCAGCGACTCAACGCGCACCTGATCCGGCTCGATATCGTACCCCGCCTCGCGGGCGAGGATCACCAGCTTGCGCATCACGTCCTTGCCAGCAAGGTCGACACGCGGATCCGGTTCGGTCAGCCCCTGCTGCCAGGCCTGATCGACCAGGTCAGTGAAGGGCACCGTGCCGTCAAACTGCAGGAACAGCCAGGAGAGCGTGCCGGAGAAGATGCCGCTGATAGAGAGAATCGAGTCACCGCTGTCGATCAGATCGCGCACGGTGTGGTTCACCGGCAGGCCTGCGCCCACGGTAGCGTTATAGAGCCAGCGGCGGCCTGTTTTCTCGAAGGCATCGTGGATCTGGCGATACTTGTCGCTGGTGCTCGCGCCGGCCAGCTTGTTAGCGCTGATAACGTGGAAACCGTGGCTGGCAAAGTCGAGGTACTGATCGGCCAGCTGCTCGCTGGCGGTGACGTCCAGCACCACCAGATCGTCATAGGGATGCGCGCGCATCCACAGGAAAAGGGATTCCTCTTCATGCGCCACCGCCTCGTCATTAAAGAAGGCCAGCGCACGGCTGGCGTCCAGCCCATCATAGCTCAGCAGACTGCGGCGGCTGTCCACTACCCCGGCCAGCACAAACTCAAAGCCGGTGCGGGCGGAAAGCGCACTCTGCTCGCGGGCAAACAGCTCCAGCCAGCGTGAACCAATGTTGCCCTTGCCGAACAGCACCAGGCCGATACGCTTCTCGGCGCGGAACAGCGACTGGTGCAGGCCCTGGATCAGGCTTTCGGTGGGGCCAACGCGCAGCACCGCCACCAGGCTGATGCTGTCATCGGACTGCCAGATAAACTCCACCGGCTGACCCTTGAGCTGCTGCCAGAAGCGGTGGCTGTGCAGCGGATTACGGCATACCCCCGCGCCAACCAGCGCCACCAGCGCTAATCCCTGGCGCAAGCGCAGCTCGCCCGGCAGCCCGGCTTCGTCGAGCAGCTTAAGGGCGCTGTCGACCACTTCCGAGGTGTAGCAGAGCTGAAGCAGGTTGCGGTCGGTATGCACGCCTACCGCTAACGGACGCAGCTGGGCGCGCTTCAGGATCAGGTCGATCTCCTTATGCGCCAGCTTGAAGTCCTGGCTCGGCGGCACCTGAAACTCAATCAGGCAGACGTCATCATGGCTGGTGACGATGCGTGCGCCCGTTCCGGATGCCAGCACGCGCTCGATGCGGGTAGAGCCTTGCTCCGGGTTGTAACTACAGCGCAGCTGAAGATCGATATCGCTTCCGGAGACCGGCTGGAGCGTGCGGGCATGGAGTACCGGTGCCGCCAGGCGGGCCAGCTCGCTGGCTTCGTCCAGACGCAGCAGCGGCAGCAGACAGGCATCTTTGACCTTACGCGGGTCAGCGCTGTAGACCCCGGCCACGTCGCTCCAGATAGTCACGCGGGAGACACCGCCCAGCGCGCCAATCTGCGTCGCCGAGTAGTCGGAGCCGTTACGGCCCAGCAGTACGGTTTCGCCCGCATCATTGCGGCAGATAAAGCCGGTCACCACCAGCCGTTTGCCAGGGTGCTGCACCATCAGCTGTTGCAGCAGCGGATAAGAGAGGCCTTCGTTAACCTGCGGCTGAGCAGAGCGCTCGGCGCGCAGAAACTCCCGCGCATCCAGCCAGGCGCCATTCAGCCCCTGCTGATTAAGCACGGCGGACATCAGGCGCGCGGACCAGATCTCGCCGTGCCCTACTACCTCGGCATAGACCGCATCGGTAATGCCGCCGTCGAGCAGGCCTGCAAGACGCTCCAGATCGTGGATAAACTCGCTTATCAGCCCATCCGCCTGCTCCGGCGGCAGCAGGCCACCGATCAGCTCGGACTGGTAGCGGCGCAGCGCCTGTTGAACCTGATGCGCAGAGAGCCTGTCGGTCTGGCTGAGCTTCAGCCAGCTGATCAGCTGGTTGGTGGTGCTGCCGGCGGCCGAGACCACCATCATATCGCCAGGCTGCGAATACTCCGCCATGATACCGGCGACACGCAGGTAACACTTCACATCCGCCAGACTACTACCACCAAACTTATGCAGTTGACGACCCTTCGCCCCTGCCTGCGCAATCACACTCATGTTTACCCCTTGGCTGCGATCCGGAATGCATTTTCCAGATCGGCAATTAAATCTTCACCATCTTCAATACCGGTCGAGATGCGTAGCAGCGTCTCGGAGATGCCAGCAGCAGCGCGCGCTTCGGCGGCCATGCCCGCGTGCGTCATGGTGGCAGCATGAGAGATCAGGCTCTCAACCCCGCCCAGCGACTCCGCCAGCGTAAACAGCGACAGGCCGCTTAAGAAACGACGCAGCGTCTGCTCATCGCCGTCCAGCTCGAAGCTCAGCATCGCGCCGAAGCCTTTCTGCTGGCGGGCTGCAATCTCGTAGCCCTGGTTCTCCGGCAGCGACGGGTGATAGAGCTTCTTCACCAGCGGCTGCGTCTTCAGGAACTCGACGATCGCCTGGGCGTTACGCTGGGCCACTTCCATGCGCGGCGACAGCGTACGCAGACCGCGCAGCAGCAGGTAGCTATCAAACGCGCTGCCGGTTACGCCAATATTATTCGCCCACCATGCCAGTTCGGTGACGGTCGCTTCCTCTTTGGCAATCACCACACCCGCTACCACATCGGAGTGGCCGTTGAGGTACTTGGTGCAGGAGTGCAGCACCAGATCCGCCCCCAGCGCCAGCGGGTTTTGCAGCGCCGGGCTGAGGAAGGTGTTATCCACCACGCTCACGGCACCGGCTTCACGAGCCAGCTGACAGATTTTCGCAATATCCACGACGCGCAACAATGGATTACTTGGACTTTCGATCAGCACCAGCTTCGGCTGCTCAGCCAGCGCCGCCTTCAGGGCCTGCTCATCGTTCTGATCGACAAAGAGAACGCGGTAGCAGCCGCGCTTCGCCAGGCTGTCAAACAGACGGTAGCTACCGCCGTAGCAGTCGTGCGGGGCCACCAGCAGATCGCCAGGCTTCAGGTAGACCGTGGTCACCAGGTGGATAGCGGACATGCCGGTATTGGTCAGCACCGCACCCGCACCGCCTTCCAGCTCCGCCAGCGCACGCTGGACGACATCGCGCGTCGGGTTGCCACGGCGGGAGTAGTCATGAGCGCGCGGCTCGTTGAAATCAGTGAAATTATAGGTGCTGGAGAGATGAATCGGCGGGACAACGCAGCCGTACTGCTCGTCATCATTCAATCCGCTACGCACTGCAATGGTGGCCTGTTTACGCGTCATGTGAAGGCTTCCTGGCTTAATGGATGAAAAATCAGGCCACAGAATAGCATTGTGACAATGGACGTCAATACATCTGGACATCTAAACTTCTTTGCGTATAGATTGAGCAAACCGGGAATAGCCGTTAAAATTATCTGCATTAGCGCACATCTACGGAGCCAATACTCCGTGTCACGGTGGCGTCTCTACGGTAAACTACGCGAGATTACGGCCCTGTCCCTGCGTTTAGTCGGGTTTTGGCCATTTATTAATGAGAAAGAGGATTAAGGTATCTCATGGCTGAATGGAGCGGCGAATATATCAGCCCCTACGCTGAGCACGGTAAGAAGAGTGAGCAAGTAAAAAAAATTACGGTTTCCATTCCTCTGAAGGTGTTAAAGATCCTCACCGATGAACGCACCCGTCGTCAGGTCAACAACCTGCGTCACGCCACGAACAGCGAGCTGCTGTGCGAAGCGTTCCTGCATGCGTTCACCGGCCAGCCTTTGCCAAATGATGAAGACCTGCGCAAAGAGCGCAGCGACGAAATCCCAGAAGAGGCAAAGGTTATCATGCGCGAGCTGGGCATCGACCCGGACACATGGGAATACTAATAGCATGATACGCCGGGTGGCGGCTGCCGCCTGACCCGGCCTACAAAATCACACTCTCTCTTAAGCCCGGCAAGTGGAATGCCGCCGGGCTTATGTCGGCTGCAACAGCACCTTGATTAAGGTATCAATATCCGCCAGCGCCTGCTGACGGCTGCGCGCATTGGGTTCAAGTGAGACCATATCGGCATAGCCGTTAATGGCGCCGCCAAGCAGCCGGGCTGTCTGCGCCACGCTGTGGCAATGAAACACGCCTACGTCACATCCCCGGGTAATAACCTGCTCAATCAGGCTATTCCACTCCACGGTGACTCTTTGCGCCAGCGCCTTGTACGCCTCGTCGCGGGCAGCAATTTGCCAGGCATCGCCATAGATCAGCCAGTCGGGATCAACATCGTCCGGTAAAAACCACTCGGTGAGTCGTTTCAAAGCAGCTTCCGGTTGCATTGCAGCAAGCTCCGCTTCCGCCTCATGCAGATCCTGGCGCATATAGTGCTCCAGCGCGGCCAGACACAGCGCCTGCCAGTTAGGGAAGTAGTGATAGATATGGCTGCGTGAGATCCCCAGCGCCTCGGTCAGGTCCCGGGTCGATGTTTGCAGCAATCCTTTGCTACGAAAAAGCGCGATAGCCGTAGAGAGAATTGCCTCACGTCGCTGTTCAGTTGGTTGTCGGGTCATACTCACCTTGTTGACTTTGAGCGACTGCTCAAGTAAGTTTGTCGCAAATAGAGCGATCGCTCTATTTCCTATGTTATCCGAGAAACGCCATGCTGCAAACATCATCCTCAACGGCCTGGGGCACCCTGCGCCAGCTCACCGTTCTCCATGCGAAAAAGCTGATCTGGACCTTTTCCCTTGTGCTCGCCGAGAACATCTTACTCATCACCTATCCGCTGTTTGCTGGCTTTGCCATCAATGCCATGATGGCGGGCAACCTGCATAAGGCGCTGGTCTATGCCCTCATCGTACTCGGCATGTGGGCGGTGGGCGCGGCCCGGCGCAGCGTGGACACGCGCACCTTCTCGCGTATCTACGCCCAGCTTGCCGTGCCGGTCATCTTGCATCAGCGCAGTCATCAACAGGCGCACTCCACCGTAGCGGCTCGCGTCACCCTCTCCCGCGAGTTTGTGGATTTCTTTGAGACCCATATGCCAGTGCTGGTGACCTCGGCGATCTCTATCGTCGGCGCGGCGCTGATGCTGTTCGCCCTGGAGCCCGTGGTAGGCGCTGGCGCACTGCTGATGGTGGCGCTGTTTGCTGCGCTGCTTCCCCGCTACGTTGAGGTTAACGATGCGCTCTGGTTCCGGCTCAATAACCGGCTGGAAAAAGAGGTGGGGTTTGTCGGGGTGGCGAAAGAGCAAACGCTAACGCGCCACTATCTATTGATGGCCCGGCTACGCATTCGCCTTTCAGACCGGGAAGCCTGGGGCTACCTTGCTATCGGTATCGGCAGCGCGGTGCTGTTCGGGATGGCGATAACCATGTTAACCCTCAGACCCCATCTTGAAGCGGGCCACATCTACTCGGTGATGACCTACCTGTGGATGTTCGTGATGAGCCTGGACGACGCGCCGCAGCTGCTTGAGAAGTACTCGAAGCTGAGCGATATTGGGAAGCGGGTTAACACGGGGCTGGTTTGATCTATGATAAATGAGGGGCTTGCGCCCCCTTTTATTAAACCGTTGGCCTTGCATTCCATGCATCTGTATATTGAATATTTCCGTCTACGATTTTCCAGGTGATTTTTTCATAGCGTAACGCTACGCTTTCAATATGCCCCGTGCCAGGACTATTTCGGGTATCAAACATCATAGGACTTATAGAAATAACTTTTACCCCTTCAAGAAGGATATTAAAGTACTCAGCCTCCTGCCCAGCATAATTAATGTGATACCATTTAAATTCCGCACTCTTTAACGTTTTTCCTGTAGCAACAGCTTGATAAAGGTAAGGAGACGAAGAATCAATCTCTTTTTCAAACTGAAATGGGGCATGCTGCCTCGTCCCAGTAAGTTTTCCTGTGCTATCGTCAGTGGGAATAGTCAAATTATGATGTATAGACCTAAGTTCAATGCTTCCTTCGCGATCTTTAACATCGGATGCGCCATTGATAGCAGCACCCCCATCGTCTTTAAGCCATAAATGTACAGGAACAGACATAATACTACCCCTTTTTTTTAACTATAAATCCAGCGGCCCGCCTTTGCAGACGCTATTAACATCCCAAGCGTAAAATCTGGGATATCGATAATCTTTTTCTTGAAGGGATTAAATGAAACAGGAAAATCAGGGTAATAACTTTCAATATTAAACGTACCTCGCAGCACCTTCAATTCAGTAAAGAAATCATCCATTAGATCTTCTGCTTCATCACGATCAAGCTGTAAATCAAAATAGATGCTAGATTCTGGCGTTAACTCTCTATTCTTGAGTAGATAAAACCCATCGTGCCGCTTCGCCAACGCCAGCACTTTTCTCTCAATATCATCTACCATAATTTATCCTTGTTTCTTGCTATAATATTATAATCACGAATGCTACGGTAAGTAATTTGAGATACGTCTGAAGCCAGAATCAACCACCCAAATACGGGGACAGTACGTCCGACAAACGTACCAATTCTGGCTACCATGCGGATTTTTATAGTAGAAGGTGTATAACCTCCAATAAAAGTTGGTAATCTAATATTGAATGGGAATTTGGCCTGTTTGAATATTTTTCTGGCTGCTTTAGATGAATAAGATGTTCCTTTAATTGCCCCCTGGGGTTTAGTACGTGTCGTTAAATTATTCACCCCAGAAAAAAGAGCAACAACGGCACCGAAATCTACTACTCCAAGACCCAATTGAGAAACTACGTTCTCACAAAATATCATAAAGAATAATTCGCTGGCTGTCAGGTTAGATTTTCCAGCATAAAAGTATGTCCCATTTAACTCCTCTACCGTATCCATATAATCCTCAGGGTTTGCTCTCGACACACCTGAAGATTACAACCTATTGGCATTTATCAGTATCCGAAATGTACTATTAAGCCTCTGAAATAATGTGCTTTATTGATTTGCATCATTTTATATAGACGGGAGCGCTTTTTATTATAAGTAATATTAATGAATTATAGTAATTTATATAAACATATATAATGTTGTTGCCTATAAAAGGGCACAAAAAAACCGCCCGGAGGCGGTTTTTTCTAAGCAGCGACTTACTTGCTGCCTGGGATGCTGAAGCGCTTGTTGAAGCGGTCAACACGGCCACCGGTAGCAACGTCACGCTGCTTGCCAGTGTAGAACGGGTGGCATGCGCCGCACACGTCCAGGTTCAGATCGTGACCCACGGTGGAGTGAGTTTTGATCACGTTACCGCAAGAACAGGTTGCAGTAATCGCAGTGTAATTCGGGTGAATACCTTTTTTCATGGGAGAAACCTCAGTTAAGGCCGCATCGCTCTTCCGACCCTAACGCCGGACACCATGCGAGATAATTAATTTTAGCTTTGGCGGCAGAATGCAACACCAAAGGCGGCGAATCATACAGAAATTAACCGCCGGATGCAAACAGATCCGCATCTGCCTTCTCACAATGTGTATACTATCCCGCCAGTTTCAAGTGCATGGATAAAAAAATGCCCGTTGCTCACGTTGCCCTACCCGTCCCGCTGCCCCGCACCTTTGACTATCTGCTGCCCGCCGATCTGTCTGCCCGTGCGGGCTGCCGCGTGCGCGTGCCGTTCGGCAAGCAGCAGCGGGTGGGCGTCGTGGTCTCGGTAAGCGACAGCAGCGAATTGCCTCTGGCCGAGCTAAAGAGCGTGGTGGAGGTACTGGACAGCGAGCCGGTGTTCTCTCCTTCGGTCTGGCGACTGCTGCTGTGGGCGGCGGAGTATTACCATCATCCGCTGGGCGACGTGCTGTTTCACGCCCTGCCCGTGCTGCTGCGCCAGGGGAAACCCGCCAGCGCCGCACCGCTCTGGTACTGGTTCGCGACAGAGCAGGGCCAGGCGGTGGATATCAACAGCCTCAAGCGCTCGCCAAAGCAGCAGCAGGCGCTCTCCGCCCTGCGCCAGGGGAAGATCTGGCGGCATCAGGTGGCCGAACTCGAATTTAACGACGCGGCGCTACAGGCGCTGCGCAGCAAAGGACTGTGCGAGCTGAACAGCGAAGCGCCCGTCCCCCGCGACTGGCGTGAAGGCTATGCCGTCAGCGGCGAGCGCCTGCGGCTCAACACCGAGCAGGCCACGGCCGTGGGAGCCATTCACAGCGAGGCCAACACCTTCTCCGCCTGGCTGCTGGCGGGCGTTACCGGCTCCGGGAAGACCGAGGTCTACCTGAGCGTGCTGGAGAATATCCTTGCCCAGGGCAAACAGGCGCTGGTGATGGTCCCGGAGATCGGCCTGACACCACAAACCATTGCCCGCTTCCGGGAGCGGTTTAACGCCCCGGTAGAGGTGCTCCACTCCGGGCTGAACGACAGCGAACGCCTGAGCAGCTGGCTGAAGGCCAGCAACGGCGAAGCGGCGATTGTGATTGGTACCCGCTCGTCGCTGTTCACGCCGTTTAAAAATCTTGGCGTCATCGTGATCGATGAGGAGCACGACAGCTCCTACAAACAACAGGAAGGCTGGCGCTACCACGCCCGCGATCTGGCGGTCTACCGCGCCCACAGCGAGCAGATCCCGATTATCCTCGGCTCGGCTACTCCCGCGCTGGAGACGCTGCACAACGTGCGGCAGAAGAAATACCGCCTGCTGCGCCTCACTCGCCGGGCAGGCAACGCCCGACCGGCCAACCAGCACGTGCTCGATCTCAAGGGCCAGCAGCTGCAGGCGGGCCTCTCCCCGGCATTAATTAGCCGGATGCGCCAGCACCTGCAGGCCAATAACCAGGTGATCCTGTTCCTCAACCGTCGCGGCTTTGCTCCGGCGCTGCTCTGCCACGACTGCGGCTGGATAGCCGAGTGCCCGCGCTGCGATCACTACTACACGCTGCATCAGGCCCAGCACCAGCTGCGCTGTCACCACTGCGACAGTCAGCGTCCGGTGCCGCGCCAGTGCCCCGCCTGCGGCTCCACGCATATGGTCCCGGTGGGGCTGGGCACCGAGCAGCTTGAGCAGGCGCTAACCCCCCTCTTTCCCGGCGTGGCGATCTCACGTATCGATCGCGACACCACCAGCCGCAAAGGGGCGCTAGAGCAGCATCTGGCAGAAGTGCATCGCGGCGGCGCGCGTATCTTGATCGGCACGCAGATGCTGGCAAAGGGACACCATTTCCCGGACGTCACCCTGGTGGCGCTGCTCGACGTCGACGGAGCGCTCTTCTCGGCCGACTTCCGCGCTGCCGAGCGTTTCGCCCAGCTCTACACTCAGGTCTCCGGGCGTGCCGGACGGGCGGGCAAGCAGGGCGAGGTGATTTTACAGACGCACCATCCTGAGCACCCGCTTCTGCAAACGCTGCTTTATAAAGGCTACGACGCCTTTGCCGAGGAGGCGCTGGCAGAGCGGCAGACGCTCCAGCTGCCGCCGTGGACCAGCCACGTCATCATCCGCGCGGAAGATCATAACAACCAGCAGGCCCCGCTCTTTTTGCAGCAGCTGCGCAATCTGCTCCAGGCCAGCCCGCTGGTGGATAGCCACCTCTGGTTGCTCGGTCCGGTGCCTGCCCTTGCCCCGAAGCGCGGCGGCCGCTACCGCTGGCAGCTGCTGCTTCAGCACCCCTCGCGTATTCGCCTGCAGCATATCGTCAGCGGCGCGCTGGCGCTGATTAATACGCTGCCGGAGGCGCGCAAGGTGAAGTGGGTGTTAGACGTGGATCCCATTGAGGGTTAACGGGGTCAGGGATGCGAGTGGGATCGAAAAATTTAGCCTTCATCACAATTTTCCTGAAAATACTGTAACCGTACTGATAAACGATCTGCTAAAAATGTGGGTAATGTCGCACATAAGGGATGCGCCTGCGCTTATGCCAGGCATGCGAGGAGAAAAGGTGAAGGTTAAGAAAGAGGTTGCTGCGGCGACCATGAAAGATGTTGCCCAGAAAGCGAAGGTTTCGACGGCAACCGTGTCCCGGGCGTTGATGAACCCGGATAAAGTCTCCCAGGCGACCCGTAACCGCGTTGAGCAGGCGGCGCTGGAGGTAGGCTATTTGCCGCAGGCGATGGGGCGCAACATTAAGCGCAACGAGTCGCGCACGCTGCTGGTCATCGTGCCGGACATCTGCGATCCCTTTTTCAGCGAAATCATTCGCGGTATTGAAGTGACGGCGGCCGAGCAGGGTTATCTGGTTCTGATTGGCGACTGCGCCCACCAGAATCAGCAGGAGAAGACGTTCATCGATCTGATCATCACCAAGCAGATTGACGGTATGCTGCTGCTCGGGTCGCGTCTGCCGTTCGACGCCAGTATTGAGGAGCAGCGTAACCTGCCGCCGATGGTGATGGCCAACGAGTTCGCGCCGGAGCTGGAGCTGCCTACGGTGCACATCGATAACCTGACGGCATCATTTAACGCCGTTAACTACCTGCTGGAGCAGGGGCATCAGCGGATTGGCTGCATCGCCGGGCCGGAGGAGATGCCGCTGTGTCACTACCGTCTGCAGGGTTACGTCCAGGCACTGCGCCGCTCCGGTATTACCGTCGATCCGCACTATATCGCCCGGGGCAACTTCACCTACGAGGCGGGAAGCAGCGCCATGGAGCAGCTGCTGGCGCTGCCGAAGCCGCCTACGGCGGTATTCTGCCACAGCGATGTGATGGCGCTCGGTGCGCTCTCCTGCGCAAAACGGCAGGGTCTGAAGATTCCTCAGGATCTGTCTATCATTGGTTTCGATAATATTTCGCTCTCCCAATTCTGCGATCCGCCGCTGACGACGGTCGCCCAGCCGCGCTTTGAGATTGGCCGCGAGGCGATGCTATTGCTTCTGGATCAGCTACATGGCCAGACAGTGAGCAGCGGATCCCGCCTGCTGGAGTGCGAATTAATCGTCCGAGGGTCGACACAGGCGCTTACGTAACAGCGTCGGCTTTCAGACTTCCGTGTCTGGTCAAAGTCCCGTCGCTTAAGTAACATGACGGACCAATAAACGAATGAATACAGCGAAACGATAGTGGCACAACGAGATTATGTACGCCGCAGCCAGTCGGCTCCTTCGCGGCGAAAAACGAGCACCTCAAGGAAGAAGCAACGTAATACGCCTGTTGTGCTGGTCGCCTTTCTCGGTGGCCTGTACTTTATTACCCATCATAAAAAAGAGGAGTCCGAGACCCTGCAAAGCCAGAAGGTCCCGGGCAACGGCCTACCGCCGAAGCCGGAAGAGCGCTGGCGCTATATCAAAGAGCTGGAGAGCCGTCAGCCAGGCGTGCGTGCGCCAACCGAACCTTCTGCGGGCGGCGAGGTGATGAACCCGGATCAGCTGACTAACGAGCAGCGTCAGCTGTTAGAGCAGATGCAGGCCGATATGCGCCAGCAGCCGACCCAGCTCAACGAGGTGCCCTGGAACGAGCAGACGCCAGCCCAGCGCCAGCAGACCCTGCAACGCCAGCGTCAGGTGCAGCAGCTCCAACAGCAGCAAACTCAGCAGCAGCAAGCCCAGCCGCGTCTGACGGAGCAGCCGCAGACCCGCACGGTGCAGAGCGCGCAGGCACCGCGCCAGAGCCAGCAGCCGAAATCTGCCGCCAATAACCAGCCGTATCAGGATCTGCTGCAAACCCCGGCACATACCGCCGCCGCGCCGAAAACGCAGCAGGCTGCCCCCGTCACGCGTGAGCCGGAAGCGGCGAAACCTGCCGCTGAGAAAAAAGATGAGCGTCGCTGGATGGTGCAGTGCGGTTCGTTTAAAGGCGCAGAGCAGGCGGAGACCGTTCGCGCCCAGCTGGCGTTCGAAGGCTTTGATTCGCGGATCACCACCAACAATGGCTGGAATCGCGTCGTGATTGGTCCGGTCAAAGGCAAAGATAACGTCGATGGCACCATCAATCGCCTGAAGCTGGCCGGCCACGCAAACTGCATTCGTCTCGCCTCCGGGGGTTGAAACCCCCAAAATCTCCCCCATCTATAATTGCATTCTGCCCCGTACACCGTGCGGGGCGACTCATCTGATTGCAACAAAGGGGTCTGCTCGTGACAACAATTGTAAGTGTTCGCCGTAACGGTCAGGTAGTGATTGCCGGTGATGGCCAGGCCACGCTGGGCAATACCGTAATGAAAGGCAACGTGAAAAAAGTACGCCGTCTGTACAACGATAAAGTTATCGCAGGTTTTGCCGGCGGTACCGCAGACGCCTTCACGCTGTTTGAACTGTTTGAGCGCAAGCTGGAGATGCACCAGGGCCACCTGGTGAAAGCCGCCGTTGAGCTGGCAAAAGACTGGCGTACCGATCGCATGCTGCGCAGGCTCGAAGCGCTGCTGGCTGTGGCGGATGAAAACGCCTCGCTGATTATCACCGGTAACGGCGACGTTGTGCAGCCTGAAAACGACCTGATTGCTATCGGCTCCGGCGGCCCGTATGCCCAGGCCGCCGCCCGCGCTCTGTTGGAAAACACCGAGATGAACGCGCGCGACATTGCGGTGAAGGCGTTGGATATTGCAGGTGATATCTGCATCTATACCAACCATAACCACACCATTGAAGAATTAAACTCTAAAGCGTAAGGATCTCCCATGTCTGAAATGACCCCACGCGAAATTGTCAGCGAACTGAACAAACACATTATCGGTCAGGACAATGCCAAGCGCTCTGTTGCGATTGCCCTGCGTAACCGCTGGCGTCGTATGCAGCTCGACGAAGAGCTGCGCCATGAAGTCACGCCGAAAAACATTCTGATGATCGGCCCAACCGGCGTCGGTAAAACTGAAATCGCCCGCCGTCTGGCGAAGCTTGCCAATGCACCTTTCATCAAGGTGGAAGCGACTAAATTCACCGAAGTCGGCTATGTCGGTAAAGAAGTTGACTCGATTATCCGCGATCTGACCGATGCCGCCGTGAAGATGGTGCGTATGCAGTCGATCGAGAAGAACCGCTACCGTGCGGAAGAGATGGCGGAAGAGCGCATTCTCGACGTGCTGATCCCGCCAGCGAAAGATAACTGGGGCCAGTCTGAACAGTCTCAGGAGCCATCTGCTGCCCGCCAGGCGTTCCGCAAGAAACTGCGTGAAGGCCAGCTGGACGACAAAGAGGTAGAGATTAACCTCGCCGCTGCGCCGATGGGCGTGGAGATCATGGCACCTCCGGGCATGGAAGAGATGACCAGCCAGCTGCAGTCGATGTTCCAGAACCTGGGCGGCCAGAAGCAGAAGGCGCGTAAGCTGAAGATCAAAGACGCTATGAAGCTGCTGATTGAAGAGGAAGCGGCCAAGCTGGTGAACCCGGAAGAGCTGAAGCAGGACGCTATCGACGCCGTTGAACAACACGGTATCGTGTTTATCGATGAGATCGATAAAATCTGTAAGCGCGGCGAATCCTCCGGCCCGGACGTCTCCCGTGAAGGCGTACAGCGCGACCTGCTGCCGCTGGTGGAAGGCTGCACCGTATCCACCAAGCACGGCATGGTGAAAACCGATCACATCCTGTTTATCGCCTCCGGTGCGTTCCAGGTAGCGAAGCCGTCGGATCTGATCCCTGAACTGCAGGGTCGTCTGCCGATCCGCGTTGAGCTGCAGGCGCTGACCACCGAGGACTTTGAGCGCATCCTGACTGAGCCAAACGCCTCCGTAACCGTGCAGTACAAGGCGCTGATGGCTACCGAAGGCGTCAACATCGACTTTACCGACGACGGTATCAAACGTATTGCCCAGGCTGCATGGCAGGTGAACGAGACCACGGAAAACATTGGTGCCCGTCGTCTGCACACCGTTCTGGAGCGTCTGATGGAGGATATCTCCTATGACGCCAGCGATCTGAACGGCGAATCGGTGACAATCGATGCCGCTTATGTGAGCAAGCACCTGGATGAGCTGGTAGCAGATGAAGACCTGAGCCGTTTTATTCTATAATCGCGCTCAGCACGTTTTCATTACTGTTGATGGGGCTATATAGCCCCATTTATATTGGCAGAATCCTATGACTGAATATACCCTGACGCGTACTCAGGCCTGGCTGGAAAGCCTGCGTCCGAAGACCCTTCCCCTTGCGTTTGCCGCGATTGTGGTCGGCACCGCCCTCGCCTGGTGGCAAGGCCACTTTGATCTGCGGGTGGCCGTGCTGGCCCTCGTTACCGCCGGACTGCTGCAGATCCTCTCCAATCTGGCTAACGACTACGGTGACGCGGTTAAGGGCAGCGACAAACCGGACCGTATCGGGCCGCTGCGGGGAATGCAGAAAGGGGCCATCAGCCAGAGGCAGATGAAACTCGCCCTGATGGTGACCGTCACGCTCAGCTGCCTCTCTGGCCTGGCGCTGGTACTGGTTGCGTATCAGACGGTAGCGGATTTTATTGGCTTCATGGCGCTGGGCGGACTGTCGATTGTCGCCGCCATCACCTACACCATTGGCCGCCGCCCGTATGGCTATCTCGGCCTTGGGGATATTTCGGTGCTGCTCTTTTTTGGCTGGCTCAGCGTAATGGGTAGCGGCTACTTGCAGGCGCATACCCTGATCCCGGCGATGTTCTTACCGGCTACCGCCTGCGGTCTGCTGGCGACGGCGGTGCTCAACGTCAACAACCTGCGCGATATCGACAGCGATCGCGCCAACGGCAAAAACACGCTAGTAGTGCGTCTGGGACCGGTGAACGCCCGCCGCTATCACGCCTGTCTGCTGCTCGGCGCACTGCTCTGCCTGGGGCTGTTTAACCTGCTCTACCTGTACAGCCTGTGGGGCTGGCTGTTCATTCTGGCTGCACCGCTGCTGGTGCGTCAGGCGCGCTATGTGCTGCGGGAGCAAGACCCTGCCGCGATGCCGCCGATGCTCGAACGCACCGTTAAAGGCGCGCTGCTGACTAACCTGCTGTTTGTGGTCGGGATTGTGCTCAGCAAGACGCTGCTTTAGCTGACAAATATCAATTAACAATTGATGATTTTGCCAACAATGCATTATGCGCGATATACTGTGAGTTCTCGCAGCAACTAAACGTAAATCCTATGAAATACGATACTTCCGAGCTTTGTGACATCTACCAGGAAGATGTCAACGTCGTGGAACCGCTGTTCTCCAACTTTGGTGGGCGGTCGTCGTTTGGCGGACAAATCATCACGGTGAAATGTTTCGAGGATAACGGGTTGCTTTACGATCTGCTCGAACAGAATGGTCGTGGTCGCGTTCTGCTGATTGACGGCGGCGGTTCCGTTCGTCGCGCACTGATCGATGCTGAACTGGCACGCCTTGCCGCCCAGAACGAATGGGAAGGCATTGTGGTCTACGGCGCGGTGCGCCAGGTGGACGATCTTGAAGAGCTGGACATCGGTATCCAGGCGATTGCCGCGATCCCGGTGGGGGCAGCAGGGGAAGGCATTGGGGAAAGCGATATCCGCGTTAACTTTGGCGGCGTCACCTTCTTCTCTGGCGACCACCTCTATGCCGATAACACCGGCATCATCCTCTCCGAAGATCCGCTCGATATCGAGTAATAAAAAGCCGGGTAGCGCTTCGCTTACCCGGCCTACTTAATATTGATCATTACGCGAAAGATAAAGCGTAATTAGACTTCTTCCATGCGGCCTAAGAGCGCCTGGAGGCGATCCTGCCAGCCGTTCTGCTGTTCGCGTAGCTGATGATTTTCACGCTCCAGCTCTTCGCGGTGGTGGTGCGCATTCTGCACTTCCTGCGACAGGCCGTTGTTTTTCTCTTTCAGCTCTTCGATTTCCATCTGCAGCAACGTGATGGTGTCAATCGCCTGCTGTACTTTTGCTTCCAGTTTCTCAAATACTTCTAATGACATGGTCATACCTCTCCTGAATTGCAAGGCGACGCTTTAATATAAACGCGCACAACATAGCCCCGATTGTATGAAGCCCCGTCGCCCCTGTCCAGCGCCAGGGCACGTAGTTTGCGGTTTGCAACACTTTTCATCCTTCGCCTGGTTTACACCCTTCCGCAGCGTATGATTTGTTAATCGATTCGTTAAAGAAATGATTCATCCTCAAATTATCCCCTGGAAAAAATCTGCGCTCTATGGCGCGAAAACGCTCATTTTATTGACACAGTACACACATTTTGATTTCGATATTTCTCGTTTTTGCTCGTTAACGATAAATTAACACTATGTCTACAGACATCATGGCTGTCTCTGCTCGCCATGCTAACAATAACCATTACACACACTTTAGGATCCGATTATGAGTCAAACATCGACCTTAAAAGGCCAGTGCATCGCCGAGTTCCTCGGTACCGGGTTGTTGATTTTCTTCGGGGTTGGCTGTGTTGCGGCGCTGAAGGTGGCTGGAGCCTCCTTCGGCCAGTGGGAGATCAGTATCATCTGGGGTCTGGGCGTGGCGATGGCCATCTACCTGACCGCCGGGGTCTCCGGGGCGCATCTCAACCCGGCGGTGACCATTGCCCTGTGGCTGTTCGCCTGCTTTGACGGGCGCAAAGTCGCGCCGTTTATCGCCTCGCAGTTTGCCGGCGCGTTTTGTGCCGCCGCGCTGGTCTACGGCCTCTATTACAACCTGTTTTATGATTTTGAACAGACGCATCACATGGTACGCGGCAGCGTCGAGAGTCTGGATCTGGCCGGAATATTTTCAACCTATCCGAATCCGCACATCAATTTTGTGCAGGCCTTCGCGGTTGAAATGGTGATTACCGCTATCCTGATGGGCGTGATCATGGCGCTCGGCGATGATGGCAACGGTATTCCACGCGGCCCGCTGGCTCCGCTGCTGATTGGCCTGCTGATTGCGGTAATTGGTGCCTCTATGGGGCCGCTGACCGGTTTTGCGATGAACCCGGCGCGTGATATCGGGCCAAAAGCCTTCGCCTGGCTTGCAGGCTGGGGCGACGTCGCCTTTACCGGCGGCAAAGAGATTCCTTACTTCCTGGTGCCGCTGTTCGGACCGGTAGCAGGTGCAGCGCTCGGCGCGTTTGGTTATCGTAAGCTGATTGGCCGCCACCTGCCCTGCGATATCCGCGAGGAAGAAGTGAAAGAGCCAGCTGCCACTGCCGCACAACACAAAGCGTCGCTGTAATGTGACTACGGGAAAAAATGATGACTGAGAAAAAATATATCGTTGCGCTGGACCAGGGGACGACCAGCTCTCGCGCCGTGGTAATGGATCACGACGCCAATATCATCAGCGTTTCACAGCGCGAATTCGAACAAATCTATCCTAAGCCAGGCTGGGTCGAGCACGATCCAATGGAGATCTGGGCCAGCCAAAGCTCAACGCTGGTGGAAGTGCTGGCGAAAGCCGACATTAGCTCCGATCAGATTGCCGCCATCGGCATCACTAACCAACGTGAAACCGTGGTGATCTGGGATAAAGAGACCGGCAAACCCATTCACAACGCCATCGTCTGGCAGTGCCGTCGTACCGCCGATATCTGCGAGCACCTGAAGCGCGACGGCCTGGAAGATTACATCCGCGCCACCACCGGTCTGGTGATCGACCCCTACTTTTCCGGCACCAAGGTGAAGTGGATCCTCGACCACGTTGACGGCTCCCGTGAGCGCGCTAAGCGCGGCGAGCTGCTGTTCGGCACCGTCGATAGCTGGCTGATCTGGAAGATGACTCAGGGACGCGTCCACGTTACTGACTACACCAACGCCTCTCGTACCATGCTGTTTAACATCCACACCCTCGAGTGGGATGAGAAGATGCTGGAGGTGCTGGATATTCCGCGCGCCATGCTGCCCGAGGTGCGTAAATCCTCTGAGGTCTACGGCCAGACCAACATTGGCGGCAAGGGCGGCACGCGTATTCCTATCGCCGGGATCGCCGGTGACCAGCAGGCGGCGCTCTTCGGCCAGCTCTGCGTCAAACAGGGGATGGCGAAGAATACCTACGGTACCGGCTGCTTTATGCTGATGAACACCGGCGAGAAAGCAGTGGCCTCCGAGCACGGCCTGCTGACCACCATCGCCTGCGGTCCGCGTGGCGAGGTGAACTACGCCCTGGAGGGCGCGGTATTTATGGCGGGGGCATCCATTCAGTGGCTGCGCGACGAGATGAAGCTGATCAGCGACTCGTTCGACTCCGAGTATTTTGCCACCAAGGTGAAAGATACCAATGGCGTGTACGTGGTACCGGCCTTTACCGGCCTCGGCGCGCCCTACTGGGATCCCTACGCCCGCGGCGCAATTTTCGGCCTGACCCGTGGCGTCAACTCGAACCACATTATCCGCGCGACGCTGGAATCTATCGCCTATCAGACCCGTGACGTGCTGGAAGCCATGCAGGCCGACTCCGGCATTCGTCTGCATGCCCTGCGTGTGGACGGTGGCGCGGTAGCCAACAATTTCCTGATGCAGTTCCAGTCCGATATCCTTGGTACCCGCGTTGAGCGTCCGGAAGTGCGCGAAGTCACGGCCCTGGGTGCAGCCTATCTGGCTGGCCTGGCGGTGGGCTTCTGGCAGAACCTCGACGAACTCCAGGAGAAAGCGATTATCGAGCGCGAGTTCCGTCCGGGCATCGAAACTACCGAGCGTAACTACCGCTATAGCGGCTGGAAAAAAGCCGTGAAACGCGCCATGGCGTGGGAAGAACACGACGAGTAATAAAATTATAGCGGCCTATAAAAATTATATTATAGGCCGCTACTTATATTATCCTATTTCAGGGAAAACCTTTCCAATATATGCTTGTGAAACTTTGTCTTCGATTTCTTGATAGCTATCAAGAAATTGGATATCGACATGATTATTATATTTTGTTGTGAACTTTAAAGCGTTACCAGAATTATCTTTCCGATCTGCCGTTGAAAAAAAGAATTTAGTGTACCTCCGTGGAGAGATGCCCTCAAACTGAATAAAATTAACTTTTAAACCATCACTTATGTTTACATCACTAATCGAATCATCATGCAAATCTAAAGCTAAACTTTTCTCATAGGGTTCAATGTAATAAACTTTATTAATCCCTGCTGCTACTATATGCCTGGCACAATTATGGCAAGGATATGTTGTAGTATACATAACTTTATTTAAAGTAGATGCCTCCCCTGTCCTTGCCAGTGTAGTTATTGCATCCATTTCTGCATGAATAGCTCTTGAATATTCTATTAACGATCTTATAGGCGAATTATTATATATATCATCAGTTAATGATTTTATGAAGTTGTCTGTAAAGCTTCCGTAAAGAGTCTTTGCTGAACTTTCATCGCTCTCACCTGAACCATTATTAATTGTATCCATTTTAAGCCTAATCTGCGCTTCAATCTTATCTTTTATTTTTAGCTTATGAATATCATTGTAACATTTACCGCCTTTATGAATGCATCGATAGTCTCTGTTTTCATCTTCAAATGTGTATAGTCCTCCTCCCGGCCTGGGAACATCATTTCGGCCAGTGGACAATATATTGCCATTCTTATCAGCAATAGCTGCACCTACCTGACGAGATAAGCAAGCTGACTGAAGTGATGCGCTAAAAGCATTAAACATACCTTTTTCATGTAAGGAAGGCGTTAATCCATTTCTTCCATGAATCAAGCCAAGAAAGCGTTCAACTTTTGTATTTAGCTGAGTTGAGTGACTTTGGTTGTTTCTGATAAAAAAGTCAGCATCTAAGATAGTTTTTTCAACTTGCTGCCCTGAATTTCCACCACTTTTACGATCTCGATGAATAAGATCGTCTATATGTTGAGGAGTAATATCTTCATCTCTTAAATTTCTTTTACGCTCCGTTTCATTTCTGACAACACCAACTAAATAAAAATTGTGCTGATAAACTAATCGAAGTAACTCTACTTCAGCAGGGTTTTTAAGTTGATCAATAAGATATGCATATTTACCGTTAAATCTTGCCTCTTCCTGCGCAGGAGGCTTAGCTTTTTGTTTAATTTTAGCCATTTCATATATTGCTGCCTCCGCTAAAATTTGAGAAGAGTATTTTTTCCGTAAACGATTTCCTTGATCCTGTCTTTTTATATATCGATCATAAGCATCGGTAGTTCTCAGTTTTTGCTTATCTATTTCATCCATTAATGCGCTGATATGTATATGCTCAACTTTATAACCGAAATCTACCAGATTTTTTTCAAAAGCTAATCTTACAGATTTGATGCCTGCACCAATTGGTCCACAGAAAGCAATAATCAATTCATTAGATTGTCTCTGTACTATGCTGTCTATAGTATCGCGGCTATTGGAAATGCTTGAGGTGGGTATGGTGCTGCTTGATTTTTTTACTGCATTGCTAGCCATAAAAATGCTCTCATTAGCATGAAAGCATTAAATATATAGCATCTATTTTTTAATCACCACTTGAGAGACTTTGCTCTTTTAAGGATTGCAGCGGTTGCTTGATCATTATCAATATTTTTATCCCTTTTTGTAAAAGGAAATGCTAGAACTTGGGCATTGCCCTTTGGGTATGCTTCATTAGCCTGCTCGCTGCCTGAGGTATTATTATCATTTTTTTTATTTCTTAAATCAATAATCATGGCTTTTACCCTCATTTCAATCTGTACGCATTTTACGCGAATAGACTTTGTCGTCAATACACGTTAATCCCTTATTTCAAAGATAGCGCATTAATTGCGCCTTACGCTAAATAACAGTTAACTCATTGAATCTAATAAAAAAACAACCTGAACTCATTAAGGGTATCTCTGTGTTAAACTTTGCATAATTCCTTTAATGACGAGTGTGCAATGAAACGAGAGCTTGCTATTGAATTTTCCCGCGTGACGGAAGCGGCTGCGCTGGCCGGCTACAAGTGGCTGGGCCGGGGCGATAAAAACGTTGCCGACGGCGCGGCGGTGAACGCCATGCGCATTGTGCTCAATCAGGTCAACATTGACGGCACCATCGTGATTGGCGAGGGGGAGATTGACGAAGCACCAATGCTCTATATCGGCGAGCGCGTCGGCACCGGTCAGGGCGACGCGGTAGATATTGCCGTTGATCCTATCGAAGGCACCCGCATGACGGCGATGGGCCAGGCCAATGCGCTGGCGGTGCTGGCCGTGGGTGACAAGGGCAGCTTCCTGAACGCGCCGGATATGTATATGGAGAAGCTGATTGTCGGCCCTGGCGCCAGGGGCGCTATCGATCTTGACCTGCCCCTGGAAGAGAATCTGCGTAACGTGGCGGCCGCGCTTGGCAAGCCGCTCGACGAGCTGACCGTAACGATCCTGGCGAAACCGCGCCACGATGCGGTCATCGCCCAGATGCAGCAGCTCGGCGTGCGCGTGTTTGCCATTCCCGATGGCGACGTAGCAGCCTCGATTCTGACCTGCATGCCAGACAGCGAAGTGGACGTACTCTACGGTATCGGCGGCGCACCAGAGGGTGTGGTCTCCGCCGCCGCTATTCGCGCGCTGGACGGTGATATGCAGGGCCGCCTGCTGGCACGCCATCACGTGAAGGGCGACAGCGAAGAGAACCGCCGCATCGGCGAGCAGGAGCTGGCGCGCTGTAAAGAGATGGGGATCGAGGCGGGCAGCGTGCTGCAGCTGGGCGACATGGCGCGCAACGATAACGTGATTTTTTCCGCCACCGGCATCACCAAGGGCGATCTGCTCGACGGCATTAGCCGCAAGGGCAATATGGCCACCACCGAAACCCTGCTGATCCGCGGCAAGTCCCGTACTATCCGCCGCATTCAGTCGATTCACTATCTCGATCGCAAAGATGCGGACGTACAGCGCCACATTCTCTAAGGTCATTTGATCAATCGAGCTTTCCGGCCCGCCTGGGCTGGAAAAGTTCGCTTTAAGCGACGAAGATAAGGCTATACAGAACAGGAGACGATCATGGCGGATTGGATTACAGGAAAAGTTACGAAGGTAGAATTTTGGACCGACGCGCTCTTTAGCCTCACCGTTCATGCTCCCATCCACCCCTTCAAAGCGGGCCAGTTTGCCAAGCTGGGCCTGGAGATTGACGGCGAGCGCGTGCAGCGCGCCTACTCCTACGTTAACGCTCCCAGCGATCCTAATCTTGAGTTTTATCTGGTCACCGTACCGGACGGCAAGCTGAGTCCGCGCCTTGCGGCGCTGAAGCCGGGCGATGAGGTGCTGATCGTGAGCGAGGCCGCCGGGTTCTTTGTGCTGGAGGAGATCCCCGAGTGTGAAACGCTGTGGATGCTGGCTACCGGAACAGCCATTGGCCCCTACCTCTCGATTCTGCAGGAGGGGAAGGACCTGGAGCGCTTCAAAAACCTTGTGCTGGTTCATGCCGCGCGCTATGCCGAGGATCTCAGCTATCTACCGTTGATGCTGGAGCTGCAAAAACGCTACGAGGGTAAACTGCGCATTCAGACGGTAGTCAGTCGCGAAACGGTAGCCGGTTCGCTGCACGGACGTGTACCGGCGTTGATTGATAGCGGTGAGCTAGAGCGCGCCGTCGGGCTGACGATGCGAGCGGAAGAGAGCCATGTGATGCTGTGCGGGAATCCGCAGATGGTGCGTGATACTCAGCAGCTACTGAAAGAGACCCGGCAGATGGCCAAACACCTGCGCCGTCGTCCGGGCCATATGACCGCTGAGCACTATTGGTAATTAACGGGCCTGGTGGCTAACGGAACTTAACGTCCAGCGTCGTTTTACCAAACTTGTTTTCGCCCGGCGTGCCAAGAAACGCGCCGAGGTCTACCAGCAGCATGACCAGAATCAGCGTTGGGATAAAGCGCCCTACCGCCCACGTCCAGACGCCCCCTAACACATCCCAGCGTCCGGCCAGCAACATCCACGCCAGGATCAGCAGCAAGGCCCAATAGCCTGATTTACCGCGATCGTGCAGCCGTTTTACCACCACGCAGGTGGTTGGCCAGAGCAGGCTCACCAGCGCAAAGGCAGCCAGCTGTAGATCTACCAGCCCGCTTCCCGCCAGTGAAAAGAGTGCCACCATCGACAGCGCCCAGAGCGCTATCCAGATCCAGAAGTCACGGCGTCCAATACGCCCTTTAAATGAGAATAACCACTGCTGTATGGTCATGTAAGGTTCCTTATAATCGTAGTGCTGCGTAGTTTACCTTAGTCGGGTCAGCTTTTGACAAGCCAGACGGTTATCGTTTTAATCGGGATAGCTAAACAGAGGGAGAGATCATGAAAAAATGGAGCGTATTACTGGCCTGGCTGATGTTTTGTCTGCCCGCGCTGGCGGTAGAGGTTCCCCTTGCCGCCACGGCCCCCTATCTGCTGGCGGGCGCGCCAACCTTCGATCAATCCATTAGCCAGTTCCGGGAGAAGTTTAACGCCGATAACCCTGGGCTGGCGCTAAACGAGTTTCGCGCCATTGAATCACGCAACGACCGCGCCAATTTGACCCGGGCCGCCAGCAAGATCAATGAATCGCTCTATGCCTCCACGGCCCTTGAGCGCGGCACGCTAAAGATCAAGTCGATGCAGATCACCTGGCTGCCCGTTCAGGGGCCAGAGCAGAAAGCGGCGAAAGCCAAAGCGCTGGAGTATATGGCCGCAGTGTTACGCGCCTTTTCACCGCAGCTATCCAAAGCCAATAGCCTGCAAAAAGTGCAAAAGCTGCTGAACAGAGGCAAAGGCAAAGCCTGGTATGCCGAGACGGAAGGCGCGCTGCGCTATGTTGCAGCAGATAACGGCGAAAAAGGGCTGACCTTCGCTGTTGAACCGATTAAGCTGACGCTATCTGATAGTGCTGAAGGTAACAATAAATGATAAAAAGCAAAGCCTTTGCAGGGATGAATCTCTATACTGTTTGACAACCATGCTGCCTGCAAACGGCAGCCATATTCCTTGATTCGCTGACAAAGCGTGGAGAATAAAAATGCGACATCCTTTAGTGATGGGTAACTGGAAACTGAACGGCAGCCGCCAGATGGTAAACGAGCTGGTAGCTAACCTGCGTAAAGAGCTGGCTGGCGTCACCGGCTGCGGCGTAGCAATCGCGCCGCCGGCCATGTATCTGGACCTGGCCAAACAGGCCGCAGCGGGCAGCCACATTATCCTCGGCGCGCAGAACGTTGACGTGAACCTCTCCGGCGCATTTACCGGTGAAACGTCTGCTGAGATGCTGAAAGACGTTGGCGCACAGTACATCATTATCGGTCACTCAGAGCGTCGCACCTACCACGCTGAATCTGACGAGCTGATCGCGAAAAAATTCGCCGTGCTGAAAGAGCAGGGTCTGATCCCAGTTCTGTGCATCGGTGAAACCGAAGCAGAAAACGAAGCGGGTAAAACCGAAGAAGTGTGCGCACGTCAGATCGACGCCGTGCTGAAGACCCAGGGCGCAGCCGCGTTCGAAGGCGTAGTGATTGCCTACGAACCGGTATGGGCTATCGGTACCGGCAAATCAGCGACCCCGGCGCAGGCCCAGGCGGTGCATAAATTTATCCGTGACCACATTGCTAAAGCTGACGCGAAAGTGGCTGAGCAAGTGATCATTCAGTACGGCGGCTCGGTTAACGCCTCTAACGCGGCTGAACTGTTCACCCAGCCGGATATCGACGGTGCGCTGGTTGGCGGTGCATCCCTGAAAGCTGACGCGTTCGCAGTGATTGTGAAGGCAGCGGAAGCGGCTAAACAGGCGTAATCCTGCAGTGACGGGGGATCGTCTCCCCCGTCATACTCTCGTTCTGCCTTACCAGTATCCTAACCAGTGCCACCAGAGGGCACCGGTAACGCCCCAAATCAGCAGATTGACTACCGACATCACCAGCCCCGTTTTCCACCACTCCGCAAGCGTAACGTAGCCAGAACCAAAAATAATGGGTGCCGTGCCCGTTCCATAGTGCGTCAGCGACATCATCAGCGACGAAGAAAAACCGAGCATTAAACCAAGCAGCGCAGGTGGTGCGCCCAATCCCAGCCCCGCAGCGAAGAAAGCGGCAAACATGGCGGTAATATGCGCGGTGGTGCTGGCGAAAAAGTAGTGGGAATAGAAATAGATAAGGATCAAAAGCAGCGTCGCAATACTCCAGTGCAGGCCTAAGTGGCTGATAGCGCTGCCAACGCTCGTCGCCAGCCAGCTCACAAGCCCCAGCTTGCTTAGAAACTCTGCCATCATGACCAATGCGGCGAACCAAACGATGGTATCCCAGGCCCCGCGGCACTTAAGAATATCCTCCCAGCTTAATACCCCAGTGAGTAACAGAATAGAGAGGCCGATTAGCGCTGCGCTGGTCGGGTTCACGCTCCAGCTGCTTCCCATTACCATGGCTGGCACATCAGCCCACAGGCAAAGCAGTAAAATGAAGACCGCCAAAGTAATCTTCTCGGCGAGGGATAGGGGGCCAAGCGCATCCAGCTTTTGCCGGGCAAAACGTGGCGCGTCTGGCGTACGCGTTATCGCAGGCGGATAGATCAGCCAGATAACGATCGGCATGACAATCAGCGATATGACTGCCGGAAGCAGGGCGGCAACGGCCCACATCCCCCAGGTCATATTCAGCACGCCATCGCTACCTTTGGTTAAAAAGCTAACAATCAACGGGTTTGGCGCGGTTGCAGTGATAAACATCGCAGACGTGATGGGGTTAATGTTGTAATTCACCAACGCCAGATAACGCCCCGTCGAGCCGTTTTCACTGTCGCCAGGCTGAGAGCCAAGGCTCTCTGCAATCGCCCGCATAATAGGGTGGATAATGCCGCCGCCGCGCGCAGTATTGCTTGGCGTCACCGGTGCAATCAGCGTTTCCGCCAGGGTTAAGGCCCAGGCGATCCCCATTGTCCGCTTGCCGAACAGGGCAATAAACCCGTAGCCGATACGTCCCCCCAGACCCGTTTTAAGCAAACTTTGCGAAAGCATAATCGACAGGCCAATCAGCCAGATCAGTTGGTTAGAGAAGCCGCTCAGCGCATCGCTAAGCGCCGCCGTAGGTTTACCGGGGTGAGTAACGCCGGTCATCGCCACCAGCATAATCGCCACTATGGCAATAGCGCCAATAGGCATGGCTTTACCGATAATCGCTGCAATGGTGCCGATAAACAGCGCCAGCAGCTGCCACGCCTCAGGCGTTACATCGGCAGGTACGGGAATAACCAACGAGATGGTCAAGGTGATAGCAATAGCAATGATGGCGGGCCAACATCGTACAGGGGTTAAACTGTCCATAAATCCATCCTTGAATGTTCAGCGCGCAGATGCGCGCTGAGGTATTAACCAGCATCATCAAGGATAAATCCCTCTATCACCTCACAAAACTTAAGGATTAAGAGAACGACTTTCGCAGAAGAGGATTAGAGTTTTCCCAATACCTGATACCACAGATAGTCCAGCGGCAGCAGTACCAGATACGTTGCCACCGCCAGTGCCAGACAGAGCAAGATCCCCGCCCGTGCGGGTACCTTGCCTAACGCCATCGCCACCACGATGGGCGAGGCCTGGTACGGCAGCAGCGGCGTCGAGTACCCCAGCACCTGGATCATAATCACCGACAGCAGCGGGAACCCGGTAGCGTCAGAGAAGCTCTTGGCCAGGGTGGTATAGAGTGCCGGAACACCGTTGGCGGTCATAATAAAGTTAAGCGCGGTAGTAATGCCGGTCAGCGCCAGGAAACTGGTAAACGGATTTTGCGGATCGAGCGGCATAATATGCAGCAGGGCGTCGCCCACCGCACGGCCAATACCGGTTTGCGTCACCGTGATCGCCAGGCCTAAAATCCCCGCCACGTAGATGCAGGTCCGGATGTTCACCCCTTTAGAGAACTCCTCCCCGTTAATAAAGCCGATACGCGGCAGCAGCGTCACGCAGGCCGCCACCAGTCCGGTCCAGGCCGGGCCAACTCCATGCCAGCTCTCTGTCACCCACAGGATAAGTACGACTGCCAGCATCCAGGCGAGCCGCTTCTCGTCCCGGCTCATCGGTGCAGCGGGTTCGAGATCGCGCGCCGCGTGGGGCCTGCCGGGAAAGAGCCAGCAGATGAGCGCAATCAGGATCAGCCCCTTCAAAATGCCCAGCACCGGGGTATGCAGCAGCAGATAGGGAACGTAGTTGAGATGGATACCAAACGCCCCTTCCGCCGCGCCGCTCATCACCAGGTTCGGCACGTTAGCCGGCAGAATGGTGGCGGAGAGCTGGAAGGTACCAAAACCCACCGCCAGCGCCAGGCCAAACCATGCCCGCGACCCCTCATTGATCCCGGCCCGCGCCGCCATCGCGGCAACAATGGGCATCAGCAGGGCGATGCGCCCCATGTTCGACGGCATGATAAAGGCCAGGGCATAGCTCAGTAACACGACGCTGCCCACCATCAACAGCCACGAATCCGTCAGTTTCGCCGAGATCGCCCTCGCCGCCCGGTCAGCCAGCCCGGTCTTGCGGATCGCCACGCCCAGCACAAAGCCGCTAAAGACCAGCCAGAATGCCGACGAGGCAAAGCCGCCGAAAATAACGTCCGCCGGTGCGATTTTGGCTACCATGGCAGCGGCAAAGAAGAGCAGCGCGGTAATAAACTCCGGCAGCAGGGAGGCCGCCCACAGCACGATGGTAATACCGATAATCAGTGAGGGAAGGAACAGAGGGTGCGTTAACCAGAGTGACATGCCTGTCTCCTGCTATTTTTTCACCGAGTCTACGGCGACAGGAGGGTTCAGTAAACGCCATTAATAGTGGGACAAAAAAACGGCCCCGCGGGGCCGTTAGTCTTAACGCTTGCTGATTTGGTCGAAGGTACCACCGTTAGAGAAGTGATCCTTCTGGGCTTTTGTCCAGCCACCAAACTCATCATCAATGGTGAACAGCTTGAGTTTCGGGAACTCGCTGTCATATTTCTTCGCTACGTCCGGGTTACGCGGACGGTAGAAGTTTTTCGCCGCGATCTCCTGCCCTTCCGGGGAGTAAAGATACTTCAGATAGGCTTCAGCCACGGCTTTGGTCTCTTTTTTATCGACCACTTTGTCAACCACGGAGACGGTCGGTTCGGCGAGGATAGACTCGCTCGGGGTGACAATTTCAAACTTGTCTTTGCCCAACTCGTTAGTGGCCAGCAGCGCCTCGTTCTCCCAGGCGATCAGCACGTCACCGATGCCACGCTCAACGAAGGTATTGGTCGCCCCACGTGCGCCGGAGTCCAGCACTTCCACGTTCTTGAAGAGCGCTTTCACGAAGTCCTGCGCTTTAGCCTGGTCATTGTTGTTGTGGTGCAGAGCGTAGCCCCACGCCGCCAGGTAGTTCCAGCGTGCACCGCCGGAGCTTTTCGGGTTCGGCGTGATCACCGAGACGCCCGGCTTAATCAGATCGTTCCAGTCGTGGATCTGTTTCGGGTTGCCTTTACGCACCAGGAAAACGATGGTGGAGGTATAGGGCGCGGAGTTATCCGGCAGGCGTTTGATCCAGTTTTTGTCGATGCGTCCACGTTCGGCGATGGCATCAACGTCATAGGCCAGTGCCAGGGTCACCACATCGGCTTCGATGCCATTGATGACGGAGGTAGCCTGTTTGCCTGAGCCGCCGTGCGACTGGCGAACAGTCACGTTATCACCGGTCTCCTGCTTCCAGTGTGCGCTAAATGCTTTGTTGTACTGCTCGTACAGCTCACGCGTTGGATCGTAAGAGACGTTTAAAAGCTGAATGTCCTTTGCCAGAACGCTGCCGGAGGCCAGCAGCAACGTTAACCCTACACCCCATTTGTTCATCGCTCACTCTCTTATGTTGAGTTGTGTTGTGATGGACTCAGCGTGCCAGAAAGTGGATCAATGATTAAAGAATAAAAAAAGATTGGCTATAACGAAGGGGAATAAAGATGGGGTTAGGCGAAAAAAAGCTCGGTGGCGCTACGCTTACCGAGCCTACGGGATGGCGTTGTAGGCCGGGTAAGGCGCAGCCGCCACCCGGCGAAAATTACTGTTAGTAGAGCTTCTTAGCGCAGTCCAGCCAGTCGCCTTTAAACGGACGCTTCATATTTTCGATAGCGTCGATGATGTCATGGTGCACCATCTTCTCGTTCTGAATACCGACGCAGCGGCCGCCGTGGCCCTGCAGGAGCAGTTCAATGGCGTAGGCACCCATACGGGAGGCCAGAATACGGTCGTAAGGGACCGGAGAGCCGCCGCGCTGGATGTGGCCGAGAACGGTGGCACGGGTTTCGCGCTTGGTCTCAGACTCGATGTACTTCGCCAGCTCGTCGATATCGCAGATATGCTCGGTAATCGCCACGATGGCATGCTTTTTACCTTTGGCGATCCCAGCTTTGATCTCGCTCACCAGATCTTCACGGTTAAACTCAACTTCCGGCAGGACGATAAACTCACAGCCACCGGCAATAGCCGCCGCCAGGGTCAGATCGCCACAGTAGCGGCCCATCACTTCCACGATGGAGATACGCTGGTG
Organism: Pseudescherichia sp.; assembly: GCF_031998825.1. Lineage (GTDB taxonomy): Bacteria > Pseudomonadota > Gammaproteobacteria > Enterobacterales > Enterobacteriaceae > Pseudescherichia. Next base: position 44,418 of record NZ_DAMACX010000038.1, read on the forward strand.
GGAAGAGGAGGTATCGCGCAGGCGGTCAATCGCTTCAACGACGGTATGCAGCGCGGTGAAGTAGCCGATGGTGTAGTCGGTACCGGCAACGTCGTTATCGATAGTGCCCGGGAGGCCGATACACGGGAAGCCCATCTCGGTCAGGCGTTTTGCCCCCATATAAGAGCCGTCGCCGCCGATGACCACCAGCGCGTCGATGCCGCGTTTTTTCATGTTTTCGATAGCCACGGCGCGGATATGCTCTTCACGGAACTCCGGGAAGCGAGCAGAGCCAAGGAACGTGCCGCCACGGTTGATCATGTCGGAGACGCTGTAGCGGTCGAGTTGCACCATACGGTCTTCATACAGGCCCAGATAGCCGTCGTAAATGCCGCAGACTTCCAGACCTTCAGTCAATGCTGCCCGGACTACGCCACGAATTGCAGCGTTCATGCCAGGCGCATCACCGCCACTTGTCAACACACCGATTTTCTTAATCATGACTACCTCTGAACTTAGGAATGCAA
>NZ_DAMACX010000039.1:0-39979 GCF_031998825.1 Pseudescherichia sp.
GGTGACCAGTTCGACCGGCACGCGCGGGTTAGCCTGCGGGTTGGCGGCCCGCAGCGCCGCGACGCGGGCGGTAATCGCCTCATCAAGCGCCGGATTGCTGCCCGCCAGGTTGCTGCCCCCGGAGGCCAGCGGATTATAGGGGGCGTCAGCGGTAGCGGAAGGGCGACCGTGGAAGTAGCCCGGCGCAGTAAAGTCCTGGCCGATCAGATGCGAGCCACGGATCTGATTATCCTCCAGGATCAGCGAGCCGTTGGCCTGCGCCGGAAACAGTCCCTGGCCGAGCAGGGTGGTGACCAGCGGATAGAGCCCGCCGGTGATCAGCGTTAACAGCACCAATAGCAGAAACGCGGAACGAAGTGACGTCATGGTGTGATCCTCTTAGACCAGGCCAAAAAGCGTTAACAGGAGATCGATGGCTTTGATACCGATAAAGGGCACGATCAGCCCGCCCAGGCCGTAGATCCACAGATTACGGCGCAGCATCGCCTGGGCCGAGAGCGGCGTATAGCTCACCCCTTTTAAGGCCAGCGGGATCAGGACGATAATAATCAACGCATTGAAGATCACCGCGCTCAGGATCGCCGAGCTGGGTGAGTGGAGATGCATAATATTCAGGGCGTTGAGCGGCGGGTAGGTGACTGCAAACGCGGCGGGGATAATGGCGAAATACTTCGCCACGTCGTTGGCGATGCTGAAGGTGGTCAGCGAGCCGCGGGTCATCAGCATCTGTTTACCGATATGCACCACCTCGATCAGCTTGGTGGGGTTGGAGTCGAGATCCACCATATTCCCTGCCTCCTTTGCCGCCTGGGTGCCGGAGTTCATTGCCACCGCCACGTCGGCCTGGGCCAGCGCTGGGGCATCGTTGGTGCCGTCGCCGGTCATCGCCACCAGCCGACCTTCGGCCTGATACTGGCGGATAAGTGCCAGCTTGGCTTCCGGCGTGGCTTCCGCCAGAAAGTCATCGACCCCCGCCTCGGCGGCAATCGCGGCGGCGGTGAGGCGGTTATCGCCGGTGATCATCACCGTTTTGATGCCCATCTTGCGCAGCTGGGCGAAGCGGGCTTTGATCCCACCTTTTACCACGTCCTTCAGGGGAATGATGCCCAGCACGCGGTTGCCCTCGGCGACCACCAGCGGCGTCGCGCCCCGGCTCGCCACCTGTTCAACCAGCGCCTCGACCTCGGCGGGAAACTCGCCGCCGTTAGCGGCAATGTGACGACGCAGGGCATCCACCGAGCCTTTGCGGATCTGCCGATCCTGAATGTTGATACCGCTCATCCGCGTCTGGGCGGTAAAGGGAACAAAGGTGGCGTTCAGGCTCTGGACGTCGCGCTCGCGCAGGTTAAAGCGCTGCTTCGCCAGCACCACGATGCTGCGCCCCTCCGGGGTCTCATCCGCCAGCGACGCCAGCTGCGCCGCATCGGCCAGCGTGCGCTCGTCTACTCCCCGAGCCGGTAAAAATTCGGCGGCCTGACGGTTGCCGAGGGTGATGGTCCCGGTCTTATCCAGCAGCAGCACGTCGATATCCCCCGCAGCTTCTACCGCCCGGCCGCTGGTGGCAATCACGTTCGCCCCAAGCATTCGACTCATGCCAGCGACGCCGATAGCAGAGAGCAGGCCCCCGATGGTGGTCGGGATCAGGCACACCAGCAGGGCGACCAGCACGGTGACGCTCACCGCCGTCCCGCCCCAGGCGGAGAAGGGCCACAGGGTGGCGGTGGCCAGCAGGAAGACAATCGTCAGGGCCACCAGCAGAATGGTCAGCGCGATCTCGTTGGGCGTTTTCCGCCGCTGCGCGCCCTCGACCATGGCAATCATCCGGTCAAGGAAGGTCTCGCCGGGGTTGACGCTACAGCGGATCACCAGCCAGTCTGAGAGAATGCGCGTGCCGCCGGTTACGGAGGCAAAATCGCCCCCGGATTCACGGATCACCGGGGCAGACTCGCCGGTAATGGCGCTCTCATCCACCGACGCGCCCCCCTCAATGGCCTCGCCGTCGCAGGGGATGATATCTCCCGCTTCGACCAGCACCACGTCGCCCCGGCGCAGATCGGCGGCAGGGATGCGATCGGTTGGTGCGCCATACTGCGGGGCGCGCAGCTTACGGGCGAAGGCGGTTTTGTTGACCCCCTTCAGGCTGCTGGCCTGGGCCTTGCTGCGCCCCTCGGCCAGCGCTTCGGCGACGTTGGCAAACAGCACGGTAAACCAGAGCCAGAGGCTAATCGCGCCGGTAAAGGCTGCGCTGCCGCTGAGATAGCCTGCGGCCATCGCTATCGCCAGCAGGGTAGTGAGCAGGCTGCCGATCCAGACGATAAACATCACCGGGTTACGCCACTGCACCCGTGGGCTGAGTTTTACAAAAGAGGCTAGTAGTGCCTCGCGAACCAGCGCGGGCTCGAACAGGGCAAGTTGCTTACGACTCATAAAGGCTCCCGCCAGGCTTAGCGTAAGGAAAGGTGTTCCGCGACTGGGCCTAAGGCCAGCGCGGGGATAAAGGTCAGTGCGCCAACGAGCAGCACGGTGCCGATCAGCAGACCAACAAACAGCGCGCCGTGCGTAGGCAGCGTGCCGGGGCTGACGGGCTGGCTCTTTTTCATCACCAGCGATCCGGCGATGGCCATCACCGGGACGATCACGCCGAAGCGGCCGACAAACATGCAGAACGCCAGCAGACAGTTCCAGAACGGGGTATTGGCACTGAGACCGGCAAAGGCGCTGCCGTTGTTGTTGGCCGCCGACGAGACGGCGTAGAGCACCTCGCTAAAGCCATGCGCTCCAGGATTAAGCATGCCCGCGCGTCCGGCGTCGGTCATCATCGCCAGCGCCGTACCGAGCAGCACCAGCGCAGGGGTGACGAGGATCGCCAGCGCGGTCATCTTCATCTCCCGCACGTCGATCTTTTTCCCCAGGTACTCCGGCGTGCGGCCGATCATCAGCCCGGCGATAAACACCGCCAGCAGCACAAAGAGCAGCATCCCGTAGAGGCCCGAACCGACGCCGCCAAAGACCACCTCGCCAACCTGCATCAGCCACAGTGGCACCATGCCGCCCAGGGCAGTAAAGGAGTCGTGCATCGCATTGACCGCGCCGCAGGAGGCGGCAGTGGTCACCACCGCAAAGAGGCTGCTGGCGAGGATGCCAAAGCGGCTCTCTTTTCCTTCCATATTGGCGGTGCCGTCCGCTCCCAGCGTCAGGAGATGCAGGTTGCCGTTTAGCTCGGCCCACATCACCAGTCCGGCGCAGATGACAAAAATAATCGCCATCGCCCAGAGAATGGCGTGGCCCTGGCGGCGGTCACCGACCGCCTCACCGAAGGCGAAGCAGAGCGCGGTGGGTATCAGGAAAATGGCCAGCATCTGCAGGAAGTTGGTTAGCGCCGTCGGGTTCTCAAACGGATGTGCAGAGTTGGCGTTAAAGAAGCCGCCGCCGTTGGTCCCCAGCATCTTGATCGCCTCCTGAGACGCGACCGGCCCCATCGGCAGCAGGCCCTTAACGCCCTCCAGCGAGGTATAGGCCTGGTAGGCGTTGAGATTTTGCAGGACTCCTTGCTGAATGAACACCAGCGCCAGCAGCAGCGAGAGGGGGAGCAGCACCCACAGGGTAATGCGGGTAATATCCACCCAGGCGTTGCCCAGGGTGTTGACGCTTTTGCGGGAAAATGCGCGGATCAGGGCGAAGATCACCGCCATCCCGCTGGCAGCAGAGAGGAAGTTCTGCACCGTCAGGCCGATCATCTGGCTGAAGTAGCTCAGCGTGCTCTCGCCGCTGTAGGATTGCCAGTTGGTGTTCGCCACAAAGCTCACGGCAGTGTTCAGGGCCAGATGCCAGGAGAGGCCAGGCAACTGCTGTGGGTTAAATGGCAGCTGCGCCTGAAACAGCAGGATCAGAAACAGAGCCAGCACGCCGAGCAGGTTAATGGCAAGGATTGCCAGCAAATAGTGACGCCACGTCATCTCCTTCGGCTGGATGCCGGTGATGCGCCAGAGACCGCGCTCAAGGGTTGCGGTGCCCGGCAGGGATTTATCCGCAATCAGCCTCGCCAGCAGCGTCCCCAGCGGCCGCGCCAGCAGAAACAGCACCAGGAGAAAGCTGGCTATCAGTAAAAACGCCTGCGCCGCCATCAGAAGGCCTCCGCGTTAATCAGGGCATAGACCAGATAGCCCAACAACAGGAAAACCAGTACCACACCGGTTATTACGCCTGCACTCACACTCCACCTCCGTGGTGTTCTTAGGATGTGCAGTGAAGGTAGGTTTTCCGGCGCAAAGATTTTGCAAAAATTGGCGGGGAGGATGTAAAAAAAGTATAAAAATCACAAAGGCACAATTTAACTAATGTTTAGTATTAATTTAACTGTTTTGTAACTTTCCTACGGGAGAAATGTAAATATCACCGCAACGGTGAAAAAATAGTGGTCGGATGAGTAGTAAAATTACCGACAAAGCGGTACTATTTTAACCAGTAAAGCTAATTGATTATTCCGGTGAACATGACCGACACGCCAGCCTCGTGAAGGATGACGGGGTAAAAAGGGGGAGAACGTATGTCTTTATATCAAGATTATCCAGCACATGTGATCGTTGCCCGTCGCGTTTTTGCCGTCGTGGCAGGCATAGCGGCGCTGCCGTTTATGCTGTTCTGGAAGGATCGCGCCCGTTTTTATAGCTATCTGCACCGCGTCTGGGCGAAAACCAGCGACAAGCCGGTATGGATGGATCAGGCCGAAAAAGTGACCTGCGATTTTTATTAAAGGGCAAAGCCCACACAGCAGCTAAGCAAACCGCCCTTCGGGGCGGTTTTTTTATGCGTGGAATGTGAAAAACCCCAGCAGAGCCGGGGTTTTCAAAACTTTTGCCTGATATGCTTTCACTAGAACCCATGCAGCATGGGGGATGATTCGGCATTGGCTAACGTTATGAGGTCAGATTAGCGCAGAGCGATAAGCCGGTCAACAGTGAGGTTATTTGGAGTTAGGTCTAAAAAAACACAACCACCATCAGGAGCAGGAGCGACTATGCCAGGAAGCATACCGGATTACGCACCCATTCTCTCGTTATTATCCCCAGCCCGGCTGGCTACCATTGAACGAACCTTTACTATTCAATCCCCAGTAGAAATATATGGCTTTACTATCTGGTTACAGAATGCAGCAGCTTCGCTTTATCCCCTTGTGCAACAGCTGGAGTTGATTTTACGTAATTCAATCGACAAGGCGGCGAAAGAGCGATTTGGCGAACATTGGTGGAATACTGTTCGCTATGATGATACGAAAGATAATCATACAAAATTTATTAAGGGTATTCGGAGCGCAGAGCTGACATTAAGAAAGAGAGGCAAAAACAAACAGGCGGCATGCTTGGGATCCAATAGCCCATCTGAGGCAGCTTCCTCAGCCTCTGGGTTTGGGCATGATGATATTATTGCTGCTACCACGTTTAGCACATGGGAAGCGGTACTGCTTGAGGCATGGCATACCGATCTTAATGCAGATAAACACCTCTACCTCTGGCCATTGTCACTGACTAAAGCGTTCAGAAGGCTTAGCGTGATTGACCACCGTCCAACAGAAGCGCGTCGCAAAGTGCTTAATCTTTTAAAAGAGATTAGGGATTACAGAAACAGGCTTTTTCATCATGATTGTATCTGGATAAAATCAAAAAGCGTTGATGCGCAAACTGCAATTGAATCGATACGCGAAAAAATTAATATTATTGAGAAACTGATAATAGCTATAAGCCCAGCGACATATAAAGCGCTGGATGCATGGGGCCTGTTTACCGCTGCGCGGCGAGTCTGTTCCGTCGAAGAGTTAAAAATGTATACCCATCTCGATTACCCTGGCGTCAGTGAGGCTGATGCCGTCGTGCTCGACAAACTTCTTCAACAGACCGGGTGTGGAAAGTTTTCAGTACCGCTTATGTTTAAAAAGCAGGCATGTGTATTTTATCAGCTCCGATAGGCCACATTTATTTATTGGCATCTTGTTATAACCATCGCGAATTCCTTGTCACTCCGGCTACACTTACGGAGAGTCTATAAGGAGCCGCTATGAGTGAAAAAATCCCTGTTGGCATCAGTGCCTGTCTGTTAGGGGAAACCGTGCGTTTTGACGGCGGGCACAAGCGACTGGCCTTTGCCGTTGAGGAGCTGTCGCCGTTAGTCCGTTTTGAGCCGGTCTGCCCGGAGATGGCCATTGGCCTGCCGGTTCCCCGTCCGGCACTGCGGCTGGTTAAAACGCCTGAAGGCGATCCGGCGCTGCGCTTTAGTGACGGACGCGAGGGCGATCTGACTCAGTCAATGCAGAGCTATGCGCAGAAGCGCATCAGCCAGTTTGATCATCTCTGCGGCTATATCGTCTGCGCAAAATCACCCAGCTGCGGCATGGAGCGGGTGCGCGTCTACGATGCCGACGGCAAAAATAACCGCAAAGCCGGGCGCGGGATCTATACCGAAATATTAATGCAAACCTATCCCTGGCTGCCCGTAGAAGAGGATGGTCGTCTGCACGATCCGCTGATCCGCGAAAACTTTGTCGAGCGTATCTACGCCCTGCACGAGCTTAACGGCGTACGCGAGCGTGGGCTGACGCGCGGGGAGCTGATCGCCTACCACAGCCGCTACAAGCTGCTGCTGCTGGCCCACTCCCAGCCGAAGTACCGCGAGCTGGGGCGCTTTGTGGCAGCCATTCACGAGTGGGAATCTCTCGATGAGTGGTTTGTTGAGTATCGCCAGCGGCTGATGGATCTGCTCTCTCATCAGGCCACCCGACGCAACCACACCAACGTGCTGATGCATGTTCAGGGCTACTTCCGCAAGCAGCTGAACGCCCGCCAGCGCGAGGAGCTGTCTTCACTCATCGAGCGCTATCGGCAGGGTACCCAGCCGCTGCTCGCCCCGGTGACGCTGCTCAAGCACTACATGGCTGAATTCCCCGATGCGTATCTCGCCGGGCAGCGCTACTTTGACCCGTGGCCAGAGACCCTGCGCCTTCGTTACGGACACTAATTCAGGAGCTGTATGACCACCCATCTGGTCTGGTTTCGCGCGGATCTTCGCGTGAAGGATAACCTTGCCCTCGCTGCCGCCTGCCGCGATCGCCACGCGAAGGTGCTGGCACTCTTTATCTCGACGCCTAAACAGTGGGAGAAGCACGAGATGGCGGCGCGGCAGGCGGCGTATATACAGTCCCATCTTCACAGTCTTCAGCAGGGGCTGGCGGAGAAGGGGATCCCGCTGCTGTTCGTCGAGGTAGACGATTTTGACGCCAGCGTGGGGGCGGTAAAAAAGGTTTGCGAGGAGCACGGCGTTACGCACCTCTTCTACAACTATCAGTACGAACTTAACGAACGTCAGCGCGATGCTGCCGTCGAGAGGGCTTTGCCGGATATAGCCTGCCAGGGGCTGGATGACAGCGTTATGCTTGCCCCCGGCAGCGTGATGACCGGCGATCGGCAGATGTATAAAGTCTTTACGCCCTATAAAAACGCTTTTCTACGCAGGCTCCGGGAGGATCTACCCGAATGCGTGCCTGCGCCCGCCGTGCGTGAAGGCGGGGCGCTAAGCGACCCCCTGAAGTCGCTCACTCTCACCTACCCGCAGCAGGATTTCGATGCCAGCCTCTTTCCGGCGACGGAGCAGGCGGCCGTTGAGCGGCTGCGCGAGTTTTGCCGGAGCGAAGTAGGGGAGTATGAGGCCCAGCGCGATTTCCCCGCGCTTGATGCCACCAGCCGGCTCTCAGCCTGCCTGGCGCTGGGGGTCATCTCTCCGCGCCAGTGCCTGCATCGGCTGCTGGCGGAGCAGCCCGAGGCGCTGAGCGGCGGTAAGGGCGCGGTCTGGCTGAATGAGCTTATCTGGCGCGACTTTTACCGTCATCTGATGACCTGGTATCCCGATCTCTGCAAGCATCGACCCTTTATCCCCTGGACCGAACGCGTGCAGTGGCAACGTCACCCGGAACATGTGCAAGCCTGGCAGGCGGGGCGCACCGGCTACCCTATTGTCGATGCAGCGATGCGGCAGATGAATAATACCGGCTGGATGCATAACCGCCTGCGGATGATTACCGCCAGCTTTCTGGTGAAAGACTTACTGATCGACTGGCGCGTCGGAGAGCGCTATTTTATCTCTCAGCTTATTGATGGCGATCTGGCCGCCAACAACGGCGGCTGGCAGTGGGCGGCGTCAACCGGTACCGATGCCGCGCCCTATTTTCGCATCTTTAACCCCACCACCCAGGGCGAAAAATTTGATAAGCGCGGGCAGTTTATCCGTCAGTGGCTGCCCGAGCTGGCGGAGGTGCCTGAGGCATCGCTGCACAATCCCTGGGCATGGGCGGATAAGCAGGGCGTGACGCTGGACTATCCCCGCCCGGTGGTCGATCATAAACAGGCCCGCACGGCCACCCTGGCCGCGTATGAAGCCGCAAGAAAATCGTAGAGAGGGATGATGAACAACACCGAACTGGAACGCCTGATTAATGACAAGCTTAACAGCGCGACCTTCAGTGACTACGCCCCCAACGGCCTGCAGGTCGAGGGGCGTGACGAAGTACGAAAGATTATTACCGGCGTAACGGCCAGCCAGGCGTTGATCGATGAAGCAATCCGCCAGCAGGCCGATGCGATCATCGTCCATCACGGCTATTTCTGGAAAGGCGAATCTCCGGTTATTCGCGGCATGAAGCGCAACCGCCTCAAGGCCCTGCTCGCCAACGATATTAACCTCTACGGCTGGCACCTGCCGCTGGATGCCCACCCGGAGCTGGGAAATAACGTTCAGTTGGCGGCGCTGTTAGGCATTACCGTGAAAGGCGAAATTGAGCCGCTGGTGCCCTGGGGCGAGCTGGCGATGCCGGTCCCTGGCCTCGAGCTGGCGTCGTGGATTGAAGCCCGGCTTGGCCGTCGACCGCTGTGGAGCGGCGATACCGGTCCGGCGGAAGTTCGTCGCGTGGCATGGTGTACCGGCGGCGGCCAGAGCTTTATCGACAGCGCCGCCCGTTTCGGCGTCGATGCCTTTATCACCGGCGAGGTCTCCGAGCAGACCATCCACAGCGCCCGGGAGCAGGGGCTGCACTTCTACGCGGCGGGGCATCACGCCACCGAACGCGGCGGCATCCGCGCGCTCAGCGAGTGGCTGACCGAAAATACAGATTTAGACGTCACATTTATTGATATTCCCAATCCAGCATGATGCAAGGGGGACTAAGTGCAGCGAGCGCGTTGTTATCTGTTAGGTGAGACCGCCGTGGTTCTGGAGCTTGAGCCTCCGGTAACCCTGGCCAGCCAGAAACGCATCTGGCGACTGGCCCAGCGGGTGGTCGAACTGCCCAATGTTGTCGATGTGATCCCCGGCATGAACAACGTCACCGTTGTGCTGGCGGATCCGCAGGAGAGGGCCCTGGACGCCATCGAGCGGCTACAGCGCTGGTGGGAGGAGAGCGAGGCTCTGGAGCCAGAGTCGCGCTTTATTGAGATCCCGGTAGTCTACGGCGGCGCGGCGGGGCCGGATCTGCCCGTGGTGGCAGAGCACAGCCGTCTTAGCGAAAGGCAGGTGGTTGAGCTGCATGCCTCCACCGAGTACGTGGTCTGGTTCCTCGGCTTCCAGCCGGGCTTCCCCTATCTGGGGGGCCTCCCGGAGGCGCTGCATACGCCGCGCCGGGCAGAGCCGCGCCTCTCTGTACCCGCCGGTTCGGTGGGTATCGGCGGAGAGCAGACCGGGATCTACCCCCTGGCAACGCCGGGGGGCTGGCAGCTAATTGGCCATACGCCGCTGGCGCTGTTCGATCCTGATAATAACGATCCCGTACTATTGCGCCCCGGCGACCGGGTGCGCTTTGTTCCGCAAAAGGAGGGCGTATGCTGACGGTAATTCGCGCCGGGATGTACACCTCGGTGCAGGGCGGCAAACGCAAGGGGCTGCGCCAGTCCGGCATCAGCTACTGCGGCGCACTGGATGCCCCGGCGCTGGAGATTGCCAACGCGCTGGTGGGCAACGCCGCCGACGATGCGGCGCTGGAGATGACGCTAGGGCAGTGCGAGTTTGAGTTCGCCCATGACGGCTGGTTTGCCCTCACCGGTGCGGGCTGCGACGCGACGCTGGACGACAAGGCGGTGTGGACCGGATGGCGGCATCAGGCCCGCGCTGGTCAGCGACTGGTGCTTAGACGCCCCCGGCATGGGATGCGCAGCTACCTGGCGGTAGCGGGCGGTTTCGATGTGCCTGAGGTGATGGGCTCCTATAGCACCGACCTGAAGGTAGGTATCGGTGGCTTTGCCGGACGGCTGTTGCAGGATGGCGATCGGCTGCCGATCCGCGCCTGCGAGCGCCGCTTTTCCGGCCCGCAGGGGGTGAAGCAGCTGCTGTGGGGGAACCGCATTCGCGCCCTGCCGGGGCCGGAGTACCAGTCGTTCAATACCGCCTCGCAGGAGGCCCTGTGGCGGTTGCCCTGGCAGCTTAGCCCGCAGAGTAATCGCATGGGCTATCGTCTTCAGGGGCCGCAGCTGAAGCGGCGTGAAGAGCGGGAGCTGCTCTCCCACGGTCTGGTTCCGGGGGTGATCCAGGTGCCGCATAACGGCCAGCCGATCGTGCTGATGAATGATGCCCAGACCACCGGCGGCTATCCGCGCATTGCCTGCATTATCGAGGCGGACATGTATCATCTGGGACAGATTCGTCTTGGCGATCCTATCCACCTTGTTCCCTGTACCCTGGAGGATGCGCTCCGTGCCCGCCGCGAGCAGCGGCTATTCCTTGACCAGCTGACGCGAGGTCTGCGTGCTGAAGATTGATCTCAACGCCGACCTCGGGGAGGGGAGCGCTAGCGACAGCGCTCTGCTACAGCTGGTCTCCTCGGCCAACATCGCCTGCGGCTTTCACGCGGGCGATGCGCAAACCATGCTGACCTGCGTCCGCGAGGCGTTGAAGAACGGCGTGGCGGTGGGCGCGCATCCCAGCTTTCCCGACAGGCAGAACTTTGGCCGTACGGCGATGACTTTGCCGCCGGAGACCGTCTATGCGCAAACCCTCTACCAGGCGGGGGCGCTGGCGGCGATTGTGCACGCTGAAGGCGGGACGATGAGGCACGTTAAGCCGCACGGCATGCTTTATAACCAGGCGGCGAAGGATCCTGCGCTCGCCGATGCGATTGCCCGAGCGGTGCACGCCTGCGATCCCGATTTGATTCTGGTTGGGCTGGCGGGCAGCGAGCTTATCCGCGCCGGGGAGCGTTACGGTCTGCAAACCCGGGAAGAGGTCTTTGCCGACCGGGGCTATATGAGCGACGGATCGCTGGTGCCGCGCACACAGCCGGGGGCGCTGATTAGCGATGAAGCCCAGGCCCTGACGCAAACCCTGGAGATGGTGCAGGCCGGGCGGGTGAAAAACATTCAGGGCCAGTGGACGAAGGTTAACGCCCAGACGGTATGCCTGCACGGCGACGGCGAGCACGCCCTGGCCTTTGCCCGCAGCCTGCGCGAGGCCTTTGCCGCCAGGCATATCACCGTCACCGCCAGTTAAATGAGTAAGGAGAAGCTATGCCGGAAGGCCCCGAGATCCGCCGGGCGGCGGACAGCCTTGAAAAAGCCATCCAGGGCAAGCCGCTCACCGAAGCCTGGTTTGCCTATGAACATCTGAAGCCCTGGGAGTCGCAGCTCGCCGGGCAGCACGTCGAGCGTATCGAAACGCGCGGTAAAGCGCTGCTGACGCATTTCTCTGGCGGCATGACCCTCTACAGCCACAACCAGCTCTATGGCGTCTGGCGAGTCGTGAAGGCGGGTGAAGAGCTGCAAACGACGCGCATCCTGCGGGTCAAACTGGCCGCCGCCGATAAAGTTATCCTGCTCTACAGCGCCTCGGATATTGAGATGCTGACCCCGGAGCAGCTGGCCGTTCACCCCTTTTTACAGCGTGTAGGGCCGGACGTGCTCGATCCCGATCTGGACGTTGCGATGGTCAAAGAGCGGCTGATTTCACCCCGTTTTCGCCGCCGTCAGTTTTCCGGGTTGCTGCTGGATCAGGCTTTTCTCGCCGGGCTGGGTAACTATCTGCGGATCGAAATTCTGTGGGCTACCGAGCTGGCACCCACTCACCGCGCCGCCGATCTCAGCGAGACGCAGCTGGATGCCCTGGCCAACGCGCTGTTAGAGGTGCCGCGTCTCTCCTACCGCACGCGTGGCAAGGTCAATGAGAAACGCCATCATGGGGCGCTGTTTCGTTTTAACGTGTTTCATCGGGCGGGTAAGGCGTGCAGTCGCTGCGGGGGAGTAATCGAAAAAACGACCCTGTCATCACGGCCATTTTATTGGTGTCCGGGATGCCAAAAATAGGCCCGGCAGCGCAACGCCGCCGGGCAGGGCAGATTAGTGGTTCTGCAGATCGGATTTGAAATCGCGCTGTTCGTAGCCGGTGTAGAGCTGGCGCGGACGGGCAATTTTGATGCCGTCGTCATGCATTTCGTTCCAGTGGGCGATCCAGCCAACGGTACGCGCCATCGCGAAGATAACGGTAAACATGGAGGATGGAATACCCATCGCTTTCAGGATAATGCCGGAGTAGAAATCGACGTTCGGGTAGAGTTTCTTCTCGATGAAGTACGGGTCGTTGAGCGCAATGTGCTCAAGCTCCATCGCCACCTGCAGCAGATCGTCTTTGGTTCCCAGCTCTTTCAGCACTTCATGGCAGGTTTCACGCATTACAGTGGCGCGCGGGTCATAGTTTTTATAAACACGATGACCAAAGCCCATCAGGCGGAAAGAGTCGTTTTTATCTTTGGCACGACGCACGAATTCCGGAATGTGCTCAACGGTGCTGATCTCTTCCAGCATCTTCAGTGCCGCTTCGTTTGCGCCGCCGTGCGCCGGTCCCCACAGGGAGGCGATACCGGCCGCGATACAGGCAAACGGGTTAGCACCCGAGGAGCCAGCGGTACGTACCGTAGAGGTGGAGGCGTTCTGCTCGTGATCGGCGTGCAGGATCAGGATGCGGTCCATGGCGCGTTCCAGCACCGGGTTAACCTCATACTTCTCGCACGGGGTAGAGAACATCATGTTCAGGAAGTTGCCCGCGTAGGAGAGGTCATTGCGCGGGTAAACAAACGGCTGGCCAATCGAGTACTTGTAACACATTGCTGCTACGGTTGGCATTTTGGACAGCAGGCGGAACGCGGCAATCTCGCGGTGGCGCGGATTGTTCACATCCAGCGAGTCGTGGTAGAACGCCGCCAGCGCGCCGGTCACACCGCACAGCACCGCCATCGGGTGGGAGTCGCGACGGAAGCCGTGGAACAGACGGGTGATCTGCTCGTGGATCATGGTGTGACGCGTGACGATGGTTTTAAACTCGTCAAACTCGGCCTGGGTCGGCTTCTCACCCTTCAGCAGGATGTAGCACACTTCCAGGTAGTTGGATTCGGTTGCCAGCTGGTCAATCGGGAAACCGCGATGGAGCAGAATGCCTTCGTCACCGTCGATAAAGGTGATTTTAGATTCGCAGGATGCGGTAGAGGTGAAACCTGGGTCAAAAGTGAATACCCCTTTTGAGCCGAGTGTACGGACATCAATAACGTCCTGACCGAGCGTGCCCTGTAGCACATCCAGTTCAATAGCATCGCCACCATTGTAGGTGAGGGTAGCTTTCTTATCAGCCATTTACGGTCTCCTTAGCGCCTTATGCTTAAGACTGTTGGGAAGAAGCCGGATTTGCATTCATACAGAAAATCAATGTTACCAGTTTGTTATTTGGCGCGTGGCTCTGTTGAGCAGAGAAAGCAGGGTACAGAGCGATAAGCGCTAGCAGGCAAACATTAAAATACCGTGAAAAATCAGCAAATCAGGTTTTTTACAGTCCGAATTTGTCAAACCTGTATATCACTAATAACTGTCCTGATAACGTCGGTCAATCCCTCTCACTGTTACATAACTAATTGTCAGGTGAAAGAGAGACCCCATAACTTTTACGAATTATATGACTTTTCCGCTGACGTTTGTAACAATAATGTTTAAGTTTTGTCAAATCTCATGGTTAAAAATTAAAAAAATGTTGTTATCGTGATGGAGCTCACTGTTCAGCATAAAACCCGACAAAGTGTATGTGGGTTAATTGTAATGATTTTGTGAACATCCTATACTGCCGCCAGGTCTCCGGAATACCCTGCCGTCCCGAGCCACCAGCGTTGTAATGCGTCGTTTAGCCTACGAAAGCATGAAATTTTGCATGACGAGCAGTTATACAAATGGACGCTGTCTGACCCGCCTGCAGACCGGAGGAAGGAAACTATAAGAACAGCATGTGGGCGTTATTCATGATAAAAAATGCTAAGAAACAAAGACCTGTCAATCTGGATCTCACTACGATCCGGTTCCCTGTTACGGCTATAGCGTCCATCCTCCACCGCGTGTCCGGCGTCATCACCTTCGTGGCGATCGGCATTCTGCTGTGGCTGTTGGGCCTGTCACTCTCCTCAGAAGAGGGCTTCCAGAACGCCTCCGCCATCATGGATAGCTTTTTCGTTAAGTTCATCATGTGGGGCATTCTCACCGCGCTGGCCTATCACGCTGTGGGCGGTATCCGCCACATGCTGATGGATGTCGGCTATCTGGAAGAAACCTTCGCCGCAGGTCAACGTTCTGCCTATATTGCTATTGCTATCACTGTCGTGCTTTCAATTCTCGCAGGAGTCCTCGTATGGTAAGCAACGCCTCCGCATTAGGACGCAACGGCGTACATGACTTCATTCTGGTCCGCGCTACCGCTATCGTTCTGACGCTGTACATCATCTATATGGTTGGCTTTTTCGCCATTACTGGCGATGTCACCTATGAAGCCTGGACGGGCTTTTTCTCCTCCGCCTTTACCAAAGTTTTCACCTTGCTGGCGCTCGTTTCCACGTTGATCCACACCTGGATTGGCATGTGGCAGGTGTTTACTGACTACGTTAAATCCACGGCGCTGCGCCTTGGGTTACAGCTGCTCACCGTTGTGGCGCTGCTGGTATACGTTATTTATGGATTCGTTGTGGTGTGGGGTGTGTAATGAAACTGCCAGTCAGAGAATTTGATGCGGTTGTAATTGGTGCCGGTGGCGCAGGTATGCGCGCGGCGCTGCAAATTTCCCAAAGCGGCCAGAGCTGTGCGCTGCTGTCTAAAGTTTTCCCAACCCGTTCCCATACGGTCTCTGCGCAGGGCGGTATCACCGTGGCGCTGGGCAATACCCATGAAGACAACTGGGAATGGCACATGTATGACACGGTGAAAGGTTCCGACTACATCGGTGACCAGGACGCCATTGAATATATGTGTAAAACCGGCCCGGAAGCGATCCTCGAGCTGGATCACATGGGCCTGCCGTTCTCCCGTCTGGAGAATGGCACCATTTATCAGCGTCCGTTTGGCGGCCAGTCGAAAGATTTCGGCGGCGAGCAGGCGGCACGTACTGCGGCGGCGGCGGACCGTACCGGCCACGCCCTGCTGCATACCCTTTATCAGCAGAACCTGAAAAACAAGACCACCATCTTCTCTGAGTGGTATGCGCTGGATCTGGTGAAAAACGCCGATGGTGCGGTGGTCGGCTGTACCGCCCTGTGCATCGAAACTGGAGAGGTGGTCTACTTCAAAGCGCGTGCAACGGTGCTGGCCACCGGCGGCGCGGGCCGTATCTACCAGTCCACCACCAACGCCCACATCAACACCGGTGACGGTGTCGGTATGGCGCTCCGCGCGGGCGTGCCGGTGCAGGATATGGAGATGTGGCAGTTCCACCCAACCGGTATCGCCGGTGCGGGCGTGCTGGTCACCGAAGGCTGCCGTGGTGAAGGCGGCTATCTGCTGAATAAACACGGCGAGCGCTTTATGGAGCGTTACGCGCCAAACGCCAAAGACCTGGCGGGCCGTGACGTGGTAGCACGCTCTATCATGATCGAGATCCGTGAAGGCCGCGGCTGTGACGGTCCTTGGGGGCCACACGCCAAGCTGAAGCTTGATCACCTCGGGAAAGAGGTTCTCGAATCCCGCCTGCCGGGCATCCTTGAACTCTCCCGTACCTTTGCCCACGTCGATCCAGTGAAAGAGCCGATCCCGGTGATCCCGACCTGTCACTATATGATGGGCGGCATCCCAACCAAAGTCACCGGCCAGGCGCTGACCGTTAACGCCGAGGGCGAAGACGTAGTGATCCCGGGCCTGTTTGCGGTAGGCGAGATTGCCTGCGTATCGGTACACGGTGCCAACCGTCTCGGCGGCAACTCGCTGCTCGACCTCGTGGTCTTTGGTCGTGCGGTAGGTCTGCATCTGCAGGAGTCCATTGCCGAGCAGGGCGCGCTGCGTGATGCGACCGACGACGAAATTGACGCCTCGCTGGCACGCCTGAATCGCTGGAACAACAACCGCGATGGTGAAGATCCGGTGGCGATTCGTAAAGCGTTGCAGGAGTGTATGCAGCACAACTTCTCGGTATTCCGCGAAGGCGATGCGATGGCGAAGGGGCTGGAGCAGCTGAAGGCCATCCGCGAGCGCCTGAAAAACGCCCGCCTGGACGACACCTCCAGCGAGTTCAACACCCAGCGCGTCGAGTGCCTGGAGCTGGATAACCTGATGGAGACTGCCTACGCCACGGCGGTGTCGGCGAACTTCCGTACCGAGAGCCGTGGGGCGCACAGCCGCTTCGACTTCCCGGATCGCGACGACGAAAACTGGCTCTGTCACTCTCTGTATCTGCCTGAATCGGAATCCATGACGCGCCGCAGCGTGAACATGGAGCCAAAACTGCGTCCGGCGTTCCCGCCGAAGATTCGTACTTACTAAGCGGAGACCGGAAAATGAAAATCGAATTTTCAATCTATCGTTATAACCCGGATGTCGACGACGCTCCGCGTATGCAGGACTACACCCTGGAAGGGGAAGAGGGTCGGGATATGATGCTGCTGGATGCCCTCATCCAGCTGAAAGAGAAGGATCCTACCCTGGCGTTCCGTCGCTCCTGTCGTGAAGGGGTCTGTGGCTCCGACGGCCTGAACATGAACGGCAAAAACGGCCTGGCCTGCATCACGCCGATCTCGGCGCTGGGCAACGGCAAAAAGAAAATTGTCATTCGTCCACTGCCTGGATTGCCGGTTGTTCGCGATCTGGTGGTAGACATGGGGCAATTCTATGCACAATATGAGAAGATTAAGCCTTACTTATTGAATAATGGGCAAAATCCACCCGCTCGCGAGCACTTACAGGCGCCAGAGCAGCGTGAGAAGCTCGACGGGCTGTATGAATGCATTCTTTGTGCCTGCTGTTCCACCTCCTGTCCGTCATTCTGGTGGAACCCGGACAAGTTCATCGGCCCGGCCGGTCTGCTGGCTGCGTATCGCTTCCTGATCGACAGCCGCGATACCGAAACCGAGAGCCGTCTCGACGGACTGAGCGATGCTTTCAGCGTATTCCGCTGTCATAGCATCATGAACTGCGTCAGCGTGTGTCCGAAGGGTCTGAACCCAACGCGCGCCATCGGCCATATTAAGTCGATGCTGTTACAGCGCAGCGCATAAGCAGTCACGCCGGATGGCGCTGCGCTTATCCGGCCTACGCAACATGTAGGCCCGGTAAGCGTAGCGCCACCGGGCTAACAGAGTGACAAATTGCAGGAGATCTTTAAAAACTGCCTGACAGACAGTTTTTAAAGGTTCCTTCGCGGGCCAGAGAGCTCGCTTGTGAACCCCGGTACGTGCGCTATAAGGTGTACGTTGTAGTTATCCACGGCGAAGTAAGCATACAAATGCTTAAGGGATCACGATGCAGAACGGCGCAATGAAAGCCTGGCTGGACTCTTCTTACCTCTCTGGGTCTAACCAGAGCTGGATAGAACAGCTCTATGAAGACTTCTTAACCGATCCTGATTCGGTAGACGCAAACTGGCGTTCCATGTTCCAGGAGTTACCTGGCACGGGAGTTAAACCGGATCAATTTCATTCCAAAACACGTGATTATTTTCGTCGTCTGGCGAAGGATGCCTCACGTTACACCTCCTCACTCTCCGATCCTGATACCAACGTTAAGCAGGTTAAAGTCCTGCAGCTCATCAACGCCTACCGCTTCCGCGGCCACCAGCAGGCGAACCTTGACCCGCTGGGACTGTGGAAACAGGATCGCGTTGCCGATCTCGACCCGGCCTATCACGATCTGACCGAAGCCGATCTGCAGCAGAGCTTTAACATCGGCTCCTTTGCTTTTGGCAAAGACACCATGCCGCTGGGCGAGCTGATCGCCGCGCTGAAGCAGACCTACTGCGGCTCTATCGGCGCTGAGTATATGCATATCACCAGCACCGAAGAGAAGCGCTGGATCCAGCAGCGGATTGAGTCCGTGGCGGGCCGCGCGGCCTTTAGCGCCGAAGAGAAAAAACGCTTCCTCAGCGAGCTGACGGCGGCGGAAGGGATGGAGCGCTATCTGGGAGCGAAATTCCCGGGCGCGAAACGCTTCTCGCTGGAGGGCGGCGACGCGCTGGTCCCGATGCTGAAAGAGATGATCCGCCACGCCGGTAAGAGCGGCACGCGTGAAGTGGTGCTGGGTATGGCGCACCGTGGCCGTCTCAACGTCCTGATTAACGTGCTGGGTAAAAAGACCCAGGATCTGTTCGACGAGTTTGCCGGCAAGCATAAAGAACATCTCGGTACCGGCGATGTGAAGTACCACATGGGCTTCTCCTCCGATATCGAAACCGAGGGTGGTTTAGTTCACCTGGCGCTGGCGTTTAACCCGTCGCACCTTGAGATCGTCAGCCCGGTAGTGATGGGCTCCGTGCGTGCGCGTCTCGATCGCCTCGACGAGCCGAGCAGCAACAAGGTTCTGCCGATCACCATTCACGGTGATGCAGCGGTAACTGGCCAGGGCGTGGTGCAGGAAACTCTGAACATGTCCAAAGCCCGCGGCTACGAAGTGGGCGGTACGGTACGTATCGTCATTAACAACCAGGTGGGCTTCACCACCTCTAACCCGCTCGATGCGCGCTCTACGCCGTACTGCACCGATATCGGTAAAATGGTACAGGCACCGATTTTCCACGTTAACGCTGACGATCCGGAAGCGGTAGCCTTTGTCACCCGCCTCGCGCTGGATTTCCGTAACACCTTTAAACGCGACGTCTTTATTGACCTGGTGTGCTACCGCCGTCACGGCCACAACGAAGCCGACGAGCCGAGCGCAACCCAGCCGCTGATGTACCAGAAGATCAAAAAGCACCCGACGCCGCGTAAAATCTACGCCGACCGTCTGGAGCAGGAGAAGGTCGCAACCCTGGAAGATGCCACCGAGATGGTGAACGTCTACCGCGACATGCTTGACGCCGGTGAGTGCGTGGTAAAAGAGTGGCGTCCAATGAACATGCACTCCTTTACCTGGTCGCCGTACCTGAACCACGAGTGGGACGAGAGCTACCCGAACAAGGTAGAGATGAAGCGCGTCCAGGAGCTGGCGAAGCGTATCAGTACCGTACCCGACGCTATCGAAATGCAGTCCCGCGTCGCGAAAATCTACGGTGACCGTCAGGCGATGGCCGCAGGCGAGAAGCTCTTCGACTGGGGCGGCGCAGAAAACCTGGCTTACGCCACGCTGGTAGATGAAGGGATTGCGGTGCGCCTGTCCGGGGAAGACAGCGGCCGTGGCACCTTCTTCCACCGTCATGCGGTGATCCATAACCAGGCTAACGGCTCGACCTATACGCCGCTGCACCACGTCCATAATTCGCAGGGTACCTTCCGCGTCTGGGACTCCGTGCTCTCTGAAGAGGCGGTGCTGGCGTTTGAATATGGCTATGCCACCGCCGAACCGCGCACCCTCACCATCTGGGAAGCGCAGTTTGGTGACTTCGCCAACGGTGCGCAGGTGGTAATCGACCAGTTCATCTCCTCCGGCGAGCAGAAGTGGGGCCGTATGTGCGGTCTGGTGATGCTGCTGCCGCACGGCTACGAAGGTCAGGGTCCGGAGCACTCCTCCGCCCGTCTGGAGCGCTATCTGCAACTCTGCGCCGAGCAGAATATGCAGGTCTGCGTGCCGTCCACCCCGGCGCAGGTTTACCACATGATCCGCCGTCAGGCGCTGCGCGGTATGCGCCGTCCACTGGTGGTGATGTCGCCGAAGTCCCTGCTGCGTCATCCGCTGGCAGTGTCGACCCTGGACGAGCTGGCAAACGGCACCTTTATGCCGGCCATCGGTGAGATCGACGATCTTGATCCGCAAGGGGTTAAGCGCGTTGTCCTCTGTTCTGGTAAGGTTTATTACGACCTGCTTGAGCAGCGCCGTAAGAATGACCAGAAAGACGTCGCCATTGTGCGTATCGAACAGCTGTATCCGTTCCCGCACCAGTCAGTGCAGGAAGCGTTAAAACCTTATGCCCACGTACATGATTTTGTCTGGTGCCAGGAAGAGCCGCTGAACCAGGGCGCATGGTACTGCAGCCAGCATCATTTCCGTGAAGTGATTCCGTTTGGGTCTGCTCTGCGTTATGCAGGTCGCCCGGCCTCTGCCTCTCCGGCGGTAGGTTATATGTCCGTTCACCAGAAGCAGCAGCAAGATCTGGTTAACGACGCGCTGAACGTCGATTAATTAAAGGATAAATAATGAGTAGCGTAGATATTCTTGTTCCCGACCTGCCTGAGTCCGTAGCCGATGCGACCGTGGCGACCTGGCATAAAAAACCGGGCGATAGCGTCCAACGTGATGAAGTTCTGGTAGAGATCGAAACTGATAAAGTGGTACTGGAAGTACCGGCGTCAGCGGACGGCATTCTTGATGCAGTGCTGGAAGATGAGGGCACCACCGTGACCTCACGCCAGATCCTTGGCCGCCTGCGCGAAGGCAACAGCAACGGTAAAGAGAGCAGCGCGAAATCTGAAAGTAAAGAGTCGACTCCGGCTCAGCGTCAGCAGGCGTCCCTGGAAGAGCAGAACAACGAGGCGTTAAGCCCGGCGATCCGTCGTCTGCTGGCCGAGCACACTCTGGATGCCAACGCGATTAAAGGCACCGGCGTTGGTGGCCGTCTGACTCGCGAAGACGTTGAGAAGCATCTGGCGAAATCGTCAACGACAGCAGCAACCGAAGAGAAAGCACCGGCTGCGGCGGCTGCCGCGCCTGCAGTTACGCCTGTGGCGGGCAACCGTTCCGAGAAACGCGTACCGATGACCCGTCTGCGTAAGCGCGTGGCCGAGCGTCTGCTGGAGGCTAAAAACTCCACCGCGATGCTGACTACCTTCAACGAAGTGAACATGAAGCCAATCATGGATCTGCGCAAGCAGTACGGTGACGCCTTCGAGAAGCGTCACGGTATCCGTCTGGGCTTTATGTCTTTCTACGTGAAGGCCGTTGTTGAAGCGCTGAAACGTTATCCGGAAGTGAACGCCTCTATCGATGGCGAAGATGTGGTCTACCACAACTACTTCGACGTCAGCATGGCGGTCTCTACGCCGCGTGGCCTGGTAACCCCGGTACTGCGTGACGTCGATGCGCTGGGCATGGCTGAAATCGAAAAACGCATCAAAGAGCTGGCGGTGAAAGGCCGTGACGGCAAGCTGACCGTTGAGGATCTGACCGGCGGTAACTTCACCATCACCAACGGCGGCGTCTTCGGCTCGCTGATGTCTACGCCGATCATCAACCCGCCGCAGAGCGCCATTCTGGGTATGCACGCGATCAAAGATCGCCCGATGGCTGTTGATGGCAAAGTAGAAATTCTGCCGATGATGTACCTGGCGCTCTCTTACGATCACCGTCTGATTGATGGCCGTGAATCGGTAGGCTTCCTGGTCGCCATCAAAGAGCTGCTGGAAGATCCGACCCGTCTGCTGCTGGACGTGTAGTTATCGGACTCTTGCCCGGCGGCATTTTGTTCGCCGGGCCTATAAAAGCATGACCTGACGATTACCTGAAAAATGGACGGAACAGATGAACTTACATGAATACCAGGCAAAACAGCTGTTTGCCCGCTACGGTTTACCCGCGCCGGTAGGCTATGCCTGCAACACGCCGCGCGAAGCAGAAGAAGCTGCCTCTAAAATCGGCAGCGGCCCGTGGGTAGTGAAGTGCCAGGTGCACGCCGGTGGCCGTGGTAAAGCGGGCGGCGTTAAAGTTGTTAACAGCAAAGAAGAGATCCGTGCCTTTGCCGAGCACTGGCTGGGCAAGCGTCTGGTAACTTACCAAACGGATGCCAACGGCCAGCCGGTTAACCAGATCCTGGTGGAAGCCGCGACCGATATCGATAAAGAGCTCTACCTGGGCGCGGTAGTTGACCGCAGCTCCCGTCGCGTGGTCTTCATGGCCTCTACCGAAGGCGGCGTGGAAATTGAAAAAGTGGCGGAAGAGACCCCGCACCTGATCCACAAAGTGGCCCTCGATCCGCTGGCCGGCCCAATGCCGTACCAGGGACGCGAGCTGGCGTTTAAACTGGGTCTGGAAGGTAAGCAGGTTCAGCAGTTCACCAAAATCTTTATGGGCCTGGCGACCATCTTCCTTGAGCGCGACCTGGCGCTGATCGAGATCAACCCGCTGGTGATCACCAAACAGGGCGACCTGATCTGCCTCGACGGCAAACTGGGCGCTGACGGCAATGCGCTGTTCCGCCAGCCGGATCTGCGCCAGATGCGCGACCACTCTCAGGAAGACGCCCGTGAATCCCAGGCGGCACAGTGGGAGCTGAACTACGTTGCCCTCGACGGCAACATCGGCTGCATGGTTAACGGTGCGGGCCTGGCGATGGGTACCATGGACATCGTTAAGCTGCACGGCGGCGAACCGGCTAACTTCCTCGATGTAGGCGGCGGCGCAACCAAAGAGCGCGTAACCGAAGCGTTTAAAATCATTCTCTCCGACGATAAAGTGAAAGCCGTACTGGTTAACATTTTCGGCGGTATCGTGCGCTGCGACCTGATTGCCGACGGCATCATCGGCGCGGTGGAAGAGGTCGGTGTTAACGTTCCGGTCGTGGTTCGTCTGGAAGGTAACAACGCCGAACTGGGCGCACAAAAACTGGCTGACAGCGGCCTGAACATTATCGCAGCGAAAAGTCTGACGGACGCAGCACAGCAGGTTGTTGCCGCAGTGGAGGGGAAATAATGTCCATTCTGATCGACAAAAATACGAAGGTTATCTGCCAGGGTTTCACCGGTAGCCAGGGGACTTTCCACTCAGAACAGGCCATCGCCTATGGTACTCAGATGGTTGGCGGCGTCACCCCAGGCAAAGGCGGCACCACACACCTCGGCCTGCCGGTGTTCAACACCGTACGCGAAGCGGTAGAAGCGACAGGCGCAACTGCTACCGTCATCTACGTTCCGGCTCCGTTCTGCAAAGACTCGATTCTGGAAGCCATCGATGCAGGCATTAAGCTGATCATCACCATTACCGAAGGTATTCCGACGCTGGATATGCTGACGGTGAAGGTTAAGCTCGACGAAGCTGGCGTGCGGATGATCGGTCCAAACTGCCCGGGTGTGATCACCCCTGGCGAGTGCAAAATCGGCATCATGCCGGGCCATATTCACCAGCCGGGTAAAGTGGGCATCGTCTCCCGCTCCGGTACGCTGACCTATGAAGCAGTTAAGCAGACCACTGACTACGGCTTTGGTCAGTCTACCTGCGTCGGTATCGGCGGTGACCCGATCCCAGGCTCTAACTTTATCGATATCCTGAAGCTGTTCGAAGCCGATCCGCAGACCGAAGCGATCGTGATGATCGGTGAGATCGGCGGTAGCGCGGAAGAGGAAGCGGCTGCCTATATCAAAGATCATGTGACCAAGCCGGTTGTGGGCTACATCGCTGGCGTGACCGCGCCGAAAGGCAAGCGTATGGGCCACGCAGGGGCGATCATCGCGGGTGGTAAAGGCACGGCGGACGAGAAGTTTGCTGCGCTGGAAGCCGCAGGTGTGAAAACCGTGCGTAGTCTGGCAGACATTGGCGAAGCGCTGAAATCTATTATTAAGTAAATAAAAATCTCGACATGGTTGGCCACCGCAAGGTGGCCTTTTTTATTGCCGACGTAAATGTTTTTTGAAATATTATACCTTTCTCAAATGTGTGCGTGGAAATAATCGATAGCGATCACGATATAGCGAATATTTTTGCTAAGCATGCGGGCGTAGTGATAAGGAGTGATAGGATATCGCCCAAAAATAGCAGGGAGGCGGTATGCGAGGAAAGTTACCGAAAACAGAGCTACTCATTACGTTTGAGGCCGTAGCACGCCATGAGAGCTACACGCGTGCGGCAGAGGAGCTGGCGCTGACGCAGAGCGCTGTGTTTCGCCAGATGGCCGCGCTGGAGGCTTTTTTAAATATCGAGCTGTTCAGCCATGCCAAAAAACGTATTTTCCTCAATGAAGCGGGGAAATATTATCTCGACATGGTGCGGGATACATTAAATAAATTTGAGCGTGACACGCATGCTATTATGACCTGGCAGCCAACGTCACGGGTGATAGAGCTAGCGGTTAACCCTACGTTGAGCACCCACTGGCTTATTCCAAAGCTTAGTGAATTTAATAAAAGCAATCCCGATGTTGTGGTAAATATTAACTCGCTGGCCAGCGTAGGGGATTTTCTTAATCGCGACTATGATGCGGCCATCATGCGGGAGGATTTCTGCGCCCCCCTGGCTCGGGTCGACTATCTCTTTGAAGAGGAGCTGCTGCCGGTTTGCAGCAGAACGTTACCGGGCTACGCCGGAAGGAGGATGACGGTCGAGCGGCTGCTGGATAACTTTATTCTGCTGCATCAGAGCACGCGTATCGAGAGCTGGGCCGAGTGGTTCTCCCTCTCCGGTATCAGCAGCCCCAGAGTAAAGCTGGGACCGCGTTTTGACCTTATCTCAATGCTGATTGCGGCCGTTCGCTCGAGGCTGGGCGTTGCGTTGCTGCCGCGCTTTTCTGTCCAGCACGATCTCGATAACGGCAGCATGGTCATTCCCTGTGATATGCCCATGCGTACCGGCAATCGCTTCATTCTGACCTGGCGGGACGACGGCGTGGAGTCAGGCGGAATGCCGCTCTTTCGCGACTGGCTACTGAAAAAGTCAGCGGCCGAGCGGCATGCGCTACTTCAGGCTCTGTGACGGGCAGCGGTGACAGCTGTGATGCTGCTCAAACTGCTGGTAAAAATTATGCCCTTTATCATCTACCAGGATAAAAGCAGGCATATCTTTTACCTCCATCATCCATACCGCCTCCATGCCCAGTTCGGCGTACTCAACGCAGCGCAGGCTTTTAACATACTCCTGCGCCAGTAACGCCGCTGCGCCACCGATGCTGCCCAGATTAAACCCACCGTGTCTGGCGCAGGCATCGGTCACCTGCTGGCTGCGGTTGCCTTTCGATAGCATCACCAGACTTCCGCCAGCGGCCTGAAAGGCATCCACATAACCGTCCATCCGGCCACCGGTTGTTGGCCCCAGCGATCCTGAGATGCCGCCCTCCGGCGTTTTGGCGGGGCCAGCGTAGTAAACAATATAGTTCTTCATGTACTCCGGCAGGGCCACACCTGCGTCAAGCCGGGCCTTTAGTTTGGCATGGGCGATATCCCGGGCGACAATCAGAGGACCGCTCAGGGAGACGCGTGTCCCCACCGGATAGCGCGACAGTTCGGTCATGACTTCATTTAGCGGTCGGTTCAGATCGATTCTGATTTCGTTCGTATGGTAAGGCGCACGCAGCTTGTCGGGAATAAACCGTCCCGGATCGCGCTCCAGCTTCTCCAGCCAGATCCCGTGGCGATTGATTTTAGCTTTGATGTTACGGTCGGCGGAGCAGGAGAGGGCCAGCGCGATCGGGCATGAACCGCCGTGACGTGGCAGACGGATCACCCGGATGTCGTGGGCAAAATATTTACCGCCAAACTGCGCGCCGATGCCCAACTCCCGGCTGGCGTTCAGCAGGGTTGATTCAAGGTGCAGATCGCGAAATGCCCGGCCAAGCTCGTTACCGCTGGTGGGCAGCGTATCGTAATACTTTGTTGAAGCCAGCTTGGCCACCTTCAGAGACTGCTCGGCGGAGGTGCCGCCAATGACGAAGGCAATATGGTATGGCGGACAGGCGGCAGTACCGAGCGCCTGCATTTTGGCGACTAAAAAAGGGATCAGCTTCTCAGGAGCAAGAATCGATCTGGTCTCCTGAAACAGCGCTGCCTTGTTAGCTGAGCCGCCGCCCTTGTTGATAAACAGAAACTTATATTCCTCTCCAGGGGTTGCCGCGATATCAATTTGCGCGGGCAGGTTAGTGCCGGTGTTTACCTCAGTGTACATATCCAGCGGTGCGTTTTGTGAGTAGCGCAGGCTGTGCTCCTGAAAGGTTTCGCAGATCCCCCGGCTTAACGCCTCGGCATCATTGCAGCCGGTCCAGATCGACTGCCCTTTTTCGGCTACGATGGTCGCAGTGCCGGTATCCTGGCAGTTGGGCAGGATCCCTCTGGCCGAGACCTCGGCATTACGCAGCAGCTGCAGGGCAACATAGCGATCGTTGTCGCTGGCTTCGGGATCGTGCAGGATCGACGCGACCTGCTTAATATGCGCGGTACGCAAGAAAAAGGAGGCTTCATAAAAGGCCTGCTTCGCCAGCAGCGTTAATCCCTGCGGATCGACGCTAATTAGAATTTTATTATCTGCTTCGTTGACCGATATATAGTGGTCGCTAACCAGATAATACTCGGTTGGATCTTTATCATGCGGAAAAGGGTCTTGCCAGATAAAAGGCTTAGCCATTTTTAGCTCTCATTTATAGACAGAATTAGACCGCGCTGGCGCGGGGTAATATTTACTGCATATGGGTAAACAAGCTGGCCTGCGTTGCATCGGCAATATGGCGGATAACCTTTTGCCCACGAACACTGTTGCCAGCTTTATCAAGCGGTGGCGAGTAAACGGCAATCGCAAATTTCCCCGGCACCACGGCAACCATTCCGCCACCCACGCCGCTTTTAGCCGGTACGCCAGTGGTATAGAGCCATTTACCGCTAGCGTCATATAATCCAGCAATCGCCATCTCGGCCAGCACATGAGGAACATATTTCGCGTTGAGCAGCTGTTTACCGTTAAATGGCGATTTTCCGCCGTTTGCCAGAACCGCGCCCATTTTTGCCAGTTGAATAACGTTAACGTCAACTGAACATTCGCGAGTATAAATCTCTACCGCCTCGCGGGGGTCGCCGTAAAAAACGTTATAGGAGAGCATCAGCTGCGCCAGCGCCTGGTTGTGTTGATTGGTCGCCATTTCCGAAGCAAATACCGGCTCGTTGACCGTCAGGCTGGCATCGGCATAGGCATTGAGGTTAGTGAGGATCCTATGCCAGCGTTCGGTTTTATTCTTTGCTTTGACCAGGCTAACGGCGCTTATTGCGCCTGCATTTACCAGTGGATTTTGCGGTGAGCCGGGATTCAACTCAACCGCCAGCGCAGAGTTAAAGGGTAACCCCGTGGCATTAGCACCTAACTTTGCCAGCACCTCGTCGCTTCCGTGCTGCTCCATGACCAGGGCAAGGGTAAAGACTTTACTAAGTGACTCCAGTAGGAAGGTTTTATCGCTATCACCCGTGGCGTAAATCTTGCCGTCAGCGGTCACAATGGCGATGGCAAAATTATCGGGACTATAGGCAGCAAGCGCTGGAATATAGTCAGCAACTTTCCCTTCGTTTGACGTTTTGTACTGCTGGTGGGCCTGCTTAATCAGCGCGTCATAATCAACGGCATTGGCCGAAACGGTCATGCTGAATAGCACTAGCGATACCAGCACACTTTTTAAGATGTTATTAAACATTTTCGCTCCTTAACGTCTCTGTCGGCTGCGGTACTTTGCCACGGCATCCTTCGCCAAAGTGTTCCCCCTCCCAGCGGCTAACAAGGGCAGCACCCATTGCGTTGCTCATTACGTTGGTGGCAGAGCGGCCCATATCGAGGAAGGGATCGACACCCATCAATAAGATCAGCCCGGCTTCCGGAATATTGAACTGGTTGAGGGTGGCGGCGATAACCACCAGCGAGGCGCGCGGCACCCCGGCCATGCCTTTGGAGGTCAGCATCAAAATAAGCAGCATGGTGATCTGCTCCCCCGTGCTGAGATGAATATTGCATGCCTGAGCGATAAAAATGGTGGCGAAGGAGCAGTAGGCCATCGAGCCGACAAGGTTAAATGAGTAACCAATCGGCAGAACGAAGCTGGCAATTTTCGGCGAGACGCCAAACTTCTCCAGGGCCTTCAGCGTGCCGGGAAAGGCCGCTTCTGAGCTGGAGGTGGTAAACGCCAGCAGGGCAGGCTCGGAGATCCCTCTTGTTAAGCGGAAAGCGCAGGGGCCTATGGTGGCGAAAGTGGCACCCACCAGGATAATCCAGAGCAGACCGAGGGTCATGTAGAACTCGCCCATAAAGATCCCGGCGCTGACCAGCACGCCCAGCCCGCGCTCAGCGATCATGGCGGAGATGGCGGCAAATACCGTGAAGGGGGCGAAGAGCATAACGTAGCCGGTAATTTTGAGCATGACCTCAACCAGCGAGTCCAGCATATGGACGATGGGTGCGCCCTTGTCGCCGATAGCGGCCAGCCCGCAGCCTAAGAAGATAGAGAAGACGACAATCTGTAGAACTTCGTTGCGGGCCATAGCATCAACGATGCTGGTGGGAATGGCATGCGAAATAAACACCTTAAAGGTAAATGGCTCAGACTTCAGCGCCGCCACGCTGGCAGCATCGTGGGCAACAAAGTTAATGCCGTTACCCGGCTGGAAAATATTAACAATAACCAGGCCCAGGGCAATGGAGATCAGCGAGGCACAGATAAACAGGAACAGAGTTTTAGAGAAAATGCGCCCCAGCGTTTTTGCATCGCCCATTTTTGCAATTCCAACCACCAGGGTTGAGATAATTAACGGCGCGATAATCATTTTAATCAGCCGCAGAAATATTGCGGTCAGGATAGATATGTCCTGTGAGTAGGTCTTAGCCGTCTCCGCCGTGGCTACGGTATTAATAATAAATCCGGCAATAATACCCAGAACCAGACCCGCGATAATCATCGTGGTTAAGCTTTTCGACTTCATTTTCACTCCATCGGATTGAGGCGCTGGTAGCGCAAAAATTAGGTTTTCAATTCTGTCTAATGACCAATAAGTTTTAGAGAGGGGTACGCAGCGACGTACCCCGTAGAGGGTTATGGTTATCTGCGTTAAATATCAAAAACGATGTCCAGTAACGGCGCATGTTGCTGTGCGCCATAGACGTCGTTATCTCCTCTGTTACCCGAGACGGTGCTCCTCGGTAAAATAGCTTTGACAGCGTTGGCCGGCTCGAACCAGATAAGACGGGGAAGGTGCTTCTCATCAAGGTTGTACAGATCTGCAATAAGCTGCGCGGTCAACTGCCCGGAGGCTTTAACCGCCAGATAGTCACTCTGCTGTTTAAAGAGAATATCCAGTACCAGCTCATAGGGTCCGGCATTTTTAGACCGGATAACTAAGGCCAAAGAACGTATGGACTGTTTCATGCCTGCACTCCTTCCGGCGTGACCTGTTCAAGGAAGAAGGGAAACGGCAACGCCTCGCTCGCTTCAATAAGGTGATAGATAGAGAATTCATAGACCGCGCCGCACTGGACGTCCGAGGGCGAAAAGGGGAATGCTAAATTGCCTGCCGTGGCGATCCGGCCATCGTAGCCGTAGTGCAGCAGCGTTGAGCGCACCAGCGAGCAGACGCTGTTAGCAAGCTGCTGATCCGGAGCTACCACGTCGAGGACGATCCCCAGCTCGTGTCCGGCCTGCGGTACCGGTTCATGCTCGCCCATCACGCCGTTTTTGCCGTAGAGATGGAAGGTGATGCGGATCTCCTCTGCATTTAGGCTCAGGTTGCTGACGACGCTGGACTTCACCTCCTCAAGGATGGTCTCAATTCCGGCAATCATGACAGGATCGCGGACCCCGGCAATGGTCAGACAGCGGTAGCCCACCAGTCGGGCGCCCTCGAGTTTTAACCGGTAGCGCGTGGTCTCGTGGCGCGAACCGCTGACGTAGACCTCTCGCTCATTGACCGCTTTGAAGGTGCAGGCCTGCAAATTAAGCACGCCGCCCGGGCCGGGCAGAAAGTAGGGGTCTGACTTTTCATACAGCGTATGGGCCGCCGCCGAGGTTTCGGTAAACTTCCGTTTCGGGTTAAATACTTTCAGGGTGAAGCCTTGTTCGTCGAGGATCCCCATGGCGCAGTCCGATCCCGATCCTGGCGTGGCGGCAATAGCGGCACACTCGAGGATCTTCCCACAGTGCAGCGCCAGCCCCTCGTCAAAACCTTGCATCATCGGCAATGCCGCAAAGCAGGCCGGATCGTATGCCCGGCCGCCCAGTACCACCTGCGCACCGGCCGCCAGCGCCCGCTGAAAAGGCTCGACGCCCATCTGCGCAACGATGGAGGTACTGTCATCAATATCCTGATGGGTTAATGGCGGAACAAAGTCGAGGGCGGTGATGTTGCCCGCATCCAGCGCCTGGTGAACGATCTCCTTGTCGACATCGGCGGGGATGGTTGCCAGAGTAAATGAGAGTTGCTCTTCACGGGCGATCTCCAGCACGATTTCACGGCACCACGCGAGATGTGGAGCCGCACCCGAGCCGCCCGCCGTACCGATAACCACCGGGATGCCCTGTTTAACCCCGGCCGTGATGATATAGCGCAGATCGCGCTTCACCCCGGCGCGATCGGTAAAAGGTTTTCCCGCACCGAGATAGTGTGGACCGGGATCGGACGAGCCTGCATCCACGGCGATCAGATCCGGCGATTCAGCCAGCGCGCTTAAAAAACTCTCTTCCGGAAAGCCGTAGCCGAGAATAGCGGTCGGCGACAGGATCTTAAACGTCTTTGCCATCGCTTAGCTCCTTGCCTGAAGGAGTGCAAGCGTGCGCTGCATTTCGTTAAAGACGATGTTTAGACCCTCATCAAACCCCATGCCAGGCTTGATTAACATGCGCATGGGACGGGCGGCGAGGGCAACGTGAACGCAGGTTCTGGCGCTCACTTCCGTCTCGTTGCAGGTTCCGCCCTGGTAGGCCTCCATGCCATGCTTGTTGCAGTAGAGCACCGCATCAACAATATTGTGGATGCTGCCCAGATCGGGCGTCTTGATCTGCACCATGTGACAGCTGCCCGCGTCGGTAAAGTCAACGATATCCTGATAGGTGTTGCACCACTCGTCGGCAACGATTTTGACCCCGGAGCCGAGCTTCGTCAGCTCGCGGGTGATTGCCGTCAGGAGACGGATCTGATCGGCTTTGTTACCTGCATCAACTGGCCCCTCAATATAGAGCGGCAGACCCTGAGTCTCTTTTTCCAGGCTGGCGATATAGTGTGCGCAGCGCTGCGGATCCTGCTCGAAGATCAGGCCGATAGTGCCGTAGACGTCAATGTGCAGGGCAGGGTGGTAACGCGGACTGGTGCGCAGCGTCATGACGCGGTTTGCCAGCCAGCGTACATATTCGCGCAGCTTCTCACCGTCGTGGCCCAGCTTCTCTTCCACATTGTTAATCAACGCGTGGGGCAGGACGTTAACGCCCTTGAGGATCATTTTATCGACGGCAATGTAGCGGTCATCTCCGCTCTGACCAAAGAGCGGAATTGGCTCGGCGACCGTAGGCAGCTGCCACTCGTCGGCGATCACCTCCATTTTTAGTCGGCCCGTTGCCAGTGCGGCGGCGTCCAGCAGCGCCTGTGAAAGGCCATAGCGAACCGCGGTGTGCAGCGGTTTGCCCTCAATACGCAGGTTGTCAAAAAAGCGCGCGTTAGGCAGAAAGGCCTGCACGTCGCGACCCTCAAGTAGCGGTTTGATATGATCGTTAAGCCACGGGATAAAATTTGCCGCCAGGAAGAGGGGATCGCGCCCACCGGCTCCGGAGTACTGCACCGCCGCACAGTCACCTACGGCAACGGTCCCGTTCTCCAGGATCAGCTGAACGCAGACGCACTCTCCGGCCTGGCGTACCGAAGTGAAGCCCGACGTTACCGGTTGGCCGGTATAGATAAAGCCGTCATGACCGGCACCGTTCTTGATGGCCTGCTGATCGTCAAAGTAGAAAGAGGAGTAACCTGCGGTAAAAAGCGCCTGTTTAATTTTCATTCTGGTCTTCCTATTAACTTGCTGTGGGATACGGCATTGATATCGTCAACAACCATCTGGAATGAGGCGGGGCGGCGTTCAAAGCTGGCGCGTGCCGCAACAAAGTCGTGGTGCATCGCCAGGATGTCATCCGGTAGCGGGACGGCACCCGCTTCTAAGATGCGGATAGCGCCTGCGTTGTCGCGCACCGGAGTCATCTTGCCTGCGTTACAGGCTGCCGGTGCGAAGGGGATATCCAGTACGCCCGCTTCAAAGGCCAGCACCGTGCCGCGGGCGATATCACCTTTACCGAGGGCGAAGACATGGTCCAACACGGCGCGCACTTCGCGTTTGATCAGCTCAACCTCAAGATCGACGGCGCGGCAGGCGGGGAAGGGCTGATCGCGGACCATGTTAAGCATCTGGCGCGACGCCTTAAGCCCCTGGGCATTAGCGGTAGCGGTAGGAATGCCGAAGGCTTCATGCGGACTTTTGGTAATGACTTTGGTTGCGCCTGCCATGCCGGCAACGGCTGCGCCCCAGGCGATCACGGAAAACGCTTTTGATTCATCCTCCGGAAAGCCGCCCATCCACTGATGAAAGACGGTACTTAACTCATAGTCTTCGTAGCCCTGCTCGCGGAAATAGTCATGAGAGAGCTCGCGCAGCGCTTTAACGGCGGCAACGTCCTGCGTGAGGCTGCCCACCTGGCCATAGCCAACCGTAATAGAGCGCACACCCTGCTCAAGCGCCAGTAAGCCTTCAATGATGGCAACCGCATGCGACATAAACGGCGGGATCAGCGTACCGGTCAGGGGGCCAAAAGGCTCGCGGTTAATGCGGATGCCGTGCTCTTCATACAGGCCAATCAGGCGATCGCAGTACTGCCAGTCGCGCAGGGATTTTTCGAGCGTGACGCGTTTTGCATAGGGAATGTTGTAGGAGATGCCGCCCCCTTCATAGCTGGTAAACCCGCTGGCGATAGAGATCTCAGCCAGCAGCCGGGCATCTGGGGTACCGTGTCTGACCTGGAGCGGCTTCTGCAAGGATTCGGTCAGGCGACGGCAGGCGGCAACCCCGTGATTCACTACCGGTAAGCCATTGAGTTTTGAGGTGCCTGCTTCGATCGATTTCTGAATACCCACCGCAGCCTCTTCGTAGCGATTCAGGCGGGTGTAAGCATCAATGGTCGTGGGCAGCAGATCGCACTCCTGCTCCAGTACTTTAAGCAGGGCAATATGCTCGTCCAGCAGCGCCACGCCTGCACGAGGCTGGCTGAGAGTAACACCCTCCTCATCCGCCATGCACAGCGCACGGGCGAAGTTTTTGGCCTCAGGGATGGTCTGCTGGTACTTTACGCCATCTTCAAAATGGGTAACGTCCTTCCCGGTAGGCCAGGTGTCCAGAACGCCTTGCCGCTCAGACATAAAATCGTCATGGGATATCTTTTTATTGCTGAGTTCCATTCGTTGCTACCTTGGGTTTGGGGTTAAACAGTGAATGCTGGCAAGCGCAGCCGCCTGGGGATAGAGCCTTGCGGCATTAGCCAGCAGGGGGATCAGGCCTTTTTCATCACGGTAGTAATCAAACTGCGCGGGCAGCAGGATCCGGTTGCCTCGAGCATCGAGATCGCGATATTTAAGCCAGCGGTGAATATCAAACGACGCCGCGCGCGATAGCCAGCCGCCGGAGCCGACAACTTTGCGTACGGGGGTAAGATCGCGCCCGGTTTGCAGATCGACCGTGCCAACGCAGGTGGCTACCGCTTTTTTTGTTCCTGCATGGCGTTCACTGGCATAGGCTACGCATAGCCCGGCCAGCAAGGTATCGAAGCGGTGCTCTTCAGTGCTGGCAGGCAGAGAGCCGGGGCAGGCAACGAGTTTGACGAGATAGCGATAGAACGCGGTGTGCAAGTCGGGCTGCGAGGCAAAAAGCGTATCGATAAGCGCTCTGGCGCTTTCACCTACTACCGCCGCAGAGACCCGCATCCCTAAGTCACCCTCAACGGTGCGTTTGACAAAGGGCTCAGGCAGGCCATGGAGAACGGTATCCGGAGAGAGGGTATTGGCGCAGGCGGAGTAGACGTCAGTGGTTGCCCCTCCCATATCAATCAGCATAAACGACTGCCAGGCCTCATCATGCTGGCTCATTAGCTTAACCAGCTCAAACACCGTCCACGGCGTAGGCATGGGGGCCTCGCCTGTCTCATCGACAATAATGTCCAGCCCTTTTCCCTTCACGATACGGGAGAGGAAGATGTCACAGATTGCCTGACGGGCGGGGAGGGGGTTGGGTGAATCCAGCTCGGGCAGAATGTTATCCACTACGGTGAGCTGCTTATGCGCCAGCAGCTGCGCAACCTCGGATTGAATATCCCGATTGCCGGCGTAGACAATCGCGCACTCCAGCCCCGACGCGGCGAGCAGTCGCGCATTGTCCAGGCCATAGCGCGTCTCTCCTCCATCTGTTCCTCCGGCAAACAGCAGGATATCGGGTGGGGAGGCCTCAAGCTGGCGTATATCCTGCGGCGTTAGCTTGTAGGCATAATAGTGGGTGATTTTGGCTCCTGCCGAATGGGCTGTCACCTTCGCGGCTTCCAGGGTAATAGAGGGCACTAAACCCATTGCGGCGACGGCCAGTCCGCCTTTAGCTGACGAGGAGTATTTAAGCGTGACGTCACCGCGTCTAAGCAGCGGCCTGGCATTCGTGACCCCGAGCAGATGGTTCAGGCTGGCAAAAAAGCCGTCGGCAAGATGGTGAGTGGTGGTGGGTGTAACCGCCTGATTAAGAAGCCTGAGGGTATTATCACCCCTCATTTCAAAAAGAGCAGCCTTGGTCCAGGTTGAACCAATATCAACGGATACCGTACGCATCACACAACCTCTTCCGGCTGTGAGCGGCAATTAGTTAGTTTATTGTTAATATCAGTAGCTATTAATTGACAAACGTCTTCTAAATCGTGGCTCGGAGAAAAAACGCGATCGAAGCCCATGGCGCTAAATTTGTTCTCTATCTCAGTAAAATCGTGTTTACCGACCACTAAATTGCCGCCGACGTAAAGTAAAACTTCACCAATCCCACGTTCAATACAGCGCTCACGTAAGCCCAGGCAGTCAATATCCCCATGGCCGTAAATAGAGGAGACCACGATAGCATCGGCCCCGGTTTCGATCGCGGCATCAATGTACTCATCCTGACTGACCATCACGCCGAGGTTGATCACCCGAAAGTCGTGGGCGGCAAAAACGCGATCCAGAACCTTGTTACCAACGGCGTGGCAGTCGGCTCCAATTACGCCAATAACGAGCGTTGCTTTTTTCATGGGGCATCCTCAATTAATTTATCGCCAGGATGTGCATCATTCAGACATAAAAGCACAAAGGCATGGAATAGCGGGAAGTGTGAGGTGAGGGTAGGCAAGAGGCAATTGATCTATTTTCAATATCTCTTTCTCTAAAAGAGTGATTGATCTTTTCTTAATGTAGAAATTAAGTTAAAACATGCACTTACATTATTCTTTAACTGAGTTATTAATAATAATTTGAGGTTTAAGCTTATTGGTGTGAATGATAAATTGTGAGCTTCTTCTAAAAATAGCGTTGCGTTTGCTGATCGTTGATAAATAAGTAATAAAATTAATGGGCAAATATAATTTAATGGTATGTATTACTCTCATGCACTATTGGTACGTAATTGCAGATACGTGCCTGCGACGGCAGAACACTATTTCTTAACCATCATACGTTTGTTAGAACATATTTTTAACATATCTTTCACTACGTGAACCATGAAGATACATAATTAACAATTGGGGCAAATATTGATTTAGATCAATATTTAAAGCGTGGAAAAAATTTCCAAAAAACGTTAAATTGTCGCTGATCAAAATGGTCGAAAAGTTGTAAACTGGCGATAAATTGATCCCCGTCGAAAAACGTAAAAAAGGTTTATTGAAAACCTATTTATTGTAAGGGATTTGCGGCGTAATATATCGCGAGATCAATTTGGGATTTTTATTAACCTGTCTGTAACTTTTCGTTGCGGCTGTCTGCGCTTATGCGTACCAGTCCCCGTGAAAAGCAATAGATAATTTTGTATTGGGGCATGTGTGTAGACCCTCTCTAACGGGGTTTGCTCTCGAAGTCTTCATGCGATGCGCAAGGAGTCATGATGTTAGATATAGTCGAACTGTCACGCTTGCAGTTTGCCTTAACCGCGATGTACCACTTCCTGTTTGTTCCTTTAACGCTCGGTATGGCGTTTCTGCTGGCAATCATGGAAACGGTCTACGTACTTTCCGGCAAACAGATCTATAAAGATATGACCAAGTTCTGGGGCAAGTTGTTTGGTATCAACTTTGCGCTGGGCGTGGCCACCGGTCTGACCATGGAGTTCCAGTTCGGGACTAACTGGTCCTATTACTCTCACTACGTAGGCGATATCTTTGGTGCACCGCTGGCCATTGAAGGCCTGATGGCGTTCTTCCTTGAATCCACCTTTGTTGGCCTGTTCTTCTTTGGCTGGGATCGCCTGGGCAAAGTGCAGCATATGGCGGTAACCTGGCTGGTTGCGCTGGGTTCTAACCTCTCTGCCCTATGGATCCTCGTAGCAAACGGCTGGATGCAGAATCCGATCGCGTCGGATTTCAACTTCGAAACCATGCGCATGGAGATGGTCAGCTTCTCTGAGCTGGTGCTTAACCCGGTTGCCCAGGTGAAATTTGTTCACACCGTGGCGGCGGGCTACACCTGCGGCGCAATGTTTATCCTTGGCATCAGCTCCTACTATCTGCTGCGCGGCCGCGATGTGGCGTTCGCTAAGCGCTCCTTTGCCATCGCTGCCAGCTTCGGCATGGCTGCCGTGCTCTCTGTTATTGTTCTGGGCGATGAGTCTGGCTACGAGATGGGCGACGTGCAGAAAACTAAACTGGCCGCTATCGAAGCCGAATGGGAAACCCAGCCGGCACCGGCAGCGTTTACCCTGTTTGGTATTCCGGATCAGGACAAGCAGGAGAACAATTTTGCAATCCAGATCCCGTATGCGCTGGGCATCATCGCCACGCGATCCGTTGATACGCCGGTTATCGGCCTGAAAGACCTGATGGTGCAGCACGAAGAGCGTATCCGTAACGGGATGAAGGCTTACCAGCTGCTGGAAGAGCTGCGCGCGGGGTCGACTGACCAGAACGTGCGTGACCAGTTTAACAGCATGAAGAAAGACCTCGGCTACGGCATGCTGCTGAAGCGCTATACGCCTAACGTCACCGATGCCACCGAAGATCAGATCAAGCAGGCTACGCAGGACTCCATCCCACGCGTTGCGCCGCTCTATTTTGCGTTCCGTATCATGGTGGCCTGTGGCGTGCTGATGCTGCTGATCTTCGCTGTCTCCTTCTGGACCGTTTGCCGTAACCGTATCGGCAGCAAATCCTGGCTGCTGCGCGCCGCGCTGTACGGTATTCCGCTGCCGTGGATCGCTATCGAGACCGGCTGGTTTGTTGCAGAGTATGGCCGTCAGCCGTGGGCGATTGGTGAGGTGCTGCCGACCGCAGTGGCTAACTCTTCGCTGACAGTAGGCGACCTGCTGTTCTCTATGATCCTTATCTGCGGCCTCTATACGCTGTTTATGGTGGCGGAAGTGTTCCTGATGTTCAAATTTGCTCGCCTTGGGCCGAGCAGTCTGAAAACGGGTCGCTACCACTACGAGCAGGCTAACGTTGAGACCGATACTCAGTATGGTCAGTCCACCGTTGCTTCTCAGCCGGCACGCTAAGACAGGAGTCGTCACATGATTGATTATGAAGTATTACGTTTTATCTGGTGGCTGCTGGTTGGCATTCTGCTGATTGGCTTTGCGGTCACCGACGGCTGGGATATGGGCGTGGGGATGTTAACCCGCTTTCTGGGTCGTAACGACACCGAGCGCCGGGTTATGATCAACTCTATCGCTCCGCACTGGGACGGTAACCAGGTGTGGCTGATCACCGCCGGCGGCGCGCTATTCGCGGCCTGGCCGATGGTCTACGCCGCTGCCTTCTCCGGCTTCTATGTCGCGATGATCCTGGTGCTGGCCTCGCTGTTCTTCCGTCCGGTCGGTTTTGACTACCGCTCTAAGATTGAAGATCCGCGCTGGCGTAACATGTGGGACTGGGGCATCTTTATCGGCAGCTTCGTGCCACCGCTGGTGATTGGCGTTGCCTTCGGTAACCTGCTACAGGGTGTACCGTTCCATATGGACGAGTATATGCGCCTCTTCTACACCGGTAACTTCTTCCAGCTGCTGAATCCGTTTGGCCTGCTGGCAGGCGTGGTGAGCGTGGCGATGATCCTGACGCAGGGGGCAACCTACCTGCAGATGCGTACCGCAGGCGAAGTGTATGTGCGCTCCCGTGCGACCACGCAGGTGGCGGCGCTGGTGACCATGGTCTGCTTCGCACTGGCAGGGGTATGGGTGATGTTCGGTATCGACGGCTATGTGGTGACCTCTACTATCGATCATCATGCTGCGTCTAACCCGCTGACCAAGCAGGTTGCACGCGAAGCCGGGGCCTGGCTGGTGAACTTTAACAACACGCCGATCCTGTGGGCTATCCCAGCGCTGGGCGTTGTGCTGCCGCTGTTTACCTTTGTTGCAGGTCGTCTGAACAGATCGGCATGGGCGTTCCTCTTCTCGTCCCTGACGCTGGCCTGCATCATTCTGACCGCAGGCATTGCGCTGTTCCCGTTCATCATGCCATCCAGCACCGTGCTGAACGCCAGCCTGACCATGTGGGATGCGACATCGAGCCAGATGACGTTGAACCTGATGACCTGGGTCGCTGCGGTCTTTGTACCGATTATTCTGCTCTACTCCTCGTGGTGCTACTGGAAGATGTTCGGTCGCATTACCAAAGAGCATATTGAAAGCAACACGCACTCTCTGTACTAAGTAAGGAGCAAACGATGTGGTATTTCGCATGGATTCTGGGAACGCTTCTTGCCTGTGCCTTTGGCGTGATTACCGCCCTGGCGCTAGAGCACGTTGAAGCGACCCAGGCAGGTAAAGAAAAAGCCTGATGGAACGTATTATCGCAAAACTCTATGCGGTAATGGACAAGGGCCCGCTCAGGGCCCTTTCCTTAGTGATGGCGCTGGTGCTGGCAGGCTGCATGTTTTGGGATCCTACCCGCTTTGCAGCAAAAACCAGTGACCTGGCAATCTGGCATGGTCTGCTGATGATGTGGGCCGTCTGCGCAGGCGTGATCCACGGCGTTGGGTTCCGTCCGAAAGCCGTTCACTGGCAGGGGATCTTCTGCCCGCTCATCGCTGATATTGTCCTTGCCGTTGGGCTTATCTTTTTCTTCTTTTGAATGAGAAATGTCCGTTAACGATATGGGCTTGCACAAGCCCATAAATTTTTACGCTGCGTTTACTTCAACCCATTCCAAACCACCTTTCCCACGCGTATAGTAGCAGCGTTTGAACGCTCTACTTATATTGCATTACCGGGATGTAAAGTGAATACAACGTTATTTCGATGGCCGGTTCGTGTGTACTATGAAGATACCGATGCCGGTGGTGTGGTTTACCATGCCAGCTACGTCGCTTTTTACGAGAGAGCACGCACGGAGATGCTGCGACATCACCACTTTAGCCAGCAGGTTTTGTTGGCAGAGCGTGTGGCATTCGTGGTACGCAAGATGACGCTGGAGTATTTTGCACCCGCCAGACTCGACGATATGCTCGAAGTCCAAACGGAAATTACATCAATGCGTGGAACCTCTCTGGTCTTCACGCAGCGGATCGTCAATGCAGAGAATATCGTGCTGAACGAAGCTGAGGTACTGATTGTCTGCGTTGATCCACTCTTAATGAAGCCTCGTGCGCTTCCCAAGTCTATTGTCGCGGAGTTTAAGCAGTGACTGA
>NZ_DAMACX010000040.1:0-35477 GCF_031998825.1 Pseudescherichia sp.
CTGTCGCTGCCAACAAACGTTCGGTAATGACGCTGTTTTCTGGTCCTACTGACATCTATAGCCACCAAGTCCGCATCGTGCTGGCCGAAAAAGGTGTGAGTTTCGAAATCGAACACGTGGAAAAGGATAATCCGCCTCAGGATCTGATTGACCTCAACCCGAATCAAAGCGTACCGACGCTGGTGGATCGCGAGCTGACCCTGTGGG
The DNA here is from genome assembly GCF_031998825.1 of Pseudescherichia sp. Classification (GTDB taxonomy): domain Bacteria; phylum Pseudomonadota; class Gammaproteobacteria; order Enterobacterales; family Enterobacteriaceae; genus Pseudescherichia. Next base: position 208 of record NZ_DAMACX010000040.1, read on the forward strand.
AGTCTCGCATCATTATGGAGTACCTGGACGAGCGCTTCCCGCACCCGCCGCTGATGCCGGTCTATCCGGTTGCGCGTGGTGAGAGCCGCCTCTATATGCACCGTATCGAAAAAGACTGGTATACGCTGATGAACGTCATCGTCACCAGCTCCGGTGCCCAGGCGGATGCCGCCCGTAAGCAGCTGCGTGAAGAGCTGCTGGGTATCGCCCCGGTCTTTACCCAGAAACCTTACTTCCTGAGCGATGAGTTCAGCCTGGTAGACTGCTACCTGGCGCCGCTGCTGTGGCGTCTGCCGCAGCTGGGCATTGAGCTGAGCGGTACCGGTTCGAAAGAGCTTAAGGGCTACATGACCCGCGTTTTCGAACGCGACTCCTTCCTCGCTTCTCTGACAGAAGCCGAACGCGAAATGCGCCTCGGCCGGGGTTAATACGCATGGATTTGTCACAGCTCTCTCCACGCCGTCCGTATCTGCTGCGCGCATTCTATGAATGGCTGCTGGATAACCAGCTCACGCCGCACCTGGTGGTAGACGTGACCTTGCCTGGCGTGCGTGTGCCGATGGAGTACGCCCGTGACGGGCAGATCGTTCTCAACATCGCCCCGCGCGCGGTAGGCAACCTTGAGCTGGCAAACGACGAAGTGCGTTTCAACGCGCGCTTCGGCGGCGTGCCGCGTCAGGTTTACGTGCCGCTGGCCGCCGTGCTGGCGATCTATGCCCGTGAAAACGGCGCAGGTACCATGTTTGAGCCGGAAGCGGCCTACGATGGCGACGCGGTTACCGTTAACGACGATGACGAAACGGCAACGGCTGAAAGCGAAACCGTGATGTCGGTGATCGACGGCGACAAGCCCGACCACGTTGACGATGACAACGATCCCGATAACGATCCGCCGCCGCGCGGTGGTCGTCCGGCGCTACGCGTCGTGAAGTAATCTCACAGGCCCCCCGGGGCCTGTTTTTTTTGCCCGTTTACCTCATGATGGTGCCAGCCAGCAGGCGATGGTCTCCCGCATCACCGCCAGCCGGGCGTCGAGGGCCGCAGGCTGCTTCAGATCCTGCTGGTAGAGGATCGACAGCGTTGACTGGTTAATCAGATAGAAAAAGCCCAGCGCGGAGATGCTGATATTGAGCTGCATCGCATCAATGCCAGGGCGAATCGAACCATCCTGCTCGCCGCGATCGAGGATCTGCTGGGTGATGGTTATCCAGCTGCGGTTGATCGGCACGATGCTGTCTAGCTCCTTCAGGTGACGTCCTTTAAGCTGGTTCTCGCTATTCAGCAGACGAATAAATTCCGGGTTCGCCAGGTAGTAGTGCCAGGTAAAATCCACCAGCGCCAGGATAGCGTCCCGGCCGCTCAGATGATCCAGCTTCAGCGCCGCCTCTTTGGCACGAATATCCTGGTACGCCGCCTGCAGCACATGGGTAAACAGGGTATCTTTATTGTCAAAATAGTAATAAAGCATCTGCTTATTCACCTGCGCCACGGCGGCAATCTGGTCAACTCTGGCCCCGTCAAAGCCCTTCTCAGCAAACTCTCTCTTCGCCGCCGCCAGGATCAGCCCACGGGTCAACTCTGGATCGTGTCTCCGCTTCCCCTTGATATCATTCATTATTTCTCCATTAAAATCATCGCGTTACCGGCTGATACTTAATTATTAACTAATTAGTTGATTTTGAGAAGTCGATCATTATTTTCTTTTTGCTCGCTTCCTATACTGCTTAACGGTTATCAACCATCTAGTTGAAATATACTATTCAGCCTTTGGGAGTCGTCTATGAGCCATTCACAACGCCCGGTCGCCCTCGTGACAGGATCCACGCGCGGCATAGGCAAAGCCTGCGCACAGGCGCTGGCGCAGCAGGGGTTTAACGTTGCCATTAACGGGCGCGATAGCGAAGAGGGCCGAGCACGCCAGCAGAGCATGGTGGCTGAACTGCAACAGTTTGACATTGAAGCACTTGCGGTGCCAGGGGACGTTGCCGATCTTGCGCTCCAGCAGCAGATGCTCGACCAGGTAGTGGCGAAGTGGGGGCGGCTGGACTGCGTGGTTAACAACGCGGGAACCGCGGCAAAGCAGCGTGGCGATCTGCTGGAGGTCACGGCGGAGAACTATGACTACTGCCAGGACATTAACACCCGCGCGATGTTCTTCTTCTGCCAGCGTGCCGCCCGGATCATGCTTCAGCAGGGAGAGCGGGATGCTCACCACCGCTCGATTATTAATATCACCTCCTGTAGCGCCCACAGCCTCTCACTCTCCCGAGGCGAGTACTGCGTCTCGAAAGCGGCGGCCAGCATGGTCACCCAGCTCTTCGCGCTGCGTCTGGCGGAGGAGGGGATCGGCGTCTACGAGATCCGTCCCGGCATTATCGAAACCGATATGACCAGCACCGTGAAGCCGAAATATGACCAGCTGATTGGCGATGGGCTGGTGCCGATGAAGCGCTGGGGGCAGCCGAAAGATATCGCCACCACCGTCAACGCGCTGGCCTGCGGGCAGCTTCCCTTTACCGTCGGCCAGATTATCGATATCGACGGCGGCCTGAATAAATCCCACTTTTAACCTCTAAGGAAAAGACATGGCGACTCAATCTGTTGGCATCATCATGCATGGCGTAACCGGGCGGATGGGGAAGAATCAGCACCTGATCCGCTCGATCGTGGCGATCCGTGAGCAAGGCGGCGTTGAACTGGCAAACGGCGATCGCCTGGTGCCGGATCCGATCCTCATTGGTCGTAACGAAGAGAAGATCGCGGCGCTGGCGAAAAGCTACGGCATCAGCCGCTGGGGAACCGATCTCGATGCGGCACTGGCCAACCCAAACGACACCATTTTTTTCGATGCTGCGACCACCCAGGCGCGCCCGGCGCTGCTGAAAAAGGCCATTGCAGCGGGTAAGCACATCTACAGTGAGAAACCGGTAGCGGTCAGCCTCGACGAGGCGATGGAGCTTTACTACTTTGCCGAGCAGCACGGCGTCTGCCACGGGGTAGTGCAGGATAAGCTCTGGCTGCCGGGGCTGCAAAAGTTACAGATGCTCAACCAGTCCGGCTTCTTCGGCAAGGTGCTCTCGGTGCGCGGCGAGTTTGGCTACTGGGTCTTTGAAGGCGACCTGCAACCGACTCAGCGTCCGTCGTGGAACTACCGCGCCGAGGACGGCGGCGGCATCATCCTCGACATGATCTGCCACTGGCGCTACGTGATCGACAACCTGTTCGGCGAGATCAAGAGCCTCAGCTGCCTGGGGGCTACCCATATTCCCGAGCGCTTTGACGAGCAGGGCAACGCCTACCAGGCCACCGCTGACGACGCCGCCTACGCTACCTTCGAGCTGCATAACGGCACCATCGTGCAGATCAACAGCTCCTGGTGCGTGCGCGTGCGCCGCGACGATCTGGTGACCTTCCAGGTCGACGGCGTTAACGGATCGGCAGTAGCGGGCCTTACCGACTGCCTTACCCAGTCCCGGGTCAATACGCCGAAGCCGGTGTGGAACCCGGACGTGCGCCAGACCCACAACTTCTTTAACGACTGGGTGCCGGTGCCGGACACCACGACCTACGACAACGCCTTCAAGGTGCAGTGGGAGCTGTTCTTACGCCACGTGCACGGCGAGGGCGAATTCCGCTGGAACCTGCTGGAAGGGGCAAAGGGCGTGCAGCTGGTAGAGCTGGCCCTGCAAAGCTGGAAAGAGCGCCGCTGGCTCGATGTTCCGTCCCTGTTACGCTAAGGAGCCATGATGCAAAAGCCTGATGCACAACGTTTATCGATCAACACCGCAACGGTGCGTAAGCAGTGGACGCTGGACCAGATCATTGAGGGCTGCGCCCGCCACCAGATCCACGGCATCTCCCCGTGGCGCGACCAGGTGCAGGCCCTCGGCCTGCAGAAGACCGCCCAGCTGATCCGCAGCAACGAGCTGGCGGTCAGCGGCTACTGCCGTGGCGGCATGTTCCCCGGCATTGACGAAGCGGCCCGCCGGGCTGCCGACGACGACAACCGCCGGGCGGTGGATGAGGCGCTGGCGCTCAACGCCGCCTGCCTGGTGCTGGTGGTCGGTGGCCTGCCGGGAGAGTCAAAAGATATCGCCGGGGCCCGCAGCCAGGTACGCGACGGTCTTGGTCGCCTGCTGGAGTACTCCCGGAAGGCGGGGATGCCGCTGGCAATCGAGCCGCTGCACCCGATGTACGCAGCGGATCGCGCCTGCGTTAACACCCTTGAGCAGGCGAACGATCTCTGCGACGAGCTGGGTGACGACGGTTTAGGGATCGCCGTCGATCTCTACCACACCTGGTGGGATCCGAAGTTTTATGCCGAGATTGAGCGCGCGGGCCGTAAGCGCATTTTAGGGTTTCATCTCTGCGACTGGCTGGTGCCCACCCGGGATCTGCTCCTCGATCGCGGCATGATGGGCGACGGGGTGATCGATATCCGCGCCGCACGCCAGGCCGTTGAGGCTTTGGGCTATGAGGGGGCGCATGAGGTAGAGATCTTCTCCGAGCACAACTGGTGGCAACGCGACCCGGATTCGGTTCTGGAGACGTGCAAGGCCCGTCATCAGAGTCACTGTTAGTCAGATTTTAGCGGTATCTGGTTTCTCGTCACACTTATCAGGTTAGTCGAGGGAATTATGCAGACAGATACAAAAAAGATGGTGCTGGTATCGGTGCTGTGCGGCCTGGGGTACATGATGTACTCCGTGGATCGCATGACCGTCTCATCGGCAATCGGGCTGATCGCCAACGACTTCGGCCTTGAAAAAGGCCAGTCCGGCATTCTGCTCAGCTCGTTCTTTTACGGCTTCATTGGCTTTCTCTTTCTCTCGGGCATCATTGCCGACAAGCTCAGCGGTAAACCGGTCCTCATCCTGGGGCTGATGATGTTCTCCGTGGCGACCATGCTTACCGGCATCGCGGGCAGTATGACCTCGCTGATCTTCTACCGGGTCATGACCGGCATCGGCGAAGGGGTCTTCTGGCCCGCGGCCTCGCTGGAGGTGGCCAATGTTACCACCGAGAAGCAGCGCACCACCGTGATGTCGCTCTACTGGATGGGCTACCCCATCGGCGGCTTCTTCGGCACCTGGCTGGGGGCGATGCTGGGGCCGCTATACGGCTGGCGGGTAGTCTTTTATGTTGCGGGCGGGCTGGGAGTGCTGGTGGCGCTGGCTTACGCGGTGCTGGTCAAGTCCGAGCCGAAAAAAGTCGTAGCGGCTACTACGGTGAAAGAGAAGGTGCCGCTGGGTCAGCTGTTTCGTAACAGAGCGGTAATGCTCATCGCCTTCTACTACTTCCTGCTGCTGAGCGGCTGGTGGATCGTCCTGCTCTGGGCGCCGACCTTCCTGATGAACATGAAGCAGCTCTCTATCGGCATGGCGGGCACCATCGCCAGTCTGCTGGGGCTGACCGGCGCACTGGGCGGATTCCTGCTGGGCCGCTACTGCGACGGCGGGGACTTTACCCGCAAACGCAAGGTGCTGATTGGCGTCACGCTGCTGAGCAGCCTGCTGATGGCGGCGATGGTCATGGATCTGCCGGTGTTTGCCGTGGTGATCCTCGTATTGTTCCTCGGCCTGCTGGGCTACCCCATTACGCCGATGGTGCTCTCCTTTACCTCCGAGCTGGTGCCGCCTCAGCTGCGCGGTGCGGCCATCGGTCTGGTGATGAACATCGGCATGACCGCTGGGGGCATTTCGCCGGTGCTGGCGGGATACTTTGCCGATCGCTACTCCATGAGCACGGTATGGTTCTTTGCCGCCTGCGTCATGCTGGTCAGCAGCGTCCTGCTGCTGGGCGTGCGCAAAAGCACCCAGCCCGTGACGCACCGGCGGGTTGCCGGGCTGGCGTCAGATATTTCAACGAGTAAACAGTAGAGGTTAACAATGACAACAGCGATCCCGCAGGCCATTCTGGAGAGCCTGACCAACGTTGCCATGCCCCATCACGTTGCCGAGGCGCAGCCGCAGCAGATGTTGACCCTCGGCGAGTATCGCATCCCTGTCTATGACAGCGAGGCGCTGGTGGTGGGCAGCGGTGCGGCGGGGTTACGCGCGGCCGTCGAGCTGAAGCGCAGGCGGCTTAACGTGCTGGTGGCGACCCAGACGCTGTTCTGGGGAACCTCCGCCTGCTCCGGCTCCGATAAGCAGACTCTGCACACGGCCTCCACCAGCTTTCGTGGGGATGACTTCACCCGCCTCGCCGGAGCGCTGGGGGCAGGGGGCGCGATGGATGGCGACACCGCCTACGTTGAGGCGGTGGGCTCCATTGAGGCCTTTATCGGGCTGAAAAGCATGGGGCTGCCGCTGCCGGAGGATCGCTACGGGGCGGTGCTGCGCTACCAGACCGATCATGATGAGGTTGGCAGGGCGACCAGCTGTGGGCCGCGCACCTCCCGCCTGATGGTTAAGGTGCTGGCGGAGGAGGCGGCGCTGGTGGGCGTTCCCTTCCTCGATCACGCGACGGTGATCCGCCTTCTGACCTCTGGCGAGGAGGCCGGGCGGCGAATTAGCGGGGCGATTGCGGTGGTGAAAGGGGCGAAGACCACGGAGAATCCCTGGGGACTCTGCCTGCTGCGCAGTCCGGCGGTGGTGCTGGCCTCCGGCGGGCCGGGCGAGCTGTTCCGCGACAGCGTCTATCCCAAGCGCTGCTTTGGCGCGCTGGGGCTGGCGCTGGAGGCGGGTATCGATACGGTCAACCTCACCGAGCACCAGTTTGGTATCGGCACGCGGCGGGATGAGTTTCCGTGGAACCTCTCCGGCACCTACGTGCAGAGTATGCCCTATATCTACTCGGTAGATGCTGAGGGGCAGGAGCATAACTTTCTGGCCCGCTACTACCGCACCACCCGTGAACTGGCCTCCAATATTTTCCGCAAGGGCTACCAGTGGCCGATCCACGCTACCCGGACGCTCGAGTTTGGCTCCAGCCTGGTAGACCTGGCGATCTATAACGAATCGCAGGCCGGGCGGGCCATCTATATGGACTTCAACCGTAACCCGCTGCCGGTGCCGGGAGACGAGCCTTTTTCGGTGCGCAATCTGGACGAGGATGTCTACCAGTACCTGCGCAACAACGAGGCCTGTCTGGAGCAGCCTATCGATCGTCTGCGGCACATGAACCCGCTGGCCATTGAGCTGTATAAGCATCATGGACATGATCTGACCCAGCAGCCGCTGGCCTTCAACGTTAACCATCAGCATATGAACGGCGGCATCGCGGTAGATATCTGGGGCCACACCTCGCTGGAGGGGTGCTACGCGGTAGGCGAGGCGGCGGGGACTCACGGAGTGACGCGTCCCGGTGGCGCGGCACTGAACGCGGGGCAGGTGTTTGGTCTGCGCTGCGCCAAGCACATTGCGGCAGCGGCGCGCACAGCAGACGAGCCGCAGGGCGAGGCGGAGCTGGAGAGCGTGATTGCCCAGATCCAGCGGGACAGTGCCAATCCCGAGGCGCTGGAGATCGAGCAGGTCCGGGCGGAGATCCAGCAGCGGATGAGCGATCGCGCCGGGTTTATCTGTGAGGCGGAGAGCGTCAACGAGGCGCGGGCGGCGGCGCGTCAGCTCAACCAGCGCATTGCCGCCTCGGGGATTGCCATCACCCACCCAAACCGGACGGCATTTAGCTTCCAGTGGCGGCAGATGGCGCTGGCTTCAGAAGCGATCCTCACGGCGCTGCAAACCTACGTGGCCGAGGGTGGGGGAAGCCGGGGCGCGCGGATGATCTGCTCCCCGCAGGGCGACGCGGTACCGCAGACTCGTGAGGGGGCACTGACGCGCTTTCGTTTTCTCTCTGAAAAGCCGGAGCATAAGGCGGAGCAGCTGCATGTCCGCTGGCAAAACGGCGCGTTTAGCGTCGAGGCGAAGCCGCTGCGGCAGCATGGCGATCTCACTGCGCTCTACTTTGAGAAGAACTGGCCGGACTATCTGACGGGGGAGATATACAAAACGCCGCGGGAGGAGTAAAAAAAGCCCCTTTATCCGGCAAGATAAAGGGGCGGATGATTACACTTCGAGGTAATTCATAATACCGTCGGCGGCTTTACGGCCTTCAGCAATCGCCGTTACCACCAGGTCCGAGCCGCGTACGATGTCACCACCGGCGAAGATTTTCGGGTTGCTGGTCTGGAAGGCATTTTCGTTGCCTTCCGGGGCGATGATCCGGCCCTGGGCGTCCAGCTCAACGCTGTGCTGCGCCAGCCAGGACATGCTGTGCGGACGGAAACCAAACGCCATCACTACCGCATCGGCCGGGACCACGTGCTCGGAGCCCGCGACGATCTCAGCCCGGCGGCGACCGTGCGCATCCGGTGCGCCCATCTCGGTACGCGCCATCTTCACGCCGCTCACCTTGCCGTTAGCATTCACTTCAATACCCAGCGGCTGGACGTTGAACTGGAACTCTACGCCCTCTTCACGCGCGTTTTTCACTTCGCGGCGGGAGCCAGGCATGTTCTCTTCGTCACGGCGATAGGCACAGGTCACGTGGGTTGCGCCCTGGCGGATGGAGGTGCGTACGCAGTCCATCGCGGTATCACCGCCGCCCAGCACCACCACGCGCTTGCCTTCCATGCTGACGTAAGGTTCATCAGCGGTCTCACCGAAGCCCATGATCTGCTTGGTGTTAGCGATCAGGAACGGTAGAGCGTCAAACACGCCGGAGGCGTCTTCGTTCTCCAGGCCGCCGCGCATGGACTGATAGGTGCCGACGCCGAGGAATACCGCATCGTAATCTTTCAGCAGCTCTTCAAGCTGCACGTCGCGACCCACTTCGACGTTGAGTTTGAACTCAATGCCCATGCCGGTGAAGATCTCCCGGCGGCGGGTCATCACCTCTTTCTCCAGCTTAAAGGCCGGAATACCAAAGGTCAGCAGGCCGCCGATCTCCGGATGGCGATCGAATACTACCGCCTTCACGCCGTTGCGGGTCAGCACGTCGGCGCACGCCAGGCCAGCCGGGCCAGCGCCGATAATGGCGACGCGCTTGTCGGTCTGCTTCACGCCGGTCAGGTCCGGACGCCAGCCCATCTCAAACGCTTTATCGTTGATATAGCGCTCGATGTTGCCGATGGTCACCGCACCGAACTCGTCGTTCAGGGTGCAGGAGCCTTCGCAAAGGCGATCCTGCGGGCAGACCCGGCCGCACACTTCCGGCAGGGTGTTAGTCTGGTGCGACAGCTCGGCGGCTTCAAAAATACGCCCCTCGTTGGCCAGCTTCAGCCAGTTCGGGATGTAGTTATGCACCGGGCACTTCCATTCACAGTACGGGTTGCCGCAGGAGATACAGCGATCTGCCTGCGCCTTGGCCTGGCCTTCTGAGAACGGCTCATAGATCTCAACAAATTCGATTTTACGGATCTTCAGCGCTTTCTTAGGCGGATCCACGCGCTGTAAGTCGATAAATTGGTACACGTTTTGGCTCATTGCTACCTCTTACTGCGCCTGCACGCGCAACTCTGCGGCGCTGCGACTACGGTGACCCAACAGGGCTTTAACATCGCTGGACTTCGGCTTAACCAGCGCAAACTTCGCCGCGAAGGCAGGCCAGTGGGCCAGAATCTCTTCCCCACGCGAGGAGCCGGTATGCTGTACATGCTCGGTGATCAGGCCGCGAAGGTGCTCTTCGTGGATCGCGAGGTCGTCGACGCTCAGCACTTCCACCAGCTCCGGGTTCACGCGGTTGCGGAATTCGCCGTCCTCATCCAGCACGTAGGCGAAGCCGCCGGTCATGCCCGCGCCAAAGTTGACGCCCGTCTTGCCAAGAATACAGACGATACCGCCGGTCATGTACTCACAGCCGTTGTCACCAATGCCTTCCACCACGGTGATTGCCCCGGAGTTACGTACCCCGAAACGTTCGCCCGCGCGGCCTGCGGCGTACAGACGACCGCCGGTCGCGCCGTACAGGCAGGTGTTACCGATAATGCTCGCTTCGTGGCTACGGAAAGCCGAGCCGACCGGCGGACGCACCGCCAGCAGACCGCCCGCCATGCCTTTACCGACGTAGTCGTTGGCATCCCCGGTCAGGTACAGCTCCACGCCGCCTGCGTTCCACACGCCAAAGCTCTGGCCTGCGGTGCCGCTGAAGTGGGCTTTAATCGGATCCGATGCCAGGCCCTGATCGCCATGCGTCTGGGCAATATAGCCGGAGAGCGATGCGCCCACTGAACGGTCGGTGTTGCGAATATCAAACCAGAAGGTTTTGCTCTGGCGCTCGTCAACAAACGGCTTCGCCTGGTTCAGCAGCTGGGCGTTGAGCACCCCGTTATCAAACGGCGGGTTATGCTCGGTGCAGTGGAGCGCTTTGCCCGGATGCGGCTCGGCGGTCTCCAGTAGCTTCGACAGATCCAGCTTCTGCTGTTTGGCGGTGAAGCCCTCCAGCGCGGTAAGCAGATCGGTACGGCCAATCAGGTCCACCAGGCGGGTCACGCCCAGCTGCGCCATCAGCTCCCGGGTCTCACGGGCGATAAATTCAAAGTAGTTAGTCACTTTGAACGGCAGGCCGTGATAGTGGTTCTTACGCAGCTTGTCATCCTGGGTTGCAACGCCGGTTGCGCAGTTGTTCAGGTGGCAAATACGCAGGTATTTACAGCCCAGCGCCACCATCGGGCCAGTGCCGAAGCCGAAGCTCTCTGCACCCAGAATCGCCGCTTTGATGATGTCCACGCCGGTTTTCAGGCCGCCGTCGACCTGCAGACGAATTTTGTGACGCAGGCCGTTAGCCACCAGCGCCTGCTGGGTCTCAACCAGCCCCAGCTCCCACGGGCAGCCCGCGTATTTCACTGAGGAGAGCGGGCTTGCGCCGGTGCCGCCGTCGTAGCCGGCAATGGTGATCAGGTCCGCATAGGCTTTTGCCACGCCGGTGGCGATGGTGCCTACGCCCGGCTCGGAGACCAGCTTCACGGAGATCATCGCCTTCGGATTAACCTGCTTCAGGTCAAAGATCAGCTGGGCCAGATCCTCAATCGAGTAGATATCGTGGTGCGGCGGCGGGGAGATCAGCGTCACGCCCGGCACCGAGTAGCGCAGCTTAGCGATGTACGGGGTGACTTTATCCCCCGGCAGCTGACCGCCTTCCCCAGGCTTCGCGCCCTGGGCCACTTTAATCTGGATCACGTCCGCGTTCACCAGGTAGGCCGGGGTCACGCCGAAGCGGCCGGAGGCAACCTGTTTGATACGCGATACTTTGTTGGTGCCGTAGCGAGCCGGATCTTCTCCGCCTTCGCCGGAGTTAGAGTTGCCGCCGATGCTGTTCATCGCTTCGGCCAGCGCCTCGTGGGCCTCCGGGCTCAGCGCGCCGATAGACATCGCTGCGGTATCGAAGCGTTTAAACAGCTCGCTGGCTGGCTCTACGTCATCAACGTTCACCGCGTCCGCAGGCGGGTTGATGTGCAGCAGATCGCGCAGCGTGGCCGCCGGGCGCTCGTTGACCAGCTTAGCGTACTGCTGATAGTCGCTGTACTCGCCGCTCTGCACGGCCTGTTGCAGGGTGCGTACCACGTCCGGGTTGTAGGCGTGGTATTCACCGCCGTGAACGTACTTCAGCAGGCCACCCTGTTCCAGCGGTTTACGCGCCAGCCAGGCACGTTTCGACAGGTTCAGCAGATCCTGCTGGAAGTCAGCAAAGCCCGCGCCGCCGATGCGGCTGATCACGCCCTGGAAGCAGAGATCGGCAACTTCATCATGCAGGCCAACCGCTTCGAACAGCTTCGAGCAGCGGTAGGAGGCGATGGTAGAGATGCCCATTTTGGACATGATCTTGTACAGACCTTTGTTGATGCCGTTACGGTAGTTCAGCATCACGGTACGGTAGCTCTTATCGATGGCGTGTGTATCCACCAGCTTCGCCAGCGTCTCATAGGCGAGGTAGGGATAGACTGCCGTCGCGCCGAAGCCCAGCAGCACAGCGAAGTGGTGCGGATCGCGGGCGCTGGCGGTCTCAACGATGATGTTGGCGTCGCAGCGCAGGCTCTTCTCAACGAGGCGGGTCTGGATAGCACCTACCGCCATCGGAGCCGGAACCGGCAGGCGATCTTTAGCGATGTTGCGGTCAGAGAGCACCAGCAGCACCGTACCGTCGCGCACCATCTGCTCTGCTTTATCACACAGCGCGCTCACCGTGTCTGCCAGCGACGCGGCGTTGACGTCAAAGGTGATATCCAGCGTGTCGGCGCGATAGTGATGCTCCGACAGGGTGGTCAGCTGTTTAAAGTCCGAATAGAGCAGGATCGGTGACTTAAAGGTCAGGCGGTGCGCCTGACCCTCGGCTTCACAGAAGACGTTCATCTCCCGGCCGATGCTGGTGGCCAGCGACATGACGTGCGCTTCACGCAGCGGATCGATTGGCGGGTTGGTCACCTGCGCAAACTGCTGGCGGAAGTAGTCATAAATGATGCGCGGCTGGCTGGAGAGCACGGCAAACGGGGTATCGTCACCCATTGAGCCGACCGCCTCCTGGCCGTTTTCACCCAGCACGCGGATCACTGAATCCAGCTCTTCGGCGCTGTAGTTAAACTGCTTCTGGAAGCTGGCGAGCAGGTCGTCGCCCATCTCACGGCTGCCCACTGCGTCATCCGGCAGATCTTCAAACGGCACCAGACGGCGCACGTTCTTCTCCATCCACTCTTTATAGGGGTGGCGGCTCTTCAGATCGTTATCGGTTTCGCCGGAGTGCAGAATGCGGCCACCGCGGGTGTCGATCACCATCAGCTCACCCGGTCCGACGCGGCCTTTTTCCACCACTTCGTCCGGCTGGTAGTCCCAGATCCCCACTTCGGAGGCGCAGGTGATCAGCTTATCTTTAGTGATGACGTAGCGCGCCGGGCGCAGGCCGTTACGGTCCAGGTTACAGGCGGCAAAGCGGCCGTCGGACATCACGATGCCCGCCGGGCCATCCCACGGCTCCATGTGCATGGAGTTGAAGTCAAAGAAGGCGCGCAGCTCTGGATCCATATCCGGGTTGTTCTGCCAGGCTGGCGGCACCAGCAGGCGCATAGCACGGACGATGTCCATCCCGCCCGCCAGCAGCAGCTCGAGCATGTTATCCAGCGAGCTGGAGTCGGAGCCGGTTTCGTTAACAAACGGCGCGGCGTCATGCAGATCCGGGATCAGCGGCGTCTTGAATTTATAGGTACGCGCGCGCGCCCACTGGCGGTTACCGGTGATGGTGTTGATCTCACCGTTATGGGCCAGGTAGCGGAACGGCTGGGCCAGCGGCCAGCGTGGTACGGTGTTGGTGGAGAAGCGCTGGTGGAACAGGCAGATGGCCGATTCCAGACGCAGATCCGCAAGGTCCAGGTAGAAGCGCGGCAGATCCGCCGGCATACAGAGACCTTTATAGATGTTGACCAGGTTGGAGAGGCTACAGACGTAGAACTCTTTGTCCTCCTGGAGGCGTTTTTCGATACGGCGACGCGCAATAAACAGACGGCGCTCCATATCACGCGGACGCCAGCCCGCAGGGGCGTTAACAAAAATTTGCTCAATACGTGGCAGCGAGGAGAGGGCGATTTCACCGAGCACCCCTTCGTTGGTCGGCACATCGCGCCAGCCCACGATAGAGAGGGTCTCTTGCTGAAGTTCTTCTTCGACGATGCGGCGCGCAACGGCGGCCTTTTCAGCGTCCTGGTTCAGGAACAGCATGCCCACGGCATAATTTTTGGCTAAACGCCAGCCGCGCTCTTCGGCAACCAGGCGGAAGAAACGGTCAGGTTTTTGCAGCAGCAGGCCGCAACCGTCGCCGGTTTTACCATCGGCAAGGATCGCACCACGGTGCTGCATTCGGGCCAGTGCGTGAATAGCGGTACGCACTACCTTGTGGCTAGGTTCGCCTTCTATGTGGGCGATCAGGCCGAAACCACAGTTATCTCTCTCAAGAGATTTATCGTACAACATATCAGTGAACCTCCCCAGGCTCTACGTGACTCTCTCATGACCGTGGCGCGCAGGCGCAGAAAGGGCGTGGCGACGGAGCCTACAGGCCTCGCATGTCGCCCTCTATCATCCTTTTCGCGTAGGTCAAACAAGTGTTGAGGACTTGCTTCAGAGGGAATCTAAATTACTGCATAAATATGGTGAGCAGACTGCTCACCCAGAAAGCTTCCAGCGGATATCCAACTTATCGGGAATCGACACACAGGTCAAATCACAATCTTATTTATGCAAAAATGTGCTAACACAGGGTTAAGTTACTGATGTTATAGCTTATTTAGCTATTTTACAGCCGTGTTACAGCTGTGGCAGGCAGTGTCAGAGTGTGATCTCTCTCACTATAAGAAAGCGCTATTGTTATTGGTATTACCTGTTTTTTTACCTTAATGCGCTATTTTTCGCTGGTTGTACGGAGTAACCCGCATAAAGACACTGTTTTACGCATGAGCGAAAATAGTAGAAAAACAGGTCAGCAATATAAGGAAAAGTAATCAACATAGCGGTGAATGAAATAGCGGTAATTGTGCGTGATTATGCAATGGCTGTAGCCCCGCTATGACGATTGATCCAGGTCATCGCCGACGGAGGCTAAAAGTGGCAGGCTTGGCCCTTTCTTCAGGGCGGCCTTTCAGATTATGCAGTTACAAAAATTAGTCAACATGTTTGGTGGCGATCTTGCCCGCCGCTATGGTGAAAAAGTCCATAAGCTTACCCTGCACGGCGGCTTTAGCTGCCCAAATCGCGATGGCACGATGGGTCGCGGGGGCTGCACTTTCTGTAACGTTGCCTCTTTTGCTGATGAGACCCAGCAGAATCACGCCATAGCCGAGCAGCTCGCATACCAGGCGACGCGGGTTAACCGCGCCCGGCGCTACCTGGCCTATTTCCAGGCCTATACCAGCACCTGGGCCGAGGTGCAGGTGCTGCGGGCGATGTACCAGCAGGCGGTGAGCCAGGCCAATATTGTCGGGCTGTGCGTCGGGACGCGCCCGGACTGCGTCCCGGAGGCGGTGCTGGATCTGCTTAGCGAATACCAGCAGCAGGGGTATGAGGTCTGGCTGGAGCTGGGCCTGCAAACGGCCCACGATAAAACCCTGCACCGCATCAACCGCGGCCACGACTTCGCCTGCTACCAGCGTACCACCCGGCTGGCCCGCCAGCGTGGGCTGAAGGTGTGCAGCCATCTCATCGTTGGCCTGCCGGGGGAGGGTGAGGCGGAGTGCCTCGCGACGCTCCAGCGGGTGGTGGAGACCGGCGTTGACGGCATCAAGCTGCATCCGCTGCATATCGTTACCGGCAGCACAATGGCAAAGGCCTGGCAGGCTGGGCGGCTGAACGGTATTGAGCTGGATGCCTATACCCTGGCCGCCGGGGAGATGATCCGCCATACGCCGCCGGAGGTGATCTACCACCGCATCTCCGCCAGCGCCCGCCGCCCGACCCTGCTCGCGCCGCTGTGGTGCGAAAACCGCTGGACCGGCATGGTGGCGCTCGATACGTACCTCAACGCCCACGGGGCGCAAGGCTCCGCGCTGGGTAAGCCCTGGCCAGTGGCATAACGCCAGACGGTGCGGGCGACATTTTTTGCACAACCTTCAACGCTTTGCTCAGAATTGAGTATTATTGTGCGACGTTGTGGTGAAGGAACTCGTTAATGAAGCAAATCCGCTTACTCGCGCAGTACTATGTCAATCTGATGATGAAGCTTGGCCTGGTGCGCTTCTCCATGCTGCTGGCCCTCGCGCTGGTGGTCCTGGCGATTGTTGTCCAGATGGCCGTTACCATGGTGCTGCATGGCCGGGTTGAGAGCATCGACGTGATCCGCTCAATCTTCTTCGGGCTGCTGATCACCCCCTGGGCGGTCTACTTCCTGTCGGTAGTGGTTGAGCAGCTGGAGGAGTCCCGCCAGCGGCTGTCAAAGCTGGTGGAGAAGCTCGAGGAGATGCGCGAGCGCGACCTCAAACTTAACGTTCAGCTGAAAGAGAACATCTCCACGCTCAATCAGGTGATCAACGATCGCGCCATCGCTGAGGCCGAGCGCCAGGCGACCTTTGAGCAGCTTAAAATTGAGATGAAAGAGCGCGAGCAGACGCAGATCCAGCTGGAGCAGCAGTCCTCATTTTTGCGCTCGTTCCTCGACGCCTCGCCGGATCTGGTCTTCTACCGCAACGAAGATAGAGAGTTCTCCGGCTGCAACCGGGCCATGGAGCTGCTGACCGGCAAAAGCGAGAAGCAGCTGGTTAACCTGAAGCCGGACGACGTCTACTCGCCGGAGGCGGCGGAGAAGGTCAACGAAACCGATGAGAAGGTGTTTCGGCACAACGTCTCCCTGACCTACGAACAGTGGCTGGAGTACCCTGACGGACGTAAAGCCTGCTTTGAGATCCGCAAGGTTCCCTACTACGACCGGGTGGGTAAGCGCCACGGGCTGATGGGCTTTGGCCGGGATATTACCGAGCGCAAGCGTTATCAGGATGCGCTGGAGCGTGCCAGCCGGGACAAAACCACCTTTATCTCTACCATCAGCCACGAGCTGCGTACGCCGCTTAACGGCATCGTCGGCCTGAGCCGTATTCTGCTCGACACCGAGCTGAGCGACGAGCAGGAGAAGTACCTGAAGACCATTCACGTCTCTGCGGTGACGCTGGGTAATATCTTCAACGATATTATCGACATGGACAAGATGGAGCGCCATAAGGTGCAGCTGGACAACCAGCCGGTGGACTTCACCAGCTTCCGGGCCGATCTTGAAACGCTTTCCGGGCTACAGGCCCAGCAGAAGGGGCTGAGCTTTGTCGTCGAGCCGACGCTGCCCCTGCCGCATAAGGTAATAACCGACGGCACCCGGCTGCGGCAGATCCTGTGGAACCTGATCAGCAACGCGGTGAAGTTTACCCAGCAGGGCCAGGTGACGGTGCGCATTCGCTATGACGATAACGAGATGCTGCGCTTTGAGGTAGAGGACTCCGGTATCGGCATCCCGCCGGCGGAGCAGGATAAAATTTTCGCCATGTATTATCAGGTCAAGGATAAGCACGGCGGCAAACCGGCTACCGGGACCGGGATTGGCCTCGCGGTCTCGCGGCGGCTGGCAAAAAGCATGGGCGGCGACATCACGGTCAGTAGCCAGCCGGGCAAAGGCTCGCGCTTTGTGCTGACGGTGCACGCTCCTGCCGTGGCAGAAGAGGTGGAAGACGGCTTCGAAGATGACGATATGCCGCTCCCGGCTCTCAACGTGCTGCTGGTTGAGGATATCGAACTGAACGTGATCGTAGCCCGTTCGGTGCTGGAGAAACTGGGCTGTAGCGTCGACGTTGCCATGACCGGGACAGAGGCGCTGGCAATGTTTACGCCGGGCGAGTACGACCTGCTGCTGCTGGATATCCAGCTCCCGGACATGACGGGGCTGGATATCTCCCGTCAGCTGACGCAAAACTACCCTCGGGAGGATCTGCCCCCGCTGGTGGCCTTGACCGCCAACGTACTGAAAGATAAAAAAGAGTACCTTGACGCGGGGATGGACGACGTCCTGAGCAAGCCGCTGGCCGTTCCGGCGCTGACCGCGATGATCAAGAAGTTTTGGGATACCTGCGACGACGAAGAGGAGAGTGCGATGGAACCTGTCGATAACGATAAGGCACAAACGCTGTTAGATATTCCGATGCTGGAGCAGTACCTGGAAATTATTGGTCCAAAGGTGATCGTCGACGGCATCGCGATGTTCGAGAAGATGATGCCAGGCTATATCGCTATTCTCGAGTCAAACCTGACTGCGCGTGACCAGAAGGGTATTGCGGAGGAGGGGCATAAGATCAAGGGCGCGGCGGGCTCGATTGGTCTGCGTCGCCTGCAACAGCTGGGCAAGCAAATTCAGTCTTCGGATCTGCCGGCGTGGTGGGATAACGTAGGCGAATGGATTGAGGAGATGCGGCTGGTCTGGCAGGACGATATTACGGTGCTTAAGGCGTGGGTTGCCGGAGCGGGGAAAAAATGACCCCGGATAGACCGGGGTGCGCGAATACTGCGCCAACACCAGGGAAATTGTGGCCGTGCCGGAATTTTTTGTGTTGGTTATTTGCTGGGCACAGGCGGAAATAGTGGTAAGCCCGCACATAAGATAGCAAATCTTAACTTATTTGTTATATGAATCGACGAAATGTGTGAAGCATAGCGCCCTTATCAAAATTTTTAATAATCGTCAGCATCTTGCAGGAAAGGATCATCAAAATGAAAAAAGTGGGAGTGGTACTGAGCGGCTGCGGCGTTAACGATGGAACTGAAATTCATGAGGCCGTCATTACGCTGTTAGCCATCGCCCGTGGCGGCGCGGAGGCGGTCTGTTTTGCACCGGATAAGCCCCAGGCAGACGTGATTAACCATTTGACCGGTGATGCGATGGCGGAGAGCCGTAACGTGCTCATTGAAGCGGCGCGTATCGCTCGCGGTGCGATCCAGCCGCTAAGCCAGGCTTCTGCCGACGCGCTGGATGCGCTCATCGTTCCCGGCGGCTTTGGCGCGGCCAAAAACCTCAGCAATTTCGCCAGCCAGGGCGCGGAGTGTAGCGTAGATAGCGGACTGAAGCAGCTGGCGCTGGCGATGCACGCCGCCGGTAAACCGCTGGGGTTCATCTGCATTGCCCCGGCCATGCTGCCGAAAATCTTTGATTTCCCACTGCGCCTGACCATCGGTACAGACGTCGACACCGCTGAGGTGCTGGACGAGATGGGCGCGGAACATGTGACCTGTCCGGTAGACGACATCGTGGTGGATGAAGAGAACAGGGTGGTGACGACTCCCGCCTATATGGTGGCGCAAAATATCGCCGAAGCCGCCAGCGGCATTGAGAAACTGGTCACGCGCGTGCTGGTGCTGGCGTAATGGCGTTACGCAGTACCTCGTTGAAGGCAAAAATAAAGCGTCTCCTGCTGCGTACGCTGCTGGGACTGGCCCTGCTCTGGGGCGGCGGCATTGTGCTGTTCAGCTTTATGCCGGTTCCCTTCTCGGCGGTGATGGCGGAGCGCCAGATATCGGCCTGGCTGGGCGGCAATTTCAGCTATGTGGCCCACTCGGACTGGGTGGGTATGGATGACATCTCGCCGTGGATGGGACTGGCGGTGATTGCCGCTGAGGATCAGACCTTCCCGGCGCACTGGGGCTTTGACGTCGACGCCATTCAGAAAGCGGTCTCCCATAACGAGCGTAATGCCAGCCGGATCCGCGGTGCGTCTACGCTCTCCCAGCAGACGGCAAAAAACCTCTTTCTCTGGGACGGGCGCAGCTGGCTGCGTAAAGGGCTGGAGGCGGGGCTGACGCTGGGAATGGAGACGGTGTGGAGCAAGCGGCGGATCCTGACGATCTACCTCAATATTGCCGAGTTTGGCGAGGGGGTATTTGGCGTCGAGGCGGCGGCACAGCGCTATTTTAATAAGCCCGCCAGCCGCCTGACGATGTCAGAGGCCGCGCTGCTGGCGGCCGTGCTGCCCAATCCTATCCGCTTTAAGGCTGGCGCACCCTCCGGCTATGTGCGCAATCGCCAGGCGTGGATCATGCGCCAGATGCGTCAGCTAGGGGGAGAGGCGTTTATGACCCGGTATTCGCTGCACTAAGCCCGCTGGCGAGCGCGGGCTGAGCGATAAAGCGCTGCCACAGGCGGGCCTGCTTACGGGCGCAGGCCCAGCCTGACCAGGTTGCCAGCGGGATCAGCGTGCCTTCGCCAATGTTGTCGCACACCACCGGCACCACTTCATTCGGGCTGATGCGGCGGCACAGCACGTTCTGCGGCTTCAGGTTCATGGTGACGATGCGGTTTTTGTGCAGGTAGCTTTTCAGCGTCCTGAGCAGCGGGTAGAGCGCCTTGCTGTTGCCTGCTTCGCGGCACTGGGCGGCATACTCCGTCAGCGTTTTTGATGGCGAGCCGTCAAAGTCGGTAATGATGTCATAGACGTACCCGGTCCCGAGATCGGTCTCCACCGTGCCGTAGTAGCGCGGTAGTCCGCTCCAGTCGGTTAAACGGCGTGACAGATGGGCGTAGTAGCTCAGCTCGCGCTTGATCTCTTTATCGCCGCCGCTCTCGTAGTTGTAGATAATCTTAATACAGCGCTGGGCATTGTCCGGATGGGCATAGCACTGACGGTGCCGTCCGGTGCCCAACGGCGTGAGATGGGATAAGCGAATCATAAGTTGTCCTGCTTGTTCTGAGAATTGTTCTGGAAACAATTCAAGTATGGCCAGGCAACTTAAATGAAAAATAAACGACTAGCTTAAGGTTATCTTAAGGAAACATTGGCAGGGGTTAAGCGCACAAATTGTGCAATTCCCCGGAGGCGTGGTGCTTACCGGGGCGACATGCAATTAATCTTCATCAAAACCGGCGTTGAACAGGGCGATGACGGCGGCGAGCGCCTCCTGCTCCTGCGGGCCGCTGGCTTCGATCTCTATCTGGCGGCCTTTGGCGGAGTCGAGCATTAGCAGCGCAATCACGCTGCTGGCTTCCGCCTCGGTGCCTTCATCATTACGCAGCAGCACTTCCGCATCAAACCCCTGAACCAGCTCGAACAGCTTCATCGCCGGGCGAGCGTGCATGCCCAGCGTGTTGGTGATCTCAACGGTCTGTTTGACGGTCATGTTTTGCGTTTTTCCAGGGTGCGGTGACGGGACTGTACGTTTTTACCCCGCGAGCGGAAGTAGTCCGCCAGCTGCTCGGCAATGTAGACCGAACGGTGCTTACCCCCGGTACAACCAATAGCAACGGTCAGGTAGCTGCGGTTGTTGGTCTCCAGCATGGGCAGCCACAGCTCGAGATAGCTGCGGGTCTGGTAGATAAAGTTGTGCACTTCAGTATGCCGATCCAGAAAAGCCGCTACCGGTTTATCAAGGCCGGTCATCGGACGCAGCTTCGGATCCCAGTGCGGGTTCGGCAGGAAGCGGACGTCAAAGACGTAGTCGGCATCAATGGGAATACCATGCTTGAAGCCGAACGACTCAAAGACCATGGTCAGCTCGCGCTCGCGCTTGCCCAGCAGGCGGGTTCGCAGCATCTCCGCCAGCTCGTGCACCGACATTTCTGAGGTATCAACGATCAGATCCGCCCGCGAGCGCAGCGGCTCCAGCAGGTCGCTCTCTTCGTCAATGGCGCTCTCCAGCGACAGGTTCTTACTGGAGAGAGGATGCAGGCGTCGGGTGTCGCTATAGCGACGGATCAGCGTATTGCGATCGGCATCAAGGAACAGCAGCTGCGGCGAAAAGGCCGTCGGCAGGTTGTTCATCGCCTGTTCAAAAATTTCCGGCGACTCCGGCATGTTGCGCACGTCAATGCTGACGGCTGCAGAGATATGGCGGTCGACCAGCGATTTTGCCAGTTCGGGCAGCAGCACAACCGGCAGGTTATCCACGCAGTAGAAGCCCATGTCTTCCAGCGCTCGCAGGGCAACTGATTTCCCCGAGCCCGAGCGACCGCTGACGATCATCAGTACCATGTACCGTTTCTCCTCAGGAGAGCAAATAGAAAAGCGTTTTCCCGGTTACGCATCATCGTGGCTGCCTTCGCTATCCGTGATGATCTGATACAGCTCTTCATCGCTCTGTGCGGCGCGCAGGCGTCGACAGATGGTTTTGTCCGCCAGGCGGCGAGCAACGAGGGAGAGCGTGTGCAGATGCGTCTTTGTCTGATCGGCAGGAACCAGCAGGGCAAAGAGCAGATCGACCGGCTGATTATCGATAGCATCAAAGGCGATAGGCGTCTCCAGCTGCACAAAAACGCCGACGGCGCGCAGGGTGTCTTCCTCGACCTTGCCGTGGGGGATCGCGATACCGTTGCCAATACCGGTACTGCCCATTTTCTCACGGGTCAGGATGGCTTCAAAGACCACCTGCGGCGGCAGGCTGAGCTGCTTTGCAGCCAGCTCGCTGATAATTTCCAGCGCACGCTTTTTACTCTGGCAGTGCACGCCGCTACGGGTACATTCCTGGTTAAGGACATTGCTCAGTTGAAGAGCGGAATCGTTGTTCATCATAAATTCACCTAAGCGTTTTTCGCGCAGACAACCTGCTGCGTCGCCACAGCAGGTTGCTAACTGCCGTCGAACGCCCGGACAATTAGTATTGTTTCAGTTTATCTTTATGTTTGGTTAACTGTCGCGCCAGTTTATCAATTAAACCGTCAATGGCCGCATACATGTCTTGCCCTTCCGCACTGGCGTGGAGTTCGCCACCGTTTACGTGCAGTGTGGCATCCGCGACGTGCGTCACTTTCTCCACTTTTAACACAATGTAGACCTGATTGATCCGCTCAAAGTACTGCTCCAGCTTAGCAAATTTTGTACTGACAAAATCGCGCAGTGCTTCAGTAATTTCGACATTGTGCCCTGTAATGTTGAGCTGCATAGTGTCTTCCTTATCGGTTGGGTCACACCAGCTGCTTGCGCTGGTTAGACGGCGGGATGGATAAAGACTCTCGATACTTCGCAACGGTGCGGCGAGCCACCATGATACCCTGGTCGGACAGCAGGGTGGTCAGCTTACTGTCGCTCAGTGGTTTCGCAGGGTTTTCTGCGGCTATCAGCTTCTTCACCAGCGCCCGGATCGCCGTCGACGAGGCTTCGCCGCCGCCTTCGGTGTTCACATGGCTGGAGAAAAAGTATTTAAGCTCAAAAATGCCCCTCGGGCTGTGCAGGTACTTCTGGGTTGTCACACGTGAAATAGTGGATTCGTGCATCTCGACGGCCTGGGCGATATCCGCCAGCACCATCGGTTTCATAAACTCTTCACCCTTGTCGAAAAAGGCCTGCTGCTGTTCAACGATGCAGCGGCTGACGCGTAGCAGGGTATCGTTGCGGCTCTCCAGGCTCTTAATCAGCCACTTGGCCTCCTGAAGATTGCTGCGAATATATTGGCTGTCGGCGTCGTTGCGCGTGCCGCTACACATGCCAGCGTAGTGCTGGTTGATCTGCAGGCGCGGAATGCTGTCAGCGTTCAGCTCCACCGTCCAGCGACCGTTATGCTTACGCACCAGCACGTCGGGGATCACATACTCCGGCTCGCCGGTCTGGATCGACTGGCCTGGGCGCGGATCCAGAGACTGGATCAGATTTACCGCCTCTTTCAGCACCTCTTCCTTCAGGCGAGTAACGCGCATCAGGGTGCGGAAATCGTGGTTGGCCAGCAGGTCGAGGTGATCGCTGATGATCAGTTTCGCTTCGGCCCGCCACGGCGTATCGTTGGCGAACTGGGAGAGCTGGATCAGCAGGCAGTCGCGCAGGTCTCTTGCCGCCACGCCCACCGGATCGAAACGCTGGACGCGTTTCAGCACCGCCTCGACCTCGTCCAGCCCAACGTTGCTGTCGCCCATGCTGTCGAGGATATCCTCCAGCGAGACGGTCAGGTAGCCGGTCTCATCCACGGCATCGACAATGGAGGTGGCAATAGCGCGATCGGTATCGGAGAAGGGCGTCAGCTCCACCTGCCACATCAGGTAGTCCTGTAGCGACTGGGTTGTTTCACCCTGGTAGACGGGAAGCTCGTCGTCCTGATAGTCCACGCCGTTGCCCGACGGCGTACCGGCGGTGTAGATCTCATCCCAGCTGGCGTCCAGCGGCAGCTCCTCGGGCATATCTTTCTGCTCAAGGGCGTCGGCGGAGTCTAACGTTTCGGTATCCTGAGACTGCTGTGCGTCTATCTCATCGTGAAGATCGGTCTGCTCCAACAGCGGGTTGCTATCCAGCGCCTGCTGAAGTTCTTGCTGAAGTTCCAGCGTAGAGAGCTGCAACAGACGAATAGCCTGCTGCAGTTGGGGCGTCATGGCGAGCTGTTGGCTTAGCCGCAGTTGCAAACCTTGCTTCATGTTCAGAGCACTTCTCTCCCGCTAAAACATTACAGTTACTAACCCTATCAGAGTCTGAAGTCTTCCCCAAGATATACGCGTTTAACCTGTTCGTCTTCAAGGATTTGCTGCGGCGTGCCGTGGGCAATTAAATGTCCCTGGCTAACGATATAGGCGCGCTCGCACACCGCCAGCGTTTCACGCACGTTATGGTCGGTGATCAGCACCCCCAGTCCGCTGTCGCGCAGGTGCTCAATGATGCGTTTGATATCGATAACGGAGATGGGATCAACGCCAGCAAACGGTTCATCCAGCAGGATAAATTTAGGGTTGGCGGCCAGTGCACGGGCGATCTCAACACGGCGGCGCTCACCACCGGAGAGAGCCTGACCGAGGCTGTCGCGCAGGTGCTCAATGTGAAACTCTTCCATTAGCTCATTGGCGCGGTCTTCGCGCTGCTCGGAGGAGAGATCGTCACGGATCTGCAGTACGGCCATCAAGTTATCATACACGCTCAGGCGGCGGAAAATAGAGGCCTCCTGCGGCAGGTAGCCGATACCGCGACGTGCGCGGGCGTGCAGCGGCAGCAGGCTAATATCTTCATCATCAATGATGATATTGCCCGCATCGCGAGAGACAATGCCTACAACCATGTAGAAGGTGGTGGTTTTACCCGCCCCGTTAGGGCCAAGCAGGCCCACAATTTCGCCAGAGTTAACGGTCAGGCTGACATCCTCGACCACGCGGCGGCCTTTATAAGCTTTAGCAAGATTTTTTGCGGTTAACGTTGCCATAACGAATTAGTTACTCTTTTTCGGTGCCGGTTTATTGCCTTTGTCCTGCAGCTGGGACGGAACCAGGACGGTGGTCACGCGCTTGCCTTTTTCGCTAAACGCCTGCATTTTTTGCTCTTTGACCAGATAGGTAATTTTGTCGCCGTTGATGTTGCTATCCTGCTGCTCAAGGAAGGCGTTGCCGGTCAGCACGACAAAGTCATTCTGCAGCTCGTAATGGAGCTGGCCAGCGTGACCCTGCACCGGCTTGCCGTTATCCTGCATCTGGTAGAAGGTGGCCGGATTGCCGTAGCCGTCAATGATCTCTTTGCCTTCCTGACCGCCGGGACGGGTAACGACGACCTTATCGGCATTGATCTTGATCGTGCCCTGAGTCACCACCACGTTGCCGGTGAAGGTGACCACGTTGCCCTGCATATCCAACGACTGCTGGTCAGATTCAATATGGATCGGCTGATCGGTATCGCCGGTCACGGCCAGCGCCGGGACAGAGGCGGCCAGAAGTACGCTGGCAAGCGCAAGATTAAGGCTGAGTTTGTTTATTTTGAATTTCATAGGAGGTTCTAACCTTTTCAATCAGCTCGGCGTTTTGGCTGCGTAAGTTGCCGCGCATTTTCAGGCCGCTGGAATTAAATGTTGTACCGTATAACGTGACCAGATCGTTCGAGGTAACATCCTGAGTAATCAGGTTGATCTGCGCGTTATCCGTCGTAATTTTCCGCAGTTGGGACTCTGCTGTCAGGGCATTGACCTCTACGTTTCCATAAAGATACAGCATACGGTCATCAGTCAGTTTGGCTTTATCTGACCTAATCGACCAGGTCGGCACTTTATTTTCGTCAAAAGTGGTTAATACCGGCTGCGTAAACCAGGAGACCGCCTGGTCAGAGAAATACTCTACATGCTGTGCAATCAGGCGATAGTTCAGCGCCCCTTCCGGACTGTAGACCACGGTATCGGTATGCTCGCTGCGGTAGGTCGGATCGCTATTGTTGATCGTGACCTGGCTGTCATCATCCCGGTCGGTCAAATTGACGCCAATCAATACCAGCACCGCCAGCGATAGCAGAATGATAACCCAACGTCTGGTTTTACTCATATCGATTGCCCTTTGGCCTCTTCCAGTTTGCCCTGCGCCAGCAGCAGCAGATCGCAGACTTCACGTACCGCGCCGCGTCCGCCCTGAATCCGTGTCACGTAGTCCGCGCGCGGCAGCAGCAGCGGGTGCGCATCGGCAACGGCCACGCTTAACCCGATCTCCGCCATCACCGGCCAGTCGATCAGGTCATCCCCCACGTAGGCGACCTCATCGGCGCTGACGCCAAGCGTGCTAAGCAGCTCCCGGTAGGCGATCAGCTTGTCCGACTGCCCCTGATAAAGATGCGTGATCCCGAGCGTAGCGCAGCGGTCTTCCAGCAGCTTGGCCTTGCGGCCGGTAATAATCGCCACCTCGATGCCCGAGGTCAACGCGCAGCGGATGCCGTAGCCGTCGCGCACGTTGAACGCTTTCAGCTCTTCACCATTATTACCCATAAAAATCAGGCCGTCAGACATTACGCCGTCGACGTCCAGGATCAGCAGGCGGATCTTCTCCGCCTTAGCCATCACTTGCGTACTGACCGGCCCATAGCAGGTCGCCAGTGACGCACCAGCATTACTCATTCTCGTATCCTTTTTACACTACGCCTGCGCGCAGCAGATCGTGCATATGTACCACACCCAGCAGCTGGTCGCCATCGGCAACCATCACCGCCGTAATGTGGCGGGACTGCATCAGGTTCAGGACGTCAACCGCCAGCGTGCCTGCGCGGACGCGAATGCCGCCGGGGGTCATGACGTCGGCAATACCTAAGTTTCTGACGTCGGCACCCATATCAAACACGCGGCGGAGGTCGCCGTCGGTAAAGATGCCTTCAATTTTCATGAGATCGTCGCATACCACCGTCATACCCAGATTTTTACGGGTGATCTCCAGCAGCGCATCGCGCAGGGAGGCCTCTTTGCTGACGTGAGGGATCTCATCCCCGGTGTGCATAATATCGTTTACCCGCAGCAGCAGCTTGCGCCCAAGCGCGCCGCCGGGGTGGGAGAGGGCAAAGTCCTCTGCGGTAAAACCGCGCGCCTTCAGGAGCGCCACCGCCAGCGCGTCACCCATCACCAGCGCCGCCGTGGTGCTGGAGGTAGGCGCCAGCCCCAGAGGGCAGGCTTCACGAGGCACCTTAACGCACAGATGGATATCCGCTGCCCGCGCCATGCTGCTCTCTGGACGGCTGGTGATGCAGATTAACGGCACCTGCAAGCGTTTCAGCACCGGAATAAGCGCGAGGATCTCGTTAGATTCACCGGAGTTCGACAGGGCGATAACGATATCCTGAGGTGCAACCATGCCAAGATCGCCGTGGGCGGCCTCGCCTGGGTGCACGAAAAACGCCGGCGTGCCGGTGCTGGCAAAGGTTGCCGCCATTTTACGCCCGATATGGCCAGATTTGCCCATGCCCATCACCACGACTTTACCGGCACAGTAGAACATCTTCTCGCAGGCTTCGGTAAAATCCTGGTTGATATAGCGGTCCAGTTCGGCCAGGCCTTCACGTTCAATGGTCAGTACATCCTTGCCTGCCTGTTGAAAGTCAAAGCCCGGCGGCAAATCTATGTGCGACATAATAGGTTTCCGATTATCCAGTGATATACGGCGATAGCCAGTAAAGCATCGCCATCCATATGATAAAACCGCCGATCAACAGCGCGCCTGCGCCTCTGCCCGTCTGGCGCTGTGGACGCCAGCACAGCAGGGCAAAGATAACGCTGACCGCCAGCATCACGCCGTAGTCACGCGTGAAGGCCAGCGGATTAAAGGAGCCAGGCACAATCAGCGCGGGCAGGCCCAGCACAATGGCGATATTAATAATGCTGGAGCCGATGATATTACCGATAGCGATGTCATCTTCGCCTTTCCGTGTCCCGGCAATAGCGGTAGCCAGCTCCGGCAGGCTGGTACCGATGGCAATTACCGTCAGGCCGATGGTCAGCTCGCTCATCCCCAGCACGTTAGCCAGTACCGTGGCGTTATCAATTACCATTCGGGTCGCCATCGGCATGACGATCAGCGCAACCCCCAGCCAGAGAAAGGCCACCGACAGACTACCCTCGCGGGGCAGCTCCGCCAGCTGCTCCCGGGTAAGGCTATCGTTGCCCTGGCGGCCAATCTTAACAATGAATACCAGCCAGAGCACGGCTAACAGCAGTAAAAAGAGGCCGTCCGCCCGCGTAAGCTGACCATCGTACAGCACCACGCCAGCGAGGGCGCTAACGATCAACATTAGCGGTAATTCACGGCGCAGAATATCAGAATGCACGGTAAATGGATGAAACAGGGCGGCTAAGCCGAGGATTAACAGAATGTTTACGATGTTAGATCCCAGCGCCGTACCGATAGCCAGATCCATCTGCCCGTGCAGGGAGGCAGCCATCGAGACAATGATTTCGGGCAGGGAGGTGCCGATAGTGACCACCGTCATGCCGATGATCAGCGGCGGGATCCCAATGCTACGGCAGAGAATAGATGCGGCAAACACCAGACGATCGGCACTGTAGACCACCAAAAATAAACCAATAATTAACAGCGCCATCGCTAAAAGCATCTAAAGTCCTTTCTTCAGGTATAATCGCCGGTCCGCAGTCAGCGATCGCCAGGCGAAGAGAGGATCGGTAGACACAGCGAGTCCTGATTTTGACTTTAAGCGGCTTAAAAGTAAAACAAATGCCAGCTTTAGCTAACCTATGCACACAATATTCTGTAAAAATATCGTGACCCAGGCGTAATGACGCGCCCTGGTTACACCTAACAAGGCAGAAGGAAAAGTAAATGAGCCAGACGATGGCGAATTTAGTCGATGTCCGTGGCGTCAGCTTCTCCCGTGGCAATCGGTGTATCTTCGACAATATTACGCTGACGGTACCGCGCGGAAAGATCACCGCGATCATGGGGCCGTCAGGGATCGGTAAAACCACGCTGCTGCGCCTGATCGGCGGCCAGATCCCACCGGATGGCGGTGAGATCCTCTTTGATGGCGAAAACGTGCCGGCGATGTCGCGCTCCCGCCTCTACACCGTGCGCAAGCGTATGAGCATGCTGTTCCAGTCCGGGGCGCTGTTCACCGACATGACCGTATTTGATAACGTGGCCTATCCGCTGCGCGAGCACACGCATCTGCCGCCCGCGCTGCTGAAGAGCACGGTAATGATGAAGCTGGAGGCCGTTGGCCTGCGCGGTGCGGCAAAGCTAATGCCGTCCGAGCTCTCTGGCGGTATGGCCCGCCGGGCGGCGCTGGCGCGGGCGATTGCCCTTGAGCCGGATCTGATCATGTTTGATGAGCCCTTTGTCGGCCAGGATCCCATCACGATGGGCGTGCTGGTCAAGCTCATCTCAGAGCTGAATAGCGCGCTGGGGGTGACCTGCATTGTGGTCTCCCACGACGTGCCCGAGGTATTGAGTATTGCCGACTACGCCTATATCGTGGCCGACAAAAAGATCGTCGCCCACGGCAGCGCCCAGGGCTTACAAGAGAATGCCGACCCCCGGGTCCGCCAGTTCCTTGACGGTATTGCGGATGGCCCGGTGCCGTTCCGCTATCCGGCGGGTGACTATCTTCACGATTTATTAGGAACAGGGAGCTAAGCCACTCATGCTGTTAAATGCACTGGCATCGCTTGGGCATCGCGGGATCAAAACGATCGCGACGTTCGGGCGCGCCGGGTTAATGTTATTCAATGCGCTGATCGGCAAGCCCGAGTTTCGCAAGCATGCTCCGCTGCTGGTTCGCCAGCTCTATAATGTGGGCGTGCTCTCGATGCTCATCATCCTCGTCTCCGGGGTGTTTATCGGTATGGTGCTGGGGCTACAGGGTTACCTGGTGCTCACCACCTACAGCGCCGAAACCAGCCTCGGCATGCTGGTGGCGCTATCGCTGCTGCGCGAGCTGGGGCCGGTGGTTGCCGCCCTGCTGTTCGCCGGACGGGCAGGATCGGCACTGACCGCCGAAATCGGCCTGATGCGCGCCACCGAACAGATCTCCAGCATGGAGATGATGGCGGTCGATCCGCTGCGCCGGGTGATTTCGCCGCGCTTCTGGGCGGGGGTGATCTCGCTGCCGCTGCTGACGACGATGTTTGTCGCGGTCGGTATCTGGGGCGGCTCGCTGGTGGGCGTGAACTGGAAAGGTATCGATGCCGGTTTCTTCTGGACGGCGATGCAAAACGCCGTCGATCTGCGCCTCGATCTGGTGAACTGCCTGATCAAAAGCGTCGTGTTCGCTATTACCGTTACCTGGATCGCGCTGTTTAATGGTTATGACGCGATCCCCACTTCGGCAGGGATTAGCCGGGCCACCACACGTACCGTTGTGCACTCATCGTTGACCATTCTCGGCCTCGATTTTGTGCTCACCGCTCTGATGTTTGGGAACTGAGTAGATGCAAACGAAAAAAACAGAAATTTGGGTGGGTATTTTTCTTCTGATTGCCCTGCTGGCGGCGCTCTTTATCTGCCTGAAGGCGGCGGACGTCGCCTCTATGCGGACTGAGCCGACCTACCGGATCACCGCCACCTTCGACAACATTGGCGGCGTCAAGGTCCACTCGCCGGTGCGTATTGGCGGCGTCGTCGTGGGACGCGTGGCTGATATCGAGCTCGATCCGAAAACCTATCTGCCGCGCGTGTCGCTGGATATCGAAGAGCGCTATAACCAGATCCCCGATACCAGCTCGCTGGCTATTCGTACCTCCGGCCTGCTGGGCGAGCAGTACCTGGCGCTCAACGTCGGGTTTGACGATCCTGAGCTGGGAAGTTCTATGCTTAAAGACGGCAGCACCATTCAGGATACCAAGTCCGCAATGGTACTGGAGGACCTGATCGGACAATTCCTTTACAACAGCAAAGGTAGCGACAATAAGAGTTCAGGCGATGCGCCAGCGCCGGGCGCTGCCGATACTGAAGTTGCACCGTCCGCCACCCCGACGAATCCATGAGGAGAAGTGACGCATGTTTAAACGACTGTTAATGATTGCCGTACTGGCTATCGCTCCGCTGACGGCAGCGACCGCCGCCGACCAGAGCAACCCGTACACGCTGATGCAGGAAGCGGCGCAAAAGACCTTCGATCGCCTTAAAACCGAGCAGCCGAAAATCCGCGCTAACCCTGACTACCTGCGCGACGTTGTTGATCAAGAGCTGCTGCCCTATGTGCAGGTGAAATATGCCGGCGCGCTGGTGCTGGGCCGTTACTATAAAGACGCGACCCCGGCACAGCGTGATGCTTACTTCGCTGCCTTCCGTGAATACCTGAAGCAGGCCTATGGCCAGGCGCTGGCGATGTATAACGGCCAGACCTACCAGATTGCGCCAGAGAAACCGCTGGGCAGTGCCTCTATCGTGCCGATCCGCGTCACCATTAACGATCCCAACGGCCGTCCACCGGTACGCCTGGACTTCCAGTGGCGTAAGAACAGCCAGACCGGTAACTGGCAGGCCTATGACATGATTGCCGAAGGCATCAGCATGATCACCACCAAACAGAACGAATGGAGCGACCTGCTGCGTACCAAAGGCATCGATGGTCTGACCGCACAGCTGAAATCGATCTCCCAGCAGAAAATCACCCTGGACGAGAAGAAATAATGGCTGACCAGCTACGCTGGACGCGCGATGGCGAACGGCTGGCTCTCGAAGGAGAGCTGGATCAGGACGTGCTGAACGGCCTGTGGGAGGCGAGGGCAGAGGCACTGAACGGCGTTGACGTGATCGACCTGACCGGGGTAGCCCGCGTCGACACGGCCGGCGTTGCCCTGCTGGTTCACCTGGTGGCGTTTGCCAGAAAACAGGGGCGCTCGATAGTGCTTGAGGGCGTTAGCGATAAGGTTCGCACCCTGGCCCAGCTCTATAACCTGCCGGGCGATGCGCTGCCACACTAATATTTTCAGTACGTTACTACTCATAGCCTCGCTTGATTGACAAGCGAGGCTTTTTGCTTATTTAAGACAGCGCCACTTTCCTCTAAGATGTTGGACTGTTTTCACTACCAGATGAATTAAAGCCCATGGAAAATCATGAAATCCAGACCGTGCTGATGAACGCACTCTCCCTTCAGGAAGCCCACGTTAGCGGCGATGGCAGTCACTTTCAGGTTATTGCGGTGGGTGAAATTTTTGCCGACATGAGTCGCGTGAAGAAGCAGCAGGCCGTCTATGCGCCGCTGATGGAGTATATCGCGGACAACCGCATCCACGCCCTGTCGATCAAAGCCTACACGCCTGCCGAGTGGGCGCGCGATCGTAAACTCAACGGTTTTTGAGCTGGCGGTCGCTGACCGGCAGTACGTATGAATTCTTAACAGAGAAGAGATGAATGGATAAGTTTCGTGTACAGGGGCCTACCCGGCTTCAGGGCGAAGTGACAATTTCAGGAGCGAAAAACGCAGCGTTGCCAATTCTTTTTGCCGCCCTGCTGGCAGAAGAGCCTGTCGAAATTCGTAACGTTCCGAAACTGAAAGATATCGATACCACCATGAAGCTGCTGAGCCAGCTCGGTATGAAGGTAGAGCGTAACGGTTCCGTCTGGATGGACGGCAGCGCGGTAAATATCTATCGCGCACCTTATGAGCTGGTGAAGACCATGCGCGCCTCGATCTGGGCGCTGGGTCCGCTGGTGGCGCGTTTTGGCAAAGGTGAAGTCTCCCTGCCGGGCGGCTGCGCTATCGGCGCGCGTCCGGTGGATCTGCATATTAGCGGCCTGGAGCAGCTGGGTGCAGAGATCAAGCTGGAAGAGGGCTACGTTAAAGCTTCCGTTAACGGTCGCCTGAAAGGGGCGCATATCGTGATGGATAAGGTCAGCGTTGGCGCGACCGTCACCATCATGTCGGCGGCGACGCTGGCCGAAGGCACAACCATTATCGAAAACGCCGCCCGTGAGCCGGAGATTGTCGATACGGCAAACTTCCTCAACACGCTTGGGGCGAAGATCACCGGCATGGGTACCGACAGCATTACCATTCAGGGCGTTGAGCGCCTGGGCGGCGGTGTCTATAGCGTGCTGCCTGACCGTATCGAAACCGGGACCTTCCTGGTGGCGGCGGCCATCTCCGGCGGCAAAATTGTTTGCCGCAAGGCCCAGCCGGACACCCTGGACGCGGTGCTGGCCAAGCTGCGCGAAGCGGGCGCGGATATTGAGCTGGGCGAGGATTGGATCAGTCTGGATATGCACGGCAAGCGCCCGAAAGCGGTTAACGTGCGCACCGCGCCGCACCCGGCGTTCCCGACGGACATGCAGGCGCAGTTTACCCTGCTGAACCTGGTGGCAGAAGGCACCGGCGTCGTGACGGAAACCATCTTCGAAAACCGCTTCATGCACATTCCGGAGCTGATCCGTATGGGCGCGCATGCGGAGATCGAGAGCAATACTGCGATCTGCCACGGCGTGGAAAAACTCTCTGGTGCTCAGGTGATGGCAACCGATCTGCGTGCTTCTGCAAGCCTGGTGCTGGCGGGCTGTATCGCGGAAGGAACCACTATCGTTGAGCGTATCTACCATATCGATCGTGGGTATGAAACCATTGAGAACAAGCTGCGGGCGCTGGGCGCGAATATCGAGCGCGTGAAAGGCGAATAAAGCGTAAGGCTTAATGGAAGGCAGCCCCCTTGCCGTCAAGAGAAGGGGGTTGGCTTGCCGGGTTAACGATAGTTACGCTTTAGGCTGTTTCGCTCTCTCCTTGCGGATCAGCTTAGCGCGATCGATAAACTCGTGAGTGATAGGGTCGTGATAGCGCGACGGCCAGATCACCCACGGATCTGTGCCAATCGCTCTGGCGATGATCTGCTCTCCCTTCGGCCACGGACGCGTTAGCACGTTCGCCAGCGTTGAAGAGCTGAGGCCACTCCTGCGCGACTCTGCCGCCATCGAGGTCCCTTTTTTACGTAGCGCGGCGATGATATCGGCCGGGTGCCAGTCAGTCAGTTTCTGTTCCATTTTTCCTCCCTGTGGTTGCGATAAGCCCTGCGCTAAAACGGTGCGCGGATCTATCATATCCCTTAGGGAGTGTAAGCTCTAATAAGTTCTCATAAAGAGAGGCGAATTTAGGAATTTGCCAGGGGTAATTCCATGGTATTACTGGCGTTACCACAAG
Source organism: Pseudescherichia sp. (assembly GCF_031998825.1). Classification (GTDB taxonomy): domain Bacteria; phylum Pseudomonadota; class Gammaproteobacteria; order Enterobacterales; family Enterobacteriaceae; genus Pseudescherichia. Next base: position 33,926 of record NZ_DAMACX010000040.1, read on the forward strand.
GTGCTTATTGGAGCTTTTTGGAATATTCCCGCGCCGTAGCGCGGGGGAAAGGGATTAGCGATCGCGCTGAACGGCGATATGCGCCAGGCCAATCAACGCTTCACGCCATGGGGAGTCCGGCAGCACCTGAAGCGCAGCGATGGCTTTGTCTGCCTCCTCTTCTGCTCGCTGCCGCGTCCACTCCAGTGAGCCGCAGGCGGCCATGGCTTCCAGCACGGGCGTCAGCAGATGGCGGCCGTTACCCTGCTCAATAGCTTCACGGATCATCTGCGTCTGCTCTGGCGTACCGTGACGCATGGCATGCAGCAGCGGCAGGGTAGGTTTGCCTTCGTTGAGGTCGTCACCGACGTTTTTCCCCAGCGTTTCGCCATCGGCGCTGTAGTCCAGCAGGTCGTCGATCAGCTGAAAGGCGGTACCCAGATAGCGTCCATAATCCTGTAGACCCTTCTCCTGTGCCTCGCTGCAGCCCGCCAGAATGCCGGAGCACTGGGAGGCCGCCTCGAACAGACGCGCGGTTTTGCTGTAGATGACCCGCATGTAGTTCTCTTCGGTAATATTCGGGTCGTTCACGTTCATCAGCTGCAGCACTTCACCTTCAGCGATCACGTTGACTGCTTCCGACATGACCTCCAGCACCTTGAGCGAGCCGAGGCTGGTCATCATCTGGAAGGAGCGGGTATAGATAAAATCGCCCACCAGCACGCTGGCAGCGTTGCCAAACGCTGCATTCGCGGTGGCTTTGCCCCGGCGCATATCGGATTCATCCACCACGTCGTCATGGAGCAGCGTCGCGGTGTGGATAAATTCGATTAGCGCCGCGATTGTAACGTGGGCATTTCCCTCATAGCCGACGGCGCGTGCGGCTAGCACGGCGATCATCGGACGGATACGCTTGCCGCCGCCGCTGACAATGTAATACCCCAGCTGGTTGATCAGCTGTACGTCCGAGTCGAGCTGTTGCAGGATTGTCGCATTGACACCCGCCATATCTTGCGCGGTTAACTCATTGATTTTTTCTAAATTCATCGCAAAAGCCGGGCTTAAAGTCCTGTTTATCACCTGTCAAAATGGGATAATAAAGGGTTACGGGTTAGCTATAGTATTGTTGATTGTACTGAAAAAACGCGCCAGATAAACGTCACCATGCATGTTGTGTTTTTTTTCTTCGTCTATTGACGATCGCACTTGTCAAAGGCTCGCGTTTTGCGTAATATTCGCGCCCTATTGTGAATATTTATAGCGCACTCTGAATCACTCGAGAGATGTGCGCGGAAGCGGAGTTTTTTATGTACGCGGTTTTCCAAAGTGGTGGTAAACAACACCGAGTAAGCGAAGGTCAGACCATTCGCCTGGAAAAGCTGGACATCGCAACTGGCGAAACTATTGAGTTCGCTGAAGTTCTGATGGTCGCAAACGGTGAAGAAGTCAAAATCGGCGTTCCTTTCGTTGATGGCGGCGTTATCAAAGCTGAAGTTGTTGCTCACGGTCGTGGCGAGAAAGTTAAAATCGTTAAGTTTCGTCGTCGTAAACACTACCGTAAGCAGCAGGGCCA
>NZ_DAMACX010000041.1:0-32781 GCF_031998825.1 Pseudescherichia sp.
CCGGAGGGCAGCGCTCTATCCAGCTGAGCTACGGGCGCTTAGCGCCGTTGCGGGGGTGGATATTACGGACTTCACACCCCGCTGTCTAGTGCCTTTTTAAATAAAATGCGCGTTTGGTTATGCTTTGCGCACTTTGTCTTTTATTTCTCCGCTTTTAACGTCGCAGTGTGCCGATTGAGGCGTAAAACCTTGTAGGCGAGCGATACCGCAGCCAAAAAGATGATGCCGACAAACAGCGACATACGGGTGTCATCGTTAAAGCCCATACCAATTAATACGCAAAACAGGAACGCCATCGTTAAATAGTTCGCCCACGGGAAGAGGATCGAACGGAACGGATGGCTGGCAATCTCTGCCTTATGCGCCTCACGGAAACGCAGCTGGCTAATCAGAATGACAAACCATGGCACCATGCCCGGCAGTACGCTAGCGCTGTAGACATAGACGAACACGCGCTGCGGGTTCGGAATGATGTAGTTGAGGCAGGAGCCCACCAGCAGGATAGCTATTGAGATAGCGACGCCCGCTACCGGTACGCCGTGGCGCGATACCTTTGCCACCGCAGCAGGCAGCTGACGATTTTTAGCCAGCGCGTAGAGCATGCGCCCACAGCTGTACATTCCGCTGTTGCAGCCCGAGAGCGCGGCGGTGAGTACCACAAAGTTGATGATCCCTGCCGCAGCGGTAATACCGATTTTGGCGAAGGTCAGTACAAACGGGCTGCCGTTGCTGCCAATCTCATTCCACGGGAAGATAGTGACGATAACGAAAATCGCGCCCACGTAGAAGATCAGAATACGCCACAGCACCTTGCCCACCGCGCTGCGCAGCGTGACCTGCGGGTTTTTGGCCTCACCAGCGGTAATGCCGATCAGCTCAACGCCCTGATACGAGGCGACAACGATGCAGAGCGCAGTCAGGAAGCCCTTCCAGCCACCAGCAAAGAACCCACCATGCTCGGTCAGGTTGCCAAAGCCAATTGCCTGCCCGCCGTTGCCGAAACCAAAGAAGATCACGCCGAGGCCGACGATAATCATCACCACGATGGTGGTCACTTTGATCATCGCAAACCAGAACTCGATCTCGCCATACAGGCGCACCGCAGCCAGGTTAGCCAGCGCCACCAGCCCAACGGCTATTAATGCCGGTATCCACTGCGCCATCTCCGGGAACCAGAACTGGACATAGACGCCAATCGCGGTGATCTCTGATATTCCCACCGCCATCCACATAAACCAGTATGACCACGCCGTGAGATAGCCAAAAAACGGGCTCATATAGCGGTGCGCATAGACGGCGAACGAACCGGCTACCGGCTCGAGGAACAGCATTTCGCCCATCGAACGCATGATGAAGAAAACAAAAAGCCCGGCCACGATGTAGGCCAGTAATACTGATGGTCCCGCCCACTTCAGGGTGCTTGCTGCGCCCATAAAGAGGCCAACGCCTATTGTGCCGCCTAAGGCGATTAGTTCGATATGTCGTGCTTCCAGCCCACGCTGAAGCTCCGGTTTACTCTCGGCCATAAATCCTCTGTCGTGTTTACTACTGTCCCGACGCTGCGGGTTATCGTTATGAGTGCAATCTCAGCTCATTGCGGCCGCAGGTTGCTGCAAATAGCACCGCGACGCCGCGTTGAGCGTGCGAATGGTTTCTTAATTTCGCTGAAATGGCAAACGATGCATAAGAAAAATCAATAGAAAGCACAATAAAGCAGCAAACAGAGGCAGGCACAGCGCAGCAGAATCGCTGCGCCGTCACAGGATTAGAGCTGGCCGCGATAGTGCCAGGCGAGGTAGCGCAGCAGTCGCAGCTGGCGCGTGATGCGGCTGGGCTGTGACAGCAGGCGATAGAGCCACTCCAGCCCCATCCGCTGCCATACCTTCGGCGCACGCTTAACGTGCCCAGTGAAGACGTCATAGGTGCCGCCGACGCCCATGTAGAGCGCGTGAGGATAAACGTCCCGACAGTCGCGCATCAGCAGCTCCTGACGCGGGGAGCCCATCGCTACGGTGACAATCTTCGCTCCGCTGTCGCGGACGCGCTCAAACAGCGCCTGGCGCTGCTCGGGCTGGAAAAAGCCATCCTGGCCGCCGACAATATTCACCTGCCAGCGATCGCGCAGCTGCTGCTGCGTCTGGGCCAGCACGCCAGGCTTGCCGCCGATCAGAAAAACCGGCGTCCCCTCTTTCCCGGCGCGCTCCATCAGCGCTTCCCAGAGATCGGCCCCTGCCACTCGCTCAACCACCGCCTGCGGGTACTTTTTACGCATTGAGCGCACTACGCTGATCCCATCGGCATACTTGAACTCTGCCGCCTCAATGAGCGCTCGTACCTGCGCATCGTCCTCAAGGGTCAGCATCTTCTCGGCGTTGATGGCCACCAGCGTGCCCTGCTTAAGTTCGCCACCGGCGAAAAGAAAATCCAGCGCGTGGGCCATGTTACGCCAGCCAATCAGCTGCAGGCCGCGCAGGGTATAAGTCGGTGCAGTCGTCGTGTCCGTCATGATGATATCCTTGTCATGCTTGCGAGAGCGGGTGCGGTAATCGCCCGGCACGTTTGTGGATCAGTCCCGCGCTATCGAACAGCCAGTAGAGCAGCTTCGCCATCAGCAGGCAGGCACCAAAGACCACGAGGAAGAAGACAACACGAGAAACAAAGGCATCCAGCCCCTCGCGCGCCAGCACGATCATATTGAAGATGGCACCGAAACAGAAGCTGTGCAGAATCGCCGCCTTATAGCGGTTGATCTCCCGGTTGCCTAACTCATAAAGCCAGTCAAACCACTTAATGATCAGCCCAACTACGACCGCACCCAGCGGAATGAACCAGACCCCGCCCATTACCACCAGCGAGCCGATCAGCGTCGGGGAGATCGCCAGCCCGGAGTGGTTGTTCAGCACTTCCCAGGTGAAGTAGTTCGCGGTGTTCAGCACGATGCCCGGCCTGTCTGGCCACAGCCATGTGGGAATAAACACGTAGAAGTCGCGCACGATAGGCGCAAGCCCCTGGAAGTCGATCTTGTCATAGTTTTGCAGCAGCAGGGAGAGGTTCTCCCACGGCGAGAAGGTGTCACGGGTGAGGTAGAGGAAGGTGTAAAACGCCTCGTCACCGCTCACCTGTAACCCGTAACGCTTCAGCGCCAGCCAGAACATCCCGACGATCCCCAGCACGCCCGCTGCCGCCAGCATCCACAGCGAGATCCAGCCGCGAATAATGCCGATAAACAGGAAAATAGCGAAGGCGATGATGATATTGGCCCGCGTGCCACCCACAATCATGTAGGTCAGCAGGCCAAAGGCAACGGTACTCACCAGGAAGAAGATCCAGCCTCGGCCATCCTGGCGCAGGAAATAGACCACCAGCATGGCGGGAATAAAGAAGTAGAAGAAACGCTTAAGCGCCACGCCGGAGACTTCACTCGAAAAGATCTGGCTGTAGGAGTGCAGCCGGAACAGCAGGAAGCCGTTGTGCATAAAGAAGATGCTGACGCTCACCACGGCGATAAGCATCAGCATCACCCACGCCAGATGCGTTTCCACCCGGTTCATGGTGAACAGCGGGCGACGTGGCTTGACCGCAGCTGAAGGCCGCAGGCGCGTTTTATAGGTGACGTAGTAGATGGCGTAGAAGCAGACCGCCGCCAGCAAAGACTGCATCATCACCTCAGGCGGCGCAACCCCGACGTTGAAGCGGAAGACCAGAATGCTGGTGAGCGGGAAGCCAAAGAAAAAGGTCAGCAAAAACAGCAGTGAAAAGAAGACGTTAAAGTTAAAACGTACGCGGCGGAATTCAAACCAGGTGAGCGTGGCAATAAACAGCATCGCCAGCAGCCAGATGGCTAGCAGACCAGAGAACGCAAGCTGGCTCATTGCGCACCTCCTGCAGCAATACGTAACGCCTCGTGCCACGGCGCAAGGTAGTTGGGGCTAAAGAAGGTAATGGCGTTTTTATCCACCGCCGCCAGCTGCCGCTGGGCCTCGCGCACTACCGCCTCATCAAGCCTGTCGCCGGTAAAGAGCACGGGAATGTGCTGCTCGACCATATCCTGCCAGAAGGGGTTCTCCCGGTTCAGCACGCAGGGAACGCCAGCCTGGATCAGCAGACAGAGCGTGCCGATCCCCTGCTGACGGGCAAAGATAAAGTAGCCCAGATCGCACCGGCGCAGCAGCGCCAGATAGTCATCAAATTCTAGCTTATCGGCGAGGATGCGCAGGTTCTCGGCGCTGAACAGCGCCAGACCGGCCTGGCGTACCTCGTCAATATACGTTTCGTTATTGGCCGGGTAGCCCATCGGCACGATGACGTTAACCGTATCACCGAACTGCTGATGAACCGCCTTCAGGGCGGCGATATGCTCGTTGCTGCGATCCCCAGAGTTGCCGACCAGCACCGTCAGCTTGCCCTCGCGCTGCGTCTCCTGCGCCATCGTGTTGAGCGTGGGATCCATGCGCGTCGGGAAGTAGAGCAGTTCGCCGCGCACCTGCGGATGACGACGGGCAAAAAAATGCAGGTCGCCACGGGTGGCAAAGATACAGCCAACTCGACGCTGGGCAAGACGCCGCAGCGGATAGAAAAGACGAAACTTCAGGCTTTGAGAGACTTCGTAGAGATCGGCTCCCCAGGCGTGCCAGTTAAACTGCTGAGGCTTGATGGCACCGCGCAGCAGCGCCAGCCAAAGGTCGGTATTGAACTGACCATGAAAGAAGAAGCGCTGACGACGATCGGCTTTGGCAAGGGCAATCACCGCCTGGGCCAGCGCTTTCTTACTGCTAAGGAAGCGCAGCGTAAGCGCCGGGAACTGCGCGCGCCAGCTCTCGTCGTCGCCGCAGATCATAAATTCGCGGGCGTGCTCGCCCGTTGCCGCAAGGCTGTCGTTGAAAAAACGCAGCACGGTCAGGTTATGGTGTGGGATATCGGATCCCAGAACGTGAATCAGTGTAGTCATACCCTTTTACGCCAGAGTAGAAATACGCCACAACAGGTGGCGAAATAAACGATATAGGTGGCCATGTAGGCCTGTGCCGCACCTAACGCGCCGTGCGCCGGAATGAGCCAGTGGGAAAAGGCCGTCAGCAGCGTAAACTGGCTCACTTCCGCCAGGATATAGAAGCTTAACGAGGCACGGGCAATCACCAGATAGCCAAAAACATACGCGCCGACTTTCAATACGTCACCCACCAGCTGCCAGGCAAAGAGATCGCGCATGGCGATAAACTTCTCTGAAAACAGTAGCCAGATAGCAAAATCACGCAGCAGCCAGACGGTAAAGCTCGCTGCCGCTACCGCTGGCAGCACAAACCGCAGCGACTTAACGATCTCACGGCTTACCGCCTGCTTCTCCGTCAGTCGCGACAGCGTAGGCAGCAGATAGACGCTGAACGAAGCGGTAATAAATTGCAGATAGGCATCGGAGATGCTGCTCACCCCCTGCCAGATCCCGACCTCATCCCAACCGTAGTGCGCCGCCAGCAGGTTTCGCATCATCACGTAGGCAACGGGCAGGGTCACGGAGGTGATCAGCGCCATCAGGGTAAACTTGCCCAGCTGTCCGGCAAAGGCACCGCTCCAGCGTGGCTTAAGATAACCTAACGGCACGGTTTTACGGCGGATAAACAGCAGCAGCGCCGGGACGACCACCAGCGCCGGGACCAGCGCCAGGCCCAGCAGCGCCCCCTGGTAGCCGCCCAGCCGGTAGCAGGCGTAGTAGGCGATCACGCCAATAACGCTACCGCTAATCAGCGACAGCGCATTCCCGGCGGCGTCGCGAAAACCTTTCATCACCGCCAGCAGGAAGTTGGCCCACGCGATGCCCATCTGCATCAGCGCCACCAGGCGTACCAGCCCCTGGAAGTGGGTATGGCCGAACAGCCCCTGGCTGATGGGCGCAGCGGCCAGCAGAAAAACGATAGCCAATAGCGTCGAGAACCCCAGCACCATAGCGGAAGAGGTGCCCACCACGTTGCGCAGCTGCGCCGGATCGTCATGGTACTGAGCCACAAATTTGGTGACGCCGTTAAAAATCCCGGCCCCGGCCAACACGCCTAGCACCGTCACCAGCTGGCGGAAGTTACCCGCCTGCCCGACGCCCGAGGGGCCAAAGGAGACGGCCAGCAGCTTAACCACCAGCAGTCCCGCGCCGATTTTGACCAGCGTGCTTGCCGCGGTCCAGAGTGAAGCCTTTGCCAGCGACATCTTACTTGAAGTAGCTCAGTAGCGTGTTGATCACCGTGCGCTGGTTAACAGGCGAGAGGTTGTAGAACAGCGGCAGGCGTAGCAAGCGCTCGCTCTCTTTGGTGGTATAGATATCTTCGCTAAAGAATTCACCAAAGCGCTGGCCCGCCGGGCTGGAGTGCAGCGGAATATAGTGGAATACCGCCAGGATCTCCGCCTCCTTGAGGAAAGCGATCAGCTTGCTGCGATCTTCATCGTCACGCAGCTTGATATAGAACATATGTGCGTTTTGCTCGCACTCGGCCGGAACCGACGGCAGTTCAATACGTCCGGCGCGAGCCAGCGGCGTCAGGGCATCAAAATAGGTCTGCCACAGCGAGAGGCGCTGCTGATTAATACGATCCGCCGCCTCCAGCTGCGCCCACAGGTAGGCCGCCTGCAGATCCGACATCAGATAGCTGGAGCCAATATCGCGCCAGGTATATTTATCCACCTGGCCACGGAAGAACTGGCTGCGATTGGTGCCCTTCTCACGAATAATCTCAGCGCGTTCAACCAGCGCCCGGTCGTTGATCAGCGTCGCACCGCCTTCGCCCCCGGCGGTGTAGTTTTTAGTTTCGTGGAAGCTAAAGCAGCCGATATGGCCGATGGTTCCCAGCGCGCGCCCTTTATAGGTCGACATCACCCCCTGCGCGGCGTCCTCCACCACGTACAGGTTATGATGCTTAGCGATAGCCATAATGGTGTCCATCTCACAGGCCACGCCTGCATAGTGGACCGGCACAATGGCGCGGGTGTTCTCGGTGATCGCCGCCTCGATAAGCCGCTCATCAATGTTCATGGTGTCCGGGCGGACGTCGACAAAGACGATTTTCGCTCCACGCAACACAAAGGCGTTGGCGGTAGAGACGAAGGTATAGCTGGGCATGATCACTTCGTCGCCAGGCTGGATATCCAGCAGCAGGGCCGCCATCTCCAGCGAGGCGGTACAGGAGGGGGTCAGCAGCACCTTGGCGCTGCCGAAACGCTGCTCCATCCACTGCTGGCAGCGACGCGTATAGCCGCCGTCGCCGCACAGCTTGCCGCTGCCCATCGCCGACTGCATGTAATCGAGTTCTGTACCCACAACCGGGGGCGCGTTAAAAGGGATCATAGGGTCACCTGTATAGCCAGTAGGCGGTGCTTTCCACGTTGGCACCGCTCTGAATGTAACGTTTAAGCGCCGCGGTATTGCCCACCTGGGTCGCGACACGCAGAACCGAAAGCTGACGCCGCTGCGCCCAGAGGAGCGCCGCCTGCATCAGGGCCTCCCCGGCACCGCGTCCGGCCAGCAGGCCGATGCGCGCCTCGCTGTCGTTCAACTGGCGCAGCGAAACAAAGGCGCGGATCTCACCGCTGGCGGTACGCAAGACCAGACACTCGTGGTCAAACGCGCCTTTCACCGCATTTTCAATCCACTGGGCGTAGAAGCGTCCGCTGGCGTCCGGGGCATACCACGGCGAACGAAACCGACTCTGTGTAAAGGCGTTGGCAGCCAGCTGGCGCAGCGGGGCAATATCTGCCGCGTCGGCCACCTGTGCGCCAGGGTCAGGAAGCGCGGCTGGCACGGCAAGGGCCAGATCAACCTCGCCCTCTACCAGCTTGAAACCCAGCTGCTGAAGCGCATCCAGCCGCACGGTATCCGTCGCCGGGATCTTGACCTGCACCCGCTGCCACGCGGCAAGCTGTGCCTCGTTCAGCGGCGCGGCACTGTCGTTCAGGCGCACAATGGCGCTGGAGATCCCAAAGAACTGGTTCTCCCAGGTTAATGGCTCAACCGTGCCGCGTACCGTCATGTTGTCGCCTTAGCGCCAGACGCCTTTGGTATCAATAATATACTGCTGGGTAACACGCTCCCCGGCAATGTCTTTAAATTCGCGATGATCTACCAGCATTACCAGCACATCCGCGTCGGCCAGCGCCGTATCCAGGGTCACCAGCCGGCAGCTGTCGGCCAGCGTTTTCGGCAGCTGATGGATATTTGGCTCCACCACCAGCGTCTCGCCGCTGTGCCACTCGGCAATGCTGTGGGCAATCTCCATCGCCGGGCTTTCCCGCAAATCGTCGATGTTGGGCTTAAAGGCGAGGCCAAAGCAGGCGATCTTGATTTCGCTGGCCCGCTTGTCGTTTGCCGTCAGACAGTCTGCCACCGTTGCTTTGACCTGATTAAGCACCCAGTGCGGCTTGCTGTCGTTAACTTCGCGGGCGGTACGGATCAGCCGCGCCTGCTGCGGGTTCTGCGCCACGATAAACCACGGGTCGACCGCAATACAGTGGCCGCCTACCCCAGGCCCCGGCTGTAAGATATTGACGCGCGGGTGACGGTTGGCGAGGCGGATCAGCTCCCAAACGTTGATGCCCTGGTCAGCGCAGATCAGCGATAGCTCGTTAGCAAACGCGATATTCACGTCGCGGAAGCTGTTCTCGGTCAGCTTGCACATCTCAGCGGTGCGGGCGTTAGTGACCACGCACTCGCCTTCCAGGAAGATCTGATACAGTTCGCTGGCGCGGGCGGAGCACACCGGCGTCATGCCACCAATGACCCGATCGTTTTTAATCAGCTCAACCATCACCTGGCCTGGCAGCACGCGCTCAGGGCAATAGGCAACATTGATATCCGCCTGCTCGCCGGCCTGCTGGGGAAAAGAGAGATCTGGACGCAGATCCGCCAGCCACTGGGCCATCTGCTCGGTCGCGCCCACCGGCGAGGTCGATTCGAGGATCACCAGTGCGCCTTTTTTCAGGACGGGGGCGAGTGATTTTGCCGCCGCTTCGACGTAGGCCATATCCGGCTCGTGATCGCCCTTAAACGGCGTGGGCACGGCAATCAGGTAGGCATCCGCCTCCACCGGCGTGGTGCTGGCATGCAGGAAGCCCCCCTCCACCGCGGCTTTCACGACCCGATCCAGCTCTGGCTCAACGATATGAATTTGCCCGCGGTTAATGGTATCCACCGCGTGCTGATTGATATCGATACCTACAACGCGCTTCTGCCGGGAGGCGAAAGCCGCAGCGGTGGGCAGTCCAATATAGCCCAGGCCAATGACGGAGATGGTTGCAAAGCTCATAGTGTTACCCGATTATTTTTGAGTGCGTGCAGAATAAGTTCACAGGCCTGCCCGTTACCGTAAGGATTATGCGCCCGGCTCATTGCCTGCCAGGCGTCGTTATCCCGCAGCAGCCGCGTCACCTCTTCGACAATGCGCTGGCGGTCGGTGCCAATCAGCCTGACCGTTCCGGCCTCGATAGCCTCTGGACGCTCGGTGGTTTCACGCATCACCAGCACCGGCTTGCCTAACGACGGGGCCTCTTCCTGAATGCCGCCTGAATCCGTCAGGATCAGCCAGGCTTTCGTCATCAGCCAGAGGAACGGCAGGTAGTCCTGCGGTTCAATTAAGATAATGTTTTTAACGTGTCCAAGGATGCGGTTCACCGGCTCGCTGACGTTAGGGTTCAGGTGTACCGGATAGACAATCTGCACATCCTGATGCTTCGCCGCAATGTCAACCAGCGCGTGGCAGATCTGCTCAAAGCCCTGACCAAAGCTTTCGCGGCGGTGGCCGGTGACCAGCACCATTTTTTTAGATTCGTCGAGGAATGGATAACGTGCCGCCAGTTCGCTGTGCAGGTTTTCGTTATTCAGTACCGTGTCGCGCACCCAGAACAGCGCATCAATCACCGTGTTGCCGGTGACAAAAATCTGCTTATCGGGAATATTTTCGCGCAGCAGGTTCTGCCGGGCGTTCTGCGTGGGGGCGAAATGGTACATCGCCAGATGGCCAGTCAGGGTACGGTTAGCCTCTTCAGGCCAGGGTGATGAGAGATCGCCCGTGCGCAGCCCGGCCTCGACGTGCCCAACCGGAATACGCTGATAGAACGCCGCCAGGCTGGCAGCAATGGTCGTCGTGGTATCACCATGGACCAGCACAACGTCAGGCTTAAATGAGGCAAGGATCGGCTTTAGCCCTTCGAGAATACGGCAGGTAATTTCCGTCAGTCCCTGCCCCGGCTGCATAATATCCAGGTCATAATCCGGAACGATAGAAAAAAGGTTCAGTACCTGGTCAAGCATCTCCCTGTGCTGCGCGGTCACGCAGACTTTGGCTTCAAAATACGGGTCCTTTGCCAGCGCATGAACCAGAGGTGCCATCTTGATGGCTTCTGGTCGTGTGCCAAATACGGTAAGTACTTTCACAACGATTCTCTTCGATTAGATGATGAAGGCCGGGTGGCCTTCATATCAGGCAGCGCTTACAGTGAACGACGGCGAGTTAACGCAACACCAGCACCCACTAACGCCCCAACCATTCCCCACATGATCATCAGGAAGGCACGGCGCGGGCTATCGCGTTTTACCGGCTCTTCAGGCGTCCGCAAATAACGATAAGTCTGAAAACGGGGATCGAGCGTGGGGCCGACGTTGAGGGTATTCAGCATGGCTCGATTTTGATCATAGTCCAGATCGAACTCGGGCCCCACTGCCTGCAGATTTTCCAGCCGCGCCTGCAGCATTGGCCGGCCCAGCAGGAACAGCTCAGAGTCGGGAAGCTCATCAGGCGGCACCTCGGTCTCGCTGCGGGAGATATTATGCTGCTCGGCAACCTTTAACGCCTGCTCAACGCTGTGCGCCCGACGTTTAAAGATCGCATTCGCCACCTCTTCCTGACGTTTCACCTGGGCTTTCATCTGGATAGTACGCGCTGCCCATGCGCCTTTCAGCTCATCGTTAAGATGGCTGGCCGCGCGCTGGCTGGCAAAAGCGATATACTGGCGCAGCAGGTTATTGGAGTCTGGCGCGGTCTCCGCCGTCAGCTTAACGTTGTCACTGAGGTTTCGCAGCGCGTCGCCTGGGGTGTACTGAATGTTGTTAATCAGCTCATCAAGCAGCGCGGCGTCCGCCTTGCTGTTTCCCACCGTACGCTGCTTGTAGTAGTCGGTCTGCAACCAGAAGTCACGGCGTGTATCCCATGACGCCAGTTGCATAATGAACTCTTTATACGATTCGTCCATGACCGAGGGCTGATCGACCGGTGCCAGGTTAGCTTTGACATCAAGATTGCGTAGAAACTGTTGCTGGGAGTAGAAGCCGCCCAGCATGTTGACCGTAGGACGATCGGTGATGGCCGTTGCGCCCCACTCCTGTCTGGCGAAGAAGGTGTAGGCCAGTGCGATAAGTGCAAAGGCCAGCGCCACGCCGACAATCCAGAATTTCCCCGCCCATAAAGTACGAAACAAACCGCGAATATCCAGTTCATTTTCCATACTTCCTGTATGTTTTCCCGACAATGGTTGAGTCATCGCTATCCCAGAATTACTTGGTTAGAGTTGGTTTATGTCCGCTATTACGACGCATTTTACGTTTGACGCGTTTGATAAAGCGCGCCACTTTCCATGCACGTTTAATGCACCATCCGTACAGGAAGAAAGCTAGCACAAACAGTGCCAACATGACCCATTCAGGAATAAAATGTAGATATTCCGTTACCACGCCGACGGCGGCCAGCAGGGCAGCAGCCAGCGTGATCAGCACAAAGGCCTGGCGGGAGGTAAACCCGGCGCGCATGATCAGATGGTGAATATGCTGACGGTCAGGAGAGAAAGGGCTCATGCCTTTGCGCAGGCGGCGGTACATAATAGCGACCATGTCCATCAGCGGAATAGCGATAATCCACAGCGCGGTCACCGGGCTAATTGGGTGCGTCTGGCCCTGGGTGGTTTCCAACAGGATCCAGATAACGGTAAAGCCAATCAGCGTACTGCCCGCATCGCCCATAAAGACTTTATAGCGGCGGCCCAGAATACCCAGGTTAAGCAGGATATAGGGAAGAATGGCGGCGATCATCGCAAAGCACCACATCGCAAGGCTAAGCTGACCGTCGAACCACAGAATAATGCCGATAGCGGCAAAGGAGACGCAGGAGAGCCCCCCGAGCAGGCCATCAATCCCATCAACCATATTAAAGGCGTTGATGGCGGCCCAGACGGCAAACAGCGTCAGGAAGAAGCCGAACGGCCCCAGCACCATCTCCCAGGTGCCAAAAATGTAGCCAAGGCTGCTGAGATAGAGTTTACCCACCACCATCATCACAACAGCAATGATTGCCTGAACGGTAGCGCGAATTTTAACGCTGATATCAAAGCGGTCGTCCAGCGCCCCGATGAAAACCAGAACCCCGGCACACATCAGGTAGAGCGCAGCATGTGGAATATAGTAGTCAGCAATGGCAAACGTATAGCAGATCCCGGCATAGACTGAGATGCCGCCCACTAAGGGGATTAACCCCTGATGACGTTTACGAAAGTTTGGTTTATCGACCAGCCCTACTTTTTTTGCCACCTTGCGGGCAAAAAAGAGAAAGATAAACGTGAGTAAAAAAATACTGAATAACTCAGTAACTGCAGTGAGTAAATTCACAATGCATGCTCTCAGCAAATGTTGATCCCGGAAGTATAACGACGACGCCACTCTCTCAAAAGAGATAAAGCAGGCCACTTACGGTCTCTATTGTATATTTTTCATTCAATTAGAACATAATCAGCTTGAATGCTTTGCATTACCGCAGCCTGCCATGGCCGACAGCGGATCCCCTGGCTATAGCCTATATTCCATAAATAAAAAACGCCACGTAAAAACGTGGCGTTTACAGGCTTTATTTAAGTTACGAGCGCTTCATCATATCGAAGAAGTCATCGTTGGTTTTGGTCATCGCCAGCTTATTGATGAGGAACTCCATCGCGTCGATCTCACCCATCGGGTGAATGATTTTGCGCAGGATCCACATTTTCTGCAGTTCTTCTTGCGTGGTGAGCAGCTCTTCTTTACGCGTACCGGAGCGGTTGTAGTCGATAGCCGGGAAGACGCGTTTCTCAGCGATTTTACGCGCGAGATGCAGCTCCATGTTGCCGGTACCTTTAAACTCTTCGTAGATAACCTCATCCATTTTAGAGCCGGTATCAACCAGCGCGGTAGCGATGATGGTCAGGCTACCGCCCTCTTCCACGTTACGCGCGGCACCGAAGAAGCGCTTCGGACGGTGCAGGGCGTTGGCATCCACACCACCGGTCAGTACTTTGCCCGAGGCCGGAACCACGGTGTTATAAGCACGCGCCAGACGGGTAATGGAGTCGAGCAGAATGATAACGTCTTTTTTATGCTCAACCAGACGCTTCGCCTTCTCGATCACCATCTCGGCAACCTGAACGTGGCGAGACGCTGGCTCATCAAAGGTAGAGGCAACCACTTCGCCTTTGACCAGACGCTGCATCTCGGTTACTTCTTCCGGACGTTCGTCGATCAGCAGCACCATCAGCACACAGTCTGGGTGGTTGTAAGCAATGCTCTGGGCAATGTTCTGCAGCAGCATTGTCTTACCCGCTTTCGGCGGTGCAACGATCAGGCCACGCTGGCCACGGCCAATCGGCGATGCCAGGTCCAGAACACGTGCGGTTAAATCTTCTGTTGAACCGTTACCGCGCTCCATACGCAGACGCGAGTTAGCGTGCAGCGGGGTTAAGTTTTCAAACAGGATCTTGTTGCGCGAGTTTTCCGGCTTGTCGTAGTTAACCTCGTTAACCTTCAACAGCGCAAAGTAACGTTCACCCTCTTTAGGAGGACGAATCTTACCTGAAATGGTGTCACCAGTGCGGAGGTTGAAACGGCGGATTTGGCTAGGGGATACGTAGATGTCGTCAGGACCGGCGAGGTAGGAGCTGTCTGCGGAGCGGAGGAAACCAAATCCGTCCTGCAATATCTCTAACACACCGTCGCCAAAGATATCTTCGCCACTCTTCGCGTGCTGCTTCAGGATGGCAAAAATGATGTCCTGCTTGCGCATGCGAGCCTGGTTTTCCAGACCCATATTTTCGCCGAGAGTAATCAGCTCAGAAACCGGCGTATTCTTTAATTCGGTAAGATTCATAGTGGTGTGGGTTCTTAAACTCGGGGTAAATCTCGAACTTAATTTGTGAATGGTATGGCAGGATCATCCATGCCTGTTAGCGGCCATCAACTCATGTCTGTTCGCTGTCTGCTTACAGGAAGAACACAGAACTGAAACGACAAGACGGATTGAGTGACAAGCCCGGAATCTATCCACTTCTCTCGCGGCGCTGTGGCTGGCGGGAAGCATCGGGTACAACATGATTCAAACTGACAAACGGTTCAAACTGACAAAGTTCAAACGACAAAGATATGTTTATTTCGAAGTCAAAACTAACTTAGCACGACTAAAGCCGGGCGTCCAGCAATCCACTAAAATTAGGAGTGCCAGACGCCAGACGGTTAGCGTGCTTACGCCAGGTTGGCGTCGAGGAACTCTTTCAGCTGCCCTTTGGACAGTGCGCCTACCTTGGTGGCCGCCACTTCGCCGTTTTTGAACAGCAGCAGGGTCGGGATACCACGGATGCCGTATTTCGGCGCGGTGCCTGGGTTCTGGTCGATGTTCAGCTTAGCCACGGTCAGTTTACCCTGGTACTCGTCAGCGATCTCATCCAGAATCGGGGCGATCATTTTGCACGGACCACACCACTCTGCCCAGAAATCGACGAGGGTCAGCCCTTCCGCTTTGAGTACGTCCGTGTCAAAACTGTCGTCGGTCAGGTGAATAATTTTATCGCTCATATTTACTCCACAGGATTATGTCTACCTTATTAAGGTCTGTAGCATAGCCTGGCTAAAGGTTGACGTTATTTCACCCCGTTTATTTGAACGGATGTGCTTTCGTAAAGCAATAGTAAACTGATATTCTACCACACTATGAGCAAAACACATTTAACAGAACAGAAGTTTTCCGACTTCGCCCTGCACCCGAAGGTGATTGAAGCCCTTGAAAATAAAGGCTTTCATAACTGCACACCTATTCAGGCACTGGCCCTTCCGCTAACGCTGGCGGGTCGTGATGTTGCGGGACAGGCGCAAACCGGTACCGGCAAAACGATGGCGTTTCTGACGTCAACGTTTCATTATCTTCTCTCTCACCCGGCGATCGAAGACCGCAAGGTGAACCAACCGCGCGCGCTGATCATGGCTCCAACCCGTGAACTGGCGGTGCAAATTCATGCTGATGCTGAGCCGCTGGCGCAGACCACCGGCCTGAAATTAGGTCTCGCCTACGGCGGCGACGGCTATGACAAACAGCTTAAGGTGCTGGAGAGCGGCGTTGATATCCTTATCGGCACCACCGGCCGCCTGATCGATTACGCAAAACAGAACCATATCAACCTGGGCGCGATCCAGGTCGTGGTGCTGGACGAAGCCGATCGCATGTACGATCTCGGCTTTATTAAAGACATCCGCTGGCTGTTCCGTCGCATGCCTGCGGCAAACCAGCGCCTGAACATGCTCTTCTCTGCAACACTCTCTTACCGCGTGCGTGAGCTGGCGTTTGAGCAGATGAACAACGCCGAGTATGTAGAAGTGGAACCGGAACAGAAAACCGGCCACCGTATTAAAGAAGAGCTTTTCTACCCGTCTAACGAAGAGAAAATGCGTCTCCTGCAGACGCTGATCGAAGAGGAGTGGCCGGATCGCGCCATCATCTTCGCCAACACCAAGCACCGCTGCGAGGATATCTGGGGTCATCTGGCCGCCGATGGTCACCGCGTTGGCCTGCTGACCGGCGACGTCGCGCAGAAAAAACGCCTGCGGATCCTCGAAGAGTTTACCCGTGGCGATCTGGACATCCTGGTGGCGACCGACGTTGCTGCCCGCGGCCTCCATATTCCTGCCGTGACCCACGTCTTTAACTACGATCTGCCGGATGACTGCGAAGACTACGTTCACCGTATCGGCCGTACCGGTCGCGCGGGCGCAAGCGGGCACTCTATCAGCCTCGCCTGTGAAGAGTATGCTCTGAACCTGCCGGCTATCGAGACCTATATCGATCACTCGATTCCAGTCAGTAAATACAATCCGGATGCGCTACTCAGCGAGCTGCCGCCGCCGAAGCGCCTGCCGCGCACTCGCCCGGCTAACGGCCCGCGCCGCACCGGTGGTGGTGCGCCACGTAACAGACGTCGTTCAGGTTAATTGTCCTATGCTCACCTCTAACTCGCTCTACGCCGCTATTGATTTAGGTTCGAACAGTTTTCATATGCTGGTTGTGCGCGAGGTAGCGGGGAGTATACAGACCCTGACCCGCATCAAACGTAAAGTACGCCTGGCGGCGGGACTGGACCGCGATAACCGGCTCTCGCCGGACGCCATGGCGCGCGGCTGGCAGTGCCTGCGCCTGTTTGCTGAGCGGCTGCAGGATATCCCGCCGATGCAGATCCGGGTGGTCGCCACGGCGACCCTCCGCCTGGCCGTTAACGCCGAGCAGTTTCTTGCCACCGCGCAGGAGATTTTAGGCACGCCTGTGCAGGTGATTAGCGGTGAAGATGAGGCGCGGCTGATCTATCAGGGCGTGGCCCATACTACCGGCGGGGACGATCGCCGCCTGGTGGTCGATATCGGCGGTGCCAGCACCGAACTGGTGACCGGCACCGGCGCCCACGCTACCTCCCTCTTTAGCCTGTCGATGGGCTGTGTCACCTGGCTCGAACGCTTCTTTACCGATCGTAACCTGGCTCAGGAAAATTTCGACGCGGCGGAGAAGGCGGCGCGGGAGGTTCTGCTCCCGGTGGCCGATGAGCTGCGTCGTCACGGCTGGAAAATCTGCGTGGGTGCCTCCGGCACCGTTCAGGCGTTGCAGGAGATCATGATGGCGCAGGGCATGGATGAGTGCATCACCCTTGCCAAACTGCAGCAGCTAAAGCAGCGGGCTATTCAGTGTGGTCGTCTGGAAGAGCTGGAGATTGAAGGGCTGACGCTTGAACGGGCGCTGGTCTTCCCGAGCGGGCTGGCGATCCTCATTGCCATCTTTAGCGAGCTGGAGGTCCAGGGCATGACCCTGGCCGGCGGCGCGCTGCGTGAAGGACTGGTCTACGGCATGCTGCATCTGCCTGTCGATCACGATATTCGCAGCCGTACGCTGCGCAATCTTCAGCGTCGTTTTATGGTGGATTCCGGCCAGGCCCAGCGCGTGGCCCAGCTGGCCTCCCGCTTTGCGGAGCAGGTTCAGAGTGAGTGGCAGCTGGCGCCGTTAAGCCGCGAGCTGTTGCTTAGCGCCTGTCATCTGCATGAGATTGGCCTGAGCGTCGATTTTAAGCACGCTTCCCAGCATGCCGCCTACCTGGTGCGTAATCTGGATCTGCCGGGCTTTACGCCTGCACAGAAGAAGCTGCTGGCAACTCTCCTGCTCAACCAGACTAACCCGGTCGACCTCTCCTCGCTGCATCAGCAGAACGCCGTGCCGCCGCGTACGGCAGAGCACCTCTGCCGTCTGCTGCGTCTGGCGATTATCTTTGCCAGCCGCCGTCGGGATGAGTTTTTACCCGAGGTCTCCCTGGCTGCCAGCGGTGAAGTGCTAACGCTAACCCTGCCCGAGAGCTGGCTGGCGACGCATCCGCTGGGTGCTGAGATGCTCGGCCAGGAGTGCCAGTGGCAGAGCTACGTTCACTGGACGCTGGCGGTCAATTAGTCGGTTGTGTCGGGTGGCGCTGCGCTTACCCGACCTACCGGTTCCCTCACTATTTAGCTTTGGCTTTCGCCATCATTGCCCGGATATTGGCAATGCTCGCCTGCCCCTTGTGCATCCGCTCTTCTGCACTCACCACCTTACGCTCCTGCTCCCAAATCAGATCGTCCTGGGGTAACTCCAGCAGGAAACGGCTCGGCTCGGGCCGCACCAGCTCGCCATACTGACGCCGCTCTTTGCACAGGGTAAAGTTCAGCTCCTTTTGCGCCCGGGTAATGCCGACGTAGGCCAGCCGACGCTCCTCGTCGATGTTCTCCTCATCGATGCTGCTCTGGTGGGGCAGCAGCCCCTCTTCCATGCCGACCAGGAAAACGTAGGGGAACTCCAGGCCCTTGGAGGCGTGCAGGGTCATGAGCTGAACCTGATCCGACTCCTCATCGCTTTCACCCCGCTCCATCATGTCGCGCAGGGTAAAGCGCGTCACCACCTGGGTGAGGGTCATCGGCTCGTCAATCTCGGAACCTTCCAGCATCTCGGTCATCCAGCTAAAGAGCGTATTGACGTTTTTCATCCGCATCTCAGCGGCCTTCGGACTGGGGGAGGTCTCATACAGCCAGGATTCATAGTCGATACCGTGGATCAGGTCACGCACCGCAGCAATCGGCTCCCGTTCAGAGAGACGCTGTACCTCGCTTAGCCAGTGGGTAAAGCGGGTCAGCGATTCATACCCGCGCCCGCTCAGCGTCTGGGTGAGGCCCATGTCAAAGCTGGCGGCAAACAGCCCTTTGTTGCGCGAGTTGGCCCACTCGCCCAGCTTTTGCAGCGTCGCCGGACCAATCTCGCGCTTCGGCGTATTAACGATACGCAGGAAGGCGCTGTCGTCGTCCGGATTGGTCAGTACCCGCAGGTAGGCCAGCAGATCCTTGATCTCCGGACGGGAGAAGAACGAGGTGCCGCCCGAAATACGGTACGGGATCCGGTTCTGCATCAGGAACTTTTCAAACACCCGCGACTGATGATTACCGCGATAGAGAATGGCGTAATCTTTGTACTGGGTCTTATTGATAAAGTGGTGTGCAATCAGCTCGCCCGTCACGCGCTCAGCCTCATGATCTTCATGGTTGGCGCTGAGCACCTTCAGCTCCGGCCCGTAGCCCAGCTCTGAAAAGAGCTTTTTTTCAAAAACGTGTGGGTTATTGGCGATCAGAATGTTGGCCGCCTTCAGGATACGTCCTGACGAACGGTAGTTCTGCTCCAGTTTGATCACCTGCAGCGCCGGGAAATCCTCGCTGAGCAGGACCAGGTTCTGCGGACGCGCCCCGCGCCAGGAGTAGATCGACTGGTCGTCATCACCTACTACCGTAAAGCGCGCCCGTGCCCCCACCAGCAGCTTAACCAGCTCGTACTGGCTGGTGTTGGTATCCTGATACTCATCTACCAGCAGGTAGCGGATCTTGTTCTGCCAGCGCTCGCGCACCTCTTCGTTACGCTGGAGCAGCAGGGTCGGGAGCAGGATCAGATCGTCGAAGTCCAGTACGTTACAGGCCTTCATATGGGCATCATACAGGCTATAGCAGTGGGCAAAGATACGGTCCCGCTCACCCCTGGCCTGCGCGGCCGCCTGCGCCGGGGTCATCAGATCGTTTTTCCAGTTGGAGATCGTCGAGATCAGCTGCTGGAGGATCGTTTTATCGTCCTCGATCAGCCCCTCGGTCAGATCCTTAAGCAACGCCACCTGATCGGTATCGTCAAAGAGCGAAAAGTTAGATTTCATGCCCAGCGCGGCGTGCTCGCGCTTGATGATATCCAGCCCCAGGGTGTGGAAGGTGGAGATCATCAGGCCGCGTGCCTCTTTGCGACCCAGCGTTTGGCCCACACGCTCTTTCATCTCACGTGCGGCTTTGTTGGTAAAGGTCACCGCCGCGATATGCCGGGCCTGGTAGCCGCAGCCGCGGATCAGATGCGCTATCTTGTTGGTAATGACGCGGGTTTTACCGGATCCAGCCCCTGCCAGTACCAGGCAGGGTCCGGTGACGAATTCGACGGCTTGCTGTTGCCCTGGATTTAGACGCATGGGATCACTCAATGAAAGTCGGGAGAGGAGAAAAAACGCGTGGTAGTATAGCCAGCCTAAACCACCCCACTCAAGGCACGATCATGGCAAAAACAGCGGCAGCAATGCATATCCTTGTTAAAGAAGAGAAACTGGCTCTGGATCTTCTGGAGCAGATCAAAAATGGCGGCGACTTCGAGAAGCTGGCGAAGAAACACTCTACCTGCCCATCAGGTAAAAAGGGCGGACACTTGGGTGAATTCCGCCAGGGTCAGATGGTACCGGCCTTTGATAAGGTCGTTTTCTCCTGCCCGGTGCTGGAGCCAACCGGCCCGCTGCACACCCAGTTCGGTTACCACATCATCAAAGTGCTGTACCGCAATTAATAAAAAGCCCGGTGGCGCTAACGCTTACCGGGCCTACGATTTTGCACTTCTGTAGGTCGGGTAAGGCGTAGCCGCCACCCGACACATTTCGATTAACCCGCTACGGCGATACGCTTCATATCGGTCATATAGCCGCGCAGCTTCTGGCCCACTTTCTCGATCTCGTGGCTGCGAATCGCTTCGTTCACATCACGCAGCTGGGCGTTGTCTACCGTGGTGCCCTCTACCGCTTTGCCCAGATCCCCCGCCTGCAGAGTAGTCATGAACTCCTTCAGCAGCGGTACGCAGGCATAGGAGAAGAGGTAGTTGCCGTACTCTGCGGTATCGGAGATCACCACGTTCATCTCATACAGACGCTTACGCGCGATGGTGTTGGCGATCAGCGGCAGCTCGTGCAGTGATTCGTAGTAAGCGGACTCTTCAATGATGCCGGAATCAACCATGGTTTCGAATGCCAGCTCAACGCCCGCTTTCACCATCGCAATCATCAGTACACCTTTATCGAAGTACTCCTGCTCGCTGATTTTACCGTCAAACTGCGGCGCGGTCTCAAACGCGGTTTTGCCGGTCTCTTCACGCCAGGTCAGCAGGTTCTTATCGTCGTTAGCCCAGTCGGCCATCATGCCGGAGGAGAACTCCCCGGAGATGATGTCATCCATATGCTTCTGGAACAGCGGAGCCATAATCTCTTTCAGCTGCTCCGAGAGCGCGTAGGCACGCAGCTTCGCCGGGTTAGAGAGACGGTCCATCATCAGGGTGATACCGCCCTGCTTCAGCGCTTCGGTAATGGTCTCCCAGCCGAACTGAATCAGTTTTTCGGCATAGGCCGGGTCGGTACCCTCTTCCACCAGCTTATCGAAGCAGAGCAGCGAGCCGGCCTGCAGCATACCGCACAGGATAGTCTGCTCGCCCATCAGGTCAGATTTCACTTCCGCAACGAAGGAGGACTCCAGCACGCCCGCACGGTGACCGCCGGTGGCTGCGGCCCAGGCTTTAGCAATCGCCATGCCTTCGCCTTTCGGATCGTTCTCCGGGTGCACGGCGATCAGCGTCGGCACGCCAAAACCACGCTTGTACTCTTCACGCACTTCGGTACCCGGACATTTCGGGGCGACCATCACCACGGTGATATCTTTACGGATCTGCTCGCCTACTTCCACAATGTTGAAGCCGTGGGAGTAGCCCAGCGCCGCGCCGTCTTTCATCAGCGGCTGTACGGTGCGTACGACGTCAGAGTGCTGCTTGTCCGGCGTCAGGTTAACCACCAGGTCCGCCTGCGGGATCAGCTCTTCATAGGTGCCTACTTTAAACCCGTTTTCGGTCGCTTTACGCCATGAAGCGCGCTTCTCAGCAATTGCCTCTTTACGCAGCGCGTAGGAGATATCCAGACCGGAGTCGCGCATGTTCAGGCCCTGGTTCAGACCCTGAGCGCCACAGCCGACGATAACCACTTTTTTACCCTGCAGGTAGCTCGCGCCGTCAGCGAACTCATCGCGTCCCATAAAGCGACATTTACCCAGCTGGGCCAGCTGCTGGCGCAGGTTCAGTGTATTAAAGTAGTTAGCCATGGTGATACCTCGTGATGTTGTGTCGTGCTTATTGTTCGGTTCGCCTGTCGTGTCTTAGCAAGCGAGAATGAACCCACTATATGACAGGAAATGCGTTGCTGAAATTGATATATTCACAATATGACATTGCACTTTCTGCAACGTAAAAACCGAGGCTCTGCATATGGATCTGCGCGATCTAAAAATCTTTCTCCACCTGGCGGAGAGCCGCCACTTTGGCCGTAGCGCGCGGGCGATGCACGTCAGCCCGTCGACGCTTTCACGGCAGATCCAACGTCTGGAGGAGGATCTTGGCCAGCCGCTGTTTGTGCGCGACAATCGCACCGTTACCCTGACCGAGGCGGGTGACGAACTACGTACCTTCGCCCAGCAAACGCTGCTCCAGTACCAGCAGCTGCGTCACACCATCGACCAGAAGGGTCCCTCGCTCTCCGGCGAGCTGCGGCTGTTCTGCTCGGTGACCGCGGCCTACAGCCATCTGCCGCCGATCCTTGACCGGTTTCGCGCCGAACACCCCTCCGTCGAGATCAAGCTCACCACCGGAGACGCCGCCGATGCGGTAGAGCGCGTGGTCACCGGCGAGGCGGATCTGGCGATTGCGGGCAAGCCGGAGATGATGCCCGGCGCGGTGGCCTTTTCAATGCTGGAGAATCTGGCGATGGTGCTGATCGCTCCGGCGCTGCCCTGTCCGGTGCGCAGCCAGATTTCGGTGCCAGAGCCTGACTGGTCAACGGTGCCCTTTATCATGGCCGACCAGGGGCCGGTGAGAAAACGCATTGAGCTGTGGTTCCGGCGGCAGAAGATCAGCAATCCGTCGATCTACGCCACCGTTGGCGGCCATGAGGCAATGGTTTCGATGGTGGCCCTCGGCTGCGGCGTGGCGCTGATCCCGGAGGTGGTGCTGGAAAACAGCCCCGAGCCGGTGCGCAACCGCGTGATGATTTTAGAGCGCAGCGATGAGAAGACGCCGTTCGAGCTGGGCGTCTGCGCACAAAAAAAGCGGCTGCATGAGCCGCTGATTAGCGCGTTCTGGGAGATCCTGCCGAACCCTTAACCGGCAAGGAAGAAGCGGAACGCTGGGTTGTCGCTCTCGTTATGGCAGTAGTAGCCCAGCTCGCTCAGGCGGGTTTCGAAATCAGGCTCGTGCTCGCCCAGCTCAAAGGCGGCCAGCACCCGGCCATAGTCGGTGCCGTGGCTGCGGTAGTGGAACAGAGAGATGTTCCAGTGGGTTCCCAGCGTGTGCAAGAACTTCAGCAGCGCGCCGGGAGACTCCGGGAACTCAAAGCTGTAGAGACGCTCCTTCAGCGGCTTCGACGGACGACCGCCGACCATGTAGCGCACGTGCAGCTTGGCCATCTCATCGTCGGAGAGATCGACCACGCTGTAGCCGCCCTCGTTCAGCAGGGCGAGGATCTCTTTACGCTCCTCCAGCCCCCGGCTCAGGCGCACGCCCACAAAGATGCAGGCGTCGTGGGCATCAGCAAAGCGGTAGTTGAACTCGGTCACCGAGCGGCCGCCCAGCAGCTGGCAAAACTTCAGGAAGCTACCCTTCTCTTCGGGAATCGTCACCGCCAGCAGCGCTTCACGCTGTTCACCTAGCTCGCAGCGTTCGGAGACGTAGCGCAGGCCATGGAAGTTGACGTTCGCACCGGAGAGCACGTGCGCCAGCCGCTCGCCGCGGATGTTGTGCTGGGCGATGTACTTCTTCATACCCGCCAGCGCCAGCGCGCCGGAGGGCTCCGCCACCGCCCGCACATCCTCGAACAGATCCTTCATGGCGGCGCAGATCGCATCGCTGTCGACGGTAATGATATCGTCGAGGTATTCCCGGCAGACGCGGAAGGTCTCGTCGCCAATGCGTTTGACCGCTACCCCTTCGGCAAACAGCCCAACCCGGGGCAGATCCACCGGATGCCCGGCGTCCAGCGCCGCCTTCAGGCAGGCAGAATCTTCCGCCTCCACGGCAATCACCTTGATCTGCGGCATCAGTTGCTTGATCAGCACCGCCACGCCGGCCGCCAGGCCACCGCCACCAACCGGCACAAAGACGCGGTCGATGTGCGCATCCTGCTGGAGCAGCTCCAGCGCCAGGGTACCCTGTCCGGCAATCACCATCGGATGATCGAACGGCGGCACCCAGGTAAAGCCCTGCTGCTGGGACAGCTCGATGGCTTTCGCTTTCGCTTCATCGAAGTTTGCCCCGTAGAGCAGCACTTCGCCGCCAAAGTTGCGTACCGCATCGACTTTGATGTCAGCGGTGGCTACCGGCATCACGATCAGCGCCTTCAGCCCGAGACGTGCGGCCGAGAACGCCACCCCCTGCGCATGGTTGCCCGCCGACGCGGTGATCACGCCCCGCGCCTTCTGCTCTTCGGTCAGCCCGGCCATCATGGCGTAGGCCCCGCGCAGCTTGAAGCTGTGTACCGGCTGACGGTCTTCACGCTTCACCAGGATCACGTTATCCAGCCGCGACGAGAGCTTCTCCATCTTTTGCAGCGGCGTCACCTGCACCGCTTCATAGACCGGCGCGCGCAGCACCGCTCGCAGATACTCCGCCCCCTCAGGGGCGGCGGACAAGGGTTGGGATTCGGCCACGGTTAGCCTCCCAGTTTGGATTTATCGCGTACCGCGCCTTTGTCTGCGCTGGTCGCGAGGGTGGCGTAGGCACGTAATGCAAAGGAGACCTGACGCTCACGCGCTTTTGGCGTCCACGCTGCCGCACCGCGTGCCTCCTGCGCTTCCCGACGTGCGGCCAGCTCCTGATCGCTCACCTGCAGCTGAATACCGCGGTTTGGAATGTCGATAGCAATCATATCGCCATCTTCAATCAGCGCGATGCTACCGCCGCTGGCGGCTTCCGGAGAGACGTGACCAATGGAGAGTCCAGAGGTGCCGCCGGAGAAACGACCGTCGGTGATTAGCGCGCAGGCTTTGCCGAGGCCCATTGATTTCAGGAAGGTGGTTGGGTAGAGCATCTCCTGCATTCCCGGTCCGCCTTTCGGCCCTTCGTAGCGGATCACCACCACGTCGCCCGCGACAACTTTGCCGCCGAGAATCGCCTCCACCGCATCGTCCTGGCTTTCGTACACCTTCGCCGGACCGGTAAACTTGAGGATAGAGTCATCTACGCCCGCAGTTTTAACGATACAGCCATTTTCTGCGAAGTTGCCGTACAGCACCGCCAGACCACCATCTTTGCTGTACGCGTGCTCCAGCGAGCGGATGCAGCCTTCAGCACGATCGTCATCCAGCGTATCCCAGCGACAATCCTGCGAGAACGCCTGGGTAGTACGAATGCCCGCCGGACCCGCACGGAACATCTTTTTCACCGCCTCGTCCTGGGTCAGCATCACGTCATACTGCTCCAGCGTCTGCGGCAGCGTCAGTCCCAGCACGTTTTTTACGTTACGGTTCATCAGCCCGGCGCGATCCAGCTCGCCGAGGATGCCTAAAACGCCGCCGGCACGGTGCACATCTTCCATATGGTACTTCTGGGTACTTGGTGCGACCTTACAGAGCTGCGGCACCTTACGCGACATCCTGTCGATGTCGGTCATGGTGAAGTCAATTTCCGCTTCCTGGGCAGCAGCCAGCAGGTGCAGAACGGTATTGGTAGAGCCGCCCATAGCGATATCCAGCGTCATCGCATTTTCAAACGCGGCCTTGCTGGCGATGTTACGCGGCAGCGCACTCTCATCATCCTGCTCATAGTAACGTTTGGTCAGCTCAACAATGCGTGAACCCGCATTGAGAAACAGCTGCTTACGATCGGCGTGGGTCGCCAGCAGGGAGCCGTTGCCCGGCTGCGACAGGCCCAGCGCTTCGGTCAGGCAGTTCATGGAGTTGGCCGTGAACATGCCGGAGCAGGAGCCGCAGGTCGGACAGGCGGAGCGCTCAACCTGATCGCTCTGCTCATCGGACACTTTCGGGTCCGCGCCCTGGATCATGGCATCGACCAGGTCGAGCTTGATGATCTTATCGGAAAGCTTGGTCTTACCCGCTTCCATCGGCCCGCCGGAGACAAAAATAACCGGAATGTTCAGGCGCAGTGAGGCCATCAACATCCCCGGGGTGATTTTATCGCAGTTGGAGATACAGACCATGGCGTCCGCGCAGTGGGCGTTGACCATATACTCCACCGAGTCGGCGATCAGCTCGCGAGACGGCAGTGAATAGAGCATGCCTCCGTGGCCCATCGCGATACCGTCATCGACCGCAATGGTGTTGAACTCTTTTGCCACGCCGCCGGAGGCTTCAATCTGCTCGGCAACCAGCTTGCCCAGGTCGCGCAGATGCACGTGGCCCGGCACGAACTGGGTGAAGGAGTTCACCACGGCGATAATTGGCTTACCGAAGTCGGCGTCGGTCATCCCGGTTGCGCGCCACAGCGCGCGGGCACCTGCCATGTTACGGCCGTGGGTGGTGGTAGCGGAACGGTACTTAGGCATGCTTTACTCCCAACTCTATTTAATAAATGGGACGGTGCGTGCCGTCCCATATTGATGCTTATTGGTTAACCTGATCCAACCAGCCGTACTTATCTTCGGTTTCGCCGGTGAACAGGCCGAAGAACGCTTGCTGGATACGCTTGGTTACCGGGCCACAGCGGCCTTCGCCAACCTGAATACCATCTACGCTGCGAACCGGGGTGATCTCGGCGGCGGTACCTGACATGAAAACTTCATCGGCCAGGTAGAGGGATTCGCGGGAGAGCACCTGCTCGCGCACTTCGATACCGAGATCTTTCGCCAGCTTGATGATGGCGTCGCGGGTGATGCCCGGCAGCGCGGAAGAGGTAAACGGCGGGGTGAACAGAATACCGTCTTTCACTTCAAACAGGTTTTCACCCGCGCCTTCAGAGATGTAGCCGTTAACGTCCAGCGCAATCCCTTCCTGATAGCCGTGGCGGCGCGCTTCGCTGCCCACCAGCAGGGAGGAGAGGTAGTTACCGCCCGCTTTCGCCGCGGTCGGGATGGTGTTTGGCGCAACGCGGTTCCAGGAGGAGACCATCGCATCGATACCCTGGTCCAGCGCTTCCGCCCCCAGGTAGGCGCCCCACGGGAAGGCAGCGATGATCACATCGGTGCCGTAGCCGTCCGGCGGGTTCACGCCCATCCCGACGTCACCCACGAACACCAGCGGGCGAATATAGGCGCTGGTCAGGTTGTTTTTGCGGATCACTGCCCGGCAGGCTTCCATCAGTTCATCAACGCTTTGTGAAACCGGGAAACGATAGATTTTTGCTGAATCACGCAGACGCTGCATGTGTTCGCGATGGCGGAACACCACTGGCCCTTTGTGCGAATCGTAGCAGCGGATACCTTCAAATACAGAGGTACCGTAGTGCAACGCATGGGACATCACGTGTACTTTCGCTTCGCCCCACGGAACCATCTCGCCATTGAACCAAATGTAGTCAGCTTTCTTCGTCGTCATTTTTCTTCCTTTTGCGCTCAGGCGCGGATTTGTTGTGTTGGGGTTGAACGTTGTTGGATCTCGACGCGCGCTACGTCGACCAGTTTGCTCAACTGGCTAAACAGTAATTCGACAGAGCGCGGGCTGGCAACGGTCAATTCAATATTTATGCTCTGCGCATCGGTGGCGGTTTCCATATTCATGGCGCAAATCTGAAAGCCACGGTGGCGGACCACGCGTAAAACACGCTCTAACGTTTCCGGATTGAAGCGGGCCTGAACGGCGAGCTGATGTTGCATCATGATAATTTCTCCAGCATTTGTGCGTTGCTTGCACCGGGTGGCACCAGGGGCCAGACGTTCTCAAGCTCATCGATTGAGACATGAAGCAGGTAAGGCCCTTCGCTTGCGAGCATGGCGTCAAGTGCCGCTTCAACCTGGTCTTTACGGGTGATGTGCTGGCCGGGAATGCCGAAGGCACGGGCCAGCATGAGGAAATCGGGGTTGTCGGTCAGGGTGGTTTCGCTATAGCGCTCCTGGAAGAAGAGCTGCTGCCACTGGCGAACCATGCCTAAGCGTTGGTTATCCAGCAGGACGATCTTCAACGGCAGCTGCTTTCGCTTCACGGTGCCCAGCTCCTGCACGTTCATCATGAAGGAGCCGTCACCGGAGATACAGATTACGGTATCTTCCGGGCGCGCGACCTGTGCACCGACGGCGGCAGGCAGACCAAAGCCCATAGTGCCTAAGCCGCTGGAGGTGATGAAATTTTCCGGACGGCTGTAGGTCATATGCTGCGCGGACCACATCTGATGCTGGCCCACGTCGGTCGTGACGACGCTATCCTGCGGCTTGCGGTCAGAGAGCTGTTTTAACAGCAGCGGCGCGTAGATAGCCTCACCTGGGTGATCGTAACGCCACGCATATTCACGGCGCATCTCCGCGGCATGCTGACGCCATGCATCAACCGCTAACGGCTGCTGCAAAGCGGGCAGCAGCGTAGTGAGATCGCCCTGCAGCGCGACGTGCGCCTGACGCAGCTTGTTCATCTCTGCCGGGTCGATATCCATATGGATCACGCTGGCGTGCGGCGCAAAGGTGTTCAGCTTGCCGGTTACCCGGTCGTCGAAGCGCGCACCCACGGCGATAAGCAGGTCGCACTCCTGCACCGCCAGGTTGGCAGCCTTGGTGCCGTGCATTCCCAGCATGCCTAAGTAGTACGCATAGTCCGCCTCGACCGCTCCCAGCCCTTTCAGCGTGCAGGTAGCGGGGATTTGGGTCGCGGCGATAAACTCACGCAGCGCCGGAACGGCCTGCGCCATACCTACGCCACCGCCGACGTACAGCATCGGCTTCTGCGCCTGGGCCAGCATCCGACGGGCCTCAGCCACGTCAGCATGCGGGAAGGTGTCATCATCCTCAACGGTAGAGAAATGCGGCTCCAGCTCGCCCACGGCAACCTGGATATCTTTTGGAATATCGACCAGCACCGGGCCTGGACGGCCTGAGTTTGCCACCTGGAACGCTTCCGCCATTACGCGCGGCAGCTCCTCCAGCGACTGCACCAGGAAGCTATGCTTGGTGCAGGCCAGCGACAAACCGAGGACGTCCACTTCCTGAAACGCGTCGGTGCCAATAAACGGCGAGGCAACCTGGCCGGTGATAGCGACAACGGGAACCGAGTCGAGCAGCGCATCGGCGAGGCCGGTGATCAGATTGGTAGCACCGGGACCTGACGTCGCGATGCAGACGCCGGTTTTGCCGGTAGAGCGGGCGTAGCCGATGGCCGCCATGGCCGCGCCCTGCTCGTGGCGACACAGCAGATGTTCCACGCCGCCGTCATACAACGCATCGTAAACCGGCATAATTGCGCCGCCTGGGTAACCGAAGACCGTTTCGACCCCCTGCGCCCGCAATGCATGTACTACCCATTGTGCCCCATTCATAGTCAGTTCCCCGTCGTAAATCGTGAGAAACAGAATTTTGTGCTACAACTCATTCTTTGCTCCTCGCTGTTGTTTTAAGGCCATAAAAAAACCCCCGGACCTTTCGGTGCGGGGGTCTTAGTTCGTTAAGGCTTGTTTTTTAAGCCTTTCCTCGTCCAAGTGCAGCCCCGCACGGTGGGATAATAATCACCACCACGCTAATCACGACCAGGCTAATCACTCGTAGAAGGGCTGTCATTTTCTGTACTTTCTGGCTTCTTGTTCGAAGGAATACCTAAAGAGTTATCACAGTTTTTGCTAACGACACAAGATTTTTTTATAAGTTTTTTATGGGAGTGACGTCAGATATTCATAAAACGTATTGTTTTATATAACAAAAAGATTAAGTGAAAATAATTCACCTGCGAACGATTTTTCGCGGCTGCGCGCCTGCTTCCAGCATTGGGCACGCGTTGCATCACTGATGAAAATAGTGCTGAACCCAGGCCGTAAAAACGCCGATGCGTAGCTGTCGGTGAAAATCCACGGAGGCATAATCCTGCCGTTACAGGAGGAGCTATGTCACTGTCGGTTGTTTATACACGCGCGGCGTTAGGGATTACCGCACCACTTATTACGGTTGAGGTACACATCAGCGTGGGGCTTCCTGGCCTCACCATCGTTGGGCTGCCAGAAACCACCGTCAAAGAGGCACGCGATCGCGTGCGCAGCGCCATCATCAACAGCGGCTATACGTTTCCGGCAAAGAAGATCACCATTAACCTTGCGCCTGCGGATCTGCCTAAAGAGGGGGGACGCTATGATTTACCTATCGCTATAGCGCTTCTGGCAGCCTCTGAGCAGCTCAATGCATCTTACTTAAGTCACTATGAGTTTGTTGGTGAGCTCGCGCTTACAGGCGCACTACGTGGCGTTACCGCGGCAATCTCCAGCGCCCAGGAGGCGATTAGCGCAGGCAGGCAGATTATCGTGGCCGAAGATAACGCAGCGGAGGTGGGGTTGATCGAGGGCTTTCGCAGCCTGACTGCCGGGCATCTTCAGGAGGTATGTGCCTTTCTCGAAGGGAAGCATCAACTGCGTGAAGCCGCACCCGATAGGGATACTCTCCCTGTAGCTGAAGACGACCTTAGCGACGTGATTGGTCAGGAGCAGGGAAAACGGGCCTTGGAGATCACCGCTGCGGGTGGCCATAACCTGTTACTCATTGGCCCCCCCGGTACGGGTAAGACCATGCTGGCTAGCCGCCTGAATGGCCTGCTACCGCCGTTGAACAATCGGGAGGCGCTGGAGAGCGCAGCGATTGTCAGCCTGATCAATACCGCTATGTTGAAAAAGCAGTGGCGGCGCAGGCCCTTCCGCTCCCCCCACCACAGCGCCTCCCTGACCGCTATGGTGGGCGGCGGATCGATTCCCGGACCGGGAGAGATTTCACTGGCGCATAACGGTATCCTGTTTCTGGATGAGCTGCCGGAGTTTGAACGGCGCGTGCTGGATGCGCTACGTGAACCCATTGAGTCCGGGCAGATCCATATTTCGCGAACGCGGGCCAAGGTGACCTTCCCCGCCCGTTTTCAGCTGATAGCGGCGATGAATCCCAGCCCTACCGGTCACTACCAGGGAAACCATAATCGTGCATCCCCAGAGCAGACGCTGCGTTATTTGAGTAAGCTCTCCGGACCCTTCCTCGATCGCTTCGATCTCTCTCTGGAGATCCCTCTCCCCCCGCCGGGTCTGCTGCGTCAGACGGATAGCCGCAGCGAGCGTAGCGAGACGGTGCGCGCTCGTGTGCTGGCCGCACAGGCGATCCAGTACCAGCGGCAGCAGACGCTCAACGCCCGGCTTGAAAGCGCCGCTATACGCCAATACTGTCAGCTGGTGCCAGAGGATGCCGAATGGCTTGAAGAGACGCTTGCGCAGCTTGGGCTATCGATACGTGCATGGCAACGCCTGCTTAAGGTGGCGCGTACGATTGCCGATCTGCAAGAGAGTGAGACGATACGCAGAGAACATCTACAGGAGGCGCTGGGCTACCGCGCTATTGACCGCCTGCTTATTCACCTGCAGAAAATGATGGGATAAAAAACAGGGGCCGTAGCCCCTGCATCTTAATCGTCGGATTCGGTGTAATCTTCCGCACCTTCCATCTGCGGCTTACCGCCGGAGAGGGTATGAAAGCGTTTTGGACGCTTAATGCGCGTCATGTACTTACTCCAGACACGTTCCGCTTCGGTGACGGGCTCGCGTTGACCACGGCAGACGGCGACAAACAGCTCTTCTTCTTCTGTCACCGGCTCACGCTTGCCGAGATCGAGTTCATTGAAAGCATAACCGTGCCGCTCCAGCAGCTGCGCCTCTTTGATGGTGAAATCACCATGACGAGAGAACCCGCGCGGGTAGTATTTGTTGTCGAAAAAACGATTAGTCGTCGTAAAGCTTTCCGCCATCCTACACACTCCTAATTCTTTGGCCGAGCTATTTATGGCGCGGAGTATTAGTTACGCTTGACAGAGTGTAAAACAAAACATTTAAATCATAACGACAAATAATTTTGCGGAGAAAGCTGTGGATACGGAATTGCTAAAAACTTTCCTGGAAGTAAGCAGGACTCGTCACTTTGGACGCGCTGCAGAAGCGCTCTATCTGACACAATCAGCGGTCAGTTTTCGTATTCGCCAGCTTGAGAATCAGCTTGGAGTAAACCTCTTTACCCGTCACCGGAATAATATTCGTCTTACGGTGGCGGGTGAGAAACTTCTGCCCTATGCAGAGACGCTAATGAATACCTGGCAGGCAGCACGCAAGGAGGTAGCCCACAGCTCACAGCACAATGAGTTCTCTATTGGTGCCAGCGCCTCGCTATGGGAGTGTATGTTGAATGGTTGGCTAGGTCGGCTCTATCAGACACATAAAAGCTTACAATTTGAGGCTCGTATCGCACAGCGACAATCGTTAGTAAAACAGCTACATGAGCGTCAGCTGGATCTGCTGATTACTACTGAAGCACCAAAAATGGATGAGTTCAGTAGTCAGCTGCTGGGACATTTTGCCCTTGCGCTCTACTGTACCGTTCCGTCGCGCCTGAAATCGGCCCTGAACTATCTGCGTCTCGAGTGGGGTCCTGATTTCCAACAGCATGAGTCTGGCCTTATTGCCAGCGATGAGATCCCACTCCTGACAACCAGCTCCGCTGAAATTGCACGCCAACAGCTAGGATCGCTGGACGGCTGCACATGGCTGCCGGTCTCCTGGGCTAAGGACAAGCCCGATCTGCATATGGTGGCAGATACGCTGACGCTCTCGCGCCCGCTTTACGCTATCTGGCTACAGAACAGCGACAAGCAGAGTCAGATTAAAGATCTTTTAAAGACGAGTGTAATGGAATAACTCAAGGATACGGTGCAGGGACGCAGCGTATTTAAGAGAGTAAGAGAGGATTAAAGCAGGGAAAGCATAAACGACAGATAAAAAAAATCCTTTGCCTAAGCAAAGGATCCTAATATGGCAGGGGCGGAGAGACTCGAACTCGCGACACCCGGTTTTGGAGACCGGTGCTCTACCAACTGAGCTACGCCCCTAATATTCTTACTATTTACTATTAAGCCTGCTATAAATGAGCAGGCTTAATTTTATAATAAGTGGCGGAACGGACGGGACTCGAACCCGCGACCCCCTGCGTGACAGGCAG
>NZ_DAMACX010000042.1:0-31811 GCF_031998825.1 Pseudescherichia sp.
ACGGACGTGAGATCAACGTTACCAAGAAAGATAGTAACCGTTACACGACTTACATCCCGGTCAATGACCCGAAACTGCTTGATAACCTGCTGACGAAAAACGTCAAAGTGGTTGGCGAGCCGCCGGAAGAGCCGAGCCTGCTGGCTTCTATCTTCATTTCGTGGTTCCCGATGCTGCTGTTAATCGGCGTCTGGATATTCTTTATGCGTCAAATGCAGGGCGGCGGTGGCAAAGGTGCCATGTCGTTCGGTAAGAGCAAGGCGCGTATGCTGACCGAAGATCAGATCAAAACCACCTTTGCCGACGTTGCAGGCTGCGACGAAGCCAAAGAAGAGGTGGGCGAGCTGGTTGAGTACCTGCGTGAGCCGAGCCGCTTCCAGAAACTGGGTGGTAAGATCCCGAAAGGCGTCTTGATGGTGGGGCCACCGGGTACCGGTAAAACGCTGCTGGCCAAAGCGATCGCTGGCGAAGCAAAAGTTCCTTTCTTCACTATTTCCGGTTCTGACTTCGTGGAGATGTTCGTGGGTGTTGGTGCATCCCGTGTGCGTGACATGTTCGAACAGGCCAAGAAAGCCGCACCGTGCATCATCTTTATCGATGAGATCGACGCCGTTGGCCGCCAGCGTGGCGCAGGCCTGGGCGGTGGTCACGATGAGCGTGAGCAGACTCTGAACCAGATGCTGGTTGAGATGGACGGCTTTGAAGGCAACGAAGGGATCATCGTTATCGCCGCGACTAACCGTCCGGACGTGCTTGACCCGGCGCTGCTGCGTCCAGGCCGTTTTGACCGTCAGGTTGTGGTTGGCCTGCCGGACGTGCGTGGCCGTGAGCAGATCCTGAAAGTGCATATGCGTCGCGTACCGCTGTCGCCGGATATCGATGCGGCAATTATTGCCCGCGGTACCCCAGGCTTCTCCGGTGCGGATCTCGCTAACCTGGTCAACGAAGCGGCCCTGTTTGCTGCCCGTGGCAACAAACGCGTTGTCTCGATGGTTGAGTTTGAGAAAGCAAAAGACAAGATCATGATGGGTGCGGAGCGTCGCTCCATGGTGATGACTGAAGCACAGAAAGAGTCGACTGCTTACCACGAAGCAGGCCACGCGATTATCGGTCGCCTGGTGCCGGAACACGATCCGGTCCATAAAGTGACGATTATTCCGCGCGGCCGTGCGCTGGGTGTAACCTTCTTCCTGCCTGAAGGCGACGCGATTAGCGCCAGCCGTCAGAAGCTGGAGAGCCAGATTTCGACCCTGTACGGCGGTCGTCTGGCGGAAGAGATCATCTACGGCGTTGAGCATGTGTCTACCGGGGCGTCGAATGACATTAAAGTTGCGACCAACCTGGCGCGTAACATGGTGACCCAGTGGGGCTTCTCCGACAAACTCGGTCCGCTGCTCTATGCAGAGGAAGAGGGCGAGGTGTTCCTGGGCCGCAGCGTGGCGAAAGCGAAACACATGTCCGATGAGACGGCACGTATTATCGACCAGGAAGTGAAATCGCTGATTGAGCGTAACTACAACCGCGCTCGTCAGATCCTGAACGATAACATGGACATCCTGCACTCAATGAAAGATGCGCTCATGAAGTATGAGACCATCGATGCACCGCAGATTGATGACCTGATGGCCCGTCGCGATGTGCGTCCGCCAGCGGGCTGGGAAGATCCTGGCTCAAACAGCTCTGACAGCAATGGTACGCCGCGAGCGCCGCGTCCGGTCGATGAACCGCGTACGCCGAACCCGGGCAACACCATGTCAGAACGGTTTGGTGACAAATAAGCCCTTGCGGCACCTGCATTAGCAATATTTAAAACCCCGGGGCGTGCTCCGGGGTTTTTTCTTATCTACCACCCACACAGTACAAGGGATGCTCTATGAAACTCTTCGCTCAGGGAACCACGCTCGATCTCTCACACCCGCACGTAATGGGAATACTCAACGTCACCCCGGACTCCTTCTCTGACGGCGGCGCGCACAATACGCTGATCGACGCGGTTAAACATGCCAACCTGATGATCAACGCCGGGGCGACCATCATTGACGTCGGCGGCGAGTCAACCCGGCCGGGCGCGGCCGACGTGAGCGTCGATGAGGAGCTCTCCCGCGTCGTACCGGTTGTGGAAGCGCTGGCGCAGCGTTTTGAGGTCTGGATCTCAGTGGATACCTCTAAGCCGGAGGTTATTCGGGAGATCGCTCGCGTGGGTGCGCATCTGATTAACGATATCCGCTCCCTGAGCGAGCCGGGCGCACTGGAAGCGGCGGCGGAAACGGGTCTGCCGGTCTGCCTGATGCATATGCAGGGCGATCCAAAGACCATGCAGGACGCGCCAAAATATGCCGATGTCTTTGCCGACGTTAACCATTATTTCCACGAACAGATTGAAAGGTGTGAGAAAGCAGGCATTACAAAGGATAAATTGGTACTCGACCCAGGCTTCGGTTTCGGTAAGAATCTCTCTCATAACTACGCGCTTCTGGCTCGCCTGGCAGAGTTTCACCATTTTGGTCTGCCGTTACTGGTCGGCATGTCCCGTAAATCGATGATTGGCCAGCTGCTGAACGTTGGCCCATCAGAGCGCCTGAGCGGCAGCCTGGCGTGCGCAACGATAGCGGCCATGCAGGGAGCGCACATAATTCGCGTT
The DNA here is from genome assembly GCF_031998825.1 of Pseudescherichia sp. GTDB lineage: Bacteria > Pseudomonadota > Gammaproteobacteria > Enterobacterales > Enterobacteriaceae > Pseudescherichia. The sequence goes on from NZ_DAMACX010000042.1 coordinate 2,642, forward strand.
CATGACGTGAAAGAGACAACAGAAGCCATGCGAGTGGTCGAGGCCACGCTATCAGCGAAGGAAAACAAACGCTATGAGTAGTCGCAAATATTTTGGTACAGATGGTATTCGTGGGCGCGTCGGCGATGCGCCTATCACGCCTGATTTCGTTCTTAAGCTGGGCTGGGCAGCAGGTAAAGTACTGGCGCGTCATGGCTCGCGCAAAATCATTATCGGTAAGGATACGCGTATCTCTGGCTACATGCTGGAGTCGGCGCTGGAAGCAGGCCTGGCAGCTGCCGGTATCTCTGCCTCCTTCACCGGGCCGATGCCGACGCCGGCGGTGGCCTACCTGACCCGCGCATTCCGCGCCGAAGCGGGGATCGTCATCTCTGCTTCCCATAACCCTTTCTACGACAACGGCATTAAGTTCTTCTCAACCGACGGCACCAAGCTGCCGGACGAGGTGGAAGAGGCCATTGAAGCCGAGCTGGAGAAGGAGATCAGCTGCGTTGACTCTGCGCTGTTGGGTAAAGCCAGCCGCATCGTAGACGCCGCCGGACGTTATATCGAGTTCTGTAAGGGCACCTTCCCGAACGAGCTTAGCCTGAAAGCACTGAAAATTGTCGTCGATTGTGCCCATGGCGCAACCTACCACATTGCCCCTAGCGTCTTCCGCGAGCTGGGTGCAGATGTCATCACCCTTGGCTGCGAGCCGAACGGCGTGAATATCAACGAAGAGGTGGGCGCCACCGACGTGCGTGCGCTACAGGCTCGCGTGCTTGCCGACAAGGCCGATCTCGGTATCGCCTTTGACGGCGACGGCGACCGCGTCATCATGGTTGACCACGAAGGTAACAAGGTCGACGGGGATCAGATCCTCTACATTATCGCTCGTGAAGGCCTGCGTCAGGGCCAGCTGCGCGGCGGTGCGGTCGGCACGCTGATGAGCAACATGGGGCTGGAGCTGGCGCTGAAGCAGCTGGGCATTCCTTTTGCTCGCGCTAAGGTCGGCGACCGCTACGTGCTGGAGAAGCTGCAGGAGAAGGGCTGGCGCATTGGCGCCGAGAACTCCGGGCACATCATTCTGCTGGACAAAACCACCACCGGCGACGGCATTGTTGCCGGTCTCCAGGTGGTTGCCGCTATGGTGCGTAATAACATGACCCTGCACGATCTCTGCAGCGGTATGAAGCTCTTCCCGCAGATCCTGGTTAACGTACGCTTTACCGCCGGGAAAGGCGACCCGCTGGAAAACGAAACCGTTAAATCGGTGACGGCAGAAGTTGAAGCGGCGCTGGGCAGCCGTGGACGTGTTCTGCTGCGTAAATCCGGGACCGAGCCGCTGATTCGTGTGATGGTAGAGGGCGAGAACGAAGCTCAGGTCACCGAGTTCGCCCATCGCATTGCCGACGCGGTAAAGCAAGCCTAATATTGTAATCCCGCCACTCCAATTTTGGAGTGGCGTATAGGTAATAGTGCTCTTCTTACTTCCTTACATATTCTTTAAAATTGCATGATTCAAATACAACCTAATGCAATTAGCTGCATTAATTCATTTAATTAATGTTAGTAAGGGAAGGTTATGGAACGGACCGCGTTTAATTTTAAAGACAATAGCGCAGAAAGCATCTTAATAAAACAGCGTGGCGTCACGCTGCTTGAAATTATCATTGTGCTGGGTATTATCGGCGTGATTGCCGCAGGCGTCGTAGTATTAGCACAGCGGGCATTTACCGCTCAGGATATCTCAGATATCCAGAATAATACCAACAGTATTCGTACATCCATGACCGAAGCATTTAAGGATGAAGGCGAATATCCTCCTGCTACAGCGGCTGCCGTTACGCTGACAAAAGGCGAGATTGCGACGTCGGACGATCTTGCGCCTATCGTTACGCTTAATAAACTCGGTAAGATCTCTCCCTCTGAATCCTTTAACGGTGTTTCAGGCGATGCTTTCCAGATTGGTCAGGCGCTGGTGGATTCTGAAAGTACCGTGCATAAAGGGTTTGTGCTTCTGGTGAGCGGCCTTGACCAGCAGACCTGTCGAAATCTACTTTCGCAAATGGGTAACCAGTGGGATTACGTTGGCATCATCTCTGCACCTGCAGGTGAAGATGCATCGACAGTGCTTAACGGAACGGAACTGGATGCCGATAAAAAAGCGGGCACCGTACTGAAATCTCTGTCCGTTGCCGAAGATATTACCAGTACCGATATTGTTGATGAGGCAACCTGTAATATTGGTGGAGCTAATAACGGCATCGTTTTCGGCAGTAAATAATTACTAACTTAAAAATTCATATCCGCTTTCGGGCGGATATTGTTGTCGTCAGGCCATGGAGTATTTAATGATGAGGCGCAGGGACAGCGGGTTTTCATTGCTGGAAATCATCATAGTTCTGGCGATTGCCGGTGGCATTCTAACGATGTATACCCGGTATGTACGCAAGCAGGCAGATCGTTCTTCCCTGCGAAATATTTCTGCTGCGGTGGTACAAGAGATGAAGGGCGTTATCAACTTCGTCAGAGATCGTGACATCGTTATCACGGATGATGACTCAAAAACAACCGAAGAGATAAGCAACCCGCTCTATAATAGCGAGACGCCGGATGCTGATTATCAGGTGCGCTTAAGCAATGACATTAATGATATTGATACCGGAAATAAAAGCGAATATTACCTGTGGGGTGACGGCAGCGATGCCAGTCAGCAGCAGCGCTATCGCTTTATCAGCAGCAGCTGCAAGGCGACGCTGAAATCAGAGTACGCTTTTGAAAAGGAGTACCTTCCCTGCTGGATGAGCGGTGCGGCTAAGAATAACGCTGCACATATTGAGCGAGTCGGCTTTCGCGGTAGCGATCTGGAGAGCCAGTCGGGCAGCATTAATCAGATTGATGCTATCGTTGAGTTTAGCGCTGACACCCGGGACGACCTGTTAGCATTTGCCCGTTTCCAGCCCGCTCTGGCGCAGGCGTTTTCAGACGCGGGCAATGTGCCCTCGCACGCCTGGATAGTGCATCGTGACTCCTCCAGCGCTAACTGGCAGCTGGTAACGAAAAATAACGATGGCAAAACGCCCGTTGAGTTTGGGTCCGTGGCGAGCAGCATAGGCAGCTTGAACGGCTATACCTCCGGTGAGTTTGGCGTGCGCTTTACCTTCGACCTGAATGATAACGACAGCGATACTGCCGCCAGCGGCGGCGGCGGGGATATGTGCTGGAACTCTACCGATAGCCAGGTAGAGATGTGTTACGAGCAGCGCAGCGGCACCGGCACGCATGGTGAAAATACGGTACTCGCGCTGAATATGAAAGATGCTAGCAACACGAATGGCGATCAAAAGCTCGGCACGCTGCAGGCGAACGTGGTGATGGAAAATACGGCGCGTAAGGTTTATCTATTTCAGCGCAAGCCCGGTGGCGATTTAGTATTGGATTCAGCGGGCAACCCTGCATTTTATCAGTATAAAGACGGCAGTTCGCAATCGTTTATTGGCGATTACTATATGAACGATCTCGAAGCACATAAAATGAGTGATGGGATGAATTACAACCTTTATCTCTATGTACCCTATACCTATGATGCGTTCGAGCTGGTGACGCCTGCGATCGTTGATTATATTTCCCATGGTGGTATGAATGCTGGGCCAATAGAAAAGCCTGATGATTATCAGCCACGTTATGATGACAGTATTTTTGATCAGGGCAATAATGATACAGGTAACGTGCGCTATCCTGTGCAAACGTGCCCGCAGGTAGAACAGGAAATTACCCTGCGTGACGGCAGCGGTGAAGCACTGGTTGGTGCTGACGGCAAGCCGCGTATGGTTAAGGTTCAACGTAAGCTTTTTCCACGGCTAAGCGTCGCCATCTCTTCGGTCTCTGCCTATAGAAGTGGTTCTGGGGCTTTTTATGGCGATCCTACTTATAACCGGACTAAATTGCCTCACTATAGTCCAGTCGGTCAGTTGGGAGGCATTTCAATTCAGACTGAATTTGCCAAACAGGATCTCACCGAGAAAGGGGGAGGGAGTCCGGGGCGTAACCGGGGAGACCATGCCATCTATGCTAATTCTAAGTACATATGGATTATCGGTACAACCCTGGCCATGTTTGATGGCGATACCGGGGAGGGCGTTAACGTTGTCGATCCTGGCTCTATCTCCTATACCGTTAGCCGCTGGTGCAGCACGATACCCCAGCCGGGTACGCCTGCGGATCTGTTAGATTCATATCAGTATCAATAATATAAACAGGATACGTTTTAAAGGAATAGATATGCGTTACATAAACCGTTTATTGTGCGCGCTGCTTTTTACAGCCTGTATACCCCTAAGTGTTTCGGCGGCACAGCAAGGGAAAAACCCATTTCATGATCCCGAATCTACCGCAATCCGCCCGATGGTTATTCAGGAGAATGAACTCTTAAGCCAGGGGGTAAAGTCCTGGGTTTCCGCCAACGGCTACAAGCTTTTCTGGAATAGCAAAAAAGACTACCTCGTTTATAACGATATTACCCTGGCAGGTAATACCGATGACGATATTTTACAGGCGTTAGGCGAGCTTTTCTTTTCTGAAAACTACGGGCTGGTGGTGAAAAAGTATGAGAAAAACCGCGTTATTGTCATCGACGAAATGTAATTATACGGATATATCATGAAAATCAAAGCAGGAATATTGCTGCTGGCCCTATTGGCACAGGGCTGCGTCAGCGATTTTGAAAAAAAGTTTGATGCTAATGAAGATATTAAAAAAACATTTTCTGATGCGACCACGCAAGAGGCTTCAAAAGCGAAACCCTACATTAAATATGACAGCGCTTTTTTAGGACAGAAGGTTGAGTACAGCGTTGAGCAGCAGAAGCTGTTAAGCAAGCACGTTAAAATCGCATCCTATGAGCCAGCGACGCTGTCCATTATTTTGGACGCGGTTGCTGCCCAAACGGGTATCAGCTATCGCATTAATGATAAAGCCATGGGCGACACCAAATCGAGCGAGGAGGCTAACGGCTGGGATAAGCCTCACAGCGTGAACTTTAGCGGCACCTTTGAAGAGTTTATGCGCTATATCGCCTCGCTGTATGACGTCAGCCCTAAGCTTGACGGCAATAACGTACTCAAAATAAACGTCTATGAAACCTACGTTATTAAGCTGGATTTCTATGGGGAAAATAATAAGTCAGAAACCACCCTCGATCTCTCCGGGAACGAGGCGACGTCAAACGGCGGGTTAACCGGAAAAACGGAGACCAAGTTCGAGTCCTCCTTCTGGGACGACGTAGAGGATATGGCAAAAAACTACGTTACCTCCGGGAACTACAACCTTTTTAAAGATACCTCTGTCCTGATGGTTAACGCCCGGCCATCCGAGTATGACGCGTTGAACAAGGCGCTAGATAAATATAAAGCGGATAACAGCCGTCAGTTTATTGTTACCTATAAGATCTTCACGCTTGATAAATCGAAGGTAAAACAGCTGCAGGCGGGAGTTGGGTTCTCATTCGATGACGGAACAAGCTCGATGAAAATTACGTCATCTATGCTGGACTCCCTGACCAGCGGCGTCTCGGTTGGCTGGAAAAACAGTAACGTTGATATCAACAGCGGGCTGGATGCGCTCTACAAGCTCACCGGAAGTCGTTCCTTGCAAAGCGGTTCATTTATCACCCGTAATAACATGCCGGTGCCGCTGAACATGACCCGCTCAAAAAACTACGTCTCCAGCCGAACGCGCACGGTTGATGATAATGGTGAAGAGAACGTCGACGTTGAGACCGCCACCGTCGTGACCGGGACCAGTTTCATTATCACCCCTCGGGTTCTTTCTGACGGACGTATTGAGGTAGTGAATGGCTTCACCAAACGTTACCTGGAAGGCATTGAGAAGTACGACGACGTGCAGCTGCCCTCGGTCAGTACCACCGAGTCCTTTAACTCCTCGATTATTATGCCAGGCGATCTGCTGATGGTAGCCAAGTATGACATTAAGGATGAAAACGGTGGGCTTCAATATCAGATATTAGGGGTGGATGATAACAGTGATGACTCCTCGGCTACGGTCGTGATGGTCATTGGTATCGACTACTATCGTCAGCCAATTACCTCTCGTTAATGAAGAGAGGTAGCCGATGAGAGATGCATTACTCAAAGAGAATATCCTGACCGGACTGCTGTGGGAGGCTGAAGATATGTCTTATCTTGGCCTGCCGACTCAGGCATCGTTTCGTGGCATGGTCAAAGCAAACCGAAAGCTTATTTATCGCGACGATGAAGGTAAGACCGCAACGGGTTACTGCAGCAGAGTTTCTACTGCGTATGAACCTTTTGCTCTCTATATCAAAAATTTGTTTGGCGATGGGATTTATTTTTCACATGAAAGTGATGATGTGACCTATCTGTTAATCATTAAGGGCGGGCGGATAGTGAGCGGCACGGACTGTTTTATGGCTCGCACCCTCTTTGATGAATTGATGACGCATCTGGGTATCTATGAGCATCTTGAGTTTACGCCTCTCACCACTGTACAGCTTGAGGCGGTTATTGAACGGTGCCGTATGCATCAGCTGTCTCTTAAGCGGAGACGGCGATTTATTATGACTATTAGTACGTGCGCGGGCGCTATTTTACTCGCTCTCATAGGAACCATACTTCATTTATATATAAACGGATAATCTATGCTGGAGAAGATTTATTTCTGGAAAGTGAAGAGAGGGTATAACGCGTCGGTCATTGCTACCGCTGCGATCGTTGCCAGCCTGGTTATCATTGCTATTGGCGCGTTTGCATGGTGGTACTATGAGGTAAAAGTCCCTGCTGATGAGAAACGCGCCGCGCAGCAGCAGGCGTTGCGTAAACAGCAGGCCGATCTGGCCGCTATTGCTTCCTTTTATAAAAAGTCCCTTGCGGGTACAGATATTCTTCAGGCTATTAACGTGCTGGGAGAGATTCGTCAGAATACGTTGACCCTATCAGCACTGGGCGTTGCCATTAAAAATAGACGTTTTATCTGTGATACCAGGGTCTGTGCAATCGGTTTTAAAATTGAACAGGGCACTATCCTGACCCTGCCCGTCATCGATTTTTTTGGCAAGGCGTACTCGGCTTCCGTACCGGTTAGACGAGAAAAGGAACGAGCTCCAGCAAGCGACTTTGAGTATAGCAGGCTGGCGCTACCCGTTACAGAAAATAAGCTGTTTATCCAGTGGAGCAGGAAACAGGCGTTAAGCCTGCATAGCTGCAATGAAATGATAGCCTATGTTAATACCTATAACTCGCTGTTGAACATAGAGAAGGGTAATAAGGCCCAGCGCGACGGTATCATTCTTTTCAAAAGCTACCCTGCTTCGGCGGTAAAAGATAAAGAGGCGGCGCTGGCAGGCCATTTATCATTTCGCGGCTTAATGAGCGCAAGCTGGGAAATGCAGATCGATAACGGTAGCGATCGTTTTTCTGCGGGCGTGCCAGAAATTAATGCCCAGCTTGCGCTCTATAAGCAGGCCTGGCGTGATGCTTTTTTAATTAAAAAAATAGAGTCCACTGATAAAGGCATCAAAATTTCCGGAGGATTAATATGCAAAACGTAAAAATGCGTTTAACAGTAGGCCTGTTCTTGCTGGGTTCAGCGATCGCTCAGGCCGCACCAACAGCCGATCTACCCCCTGCGCCACCGGTTTCAGAGAGCGCAATGCAGCAGCATATCCAGAAAATGGTAGAAGAGGATTATGCCTGGGAGGCTAAAAAGCGCGAGGTAGCCAACGAGCTTGAGCTTGAAAGGATGAAAAGCGAGATCCGTAAGCTTCGTGGGGAAGACAAAATGCCCCTAATGGCGCAGCCGGCTTCAATCCCTGCAACGGTCAGCGCCACGCAATCCAGCAGTGCCTCGCCTCACATATTGTTAGAGTCCAACATTGGCGGCCTGTCGCGTGTCGCGGTAGTCAGCGCAGACGGTAGCGATCTGCGCTACGTCAGTCCGGGTGAGCACTTCACGCTTGATGGTCACCAGTACCAGTTAGTAAGAGATAAGTCATCAGGCCTGACTATCAAGGAAGCGGGCCGGTGAATTTAGACTATGTACGCATCGCTCCCGATGATCTCTTAATGGGAGCGTGGGATTTCTATGAGTTTGACGGTATCGGCATTATTGCTGCGCATGCGGGTAAGGAGTATCTCCTGATCAACGCGATAGATATCGACAGGCTCTTTGAGTACCAAATCCAGATAGCGCGTCTGGGGACGCTGCATAAGCGTTTGGTGTCAGGCCTGGCGCAGGTAAGCGAAGATCAGTATTACAAGGTAATCGAGTTTATCTCGCTAAAGCAGATTACCGCCGCACAAAGCGCAATTGATATCACCGATACTCAGCGACGGCTTGCCAGCGTACTCCAGCGCGTGGTGTCGATGGGAGCCAGCGATCTGCATATCACGCGTAACGATGTACTGGCCGTCTTCGAAGCGCGTGTTAACGGGGTGCTGACGCCGTTTATGCAGGTGAAAGCTGCCCAGTGCGATGAGATGGTTTTCGTGCTCTATAACGTGGAGGCGACGACGCGGGATACCACCTGGAACCGGGCTATTCCCCAAAACGCGAACATTCTCTATAACCTGGAGGGCAAACCCTACCGCTTTCGCTACGCCCATTTTCCTATCTTTGGCGAGTCACCGGACTGCTACCACGCGGTGCTGCGTATTATTCCCTCGGGACTACAAAAAGAGGGATTAGGTTCGCTGGATAACATTGGCGTTTCGCCTGCTGAGATGGCGGACCTGAAAAAGATCCTAAGCAATCCTTATGGTGCCTATGTGATCGCTGGCACTACCGGATCGGGGAAATCCACCACCCTGAAAAACCTCATGGAGTGGCTGCAGATTAATCGCTATGAAGACCGAGGCTGTTTCCTGACGGTGGAGGATCCGGTGGAGTATCAGATCTACGGCGCGAAACAGAGCTCGGTGGTCAGCGGTGAGGACGGCGGTTTTCACGCGGCAATAAAGTCAGCGCTACGCCGCGATCCTGACGTGTTGATGGTGGGGGAGATCCGTGACAGCGTGTCGGCCAATGCCTTAGCAGGCGCGGTGGAAAGCGGCCACTACTGCTTCACCACCGTTCATGCTGGCAGCATTGTCTCGCTGCTACAGCGCATGTCGGCCCTGGGCATCGGTAGCGATAAGCTGTCCACGCCGGGTTTTATTGCTGGTCTACAGTGCCAGAAGCTGATCCCGGTGCTCTGCGACAGCTGTAAAAAAGTACACGAGCTAAAAACCATTGCTGGCAAAAAGTTCACGCTCTATACCGCCAGTGAAGGGGGATGTGTGGCGTGTAAGCAGAGCGGTATCAAAGGCCGGCAAATCGTCATGGAATATTTTCTACCCGGCTATGAAGAGCTGGCGGCCATATCCCACCAGGCGTGGCTACAGGTTTTCACACTGTGGCGTAAAAAGCGCTATACGGCTGACGGCCTGGCTGAAGGTTTTGAGATACGCGAAAAGGTGATGGCAAAAGTATTACAGGGTCAGGTGGATGCCTGCTGGTTTGCCATGGAGTTCGGCGCGATATCCCCTAACGATCTGGAGCTCATCGTTGAAAAAATTCACTAAAAAGCAGCGTATCTACATCTATCAGTTCTGCGGCGATATGATTAAAGCCGGGCTACCGCTCTATGATTCACTCAATAAATTGCAGACCGAGGGTCAGACGCTGTTGGGTAAAGGATTTAGTCAGAAGCTGCTGCTATTGATTACCCAGATGAAGCAGGAAACGTCCGTGTCTGCCGTCTTTACCGGTGCGGTACCGACTACCGAGCTGAGCTTAATTACCGCGGCAGAAAAAAGTGGCAGCCTGGCAGAGGGCTTTTTTACCCTTGTCTCAATCATCAAATATAACGATGAGCTGCGAAAGAAAATCCTTAGTGCCCTGACGTTTCCGCTAATTATGATTTCGCTATCGCTAGTGGTGATTGCCGGCTATGCGGAAAAGGTCTTCCCGGCGTTTGCCTCGGTGCTGCCTGTCGATGAGTGGCCGGGCATTACCCAGAGCCTCTATCACTTCGGGATAGCGCTCTATCAGGGGCTATGGTTAAAGATCATAATCGGCTTTGTCTGTTTTGTTTTGCTGGCAAGATTTGCCATGGCAAATCTTAGCGGTACGCTACGAAATAGGGCTCTCGATAAAATATTACCGTTTTCAACCTATCGGCAGCTAACGTCATCGGTCTTTTTAAATAACCTGTCACTGATGTTGAGTAATAATATTCCACTGACCGATGCCATTGTTATTGTCCAGTCTAATGCTAACCGCTGGCTAACCTGGCATCTTGACGCCATGCTGGGAAAAATGGCGCAGGGGATGAACTACGGCAAAGCGCTGGATTCAGGACTGCTGGGCGTAGAAGAGCTGCTTAATATCAGCCTCTATGCCGACCTGCCCTCGTTTAATGAGGTATTGCTCTCCGTTTCCGAACGATCTCGTGAACATATTCATGAGTACATTAAAAAGCTCGCTGCCTTTTTAAAAAATATGGCAACGCTGACGTTAGGCGGCTGCGTCGTATGGGTCTTTCTCGGACTGTTTGCCCTTATGGATACGCTATCTAAAGCCACAGGATAATTCCAGGACGATACATGTTACATTATTTAAAAAGCACCGCGGTTGTGGTGGGTCTTATTTGTATGGGCGCAGCGGGCAATAGCGTTGCGGGCTACCAATTTGCACCGCCGCATTGTGACTATTTGTCACGATCGTTTCCCATTGTTTTAAACGCGAGCAACACGGGAAAAGCGACCTTTCTCTATAACATTATTTATGTGTTAAATGAAAAGGAGGAGGTCTTTCCTGTATCTCCTACACCGGCTACGGCTCCGGTTATCTATACCAACGACAGCAGCCAGATAAAGTGCCTGGATACGACCTGCTATGCTGCAGATTACTGGTCAAAGCCGAGACACAAGGGCAAGGTGTCACAGTATAACGCTATCGCCAGAGATGCAGCCTACAGGAACAGCCATATCTATTCGGTCTCCGGTGAGTTAAATCCCGGACGTTCCAGTAGCTATATCCTGGTCTGGATACCCTCCCGCAACCTTCGTTTGCTGACAATAGAGGTCTTTAACAAGGATGCCCAAGGCGGTCATAACGTCAATAACGACTATACGCGGCCGCTGTTAATTCAGTACGCACGTAACCTCCGCGAAACCGTCGCCGGGGACATGGTTGGCAGCTTGCATTACCGTGGTATGGCCACACCGGTTATTACCTCTCAACCGCACCACAAGGTTGGTCCAGCTTATTTACCTGAAAATATCAATATGATCGATTTCGCCAGCTTAACCGTCACGCTTAACGGCAATAAACACGCGGCCTCCAGCCCCGGCGGCGTAGAGCCTTATGCTGAGGTGGTGTCTTACACCCAGGCACCGCGATCTTCACGTTTTTCATCGGCAGATATCAAGACCGTTAAAGCCTATATCTCCCGCTGCGCCGTTAAGCGTTAATCCCCGATGCGTATAGAAGCAATAATGACAGCGTGGTATCCATGGCTTGCGCTGGGCCTGGGGTTATTCATCGGCAGCTTTCTTAACGTCGTGATCTATCGCCTGCCCATCATGATGGTGCGCAGCGTGGCGGAGAGGGCTACCCAAAGCGATCGGCCTGACGTTAATCTGTGGTGGCCGCCATCGCACTGTCCGCGCTGCCAGCACGCGGTGATGCCGTGGGATAATATTCCTTTGTTTAGCTGGCTACTGCTGAGAGGCCGTTGTCGCTACTGTAAATGCGCCATTCCGGCTCTCTACCCGCTTAGCGAGTTAGCTACCGGGATGGTTTTTTTTGCGCTGGTGACAGGCTACTTTCCGCAATTTACCCTGATACAGATCCTCTTTCTGGCCTGCTTTTTTTGCCTGGTGTATACGCTCGCCGTTATCGATATCAAGACGTTTCTGCTGCCGGACGGTTTGGTTTACCCCCTGCTTTGGCTGGGGCTTGCCGCCTCGGTGTTGAATATTATTCCCGTGTCGCCGCGGGATAGCGTAATGGGAGCCATCGTTATTGGTGGGTTTACCTGGCTGCTGGCGCAGGGGTATGCCTGGCTCGGGAAGCGGGAGGGGCTGGGCGGCGGCGACGTTAAGCTTTATACCGCCTGCGCGGCCTGGGTGGGTCTTAACCATATTGCGGAGCTGATGCTGGGATCGGCAGCGCTGGGCGTGCAGGCCTTTTTTATTCGTGGTCTGCCGCCATTTCGTCGTCTTAACACGGCCAATCCCTATCTTCCTTTCGGCCCAGCTATTGCGATTACCGCGCTGCTTATTTTGCACATGGAGGTGCTTCGCTGATGCCTATTTTAACGCTTCTGTTCTTTCTTCTGGTCAGCGTTTTTCCTCTACCGGGATCCGCGTCGCTCCCTTTGCAAAAGGCTGTCGCCAAAGCCCCCCTGCAAGTGGCCCCCCAATTTAGCTGGCCGCTTTCCGGTACACCTCACGTAACCTCGCCGTTCGGCATGCGTTTTCATCCGCTTGAACATGCTTTTCTTGACCATAAAGGCGTTGATCTTCGCGCGCCCTTAGGCAGCGAGGTGATGGCCATTGCAGACGGTCAGGTAACAGGAACCGGTTATGGGCCGCTAACCGGTTTTTTTGTCACCGTTGACCATGGGAAGGGCTGGCGCAGCCGCTATCTTCACCTCAACAAAATCGGCGTCCATAAAAGTGAGCAGCTCAAACAGGGGACGGTGATGGCGCTATCTGGCGCAACGGGGCGCACGACCGGCCCGCATCTGCATCTTGCGCTGAGCCACAACCAGCAGGCCATCGATCCCGTGAGTATGATAGCCATCCCGGCAGGCCGTACATCCCCGCCCGCGGTGGCCGAAGAGCCAGCCGGCACACCTGAAATGGATATGACGCCGATCGTTACGCTGGTCAGCGGGGAGGGCGAGGCGTTACAGGTAGGGGTTCGGCAGGGTAACAAAACGACGTTCTACAGCCTCAATGAACCTATCGAGCAGGGAAACGACGTCTGGCGGATCGTACGCCAGTACGGCAAGTACAAATTAGTGAAGGCAACCCCGAAAAACGCCCGACGGTAAGCGTCTGTTTTATGCGCACTTAGTGCATTGAATCGCCTTTCCATACGGCTTTTGCTCTTTTTTTCCGCAGTTGATACAATGCAGCGAAATTGCCCTTGCGCAGGGCATCCGCTTTGGTTAGTATTCACACCCGCTCAAGTGGGAAATAACATTAACTCCCGCTTTTGGTTTGAAACCCATTCAGGGTTTGAAGCTTATGTTATGCGGCAACTCCGCAAGGAACAGGTTGATTATGTACGAAGCTCTTTTAGTAGTTTTCCTTATTGTGGCGATTGGCCTTGTAGGTCTAATCATGCTGCAGCAAGGTAAAGGCGCTGATATGGGAGCCTCCTTTGGTGCAGGCGCTTCCGGTACGCTGTTCGGTTCAAGTGGTTCTGGTAACTTCATGACCCGTATGACGGCTGTATTGGCAACCCTGTTCTTCATTATCAGCCTGGTGCTGGGTAACATTAACAGCAACAAAACCAACAAAGGGAGCGAGTGGGAAAACCTGAGTGCGCCAGCGAAATCTGAGCAGACTCAACCCGCAGCGCCGGCTAACAAGCCGACCAGCGATATCCCACAGTAAGTATTCCGTACCGAGGTGGTGGAATTGGTAGACACGCTACCTTGAGGTGGTAGTGCCCTAACGGGCTTGTGGGTTCGAGTCCCATCCTCGGTACCAATATTCCAGAAAAAAGAGATCGCAAGATCTCTTTTTTTTCGTCTGTACGCCATGAATACGGCGGCGCTCTCTTTCTCTTATCCTCTCCCGGCTATACTGCTTAAAAACAGCAACCTCTCCTGTACGGTAAGTATCATGACCTGGCAGCGGCTCAACGGCGCGACATGGCGCAATATCTGGGTTACCGGCGACCTTCACGGCTGCTACAGCCTGCTGTTGAACAAACTTAGCTTCGTTGGCTTTGATACCTCGCAGGATCTGCTGATTTCCGTAGGCGATCTTACCGATCGCGGCGTCGAGAACGTGGAGTGCATGACGCTGGTGACCTGCCCCTGGTGCCGGGCGGTGCGCGGCAACCACGAGCAGATGATGCTGAACTGCCTGCTTCATAACGGCAGCGCCAGCCACTGGATGATGAACGGCGGCAGCTGGTTTTTCAATCTGGATGAAGAGCAGGAGCAGCAGGCCAGAGCGTTGCTGCCACATATCGCTGCGCTGCCGCTGGTCATTGAAGTTAACACGCAGGGTAAAAAAGTGATCGTTTGTCATGCCGACTACCCTGACGATAGCTACGTCTACGGTAAACCGGTAGAGGAGGATCAGCTTCTCTGGAATCGGGATCGGCTTGCGGCCTCTCTGGCGGGCAGAGTGAAAGAGATCCACGGCGCGGATCTCTTTATCTTTGGTCATACGCCGCTGCGTAAGGCGCAACGCTTTGCTAATCAGTACTACATTGACACCGGTGCGGTAATGAGCGGCAATTTAACCCTGATGCAGATCCAGACCGGGTAAGCCTTTAAACAGGAGCTGCAGGCCGTTACAGGCTTCCCACGCCGCCATCGACCAGCAGATCGGTGCCCACCGTATAGCTTGAGTCATCCGACGCGAGATAGAGCGCGGCCTTCGCCAGCTCACGCACGGTTCCCATTCGCCCGAGCGGCACCAGCTTGATAATCTCCTCCTGCATGGCCCGCAACGCCTCTTCGCCAAGGCCAAGTTTGCTCAGCGCTGGAGTTTCTACCGGGCCGGGGCTAAGACCGTTCACGCGGACACCGCGCGGCATCAGCTCGGCTGACAGCGTGCGCGCCAGCGAAAGCAGACCGGCCTTGCTGGCGGCGTAGACGCTGCTGGTGGGCAGACCGATGCGTGCGCTGACCGAGCCACAGAGGATCACCGAAGAGGGATTATTCAACAGCGGCAGCAGGGCCTGAATCAAAAAGAAGGGGCCTTTAAGGTTAATCCCCATCAGGCGATCCCACTTGGCCTCGTCCCACGCCTCAATCTCACCATGGGTAACGTCCCCTGCGTTGATGAAGACCGCATCCAGCCGCGGCCAGCGGGCGGCAATCGTCCCGGCAAGCTGTTTTTGCGCGGCGATATCGCCTGCGTCGGCGGGGATCACCCAGGCGTTATCGCCCAGAATGCGCTGCGCGTCGGCGAGCGTCTCGGGGTTGCGGCCTGTTACCGCCACGTGCGCCCCTTCGGCGATAAATTCCTGCGCCGTTGCCAGGCCAATGCCCGTTGTTCCGCCGGTAATCAGCGTATATTTATCTGCTAAACGACCCATTTGCTTCTCCTGATTGAAGAGTGGAGAAAGCACTATAGAAACGTTAGTATCTAAAAGAAACCAGGTACCAATTGGATACTAAAGAGGCGAGAGGTGTGCAATGGCGGAATTACTCAGCTGCGCAGAAGAAAAAAATTGTCAGCACGAACCCTGCCCGATGACCAGCTTTATCGGGTTGATCTCAGGAAAGTGGGCCATCCCGATTATCTATCGTCTGATCGTCATCAACGAGCCGGTGCGGTTTGGCGATCTGCTGCGGGCCGCCGCGCCCATTACGCAAAAAGAGCTCACCAAACAGCTGCGGCTGTTCGAACAGCGCGGACTGGTCACGCGTACTGTCTACCCTGAAATTCCGCCCCGCGTGGAGTATCAAATCACTGCCCTTGGCCTCACTCTGCAAAATGCTCTCGCGCCGCTGGCCGACTGGATGCGTGAATACGGTCAACAGCTTAAGCATTAGCTGCTTGCCCACTTTGCGAAACGGCTCCGGGAAATTTGTCATCAATCTGTCACACTTAGCGCGACGATGACAAAGGTGAGGAGTTAGGGATGAAAAGAGCACTACTCGCAGCTGCGCTGGCCGGAGCATTAACGCTGACCGCAGGGGCGCAGGCGCAAACGACGCCGGAGGGCTATCAGCTACAACAGGTGTTGATCATGAGCCGCCATAACCTGCGCGCGCCGCTGGCGGATAACGGTAGCGTGCTGCAGCAGTCGACGCCAAACAAGTGGCCTGAGTGGGATGTGCCGGGTGGGCAGCTCACCACCAAGGGCGGCGTGCTCGAAGTCTATATGGGGCACTACATGCGTGAATGGCTGGCGGAGCAGGGACTGGTAAAGTCAGGGGAATGCCCGACGCCTGACGCCGTTTATGCCTACGCCAACAGCCTGCAACGCACTGTAGCCACCGCGCAGTTCTTTATCACCGGTGCGTTCCCCGGCTGCGACGTGCCGGTTCACCATCAGGAAGCGATGGGCACAATGGATCCCACCTTCAACCCGGTTATCACCGATAAGGATACGGCGTTCCGTGACAGGGCGGTGCAGGCAATGCAGAGCGAACGTCAGGCGATGCAGCTGGATGAAAGCTATAAGCTGTTAGCGCAGATAACAAACTATGACAACTCCCCCTCCTGTAAGGAGAAGCAGGTCTGCTCCCTGACCGACCCGAAAGATACCTTCAGCGCCGGGTATGAGAAAGAGCCGGGCGTCTCCGGGCCGCTAAAGGTCGGCAACTCGCTGGTGGATGCCTTCACTCTACAGTATTACGAAGGCTTCCCGATGGATCAGGTCGCCTGGGGTGAGATCAAAACCGATCAGCAGTGGCGGGTGCTGTCGAAGCTGAAAAACGGCTACCAGGATTCGCTCTTCACCTCTACGGCAGTGGCGCAGAACGTGGCTAAACCGCTGGTGAAGTATATCGACAAGGCGTTAGTAACGGACCAGGCCAGCGCGCCGAAAGTCACGCTGCTGGTGGGGCATGACTCCAATATCGCCTCGCTGCTGACGGCGCTGGATTTCAAACCCTACCAGCTGCATGACCAGTATGAGCGTACGCCAATTGGCGGCAAAATTGTCTTCCAGCGCTGGCACGACCAGAGCGCCAGCCGCGATCTTATGAAGATTGAGTATGTGTATCAGAGCGCAGAGCAGCTGCGTAATGCAGATGTGCTCACGCTGCAGGCACCGGCGCAGCGCGTGACGCTGGAGCTGAAGGGCTGTCCGGTAGACGCGAACGGTTTCTGCCCGCTGGATAAATTCAATGCGGTCCTGAACGACGCGGCGAAGTAGGGTGTGAACTCTCAGGCATAAAAAAGGGCGCTTGTGCGCCCTTGATACTGTAATCCGCTATTACTGCTTGTCGGTGTGCTCAAGGCTATCCATCTGCGGCAGGCCGGTGCTGGCCGAAGAGGAGAGCAGGCCCGTTTCTACATAGTTGAACAGCTTCTCGCGGGTGTCAGTGATGTCCAGGTTACGCATGGTCAGCTGGCCGATACGATCGTCCGGAGAGAAGACAGAGTCGCCTTTCTCCATGGTCAGACGCTCTGCCTTGTAGGTCAGGTTGTCAGAGACCGTATTCAGGATGGAGTAGTCGTTACCACGACGCAGCTCCAGGGTCACTTCGCCGGTGATGGCGCTCGCCACCCAGCGCTGCAGGGCATCACGCAGCATCAGCGCCTGCGGATCGAACCAGCGGCCCTGATAAAGCAGTTTGCCGAGCTGGCGACCATGAGCGTGATACTGCTCAATGGTATCTTCGTTGTGAATACCGGTCAGCAGACGCTCGTAGGCGATGTGCAGCAGCGCCATCCCCGGGGCTTCATAGATGCCACGGCTCTTCGCTTCGATAATACGGTTCTCAATTTGATCGCTCATGCCCAGGCCGTGACGGCCACCGATGCGGTTAGCTTCCAGCATCAGCTCAACGTCGTCAGCGAAGGTTTTGCCGTTCAGCGCTACCGGGTAACCACGCTCGAAGCGGATGGTCACCTCTTCCGCCGGGATCTTCACGCTCTCATCCCAGAACTTGACGCCCATGATCGGGTTAACGATCTTCACGCTGGAGTTGAGGAACTCAAGGTCCTTCGCTTCATGGGTCGCGCCCAGCATGTTGGAGTCGGTGGAGTAGGCTTTCTCTACCGACATTTTGTAGTCAAAGCCGCAGGCGATCATAAATTCGGACATCTCCTGGCGGCCGCCCAGCTCATCGATAAAGTCGGTATCGAGCCACGGCTTATAGATCTTCAGCTCGGCGTTGGTCAGCAGGCCGTAGCGATAGAAACGCTCAATATCGTTGCCCTTATAGGTGCTGCCGTCGCCCCAGATGTTTACGCCATCCTCTTTCATGGCGGCAACCAGCATGGTACCGGTTACGGCACGGCCCAGCGGCGTGGTGTTGAAATAGGTCAGCCCGCCGGTGGTGTTATGAAACGCACCGCACTGAATAGCGGCGATGCCTTCGGCAACCAGCTGCTTACGGCAGTCGATCAGGCGCGCGTTTTCTGCACCGTACTCTTTTGCACGGCGTGGGATAGCCTCATAGTCATCCTCATCTGGCTGACCCAGATTCGCCGTGTAGGCATAAGGAACCGCGCCCTTTTGGCGCATCCATAGCAGGGCTGCGCTGGTGTCGAGGCCGCCGGAGAAAGCGATGCCAATACGTTGTCCAACCGGAAGATGCTTGAGAATCGTCGTCATAAAATAAATCCCTGCTAACTATACCTATGGTGAGAGACTTAACAGCCACGCCATGATGATAGGCTAAACATTACCGCAGAAAGCGCCTGGCTATCGCTCAGTAATGCATGATTATGCAAAATAAGTGAGTTTTCATTTAATCATCTTTTCGTGGAGACCGGAAGGGTTGCGTGGCAAAATCATTAAAAAAAATGAATGGATAATAGTGAAGCAGATGAGAAGGGCGCGTTTTTTTGTTGCAATGAATAAAATCAATTGATTATAATGTCTGTCTAATCAGTCGTTCCCGGTGTTTACACCTGTCTTAACTTGCATTTAGTGCAATATCGGCGTAGTATTTGCCACGATTCAGGCGCGGGGTGGAGCAGCCTGGTAGCTCGTCGGGCTCATAACCCGAAGGTCGTCGGTTCAAATCCGGCCCCCGCAACCACTTTCCCTTAGTGTTCTTTTTCAAATATACTATGAAGACCTTGTGCCTTCGGCGTCGCATTTGAAAAAAACAGTAGCGAAAGGTTCTCCAGGCCGTTGTTACGGCTATAGGGTTCAGTTATCTAAAGCCTCGATTTATCGGGGTTTTTTGTTATCTGACTACAGAATAACTGGGCTTACGCCCTTTTTTTATGTCTTGGGGGTGGGTTTGTCCACATTAGAGCAAAAATTAACAGAGATGATTACCGCACCGGTCGAAGCGCTGGGCTACGAACTGGTTGGTATTGAATTTATCCGTGGTCGCACATCTACGCTGCGCATCTATATTGATAGTGAAGATGGCATCAATGTTGATGATTGTGCTGATGTCAGCCATCAGGTTAGCGCCGTGATGGACGTCGAAGATCCCATTACCGTCGCTTACAACCTGGAAGTCTCCTCACCTGGTCTTGATCGTCCGTTGTTCACCGCCGAACACTACACGCGCTATTTAGGCGAAGAGGTCACGCTGGTGCTGCGTATGGCGGTTCAGAATCGTCGCAAATGGCAGGGCATTATCAAAGGTGTCGATGGCGAGATGATCACCGTTACGGTCGAAGGTAAAGATGAAGTGTTCGCCCTGAGCAACGTTCAGAAAGCGAACCTGGTCCCCCACTTTTAACAGTCTGGATTGAGGTGAAAGGCCCCCAATGAATAAAGAAATTTTGGCTGTTGTTGAAGCTGTTTCCAATGAGAAAGCGCTGCCGCGCGAGAAAATTTTTGAAGCGCTGGAAAGTGCGCTGGCTACAGCAACAAAGAAAAAATATGAGCAAGAGATCGATGTCCGCGTTGAGATCGATCGTAAAAGCGGTGACTTTGATACCTTCCGCCGTTGGGTAGTCGTCGAAGAAGTCACCATGCCGACGCGTGAAATCACGCTGGAAGCTGCACGCTACGAAGATGAGAGCCTGAACCCGGGTGACTACGTTGAAGATCAGATTGAGTCTGTCACCTTTGACCGTATCACTACCCAAACGGCGAAGCAGGTTATCGTGCAGAAGGTACGTGAAGCCGAGCGCGCGCTGGTTGTCGATCAGTTCCGCGAGCACGAAGGTGAGATCATCACCGGCGTGGTGAAGAAAGTGAACCGCGACAACATCACGCTGGATCTGGGCAGCAATGCTGAAGCCGTGATCCTGCGTGAAGATATGCTGCCGCGTGAAAACTTCCGTCCGGGCGACCGTATTCGCGGTGTGCTCTACGCGGTGCGCCCTGAAGCGCGCGGTGCGCAGCTGTTCGTGACCCGTTCCAAACCGGAAATGCTGGTTGAACTGTTCCGCATCGAAGTGCCAGAGATCGGTGAAGAAGTTATCGAGATCAAAGCGGCAGCCCGCGATCCGGGTTCCCGTGCGAAAATCGCGGTGAAGACCAACGATAAGCGTATCGATCCGGTCGGAGCCTGTGTCGGTATGCGCGGCGCACGTGTTCAGGCGGTCTCTACCGAGCTGGGCGGCGAGCGTATCGATATCGTTCTGTGGGACGACAACCCGGCGCAGTTCGTGATCAACGCGATGGCACCGGCAGACGTAGCCTCTATCGTGGTGGATGAAGACAAGCACACCATGGATATCGCCGTTGAAGCCGGTAACCTGGCGCAGGCGATTGGCCGTAACGGCCAGAACGTCCGTCTGGCTTCGCAGCTGAGCGGCTGGGAACTCAACGTCATGACCGTTGACGACCTTCAGTCTAAGCATCAGGCGGAAGCCCATGCGGCGATTGATACCTTCACTAAGCACCTGGACATTGACGAAGAGTTCGCCACCGTGCTGGTTGAAGAGGGTTTCTCAACCCTGGAAGAGCTGGCCTATGTGCCAATTAAAGAGCTGCTGGAAATTGAGGGTCTGGACGAAGAGACCGTTGAGGCCCTGCGCGAACGCGCGAAAAATGCCCTGACGACCCTGGCCCTGGCGCAGGAAGAGAGCCTTGGTAATAACAAACCGGCTGACGACCTGCTTAACCTTGAAGGCCTCGATCGCGAGCTGGCGTTTAAACTGGCTGCTCGTGGTGTTTGTACGCTGGAAGACCTCGCTGACCAGGGCGTTGATGACCTAAGCGATATCGAAGGATTAACCGACGAGAAAGCGGGTGAGCTCATCATGGCCGCACGTAATATTTGCTGGTTCGGCGACGAAGCGTAATAAACTGTAGCAGGAAGGAACAGCATGACAGATGTAACCGTAAAAGCGCTGGCCGCTGAGATTCAGACCTCCGTGGACCGCCTGGTACAGCAATTTGCTGATGCAGGGATCCCGAAGGCTGCTGAAGACTCAGTAACAGCACAAGAGAAACAGACGCTGCTGGCGCACCTGAACCGTGAACACGGTTCCGCGCCGGACAAGCTGACGCTGCAGCGCAAAACGCGCAGCACGCTGAATATCCCTGGCACCGGCGGGAAGAGTAAATCGGTGCAGATCGAAGTCCGTAAAAAGCGCACCTTTGTAAAACGCGATCCGCAAGAGGCTGAACGTCTCGCCGCGGAAGAAGAGGCGAAGCGCGAAGCGGAAGAGAAGGCAACGCGTGAAGCAGAGGAAGCTGCGAAGCGTGAAGCCGAGGACAAAGCCAAGCGTGACGCACAAGAGAAAGCGAAGCGTGAAGCCGAAGAAAAAGCGAAACGCGACACCGCTGATACGGCGAAGCGCGACGCTGCGGAAACGAGCAAAGTGAGCAATCAACCATCTGACGAAATGACCAAAGCTGCCCAGGCTGAAAAAGCGCGTCGTGAAGCCGAAGCGCAAGAGCTGAAGCGTAAAGCTGAAGAAGAGGCGCGTCGTAAGCTTGAAGAAGAAGCACGTCGCGTAGCAGAAGAAGCACGCCGTATGGCGGAAGAAAACGAGAGGAACGGGGTTATCGAACCTGCAGAAACCGAAGACACCAGCGATTATCACGTGACCACTTCTCAGCATGCTCGCCAGGCTGAAGATGAAAACGATCGTGAAGTAGAAGGCGGCCGTGGCCGTACCCGTACCGCTGCAAAAGCTGCCCGTCCTCAGAAGAAGGGCAACAAACACGCTGAATCCAAAGCTGACCGTGAAGAAGCGCGTGCAGCAGGTCGTGGCGGTAAAGGCGGCAAGCAACGTAAAGGTTCTTCCCTGCAGCAGGGCTTCCAGAAGCCGGCTCAGGCAGTTAACCGTGACGTCGTGATCGGCGAAACCATCACCGTTGGCGAACTGGCGAACAAGATGGCCGTTAAAGGCTCTCAGGTCATCAAAGCGATGATGAAGCTGGGCGCAATGGCTACCATCAACCAGGTCATCGATCAGGAAACCGCACAGCTGGTTGCCGAAGAGATGGGCCACAAGGTTATCCTGCGTCGTGAAAACGAGCTGGAAGAAGCGGTAATGAGCGACCGTGATACGGGCGCAGCGGCCGAGCCGCGTGCACCGGTTGTGACCATCATGGGTCACGTTGACCACGGTAAAACCTCGCTGCTTGACTACATTCGTTCTACTAAAGTGGCGTCCGGCGAAGCGGGTGGTATTACCCAGCACATCGGTGCTTACCACGTAGAAACCGAAAACGGCATGATCACCTTCCTGGATACCCCGGGCCACGCCGCGTTTACCTCCATGCGTGCTCGTGGTGCGCAGGCAACGGATATCGTTGTACTGGTGGTAGCGGCTGACGACGGCGTGATGCCGCAGACCATCGAAGCTATCCAGCACGCGAAAGCGGCGCAGGTACCGCTGGTGGTTGCGGTGAACAAAATCGATAAGCCAGAAGCTGACATGGACCGCGTGAAGAACGAACTCTCCCAGTACGGCGTTATGCCGGAAGAGTGGGGCGGTGAATCTCAGTTCATCCCTGTGTCTGCGAAAGCGGGTACCGGTATCGACGATCTGCTGAACGCGATCCTGCTGCAGGCTGAAGTGCTTGAGCTGAAAGCGGTACGTAAAGGCATGGCCAGCGGTGCGGTCATCGAGTCCTTCCTTGATAAAGGTCGTGGTCCGGTTGCTACCGTGCTGGTGCGTGAAGGTACGCTGAACAAAGGCGATATCGTGCTGTGTGGCTTCGAATATGGCCGCGTGCGTGCGATGCGTAACGAACTGGGTCAGGAAGTGCTGGAAGCGGGTCCGTCCATTCCGGTTGAGATCCTGGGTCTGTCCGGTGTTCCGGCTGCCGGTGATGAAGTCACCGTCGTGCGTGACGAGAAGAAAGCGCGTGAAGTTGCGCTGTACCGTCAGGGCAAATTCCGTGAAGTTAAACTGGCGCGCCAGCAGAAATCTAAACTCGAGAACATGTTTGCCAACATGACCGAGGGCGAAGTTCACGAGGTGAACGTCGTACTGAAAGCTGACGTACAGGGCTCTGTGGAAGCGATCTCCGACTCCTTGCTGAAACTCTCTACTGACGAAGTTAAAGTGAAGATCATCGGTTCCGGCGTAGGTGGTATCACCGAAACCGACGCAACCCTGGCTGCGGCGTCCAACGCCATCCTGGTTGGCTTCAACGTTCGTGCTGACGCCTCCGCGCGTAAAGTTATCGATGCTGAGAGCCTGGATCTGCGCTACTACTCCGTCATCTACCATCTGATCGACGAAGTGAAAGCAGCGATGAGCGGCATGCTGTCGCCTGAGCTGAAACAGCAGATCATCGGTCTGGCTGAAGTGCGTGACGTGTTCAAATCACCGAAATTCGGTGCGATCGCGGGCTGTATGGTTACCGAAGGTCTCATTAAACGTCACAACCCAATCCGCGTCCTGCGTGACAACGTGGTTATCTACGAAGGCGAGCTGGAGTCCCTGCGCCGCTTCAAAGATGACGTTAACGAAGTCCGTAACGGCATGGAGTGTGGTATCGGCGTGAAGAACTACAACGACGTTCGCGTTGGCGATATGATCGAAGTGTTCGAGATCATCGAGATCAAACGTAGCATTGAGTGATTGTAGGCCGGGATCGCCTCGCGTCACCCGGCAATCATATTAAAAGGGGCTAATGGCCCCTTTTTTGTCTGGAGAATTTATTATGGCGAAAGAATTTGGTCGCCCGCAGCGCGTGGCTCAGGAGATGCAGAAAGAGATTGCGATGATCCTGCAGCGCGAAATTAAAGATCCGCGTCTGGGTATGATGACTACCGTTTCCGGTGTCGAAATGTCCCGCGATCTGGCCTATGCCAAAGTGTTTGTCACCTTCCTGAACGACAAAGATGAGGACGCGGTAAAAGCGGGCCTCAAAGCGTTGCAGGAAGCGTCTGGCTTCATCCGCTCTCTGCTTGGCAAAGCCATGCGCCTGCGTATCGTGCCGGAGCTGACCTTCTTCTACGACAACTCGCTGGTCGAGGGGATGCGCATGTCTAACCTGGTGACCAACGTGGTGCGACAGGACGATGAGCGTCGCGTCAACCCGGACGACAGCAAGGAGGACTAATGAGTCGTCCTCGTCGTCGCGGTCGCGACGTGCACGGCGTGCTGCTGCTGGATAAGCCTCAGGGGATGTCCAGCAACGACGTGCTGCAAAAAGTAAAGCGCCTCTACAACGCCAACCGTGCCGGGCACACTGGCGCGCTGGATCCGCTGGCGACCGGCATGCTGCCGATCTGCCTGGGCGAGGCGACAAAGTTTTCCCAGTACCTGCTGGACTCCGATAAGCGCTACCGGGTGATTGCTCGCCTCGGCCAGCGTACCGACACCTCCGATGCGGATGGTGAAATCGTTGAGGAGCGGCCGGTAACCTTCAGCGCGGAACAGCTTGCTGACGCACTGGAAAGTTTTCGTGGCGACACGATGCAGGTTCCGTCGATGTACTCGGCGCTCAAATATCAGGGCAAAAAGCTCTATGAGTACGCGCGCCAGGGCATTGAGGTGCCGCGTGAAGCCCGGCCGATTACCGTCTATGAGCTGCTGTTTATTCGCCACGAAGGTAACGAGCTGGAGCTGGAAGTCCACTGCTCGAAAGGCACCTATATCCGGACTATCATTGACGATCTCGGCGAGAAGCTGGGCTGCGGCGCGCACGTGACCTTCCTGCGTCGCCTGGCCGTCAGCACCTACCCGATTGATCGCATGGTGACCCTGGAGCAGCTGCATGAGCTGGTCGCGCAGGCGGAACAGCAGGAGAGGCCAGCCGCTCAGCTGCTGGATCCGCTGCTGATGCCGATGGACAGCCCGGCCGCTGACTTCCCGCTGGTCAATCTGCCGCTGACCTCGTCGGTCTACTTCAAGAACGGTAACCCGGTACGAACCACGGGCGCGCCGCTCGACGGGCTGGTGCGGGTCACGGAAGGTGACGAAGGCAAGTTTATCGGCATGGGCGAGATTGACGATGAGGGCCGCGTCGCCCCGCGTCGACTTGTTGTAGAGTATCCGGCGGCATAAGCTTATGCAGCTACCTTGCGATAACAGGGTACTGCGAGTAGAATATTGCCGCTTAACGTCGCGTTGGCTGTGTAACAGCGGACGGGCGTTATATCTGGGATCGCTGAATTAGAGATCGGCATCCTTTCATTCTTTTAATTCTGGAGTTCAAAATGTCTCTAAGCGTTGAAGCTAAAGCAAAAATCGTTTCCGAGTTCGGTCGTGGCGAAAATGACAGCGGTTCTACCGAAGTACAGGTTGCCCTGCTGACTGCTCAGATCAACCACCTGCAGGGTCACTTTGCAGAGCACAAAAAAGATCACCACAGCCGTCGTGGTCTGCTGCGTATGGTTTCTCAGCGTCGTAAACTGCTCGACTACCTGAAACGTAAAGATGTTGCACGCTACACTGCGCTGATCGAGCGTCTGGGTCTGCGTCGCTAAGTCTGGCGAGTTTCAGAGAAAGGGGCCTTATGGCCCCTTTTTTCAACCAGACGGCAGCAATTCACTCTAAACTATTGTATTGTTGCTTTGAATGATCTTCGTTGCAGAGGTTCGCGCGGCTAATGAGAGGCTTCACCCAGGGGGGTGTCGGTTGTCATTAGTCGCGAGGATGCACTGAGGATCGGGTTTAACGTCAGCACGCCGCAAGGTGTGCTGTCAAACATTTAAGAAAGGGTAAAATTTTGCTTAATCCGATCATTCGTAAATTCCAGTACGGTCAGCATACCGTAACCCTGGAAACCGGCATGATGGCGCGTCAGGCGACAGCAGCCGTTATGGTAAGCATGGACGACACCGCGGTATTCGTAACCGTAGTGGGCCAGAAAAAAGCTAAACCGGGCCAGGATTTCTTCCCGCTGACCGTTAACTACCAGGAGCGTACCTACGCTGCCGGTAAAATCCCGGGTGGCTTCTTCCGTCGTGAAGGCCGTCCAAGCGAAGGCGAAACCCTGATTGCGCGTCTGATTGACCGCCCGGTTCGCCCGCTGTTCCCGGAAGGCTTCGTTAACGAAGTGCAGGTTATCGCCACCGTAGTTTCCGTTAACCCGCAGGTTAACCCGGACATCGTGGCCATGATTGGTGCGTCCGCAGCCCTCTCTCTGTCCGGTATTCCGTTCAACGGCCCGATCGGCTCTGCGCGTGTTGGTTACATCAACGACCAGTACGTTCTGAACCCGACTCAGGACGAGCTGAAAGAGAGTAAGCTGGACCTGGTGGTTGCCGGTACCGAAGCCGCTGTGCTGATGGTTGAATCCGAAGCAGAGCTGCTGAGCGAAGACCAGATGCTGGGCGCGGTGGTGTTTGGCCACGAGCAGCAGCAGATCGTTATCCAGAACATCAATGACCTGGTGAAAGAAGCTGGTAAACCGCGTTGGGACTGGCAGCCGGAAGTTGTTGACGCAGCGCTGAACGCACGCGTTGCTGCCCTGGCTGAATCCCGTCTGAGCGATGCCTACCGCATCACCGACAAGCAGGAGCGTTACACTCAGGTTGACGCTATCAAATCTGAAGCTATCGCTACCCTGGTTGCCGAAGACGAATCTCTGGACGCTAACGAGCTGGGCGACATCCTGCACGCCATCGAGAAAAACGTGGTCCGTAGCCGCGTGCTGGCTGGCGAGCCGCGTATCGACGGCCGTGAAAAAGATATGATCCGTGGTCTGGACGTGCGTACTGGCGTGCTGCCGCGTACTCACGGCTCCGCGCTGTTCACCCGTGGCGAAACGCAGGCGCTGGTTACCGCGACCCTGGGTACCGCACGTGACGCGCAGAACATCGACGAGCTGATGGGCGATCGCACCGACAGCTTCCTGTTCCACTATAACTTCCCTCCGTACTCCGTAGGTGAAACCGGTATGGTTGGCTCGCCGAAGCGTCGTGAAATTGGTCACGGTCGTCTGGCGAAGCGCGGCGTACTGGCCGTTATGCCGGACATCGAGAAGTTCCCGTACACCGTGCGTGTGGTGTCTGAGATCACCGAATCCAACGGCTCCTCCTCAATGGCTTCCGTGTGCGGCGCATCGCTGGCACTGATGGACGCTGGTGTGCCGATCAAAGCTGCCGTTGCGGGTATCGCGATGGGTCTGGTGAAAGAGGGCGACAACTTTGTCGTGCTGTCCGACATTCTGGGCGACGAAGATCACCTGGGTGACATGGACTTCAAAGTAGCGGGTTCCCGTGAAGGTATCTCTGCTCTGCAGATGGATATCAAAATTGAAGGTATCACCAAAGAGATCATGCACGCTGCGCTGAACCAGGCGAAAGGTGCACGTCTGCATATCCTGGGCGTGATGGAGCAGGCGATCAACGCGCCGCGTGGCGACATCTCCCAGTTCGCACCGCGTATCCACACCATTAAGATCAGCCCGGACAAGATCAAAGACGTGATCGGTAAAGGCGGCTCTGTGATCCGTGCGCTGACCGAAGAGACCGGCACCACCATCGAAATCGAAGATGACGGTACCGTGAAGATCGCAGCGACCGACGGTGAAAAAGCGAAATACGCTATCCGCCGTATCGAAGAGATCACTGCCGAGATCGAAGTTGGCCGTATCTACAATGGTAAAGTGACCCGTATCGTTGACTTTGGCGCGTTCGTTGCCATCGGCGGCGGTAAAGAGGGTCTGGTACACATCTCTCAGATCGCTGACAAGCGCGTTGAGAAAGTGACCGACTACCTGCAGATGGGTCAGGAAGTACCGGTGAAAGTTCTGGAAGTTGACCGCCAGGGCCGTGTTCGTCTGAGCATCAAAGAAGCAACCGAGCAGTCTCCGTCCGCTGATGCGCCGCAGGCGCCGGCAGCAGACCAGGGCGAGTAACGTTGCCATTAGCTCCTCGCCGCTGGCGGGGAGCTTTTACAACCGGGCAGGATGCCAGCATTGCAGCCGGGGGACAGGACGTTCAACCTTTTGTTGTCTTCGGGAGTAGGAAATGAAGCCTTTTTTGCGCTGGTGTTTCGTTGCGACAGCTCTAACGCTGGCAGGATGCAGCAACTCTGCCTGGCGTAAGAACGAAGTCCTCGCAGTGCCACTGCAACCGACTTTGCAGCAGGAAGTGATTCTGGCACGTATGGAACAAATTCTTGCCAGTCGGGCTTTAACCGATGATGAACGCGCACAGCTTTTATATGAGCGCGGAGTGTTGTATGATAGTCTCGGTCTGAGGGCACTGGCGCGAAATGATTTTTCACAAGCGTTGGCAATCCGACCCGATATGCCTGAGGTGTTTAACTACCTCGGCATTTACTTAACGCAGGCAGGCAATTTTGATGCTGCCTATGAAGCGTTTGATTCTGTACTTGAGCTTGATCCAACTTACAACTACGCGCACTTGAATCGCGGTATCGCCCTCTACTACGGCGGTCGTGACAAGTTAGCGCAAGATGATCTGCTGGCGTTTTATCAAGACGATCCCAACGATCCTTTCCGCAGCCTGTGGCTTTATCTCGCCGAGCAGAAGCTCGATGAGAAGCAGGCGAAAGAAGCACTGGAACAGCGCTTCGAGAAATCGGACAAGGAGCAATGGGGATGGAACATTGTCGAGTTCTACCTGGGCAACATTGACGAAAAAACGTTAATGGAACGCCTGAAGGCGGACGCAACGGATAACACCTCGCTCGCTGAGCATCTCAGTGAAACCAACTTCTATTTAGGTAAGTACTACCTAAGTCTGGGGGAAAAGGACAGCGCTACGGCACTGTTCAAATTAGCGGTTGCTAACAACGTACACAACTATGTTGAGCACCGTTATGCATTGTTGGAATTATCGCTCTTGGGCCAGGAGCAAGACGACCTGGCAGAATCGGACCAGCAATAGCTGACGACATAAACATCAGCCCACAATCTTTTTGATTGCCATCATCTTCACGGGTGAGGGCGTTGTTGTTCGTCAATACACCTACTTTGAGCCGGTTCACACTTT
>NZ_DAMACX010000043.1:0-31084 GCF_031998825.1 Pseudescherichia sp.
TACGTGCTTTCGCCCGCGCAATAGCGGCCTCAACGGCGGCTTTACGCGGATCGACTGGCTCAGCTGCCGTATCTACAACAGGCTGCGGGGCTTTTTCGGCCTGACGGGCTCGGGCTTCGGCCTTGCGGGCTTCGCGAGCAGCAATGACCGCGCTGTTATCCGGTTCGGCACCGGCCTGGACCACCACCGGCTGGGTGGCGCGCTGCTGTTTTTCACGTACGCGGGCCAGAGCGGCATTCACCGCATCTTTATCTTTAGCGGCTGGCTGGGCAGCAGACTTTTTATGACGCTCAAGACGCGCCGCTTTATCCCGCTCCAGGCGCGCCTGACGCGCTTCAAAACGAATTTTCGCCTCGGCGGCGCGTTTCTCTTCCTGGGCGATGGCGTAGATCTCGGCCTTCTCCTGGCGGAAATACTGCACCAGCGGAATATTACTCGGACAGACCCAGGCGCAGGCTCCGCACTCGATACAGTCCGCGAGGTTATGCGCGGTAGCTTTATCGTGCTGCTGGCCTTTGCTGAACCAGTAAAGCTGCTGCGGCAGCAGATCCGCCGGGCAGGCATCGGCACAGGCGCTGCAACGGATACAGCCTTTCTCTTCCTGCGTCTCGCCCATCTCGCTCGCCGACGGGGCGAGCAGGCAGTTGGTAATTTTTACCACCGGCACGTCAAGCCACGGCAGGGTAAAGCCCATCAGTGGCCCGCCCATAATGACCAGCTGCTCGCCGGAGGAGCAGAAACCGGCTGCATCAAGCAGGTGGCGCACCGGGGTGCCCAGGCGCGCCCAGACGTTACCCGGCTGCGCCACAGCCTCGCCGGTCAGGGTCACTACGCGCTCGGTCAGAGGTTCGCCATCAACGACCGCACGCTTAACGGCAAAGGCGGTCCCGACGTTTTGCATCAGCACGCCGATGTCTGACGAACGGCCGCCGTGCGGAACCTGCTTGCCTGTGAGGATCTGCGTCAGCTGCTTGGCGCCGCCGGAGGGATACTTGGTCGGGATCACGCGCAGCACGATATCGTGCGCATTCGCCAGCACCGCCCGCAGCATTGAGATGGCCTGTGGCTTGTTATCTTCAATGCCGATCATCACCTGACGCGGCTGAAGAATATGCGCAAGGATACGAATGCCTTCAATAATCTGCGCGGCGCAGTCCTGCATCAGGCGATCGTCGGCGGTAATATAAGGCTCGCACTCTGCGGCGTTGATAATCAGCGTTTCAATTTTATCCCCGCCGCCCTGCAGTTTATTGCCGGTTGGGAAACCTGCGCCGCCAAGACCCGCTACGCCGTACTGGTGGATGCGCTCAATCAGCTCGGCGCGCGTACGCGAGCGATAGTCGCTCCAGCCGTCGCGCTCGATCCAGCGGTCTTCACCGTCAGCATCAATAATCACGCTCAGCTCGGCCAGCGCCGACGGGTGGGCAGTAGAGTGGGGGGCAATCGCCACCACCGTACCCGAGGTGGGAGCATGAACCGGCAGCATGCGGCCACGGCCACGCGTCAGCGGCTGGCCGCGCAGGACGCGATCGCCCACGGCCACGCACAGCTCGCCCTCAGCGCCGATGTGCTGCTTAAGAGGAATGACGAAACGGCTGGCCAGCGGCAGCTGGCGCAGCGGCGTACCGTTTGACTGGGTTTTCATCTCCGGCGGATGGATGCCGCCGTTGAAATCCCAGATCTTGTCTTTTTTAAATGCGGAGAATAGCTTAAGCATGTTGTTCCACAGGAATAATGCGCACCGGAATGGTTTGCAGATCCCATTTCCAGCTTTCGGTTGTTGTCGCAACGGGACGCAGGTCGATACACTGCGTCGGGCACGGGGCAACACAGAGGTTACAGCCAGTGCAGAGATCGCTGATGACCGTATGCATGGCGCGGGTTGCGCCGACGATGGCGTCAACCGGGCAGGCCTGAATGCACTTGGTACAGCCAATGCAGTTGGGTTCGTCAATCACCGCCAGCATACGTACCGGCTCTGCGGCCTCGGCATCGTCACCAACCGGCTGCGGATCGACGTTTAACAGCGTGGCAATTTTAAGCATTACCGCTTCGCCACCTGGGGCACAGCGGTTGATCTTCTCGCCCTGGCTGCCCACGGCTTCGGCATAGGGGCGACAGCCAGGGTAGCCGCACTGGCCACACTGGCTTTGCGGCAGCAGGTTATCAATTTTTTCGACGACCGGATCGTCCTCTACCGCAAAACGGCGCGAGGCATAGCCGAGAATCAGGCCAAAGATCAGCCCGAGCACGCTCAGGGCAGCGATGGCTATCCAGATTGCAGTCATTACAGCTTCACCAGACCACTAAAGCCCATAAAGGCCAGAGACATCAAACCCGCAGTAATCAGCGCGATGGCGTTACCGCGGAACGGTGCTGGTACATCCGCCACCGCCAGACGTTCGCGAATAGCGGCAAACAGGACCATGACCAGCGAGAAGCCGACGGCAGCGGAAAAACCGTACAGCGCCGACTGTAAAAAGTTATGCCCGAGGTTAATGTTCAGCAGCGCCACGCCCAGTACCGCACAGTTGGTGGTGATGAGCGGCAGGAAGATCCCCAGCAGGCGATAGAGCGCCGGGCTGGTTTTACGCACCACCATCTCGGTGAACTGCACCACCACGGCGATAACCAGAATAAAGGCCAAGGTGCGCAGGTAGATAAGATCCAGCGGAATAAGGACAAAAGTGTCGATCAGCCATGCGCAGATAGAGGCCAGCGTGAGGACAAAGGTGGTCGCCAGCCCCATCCCCATGGCCGTCTCCAGCTTTTTGGAGACCCCCATAAACGGGCAGAGACCGAGGAACTTAACCAGCACAAAGTTATTAACCAGTACGGTTCCGACAAACAGCAACAGATAATCAGTCATTATTCAGCCTGAAAAAGAGTAGCCGCCTATTATCGGATAAATCGATCCGGGCGACAACAGTACAACGTATAGGGTTAATTACGGGTTAACGAAGGTCTTCTTTACCCGCTGCGATCGTTTGAAATAGGGGACGATCAGGGCGGCAGCCAGTAAAGGAAACAGCAGCTGGCGCAGCGCCAGAGTGTCCGAAACCGGTGAGAACGCAAAGGCTTTCAGCGCCAGTAGAATTGAGATTAGCAGCCAGATAATATAGTGCTTTGGCACCCGCCGGCGGCGCTTAAAGAAAGCAACGGTTAGCCACAGGGTATAGCCGCCCATGGCGACAGCAAAGATAAACGAGGCGTACCACAGCGTTTTATCTCCGGCGCTTTGGGCATTCAGCACGGCAATAATCTCAGGCGTGAGCAGCACGGTGATAAAGCGTACCACCACAATCAGCGTACCCAACAAGGAGACCAGCAGCCAGGCAAGCGGAGCGAGCAACCAGCCTCCAATGCGTTCAGCAGGCGTTGCGGTCATATTATCTTCTCCCCTGGCATGGTTAACTCACTTTTGCAGGGCGAGAGTATAAAGCATTATACAGCGAATGCTACCCGCGCTATTCCCTACCGCACGTGGCGACAAATCCCCGTAACGGCAAGCGTTTAATAATAACGCGGGTAAGCGCTATTTTGCCTGAACGGTAGCGGCAGGTTCCGGCGGCTGGTAGTTGTCAATGTGGCTGGCAACACCCAGCAGTATGGCGCTCACGCCCAGCACGATCCACCCAGCTAATTCAATGATTCGATTCATTATCCCGGACATACTTTTCTATTTCTCCCTGTATATAGAAATGGCATAGTATCGGCACAAAAAAGCCTCAGCAAGTAACAAACCATATTTTCAGCCTATTCGCAATTGGAACGTTAAACTGCGCTACAGGATGTTTTAGATAAGTTATAAACTGCATATTATTGTGACAACTTTGTTGAGGATAGAAATATCCCCGCGCACTGACGAGAGGCAGCATATGAACGATAAAATTCGGGTCGGATTAATCGGCTACGGCTACGCCAGCAAGACATTTCACGCTCCGCTGATTGACGGCACGTCGGGTATGGAGCTGGCCGCCATCTCCAGCAGCGATGAGGCGAAAGTTAAGGCAGACTGGCCTGCGGTCCCGGTGGTCTCAGAGCCTAAGCATCTTTTCAACGATCCCAGTCTCGACCTGATTGTTATCCCGACGCCCAACGATACCCACTTCCCGCTGGCGAAAGCAGCGCTGGAGGCGGGCAAGCACGTCGTGGTAGATAAGCCTTTCACCGTGACACTGTCACAGGCGCGCGAGCTGGACGCGTTGGCTCGCAGCCTGGGCCGCGTGCTCTCGGTATTCCATAATCGCCGCTGGGACAGCGATTTCCTGACCCTGAAAGCGCTGCTTGCCGATGGGGCGTTGGGCGAAATCACCTATTTTGAGTCGCATTTCGATCGTTTTCGTCCCCAGGTGCGCAACCGCTGGCGCGAGCTGGCCGGGCCGGGAAGCGGCATCTGGTACGATCTGGGACCGCATCTCCTCGACCAGGCGGTGAACCTGTTCGGCCTGCCGGTGAGCATCACTGTCGATCTGGCCCAGCTGCGTCCAGGGGCACAGGCAACGGACTACTTCCACGCGGTGTTAAGCTATCCCCAGCGCCGGGTAGTGCTTCACGGCACACTGCTGGCGGCGGCGGAGTCGGCCCGCTATATCGTGCACGGCACCCGCGGCAGCTACGTGAAATACGGACTCGATCCGCAGGAGGAGCGGCTGAAAAACGGCGAGCGCCTGCCGCAGGAGGATTGGGGCTATGATATGCGCGACGGCGTATTAACCCGCGTACACGGTGAAGAGGTGGTTGAGGAGAGCTGGCTCACCGTGCCGGGGAACTATCCAGCCTATTATGCCGGTATTCGCGATGCGTTAAACGGCGTAGGCGAAAACCCGGTGCCCGCCAGCCAGGCGATTCAGATCATGGAGCTGATTGAGTTAGGTATGGAGTCGGCGAAGCACCGCTCGACCCTGTGCCTGGCGTAACGAGGCCGGACGTAATTAATGTGCCGCCCGACCGGGCGGCATTCTATTTACGCGGTGCGCAGGCTATCCCTCAACGCCAGCTTCTCTGCCGCACTGAGGAAAGCCACCTCGAGGCCGTTGATTTGCGCCTGGCGGATCTGCGCCTGGCTCAGGCCTGCCTGCGGGGCCGCCACGTTATACTCATGAACAATATCCACCCCCTGAACCGCTGGATCGTCGGTATTGATGGTGGCCAGAATGCCGTGCTCGAGGAAGGCTTTCAGCGGATGCGCGTCCAGCGAGGCAACGGTGCTGGTCTGGATGTTAGAGGTCAGGCAGGACTCAATGCCGATGCGCTGCTCGGCGAGGAAATCCATCAATGCCCGATCCTCAATGGCCTTAACCCCGTGACCGATACGCTCCGCACCCAGCTCGCGGATCGCCTGCCAGATGCTCTCCGGCCCGGCGGCTTCACCCGCGTGAACGGTAATGTGCCAGCCCGCATCGCGGCCACGGTTGAAGTGAGTCAGGAACAGGCTGCCGGGGAAGCCCAGCTCATCACCGGCCAGATCCAGTCCGGTGATGGCATCGCGGTGGGCCAGCAGCGCATCCAGCTCTTCGACGCAGGCGGATTCACCAAAGGTGCGGCTCAGAATACCAATCAGTCGCGCCTGAACGTTAAACGCCTCGCTACCCTGA
This sequence comes from Pseudescherichia sp., assembly GCF_031998825.1. GTDB lineage: Bacteria > Pseudomonadota > Gammaproteobacteria > Enterobacterales > Enterobacteriaceae > Pseudescherichia. The sequence goes on from NZ_DAMACX010000043.1 coordinate 5,598, forward strand.
CGCACGCCCTCGATCACCGCCTCAACCACGCCCGCGACCGGCAGGCCGTGGGTCATCGCCATATAGCGGGGGGAGAAACGCAGCTCGACATAGTGCAGCCCGTTACGTGCGGCATCTTCCATGTTCTCAAACGCCACGCGGCGGCAGGCGTCCAGCGAGGCCAGCACCTTGACGCCCCAGTCCAGCTTCGCCAGAAAGCTCACCAGATCCGGTTCGTTAGCGGTCACCTGTACGTGCGGGCGCAGCGATTCAAGCGAGTCGGCGGGCAGGGCAAGAGAAAACTCACGGCCAAGGTCAAGGATGGTTTGCGCCCGGATGTTGCCATCAAGATGGCGATGAATGTCGGTCAAAGGTAGGTTAGCGTCAATCATGGTTGCACTCTTTTTTAGATGAAGTGCAGAGCATTATAAAAATAAAACGCTACGGAAAGCTATATTGCACAAAGAAAATTTCCCGTACGCAATGCTTTGCTTATGCCCGCAGAACTTATGCTTCACGATGATTGAGCGGTTTGGATTGGAACATGACCGGATCGGGAGCGCATCCAATAGAAGGCGATGGTTAAGATAAACATCTGTCTCGTTTTGATTGGATCATTATATGAATTTAGCAAAAAGTATCATCGCGGTCGGTATTTTAGTAACCCTGAGCGGCGCGGCAAAGGCCGATAGTGGCTTCAGGCTGACCAGCCCGGAAATTAAACAGGGCCACTTTGGAAATGGCCACTTAAGCAGCGCTGCTTTCGGGCTGGGATGCACAGGGGATAATCATTCCCCCGCCCTGAAATGGGAAGGTGCACCTGCGGACACGAAAAGTTTTATGCTGGAAATCTTTGATCAAGACGCGCCAACGGGACACGGGTGGGTACACTGGGAGGTGGTTAATATACCGGCGACCAGCACGTCTCTTGCTGGCGGCATAGCTCCGGATAACAAAGGGTTACCACCTCCCGCCTTTCAAAGTCGTACCGACTTTGGCGTTCCTGGATATGGCGGTCCGTGTCCGCCCGCAGGCCAGACACACCACTATATTATTACCCTGAAGGCTCTGAAAGTTGCAGCGCTGCCTGATGTCACGGCGAACGCCACTCCCGCTCTGGTTGGTTATATCGCCAACATGAATACGCTTGCAACCGCCCGGCTGGAGGTAACGCAGGGCCGGTAATCTGTCAGGCATAAACAGTTGACCCAGCCTGAACTTCCTGAGCACGAAACTGGCCTGGATTAAAGCCAAAACGGGCGCGGAAGCGGGCTGTAAACTTCGACGCGTTCTCGTAACCGACGTCCAGCGCTATTCGGGACACCGTCTGGTCGGTAACCTGTAAAAGGGTTAAGGCATGACACATTCTCGCCTCGGTGACGAGATGCCTGAAGGTGGTATTCTCTGCATGAAGCCTGCGACGAAATGTCGCCTCTGACATGGCAAAGTGACAGGCAACCTCCTGGACTGTCCAGGGGTTAAGGAGATTAGTGGCTACGAGCTTTCTGACTCGCTGGCACAACATCTCCTTAACGCTGGGACGTAACGCTAAGCCAACACTCTCCAACCACTCGCGCATCTCTTCCACGCGTTTAATGGCCACGTTTTCAGGAATGTCCGCCACGTTTTTAATGGCTGCAATCGTATGGCAGAAAGCCTGCTGAAAGGCACAGCTCACCCCGCGAAGTACGCGCGGCATTTCAGGGTGTAGTGTATCAACGGGTTCACAGAGTTTTAATGTGGGAAAGCTAAGCCATTCAGCCTCAAATGGTATGTGGCTGGAGAGGGGAATATTTGTGACATCGAAAGTACACCCGGCACTGACAAGCACGGCTTCACCGGCAGTCAGCGAAATATTGCGGCCTTGCCATTCAATGTTTTTTTGTCCCTGAATAACCATGACCAGCAGCGTTTCATCAACGGTAATATGACGTGTAAGGAGGCGCTCGCACTGTATGACGTGAGCAGTACTTGCTACCGAACCACGGCTCCAGATTGTCCTTGGCGATTGACACATGTTTATTCGCTATCCTGAGATCGGGTCGTTAGGAAGAGACGTTATAACACTCTTCCACTTACTCTGCAGGTTCGCTTTTGCTGACTGGCAGATATATGCAAGGTTTGTTTACTCGATGATCGGTATCAGGAATTTCTAATGTAATTACTTCCTGAAACCATAAGATTTTATGCGCGTTATTGTCTGCTGCGAGGCATTTGTTATTCTGACTAGTGGCTGGGCTTAAAAGGTAACAAGGAGATAACATGCTGAACCCAGGATTCGTAACCAGTAAAACGCTTGCTCAATGGCAGGATACCCCCGTGTTTTTGCCACAATTTCAGTTTTATGAACAACACCAAGTCGTCATTAAAACGTACTCGTCTGAAAGGATCCTGCCGTTAGTAGCAGAATTCGACATTCAGCAGGATGCCGTCATCCGACTATTGATGTCTGTACGACAACTTCCGCAAAAAATTCTGCGCAATAAACAACCCCAGGCGGTCAACCGCTTTGGGCTGAACAGTTTTACTCTTCTGCAAAAATCAGCGTCCGAGCTCTGCTACGGCTTGCGTGGACAATTCTGGCGGGCAGATTTCGGCCTGGAAAATGTACCAGATACTGACGCTTATATGGCGCCAGTTGCGGCGGGCAGCGCAAAGCTTTTACTTCGCTACCGGGTGACAGAAATTAAACAAGGGCAACATGAACTGCGAACTGAAACGTTTATTTATTGTCCGGATAGAGCTACTAAGTTAAAAATGACCGCCTACTGGCTGGCAATACGAGCAGGCAGTGGATGGATTCGAAAAAGGACGCTTATGGCTGTTCAGTCCAGTATCTGAAAACAGGGACAGGTGCAAGCCGGGGTCCGCTTTGAGCGAGAAGCAGATATGCTGACATCCATGAGCGCTAAGTGAGCTACAGCTTCTGACGATTGATTGGATCTTATCGGGTGACTATTAACTTTTTTTGAAATCCTGATTTAGATCCCAGCTTTGATAGCAGGCGTTGATATCACAAGGTAATGTCAACATCAGCTTGGGAATGGTTATCTGCTCGAAAATTTTCCTGTGCCGGAGGTGATTTTTAGGCGCAATATGCACAATGTATTTAAGCATTTCCAATGTTACGTTCTCCCTTCGGGTATCGAGTCCGCCAATTCTGGGTTTTGACGAATAACATCGGCGTATATAGCGCTGCAATGCTGTCAACACTGGCACATCAAGCAATATCAGTCCTGTGGCACGTTCAAGTCGGGAAGATATGCACTTAGTGTAATTACCATCCATTACCCATCTTTCTGCACATACTGCTTCTGCATGCAACCGATAAAAATCTTCTGGTTCACGAGGGATCCATTTTGTTCCAGGCAGATGGTGCAATTGATCAAGATGGATTAAAGGTAAAGCCGTTTTAGAAGCTATAGCTTTTGCCAATGTGGATTTACCGCTATTTGATGGCCCCATGATGCAAATGCGTGAACCAAGGTCATCTAATGATAAAGTAATACTCACTCACAGGCCTCTCAAAAAACCTTAGGAAAACTAACTATAAAACTTAGAAATATCATAAGATTATAACCTATCTGTCTCTCCGGCAAGCATTGATGTTCTGTTTCCCGTGAACGAATACTATATAAACCTGATAACGTCCGCTTCTGGCATAAAGCGGACATTACTCACTGCAGCGTTCGTTTTGCCGTCAGTTCACCCAGTCTTCCAGCGTCAGGCCCGGTACAGAAAAAAACATTTACGTCGTAACCCTTTCGATTGCTTTGGTCGTGTGAATCAGCAGGCTCTTTCCGCCGGTCTGGTGATGAGGATGATGACTCCCTTTAATCGTCTTCGTTTCCGGGTCTGTAATCCCGGCTATCTGAGTCATCATGTCTTACCGGAATTGCTGACTTAACCCGTCGCCGACGACTGCCGTTTCACATACGGAAGATCTGTCGGTTCGATTTCGTCATAGGACTGCATGCTGCAGGCTCTGATTTTGCTCGTGGTGGCGTAAATCATATAGACATCCCGAAATTCGTTGCCATAGATGAGCCGATCACCATTAGCAAACTTCATCATACGAAGAGACGTTCCGTCCTCAAGCCTGACTTTTTTGACGCCTGTTCCCACGTAGAATTCATCGTCCCATCCCAGTGTATTCAGCCGGTAAGGGGCCTTCTCCAGAACGATATTTTCCCTGCCCGGACAGTCAAATGTATAGAGCGTGACGGCAAAGGTATTCCCGGCAGCCAGTAAACACGCCACAGCAAGCGCGGTTCTTAAATGAGTTTTTACCATGCGGACATTTTACCTTTGCTTATCAGATGGACCTTCTGCGGCAATGTTACCAGTACCCTGGCTGCTTTGCATCGTTCCCGGTAAACGCGCTTATTGATTGTTGTTAAAGATGTTATTGTTTTATACAACTTCTGAAACTGAATCTGGATGGTTTTAAAATGAATGGCTCATGTTTGTGTGGAAAGGTAGTATTTGAACTCTCAGAAAGGCCAACACTGTTTTATCGTTGCCATTGCTCGCTTTGCAGAAAGCAGAGCGGGGTAGGTTATAACCTTGCTACATTGGTGAAAGACACAGATTTTCGGTGGATTAAAGGAGGTAATTGTGTTGTTTCATGGTCTAAGCCAACGGGCTACCGTACAGATTTTTGTAATGGATGCGGTTCGACTGTACCAAATCCTCTGCGCGACGCTCCGTATGTCTGGATCCCAGTTGGTTTACTTGATGAAGATCATGCAATGCAGTGTGCAGGAGACTTCTGCGCTGATGACGCCATGCTCTGGGATGAAGTCCGTTCAGATAATCGACATTCCGGACCAATAGAATCGCTGGCATTACTTTTGAAAGACCTGAAGCTAACCTCCTGACCCTCAGCCTCTGTTATTTTGTGATATAGCGATAAAGATATTTTTCAGGTATTAACTAAAAACAGAGGCAAACTATAGTTAACAGGCAACGTTGACCTTAGATTAAAGAGGTTTGTCAAAGCTCCCTTAATAGTCTGGCTGGGTTACCGGCATATATTCCCTTAATTTTCAGAGGTTTTGTCACAACACTGCCTGCACCGATAATTGCCCCACTGCAGATTTCTGTTGTCAGAATCGTTGCTCCGCTCCCCACGGTAACATTATTACCTAAAGTAATATGGAGCCAGTTGTTCGCAGTGGAGTCAGGACCTCCCGTTTTGAACAGGTCATTGGCAAAATTAACGCCATGCCCGATAAAACAGTCTTCACCTGTCGTTACGTTTTCACAGATAAATGTATGGGACTGGACGCGGGTTCGGTTACCAATAACACATCCTTTTTGTATCTCAACAAAGGGGCCAATGAAAACATCATCGCCTAGCTTACATTCATAAATATTTACTGGCGCGACAACTATACAGTTTTTTCCTTCCTCGATATCACGGATGCCGCTTTCAAGAACCTTCATGGTTTAAAATTCCTTATAATTTATTGGGTTACATTTGCCAGCGCATGTCATAAAGAAATAGCATTTTATATGGTTTAGAGAAATCTGTCTTGTTTCACCCTGGATAGAGGTACCCGGCTTTGCCCTTACTTAATGTCCGCTTCTGACACTGTGCAGGCCTCGTTAGCCTAATGTGACCTTGCCTTGCGGCGATCAACATAAGGCCTTGATCCCGGAAATCAATCTCTCGATCCCCTGATCCAGCTTCTCCCTTGGGCAGCCCGCATTCAGCCGGACAAACCCGTTCCCTTCGGGGCCATACGTATAACCGGGCATAATCGCCACTTTCTGCTGGTGGATAAGCACATCCTGCAACGCATGGTCGTCGAGATTAAGCGGCCGCAGATCGATCCATGCCAGATAGCTCGCGTCAGGCGGCTGCCAACGAAGCTGAGGAAACGCCTGATTCAGCTGGCTGGCGATGGTCGCCATATTACCTTGCAGATAGTTGCGCAGCGCATCCAGCCACGGTGCGCCCTCGCGGTAGGCGGCGATATGCGCGCAGAGCGAAAGCACCGCCGGGGAGGAGAGCCCGTCCCGGCCCTTGAGCGCAGCGAGATACTCTTCCCGGCGTTGAGCGTTGCTGATTATCCCATACGCCCCGGTCAGAGCCGGAATGTTAAAGCTTTTCGATCCGGAGGTGAGCAACGCCCACTCGCCTCGACCCACCTGGCACCAGGGAATATGCTTTGCCTCGCCCCAGACCATATCCATATGGATCTCGTCGCTAATCACCCTGACGCCATGACGTTCACAAAGCGCAGACATCGCCTCCAGCTCTGTACGCGTCCACACTTTCCCTGTCGGATTATGCGGGCTGCACAGCAGCAGGATTTTAGTCTGCGGCAGGGAGAGCATGGCCTCCAGGACAGCCAAATTGCACCCCCAGCCGGTAGCGGTTTTCTCCAGCGGCACGCTCAGGACGCGGCGCTGGTTACCCTCAATTGCTTTGTAAAACGCATCGTAGGCCGGAGTGTGAATGACCACGGCATCTCCCGGCGCAGACCACTGACGGATAAGCTCGGAAGCCATGTAGATAACCGACGGACCGTAAACGATGGTCTCGGGCTCGATCTCTGTGGCAAAGCGGGTTTCGTACCAGTGGCAGACCGCGCCAAGGAAATCCTCATTCTTCCAGCGGCTGTAGCCCAGCACGCCATGTGCCAGTCGCTGCTGGATGGCGTCAATAATGCAGGGGGCGGTAGCGAAATCCATATCCGAGATGGTGAACGGCAGCAGGTCGGCCACGCCAAAGCGATCCGCCACATAGTCCCACTGCGTACACCATGTTCCATGCCGGTCGATCGCCGTTGAAAAATCAAACATAGCCTTATCCTTTACGCCTGCACCGAGTTCATCAGGGCTTCCATCTCATCTTTCACCGACTGTACCTGGGGGCCAATCACCACCTGTAAGTTATGCTGGTTAAGCTGCACGACGCCGATGGCGCGATTGTCCTTAAGGGCCTGCACATTAACGCGAGACATATCGTTAACCGAGAGACGCAGGCGGGTGATGCAGTTATCGAGGGTGACAATATTTTCACTTCCTCCTAGCGCAGCGAGGATCGCCGGGACGTTATAGCCTGAACGTCCCAGCGCGCCTGCCATCGTCTTTTCGACGGCGCTGGCCGTTTCAATATCGCGGCCCGGCGTTTTCAGATTAAAGTGCAGGATCGCGAAGCGGAAGATGAGGTAGTACACCGCAAACCAGACGGCGGCGATCACCGGCACGAGATACCACTTGGTCGCCAGACCGTGCAGGATGCCAAATACGACAAAATCAATCACGTTGCCGTCGGTGTTGCCGATGGTGACGCCCAGCACCGCCATCACCGTGAAGCCGAGACCGGTGAGCAGGGCGTGAATAAGGTAGAGTACCGGGGCGACAAACAGGAACAGAAACTCTAACGGCTCCGTGGTGCCGCCGACCACACAGGCAATCAGGCCGGAAATTAACAGACCCTTGATCTTATGACGGTTCTCCGGACGAGCACAGTGGTACATTGCCAGCGCTGCGCCGGGCAGACCGCCCAGGAAAGCGGGCATTTTTCCCTGCGAGAGAAAACGCGTCGCGCTCTCTGAAAAACCTTGTGTGGTCGGACAGCTCAGCTGGGCCTGGAAGATGGTCAGCGCGCCGCTAACGGTGTGGCCGCAGACCTCCTGGGTGCCGCCTGCGTCCGTGAAGCGGATCAGGGCCACCAGAATATGCTGCAAGCCAAACGGCAGCAGCAGGCGTTCGCCGGTGCCGAAGATCATCGGCCCAAAATCACCGGCGCTGTTTATGATCTGCCCCAGGCCACGGATCCCCATGGCGAAGACGGGCCAGATAAGTGGGATCACCAGACCGATCAGCCCCATCGCCACGGTGGTAACAATAGGAACGAAGCGGGTGCCGCCAAAGAACGCGAGCGCGTCGGGCAGCCTGATGGTGTGGAAGCGTTCATGCAGCAGCCAGACAATCACCCCGGCGATGACCGCGCCGAGGATCCCGGTATCAATAGACTGGATCCCGAGCACGTTCTGAATATTGTAAGCCTTCAGCAGCGCCGCATCGGTGGTGGGCAGGATCCCTTTTGCCGTTAGCCAGAAGTTAACGGCCAGATTCATCACCGCATAGCCAACGAAGCCGGCAAAGGCGGCAATGCCTTTATTCTCACGCGCCAGCCCCAGCGGAATGGCGATGCAGAACATCACCGGCAGAAAACTAAAGGCGAAGGAGCCAATCTTGCTCATCCAGATAAAGACAGCTTGCAGGACCGGATTGCCCAATACGGGGATCAGGGTCATGACGTCACGGCTGCTGAGCGAGCTGCCGATGCCTAACATGATCCCGCAAAAGGAGAGCAGCGCGACGGGCAGCATAAAGGTTTTGCCCAACTGCTGGAAAAATTCCCACAGCGTAATTTTCTGAACGGTTTTCGTCGTCATAAACGACTCCTTGTCGAAAAGAGATGCAGATGAGGTTGTTGTGCGAGAAAGATAAAACGTTTTACCTAAATTTTATGCGCTACAAATCACAATGCTGAGTGATAACTCGGTGTATAAATATGTCATATAGATAAATCGTTTTATCTACGCCAGTACCAGGGATTCGCTTTTTTATGATGACGCCAAAAAAAATAACCATTAACGATGTGGCCGTCGCGGCCGGGGTTTCCGTTAGCACCGTTTCGCTGGTGCTTAGCGGTAAAGGCCGTATCTCTACGGCAACCGGCGAGCGTGTGAACCAGACAATCGAGCGACTGGGCTTTGTACGTAACCGCCAGGCGTCCGCCTTGCGTGGCGGGCAGAGCGGGGTGATTGGCCTGATCGTCCGCAACCTCTCTTCACCGTTTTATGCCGAACTCACGGCAGGACTTACGGAGGCGCTTGAAGCCCAGGGGCGGATGGTGTTTCTCCTGCACGGTGGCGACGGCGGCGAGCAACTTCTCCAGCGCTTTAACACCCTGCTGGCACAGGGGGTGGACGGCGTCGTAATCGCCGGTGGCGCAGGGGTAAGCGGGGAGCTGCAGGCATGTGCTGCCGAGCAGGGGATCCCGCTCGTGTTTGCCTCTCGCGCCAGCTACCTTGACGATGCCGACTGCGTCAGGCCGGATAACATGCAGGCGGCTCAGATGCTCACCGAGTATCTGATTCAGCGTGGCCATCAGCGTATTGCCTGGCTAGGGGGTAACAGCGCCTCGCTAACGCGGGCGGAGAGAGTAGGCGGCTACTGCGCCACCCTGCTGAAATATGGTTTACCCTTTCACAGCGAATGGGTCGTTGAGTGCGATACCAGTCAGAAGCAGAGCGCGGAAGCCGTTGCCGCGCTGCTACGGCGTAATCCCACCATCAGCGCGGTAGTCTGTTACAACGATGTTATTGCCCGTGGGGCCTGGTTTGGTTTGCTGCGGGCGGGACGACAGAGCGGTGAGGCAGGGATGGATAGCTACTTTGAGCAGCAGGTGACTCTGGCCGCCTTTGCGGATGTCACTGAGAGCGCGCTGGATGAACTGCCGATTATCTGGGTAACGACGCCTGCAAGGGAGATGGGCTATACCCTGGCGGAGCGGATCATGCAGCGTATTGCGAAGGAAGATAGCCTTGCCCGCAGCCAGACCCTCAAGGCCCGACTCATCGCCAAAAAATAGCCCCTCCGGAGAGGGGCTGGGAAATTACTACTGAGGCACAGCCGCCGGCGGTGTCGCTTCCGGTGCCGCCTGCGGAACAGGAGCAGGTTCAACCTGAGGAACGCCCAGCTCAGGCATTCCAAACATGCCGACAAACTCGTCGAGGCTCATCTTCTGCCCGTTGAGATTGACCTGGCCGTTAGCGTACTGCAGGCTGGTGCTAATGGCGTTATCCGCTACCGTAGTGATGCGGAACATCTGGCCCATCGCCGCCAGGCCTTTCACCTGCTGGTTTGCCAGCTTTTCAGCATCCGCCTGCTGGTAGCCCTGTAGCTTAGCTACCTGAGTCATAAACTCGGTTGCCATATCCATTGGGATAGTCAGCTTACTCTCCAGCGACTTCACGCTGCGATCGACCTCCTGCGCCAGAGTTTGTGGTGCAGGGGCAGCGGGCGTCGCCGCCGGATCCTTCATGAACAGCGACAGGTTAAACGTCGTCTCGCCTTTGCTGTTTTTCCAGCTCAGCGGGGCGACAGTGATCACCGGCTCGCCCTTCAACAGCAGAGGCAGCGCACCGAAGAATGCTTCGGTGGACTTTTGCTGATACAGGTTCGGATCTTTCATCACTTCAGGCTGAGAGAGCAGGGCCTGATTTTGCGCATTGTACTGCTGGCGGAACTGATGCCACGCCTGGCCGTCAATCTGACCAATCTTCATCGTCAGCTTGCCGCTACCCATATCCTGGCTCTGAATCTTCAGGCTGTTGACCGAGTAGTCAATCTGGCTGTTGATGTTTTTACCGTCGTTGACGAGATCGTTTTTGATGGCCAGGTCCGTGCCTTCCATCACCGCGATCTCTTTGTTCTCTACCGCAATGGCCAGCTTCTCAACGCTCAGCTTCTGGTTGCCCAGATGCTCATCAAACTGCGCGCGCTTGCTGTCACCGTCGGTTTTCAGATTGTTGAAGGTAACCTGCACATGCTGGCCATACTCGTTAACGGTGTTGACCAGGCCGCTCTGCGCTTCGCCCTTCAGGGAGATAGCGTTGCCGTCTTTATCGGCATCAAGCTGGAACTCACCGCCGCTGAAGGCGACTTTTTCGCCCTCGTTTTCATAGCTCAACGGCTTAAATGCGATGTGGGAGCCGGTATCACCGCCGTAGCCGATGCGGGTATTGACCTCAACCGGCGACTCGCCTTTGGCCATATCAAACAGCGGTTTAGAGACATCGTTATTAACCAGCGTAGTTTTTACCGACGCCATGGCCGGGATCAGATTAAACGATTTAAGCTGGGCAAAGGGGAACGGGCCGTGATCGACCGTCTCGTTCAGCACCACGCTCTGACCGGGCTTCAGCCAGGCGTTCTCTCCGCCCTCGACCGGTTTGATCAGCAGCTGCAGATGGCTTTTAAAGATGCCACGCTCGTAGTTCTGAGAAGCCACTTCCAGATTTGCGCCTGGCGCATTGCGCTTAAGCTCAGCGTTGGCCTGCCCAACCATGTCGGCAAGGTGTTTTTCCAACTGTTTACCCGTGTACCAGGCGGTTCCCGTCCAGACGACGCCCAGTGCAACAATGATGCCCGCAGCGACAAGCGTTTTCTTCATAGCGATTATCCCTAAAAATGAAACCAGGCGGAAAAGGCCGCCTGGAGAGTCGTAAGGTCTTGCTAAGCTTAGCAATAAGGTACAAAAAGGTCAGTACTTAGTTCACTTTATTGTACACGCGGGCCAAACGGCCAACGCCGCTCGCCTCAACCGGCGATTCCCCGGCACTGACGAAGGCTGACTCGCCCGGCTTAAGCACTAGCTGCTGTTCGCCTTTGCTCAGCACGGCCTCGCCCTCGACGCAGAAGAGGATCGCCGCGCTCTGCTGGACAAGCGTTGATGCCTGAGTAGAGAGGTCATGCAGAGAGAAAGCAAAGTCGGCAACCGGAATAGGAAAATCCAGCTCCGCGCCGTTTTGCTCCGGCACCGTCAGCAGTTCGGCCGCGGGCTTCGGCACAAACTTAACGTTGGCAACCAGCTCGGGAATATCGATGTATTTCGGCGTCAGGCCAGCACGCAGGACGTTATCGGAGTTAGCCATTACCTCCAGCGCCACACCTTTCAGGTAGGCATGCGGCGTCTCGGCGAACAGGAACATCGCTTCGCCCGGATTAAGCGCGATCACGTTAAGCAGCAGCGGCGAGAAGAGGCCGCTGTCGTCCGGGTAGAATTCAGCGATAAAGCGAATGGTCTCCCACGGCTCGCCCTGCTGACTTGCCAGCGTGGCCTTCAGGACCGCCAGCGCATGTGACTTCTCCTCGCCCTGCATATTGAGCAGGCTGGCAAAGAGCTGGCTTAGGCTGTCGGCATCCGGCTGCGCCAGGAAGTGGGCTATCGCCTGATGCGCGCCCGCTACCGGCTGGAGCAGGGAGATGATATCGCTGAATTCACGAAAGGCATTCATCGCCAGAAACGGCGTGAGGGCAAATACCAGCTCGGGCTTATGGTTAGGATCTTTATAGTTGCGCTCGGCCGCATCCAATGGAATACCCGCCGCGTTCTCTTTCGCAAAGCCAATCTCCGAGGCCTGCTTGTTCGGGTGAACCTGAATCGAGAGCGGCTGATCGGCGCACAGCACCTTAAACAGGAAGGGCAGCTCACCGAAGCGCTCCGCTACCGCCTGGCCCAGCAGAGCCGTTTTATCCTGTTCAATGATCTCCCGCAGCGACTGCGGCTGGCCAGACGCATTCTCGATTTTTGAGCTGCTCTTTGGGTGCGCCCCCATCCACAGCTCTGCCATTGGCAGTCGGTCGGGGTTGGCGATCCCATAGAGTTCCGTTAACGCACTTTTACTTCCCCAGGCATAGTTCTGCACTGAGTTGATGAGTTTTTGCATTATCAAGCCCTGTATTACGTTGAGGATTATGTGGCTATTAAACCAATAAACCTATGGTAAGTAATTACCTGACTTAAAAAGTCGTCCTTATCTCAGTTTTTGTTAAAAAATTGTGTAGGATAAGCAGACTCGCTTTTAAGCAGGGCAACGGAACGTTTGCCCAGACAATAACCAGACCGGGCAGTAAGTGAGAGCATAATGTCGACAAAACCTTTTCACTATCAGGATCCTTTCCCCCTCAAAAAGGATGATACCGAATACTATCTGCTTACCCGTGATCACGTCTCCGTAACGGAGTTCGAGGGCCACGAGATCCTCAAAGTTGAACCCCAGGCACTGACCCTGCTGGCGCAGCAGGCCTTCCACGACGCGTCGTTTATGCTGCGTCCGGCGCACCAGCAGCAGGTGGCGGATATCCTCGCCGATCCGGAAGCCAGCGAGAACGATCGCTACGTGGCGCTGCAATTTTTACGCAACTCTGATATTGCCGCGAAGGGCATTCTGCCAACCTGCCAGGATACCGGCACGGCCATTATCAGCGGCAAGAAGGGCCAGCGAGTGTGGACCGGCGGCAGCGATGAAGCGGCGCTGGCGCGTGGGGTCTATAACACCTATATCGAAGATAACCTGCGCTACTCGCAGAACGCAGCGCTGGATATGTACCGCGAGGTCAACACCGGCACCAACCTGCCGGCGCAGATCGATCTCTACAGCGTCGACGGTGACGAGTATAAGTTTCTCTGCATTGCCAAAGGCGGCGGTTCGGCCAATAAGACCTATCTCTACCAGGAGACCAAGGCGCTGCTGACGCCGGGCAAGCTGAAGGATTACCTGGTCGACAAGATGCGCACCCTGGGAACGGCGGCGTGTCCGCCTTACCATATTGCCTTTGTCATCGGCGGAACATCAGCGGAAGCCACTCTGAAGACCGTCAAGCTGGCCTCAACCAAGTACTACGATGGCCTACCCACCGAAGGTAACGAACACGGCCAGGCGTTCCGCGACGTAGCCCTGGAGAACGAGCTGCTGCGTGCCGCGCAGGATCTCGGTCTCGGGGCGCAGTTCGGCGGCAAATACTTCGCGCACGACGTGCGGGTGATCCGTCTGCCGCGCCACGGGGCATCCTGCCCGGTAGGCATGGGCGTCTCCTGCTCGGCGGATCGCAATATCAAAGCCAAAATTAACCGCGACGGGATCTGGATTGAGAAGCTGGAGCAGAATCCGGGAAAATACATTCCTGAGTCGCTGCGCCAGGCGGGCGAGGGTGAAGCGGTACGCATCGATCTCAACCGGCCGATGCGTGACATCTTACAGCAGCTCTCTCAGTACCCGGTGTCGACCCGTCTGTCGCTGAGCGGCACCATTATCGTAGCCCGCGACATCGCTCACGCTAAGCTGAAAGAGCGCATGGATCGTGGTGAAGGGCTGCCGCAGTACGTTAAAGATCACCCGATCTACTACGCCGGACCGGCGAAAACCCCTGAAGGCTACGCCTCCGGCTCCCTTGGGCCGACCACGGCAGGACGGATGGACTCCTATGTCGATCAGCTTCAGTCTGAGGGCGGGAGTATGATCATGCTGGCGAAAGGCAACCGCAGCCAGCAGGTGACCGATGCCTGCCACAAGCACGGCGGTTTCTATCTCGGCAGCATTGGCGGCCCGGCGGCGGTATTGGCCCAGGGGAGCATCCGCAGCCTGGAGTGCGTCGAGTACCCGGAGCTGGGGATGGAAGCCATCTGGAAAATTGAAGTGGTTGATTTCCCGGCCTTTATCCTGGTGGATGATAAGGGCAACGACTTCTTCCAGCAGATCCACGCCTCGGCCTGTGCCCGCTGCGTGAAGTAACTTGAGACCGCCCAACCGGGCGGTTTTTTTTGCCGCTGGCGCTGGAAAATCATCAATACTTATAACTCTTTGGGCAGGTGAGCAGTGCTGTAACCCACATCGCAACGTATTCAAGGAGCGTATATGACTTCGCATCGCAGTGAGAAAGATTCGATGGGCGCAATCGACGTCCCGGCAGACAAGCTATGGGGCGCGCAAACCCAGCGATCGCTCGAGCATTTTCGTATCTCGACCGAGAAAATGCCGGTCTCGCTACTCCGTGCGCTGGCCTTAACCAAGCGGGCAGCGGCAAAAGTTAACCAGGATCTGGGCCTGCTGGCTACTGAGAAAGCGCAGGCCATCATCAGCGCAGCAGATGAGGTGCTCAACGGCGACCATCCGGACGAGTTTCCGCTGGCGATCTGGCAGACTGGCTCTGGCACCCAAAGCAACATGAACATGAACGAGGTGCTGGCGAACCGCGCCAGCGAGCTGTTAGGCGGCGAACGTGGGATGGCGCGTAAGGTGCACCCCAACGACGACGTTAACAAAAGCCAAAGCTCTAACGACGTCTTTCCGACCGCCATGCACGTGGCGTCGGTTATCGCCGTGCGGGAGGATCTGATCCCCTCTCTGCTGGAGCTGACCCGCACCCTGGGGGAAAAATCCCGCGCCTATGCCGATATCGTCAAAATCGGCCGTACCCATCTGCAGGATGCGACGCCTCTGACGCTGGGCCAGGAGATCTCCGGCTGGGTGGCGATGCTGGAGCATAACCTGAAGCATATCGAAAATAGCCTGCCGCATCTGTCGGAGCTGGCCCTCGGCGGCACAGCAGTAGGGACCGGGCTGAATACCCATCCGGAATATGCCCATCGCGTGGCCGATGAGCTGGCGGCTATCACCGGCCAGGGGTTTGTCACCGCGCCGAACAAGTTCGAGGCGCTGGCAACCTGCGATGCGCTGGTGCATGCCCACGGCGCGCTGAAGGGGCTGGCGGCGTCGCTGATGAAGATTGCTAACGATGTACGCTGGCTGGCTTCTGGCCCGCGCTGCGGCATTGGTGAGGTTACTATTCCGGAAAACGAACCGGGAAGCTCCATCATGCCGGGCAAGGTCAACCCGACCCAGTGCGAGGCCCTGACCATGCTCTGCTGTCAGGTGATGGGCAACGACGTAGCCATCAATATGGGGGGCGCGTCGGGTAACTTCGAGCTGAACGTCTTCCGCCCAATGGTTATCCATAACTTCCTGCAATCGGTGCGCCTGCTGGCAGACGGGATGGAAAGCTTCAACGAGCACTGCGCCATCGGCATCGAGCCAAACAGGACGCGTATCGATCAGCTCCTCAACGAGTCGCTGATGCTGGTAACGGCCCTGAATACCCACATTGGCTACGACAAGGCCGCCGAAATCGCCAAGAAGGCGCACAAAGAGGGGCTGACGCTAAAAGCCTCGGCGCTGGCGCTGGGCTACCTGACCGAGGAGCAGTTTGATACCTGGGTGCGCCCGGAAACCATGGTCGGCAGCCTGCCATCCGGCAGCGAGTGACCCGCTAGTTGGCAACGTAGAGGTGCAGCCGGGGAATGATTAACGTCAGCGGCTGCGCCTCCGGCTTATAGCGGTGCTGGACGTTGTCGGCATCATAGTTCAACAGCTCGCCGATGTCCGGCACCCGGCCACCGCTCTCCTCAGCGATCAGCGCAATAATGGGCGTTGGACAGGCGTGCTGCACCTGCTTTTGCGAGCCGGCGTACCAGACCCGGGCAATGGGCTGCACCTTCACCGGCCGCTTGATCTTCAGCCGGGCCTTCTGCGGCAGGGCGGCGATATCGTTATACTCCTGCTCCAGCCGGGCCTGCCACTGCTCCCGCGTCCAGCCTCCCACCGCTCGCGGCGCTTTTAAACTCTTCTCCAACTGGGCCAGCACCTCATCGCGGGTGAAATTCTTGATGATATGCTTGTTGGCCCAACCAAAGCGCAGCGTCGCCGGATCGCGCAGGGCGGTCAGCGTTCGATAGGCATTCAGGGTGATCAGACCCGGCAGATGGTGGTGTACCCAGTCAAAGCGGGCCGCGGAGGGCAGGCCAGATTCGACGGTAACAATCTGCTCAAAAGTCGTTTTCAGGCTGTTAATCAGCCCAATGCGCGCCTCGAGGCTGTCGCGCGTTGCCAGAGTGGTCTGGTAGCAGACCACCCCCGGCAGGCGAACCGCCGCCTTACTGCTGCGATTTTCCGACTGCTGCTGGATGAAAAGGTGAGAGAAGTGGTGCAGGGCGCGCTCGCCGGCGCGTTTGCCCACATGCTGTTTGACCTGAATGGTGGTCAGCGGTGCATGCTCGGCCTCTTTGGTCACCTCCGGCAGCTCAAATACGCGTCCGGCCAGCAGCCGACACTCTCCAAGCTCGCCCTTTAGCTCCGCAAGCTCGCGCTCAATCTGGCGGAAGGTAGTGGTTAAACGCTCAATCAGGTCGTAGCTGGCCATAAGTAATCTCATTAGTTACAACATACTAAAAGAGTAACACACTTCCTACATTTAGGCCACCGTGCTAACAAGCCTTGTAGGCCGGATAAGGCGTTAGCCGCCATCCGGCATTATGACTGGCTCATGTCGGGTGGCGCTTCCTGCGGGCTACATAAACACAGGAGACAATGTTTAGATCGAATAGCACACGGGCCAGCTAAAGGTAAACCGTGCGCCACCTAACTCTCCGGCGTCGCAAACCACCTCTCCATTCATGGCCTGCGCGATAGAATGCACAATCGCCAGCCCCAGACCGCAGCCGCCAGTGGCCCGGTCTCGGCTTGGGTCGAGCCGCACAAAGGGTTCAAATATACGCTCCCGTGCATCCGGCTCAATGCCTGGGCCATCATCTTCAACAATCAGGCTGGCCCGGGTGCCGTCATGTCGAAGTGCAATCTGCACGGTGCTTTCGCTGTAGCGCAGGGCATTATTCACCAGGTTATCAAGCACGCGCGCCATCAGTCGCATATCCAGCGCGCCATAGTCTGCTTCAGCGCTGGCCGCCAGCGTCAGCGTACGGCCAGGGTTGATAGTGGTCACATCATCGACGTAGCTCGCTACCCAGCGGGGCAGATCCGGTTCAGAGAGATGCAGCTCGTTTTGCGGGCGATCGAGACGGGCGTAAGTGAGCAGCTCCTCGATCAGCGCCTCAAGCTGGCCGATGTCGCGGTTGAGCGCCAGCCGCTCGGCTTCCATGAGATTATCGCTCATCTCCAGCCGATAGCGCAGACGTACCAGCGGGGTGCGCAGCTCGTGGGCAATCCCGTCGATAAGCTGCTTCTTACTGGCAATCAGAGCGTTAATGTTATCCGCCATCTGGTTGAAGGCGACGCCGAGGCGTTCGAAGCTCGAACCGTTGGCAAAATGGATCCGCTCGTTCAGGTGGCCGTTACCAAATCGCTGGGCGGCGGACTCCAGCCGCAGCATCTCCTGCCAGTGGGGGCGCATCCAGATAAAGACCGGAAAGGCGAGAGAGATGGCAATAAAAACCATCAGCAGGATGTCAAACAGGCGCATCTCATGCAGATAGAAGAGATAGGGAATTGGCCCTACCGCCAGCACGTAGTGGCTGCGGGGAATGCGCTGGATAAACGTATACTCCTCGTCCAGCGCCACAATGTCCCCCTCGCGCAGACGCTGGGTGGTGGCGGCGCTGAGGTGAAACTTAGTCAGCGGCTCGATACGCATATCGAAAGAGAGGTTGAGATCCATCTCCTTCAGGGTTTTGCTCCACTCATGAGGCGGGATCTCCCGCAGCTCGCTGCGCATCAGATAGAGGGAGCTTTTCATCAGGTCGTCCAGCGACTGTCTGCCTGCGCGTTCAGCGGTGAATTTGTACACCAGGCCGACCAGCATGGTCATCACCAGAAAGCAGACAAACAGCAGCAGGTAGAACTGAACGAACAGCTTTTTCATTGCGGGTTATCCCATGCATGCGGGGCAAACAGGTAGCCCTTGTTACGCACGGTTTTGATCCGGTATGGCTCGGTGGCGCTATCCAGCAGCTTTTTGCGCAGGCGGGAGATAGCAACGTCAACGCTGCGATCCAGCCCGTCGTAGCTCACACCGCGCAGGTTTTTCAGCAGCGCATCGCGGTCCATGATCTGCCCGGCGTGGGTTGCCAGCTCCCAGAGCAGGTCAAAGTCGGCGGTGGAGAGAGCCACCGGCTCGTTGGCTAACAGTACCTGGCGGTTGACGGGATCGATAGACAAAGTGCCAAAGCGTAGCGCGTTGTGTGGCGTTAGCGTTGTGGCAGCGGGGCGCGTGGCGCCGGTACTCTGGCGCAGATGGAGGCGCAGGCGTGCCAGCAGCACGGCGGGCGGGGTGGTTTTCAGGATGTAGTCGCTGGCTCCCATCTCAAGAGAGAGGATATGGTTCATATCGCTATCGAGGGAGGTCAGGAGCACTATAGGGCCTTGCCACTGGCCGCGCAGATCGCGGCAGAGCGTCATACCATCCTTGCCGGGGAGCATAATATCGAGCAGCACCAGCTCAGGATTTTCACGCAGGATGGTCTCTTCGGCGCGATCGCCACGCGTCTCTAGCATAACGTCAATGTCGTGCTTGCCAAGGTAGGCAGCAATCAGCGCACCCACTTCCGGGTCGTCTTCCACAAAAACGATCTTGTTCATTGGTCATCATAAGGGGCAAAAACGCCAACATACACCGCCTTGCCGGAAGCTTCCATTAATCTTTCATAAACGGCGGTGCTTCCGTTATGCTGGTCGCTTCATTTTGCAAAGAGTCAGGGAAAAATCATGGGGTTGGTGGTTAAAGCGGCGATTGGCGCGCTGGTAGTCTTACTGATTGGCGTGTTAGCAAAAACAAAAAATTACTATATTGCCGGGCTGATCCCGCTGTTTCCTACCTTTGCGCTGATAGCGCACTATATCGTCGCTTCCGAGCACGGTATCGAGGCGCTGCGCACCACTATCGTGTTTGGCATGTGGGCTATTATTCCCTACTTTTTATACCTGCTGTCGCTCTGGTACTTCACCGCCTCAATGCGGCTGCCGCTGGCGCTGGGGGCGGCGGTACTCTGCTGGAGCCTCAGCGCCTGGCTGCTTATCTTCTGCTGGAGCCGCTTCCACTAGCGCAGCGGACGACCGCCGTCGAGCGCAAAGCTACGGCCGGTCACGAAACGGCTGGTAAGAAGGTAGTCGATCAGATCGATCACCTCTTTCTCGCCGGGGGCAATTTTCATCAGCGACTTATTCAGGGCCTTCTGCCGATACTCAGCGTCATCCCCCTCGTTGAACAGAATCAGCGACGGGGCAATCGAGTTCACTTTCACCTCTGGAGCCAGCTTGCGGGCAAACGAGCGGGTCATATTATCCAGCGCCGCCTTGCTGGCTGCATAGGCGATATGCTTATCGCTGCCGCGTTCAACGACGTAGTCGGTAAAGTGGATAATGTCTCCGCCAGAGTGACCGTGGCCGCGCAGCAGGCTCTCCAGGGCATGATTCAGCAGATAGGGAGCATGGACGTGGATCTGCATCATCGCGCAGAGCACCTCGGTGATCGGCGTGCCTGGCTTCTCCGGCACCCAGGCACCGGCATTGTGGATAATGCCCCTCAGCCCGCGGGTAAGTGATTTCACCTGCTCGGCAAAGGCGAGGATACCCTCGTCGTGACAAAAATCCGCCTGAATGCAGACCGCGCCCGCCTCCTGTAAAACGTCAATCGCCGGGTAGGGCGTGCGGTAGCTAACGATAACCGGCTGCTGCTGGTTGAGAAAATGGTGGGCAATGGCTAGGCCAATACGGCGGCCGCCGCCGGTGATCAGAATCGGGCAGGGGTCGTTTTTTCCCATCGTAATCTCCTTGTTTTACAGCGTGGGGCAGCGTTACTGCCCCATCAATATCCAGGTCGCCGGAAGCGCAGCAATGAGCAGCAGACCCATCAGCACCTTTTCGTGACGTTGTAACAAATCGCGCTGCGGATGGGTGCGGCGTGCGTAGAGAAAGACCAGCAGGCCTGGTGCGTAAAGCACTACCGACAGCAGCAGATGCATTGGCCCGGAGGCATAGAGTAACCATAGGCCATAGATGCAGGCACCGATACCCGTTGCCTGATGCAGCGGACGCTGGGCCACTTTTAACAGATAGGCGCCCACCAGAAAGTAAGGTACCAGAATCATCTCGGATGCGATGGTTAAAAGCGTATTGTAATCTGAACCTGTGAGCCAGATCAAAATCAGGCAGATCTGCACGCTGGCGTTAGTCAGCCAAAGCGACGCCGAAGGGGCGTTGTTCTCATTCTGACGGGCAAAAATACGCGGGAAGGCTTTGTATTTGGCCGCCAGTAGAGGTACCTCTGCCGCCATGATGGTCCAGCTCAGGTAAGCGCCGCAAACAGAGACGATCAACCCGGCGGCAATGATCACCTCACCCCAGGAGCCCATCATATCTACCATCAGCCCGGCCATAGAGGGGTTGCGCATCTCCGCCAGCTGCGGACGCGGGACTACGCCCAGCGACAGCAGGGTGACCAGCAGATAGACCGTCAGAGCGGCGATAACCGCCATCAGCGTAGCCCGGCCTACGTCCTGCTTGTTGCGCGCCCGTGCGGATACGACCACCGCACCCTCGACGCCAATGAAGACCCACAGGGTGATGAGCATGGTATTTTTCACCTGCTCCCAGACCGGCACGCCAAGCTCTACCCCGGTAAAATCAAGGCTAAACCTGTCGGCGTTAAAGGCTAGCCCGGCCAGCACAACAAACAGGCCCAGCGGCACCAGCTTGGCCATCGTAGCCGCGAGGTTGATGCTCGCCGCAGTTTGCACCCCGCGCAGCACCAGCCAGTGAACGATCCACAGCAGGCATGACGCGCCAACGATAGATTGCCAGGTATTGCCGTCGCCAAACAGGCGCAGCGCGGGCGTATCGGTGAAGAAGCTCAGCGCCGAGAAGACAATAACCAGATAGGAGACGTTGGCGATCACCGCGCAGAGCCAGTAGCCCCAGGCGGAGCAGAAACCAATCAGCTCGCCGAAACCTTCCCGGGCATAGGTAAATATTCCGCCGTCGAGATCCGGGCGCAGGCGGGTCAGCAGCAGCATGGCAAAGGCCAGCAGCAGAATGCCTACCCCGGTAATGGCCCAGCCGATCATTAACGCGGCAGGGCTGGCGACGGCCGCCATATTCTGCGGCAGGCTGAATACGCCTGCGCCCAGCATTGAACTTAAAACAAGCGCAGTCAGCGCGCTCAGGCCAAGTTTCTTTTCCATTGGCATCCTGTTAGAAAAACAACAAATCCAGAATAATTATTTCGCCGGAGCGCATAAATAGCGTGGATCATACTAAGGCGCGGGATTTTACGTAGTGGAAGATGCGCATGCAATGATGTATGGCAGAAATTTGCAGAAATGCGAGAAAAAGGCGGCCTCAGCCGCCTTTTGTAGAATTATCTGTAGAGGTCAGCGCTGATGGTGAGGTTGTTGCCGCGCTCCTGCCACTGACGCGTAATATGGTAATATTTCGCGCCTTTTTTGGCGGCCCGTTTTGCCACCTGGTAAGAGACTTCGGTCCCATTGCCGTAGTTGCCAGTGAACTTAATGCTATCGAATGGCACCATCTGCGCAGCGGTAATTTTATTCACTTCTTCGACTTTAGTACCGTCCGGCAGGGTGACAGTGTAACGTCCGCCCTTCGATGTTTGTGTTTCGAAGAAACGGCCCACTTCCGCGCTCGGTGTGGCGCTGGTCGCGATACCAGGGATCTCAACTTTCTTCGCCTCTTCACCGCCTTTCGCCAGCGCGGCGCGGCCTGATTCAGAATCAGCGGGGATTGCATCTGGGCTCTGCAGCACGCGCTTTTTGGCATCGGCTTTATAGATATAGGCGGTAATACGTTGGTTACCCCCGTCGTTAGCATCAACCTGGCGCACGATATAGAACGAGGCCGCACCTTTTGCTTTCGCTGCTTTAGTGATAGCGGCGTTGACGTCAGGCTGGCTGCGGTAGAAGCCCTGTACGGTCACGGTATCAAACGGCTCCAGCTCAATGGCCTGGTCTTTTGGCAGCTCGGTCACGCCGTTGATCACTCGATTTTGCGGTGCGTCTGCTTTCGCCGCATCATTTTTATAGAGGTCGGCCGTTACACGCCAGTTGCCGCTGTTACCTACATCAGTGGTATCAACCACGAAGAAAGCGTCTGCGCCCTCTTTATCGGCGCGGTTGGAGACGGCGGCGACAGCGTCACCAATGGCGGTAAAGCGGCCGGTTACGACGACGCGGTCGTAGGGTTTTACCGCTTCCGCTTGCTCCGGCGTCAACTCGGTTGCGGCATGAGCCGACAGGGCCGTTGCCGACAGGAGTGCGGATGCCAGGAGGGTGTTCTTAAGCTTCATAAAAATAGTCCTTCGCCTTGCGCAAACCAGATACTGGTATTAGAGATGTCTTGAAAACGTGGGTGATTATTGCATTTTAATCTTGTGACTGTCTGCGAGATTTTTCACCGCCCGCACCCACAAGGCGATGGGCAGGCATAACAAAACGCGATATGTTGAAAAAACAGGCGCTTGACCAGGAAAAGCGATTAAGCATATGACTTTTTTAAGTTAATACCTTGTTAAAATACGGATCTAGCCCGGCGATAAATCATGTTTTGCCGCCTCGTGTAAGCGGAATATGAGGCCTTTGCCATTATTTAAAGTTAAATTGGGCTGTTTATACCCGTGCTGGCTCAATTTTCCCTAATAAAACCTTAATTTCTGAATTGTTGCGGTAGATCACAAGCGTTATTTTCAGTAGGTTATAGAAAGTTTGTTACGGTTTTATTTTTTGATACCTGTGAAAAAAACTGACAAACCATCATTCAAAACCGATGGAAGGGAAAACTATGCGTATTGGTATACCAAAAGAGCGGTTGGCCAATGAGACCCGTGTGGCAGCGACACCGAAAACGGTCGAGCAGCTGCTGAAGCTGGGTTTCACCGTCGCGGTCGAAAGCGACGCGGGCAAGTTAGCAAGCTTCGATGACCATGCCTTTACCGAGGCGGGTGCCGAGGTTGTCGATGGCAGTGCTATCTGGCAATCAGACATCATTCTTAAGGTGAACGCGCCTGGCGACGACGAGATTGAATGCCTTAATCCGGGCACTACGCTGGTCAGCTTTATCTGGCCCGCACAGAACCCGCAGCTGCTTGAGAAGCTTGCTGCACGTAACGTAACGGTAATGGCAATGGACTCCGTGCCGCGTATCTCGCGCGCCCAGTCCCTCGATGCTCTCAGCTCGATGGCGAACATTGCTGGCTACCGTGCCATTGTAGAGGCCGCCCACGAGTTTGGCCGCTTCTTTACCGGGCAGATCACCGCCGCCGGGAAAGTGCCGCCGGCTAAAGTGATGGTCATCGGTGCTGGCGTTGCCGGTCTTGCCGCCATTGGTGCGGCCAACAGCCTTGGCGCGATTGTGCGCGCCTTTGATACCCGCCCGGAAGTGAAAGAGCAGGTCCAGAGCATGGGCGCTGAGTTCCTCGAGCTGGATTTCAAAGAGGAAGCGGGCAGCGGCGACGGCTACGCCAAGGTGATGTCCGAAGCGTTTATCAAAGCCGAGATGGCGCTCTTCGCCGCTCAGGCAAAAGAGGTGGACATCATTGTGACCACCGCGCTGATCCCGGGCAAACCGGCACCGACGCTCATTACCCGTGAGATGGTGGACGCCATGAAGCCTGGCAGCGTGATTGTCGATCTGGCAGCGCAAAACGGCGGCAACTGCGAATACACTGTGCCCAACGAGATCTTCACCACCGCCAACGGCGTTAAGGTGATTGGTTATACCGACCTGCCGGGCCGCCTGCCGACCCAGTCCTCCCAGCTCTACGGCACTAACCTGGTTAACCTGCTGAAGCTGCTGTGCAAAGAGAAAGATGGCAACGTCACCGTCGATTTTGACGACGTGGTGGTGCGCGGCGTCACGGTGATCCGCGACGGCGAAACCACCTGGCCTGCGCCGCCTATTCAGGTTTCTGCCCAGCCGCAGGCGGCCACGAAAGCCGCCCCAGCGCCTGAGGCACCCAAGGCTCCCGCTTCGCCGTGGCGTAAATATGCCCTGATGGCGCTGGTGATTATCCTCTTCGGCTGGCTGGCGGATGTCGCACCGAAAGAGTTCCTTGGCCACTTTACCGTCTTCGCACTGGCCTGCGTGGTGGGTTACTACGTGGTGTGGAACGTCTCCCATGCGCTGCATACGCCGCTGATGTCGGTCACTAATGCCATCTCGGGCATTATCGTTGTCGGTGCACTGTTGCAAATCGGTCACGGCGGCTGGATAAGCTTCCTGAGCTTTATTGCCGTTCTGATTGCCAGTATCAATATTTTCGGTGGTTTCACCGTCACTCAGCGCATGCTGAAAATGTTCCGGAAGAACTAAGGGGTAGCACATGTCTGGAGGATTAGTTACAGCTGCATACATTGTTGCCGCGATCCTGTTTATTTTCAGCCTGGCCGGGCTGTCAAAGCATGAGACTTCTCAGCAGGGTAACCGCTTTGGCATGGCCGGGATGGCGATTGCGCTGATCGCCACCATCTTTGGGCCGGATACCGGCAACGTTGCCTGGATCATCGTCGCGATGATTATCGGTGGCGCAATTGGTATCCATCTGGCGAAAAAAGTTGAGATGACCGAGATGCCGGAGCTAGTGGCGATCCTGCACAGCTTCGTGGGTCTGGCAGCGGTGCTGGTAGGCTTTAACAGCTACCTGTATCACGAGCCGGGACTTGAGCCGATCCTGGTCAACATTCACCTGACAGAGGTGTTCCTCGGTATCTTTATCGGTGCGGTGACCTTCACCGGATCCATCGTGGCGTTCGGCAAGCTGCGCGGTAAGATCTCCTCTAAACCGCTGATGCTGCCGAACCGTCACAAGATGAATCTTGCAGCGCTGGTGGTCTCATTCCTGCTTCTGCTGGTGTTTGTTCGCACCGAAAGCGTAGGGCTGCAGGTGCTGGCGCTGCTGGTGATGACCATTATTGCGCTGGCCTTTGGCTGGCACCTGGTGGCGTCGATCGGCGGGGCAGACATGCCGGTTGTGGTGTCGATGCTCAACTCCTACTCCGGCTGGGCAGCGGCAGCGGCGGGCTTTATGCTCAGCAACGACCTGCTGATCGTGACCGGTGCGCTGGTAGGCTCGTCCGGTGCGATCCTCTCCTACATCATGTGTAAGGCGATGAACCGTTC
>NZ_DAMACX010000044.1:0-30757 GCF_031998825.1 Pseudescherichia sp.
TTCAACCGCATGTGACACGAAGGCGGCGGTAGATTGCTGATTTAAATTGCGCTGCGAAATAAAGCCAATAATTAGCGTGCAAACGAGGGTAGTAAGTGACAACACCAGGCAGACGATAATCCGTTTGCGGCGATAATTGGTAATTATCCTGTGAGCTGTTTGCATGCCACGGCCACCCGAAAAGCCACTGGCGTGAATGCCCGTGGCAACTCAGGTAGTGTAGTGGGCATTATTTCAGGTAACGAGAAAAGTTCATGAAATTCGCCCATCCGTATCAGATGGGCGAAAAGGGTATGAAAGACAATAGTTGCAGGGACGTCGTCAGAGGATTAGTCGCACTGCACCTTGATCGCCAGCCCGCCGCGAGAGGTTTCGCGGTATTTGGCGTTCATGTCTTTCCCGGTTTCATACATGGTTTCGATCACCTTATCCAGCGAGACGCGCGGTTCGCTGGTGCGGCGCATGGCCATGCGTGAGGCGTTGATGGCTTTCACCGAGGCAATGGCGTTACGTTCGATGCAAGGCACCTGCACCTGACCGGCAACCGGGTCGCAGGTCAGACCGAGGTTATGCTCCATGCCGATCTCCGCCGCCACGCAGACCTGCTCCGGGCTGGCACCCATCAGCTCCGCAAGGCCCGCTGCCGCCATAGAGCAGGCAACGCCCACTTCACCCTGACAGCCCACTTCCGCACCGGAGATGGAGGCGTTCATCTTGTAGAGGGTACCGATGGCACCTGCCGCCAGGAAGTAGCGGGTGTAGATATCCGGGGTAACCGGCTCGATAAAGTGATCGTAGTAGGCCAGCACCGCCGGCACGATCCCGCATGCGCCGTTGGTTGGGGCAGTCACGACGCGGCCACCGGCGGCGTTCTCTTCGTTTACCGCCAGGGCAAACATGTTAACCCAGTCCACGACCACCATCGGATCGCTGGAGTGCTTGTCGCTGGCGACCAGCAGGCGGCGCAGGGCCGAGGCGCGACGCGGCACCCGCAGCGGACCAGGCAGCACGCCTTCGGTGTTCATGCCGCGATCGATACAGGCCTGCATCGTCTGCCAGACGTGAGCAAAATAGTCGGCGATCTCTTCTTTGCTGTGCAGGGCCAGCTCGTTCTGCATCACCATGCCGGAGAGGGACAGGCCGGTCTCCTTGCACCAGTTCAATATTGCCTGGGCAGAGTCGTAGGGGTAGGGAACGCTGATGGCCTGGGCGCTCTCTTTACCAAAGTGCTCTTCATCGACGATAAACCCGCCGCCGATAGAGTAGTAGGTTTTGCTGTAGATCTCTTTCTCGCCCTGATACGCGTGGATGCGCATTGCGTTCTCATGCAGCGGCAGGTTGTCGCTCTGGAAACGCATGCCGTTATCGGCAGGGAAATCTACCTCGTGACGGCCGTGGGCCAGCAGCAGGCGGCCACGGGTTTCAACATCGCGAATGAACGCCGGAATGGCATCGATATCAACGGTCGCCGGCTCGTTACCCGCCAGGCCCATAATAATGGCGATATCGGTGTGGTGGCCGCGACCGGTCAGCGACAGTGAACCATAGACGTCCACCGCCACACGGGTGACGCTCTCCAGCAATCCCTTTTCGACCAGGTCATCGACGAACTGTTTCCCGGCCTTCATTGGCCCAACAGTATGAGAAGAGGAAGGACCAATTCCCACCTTAAACATGTCGAATATACTAATCACGCTAACACTCCTGACAGGGTTACCGGACCCTCCGGCAACGATGTAATAATTGCGCATAGTGTAAGAGGGAACTGCGGGATCGGTTTAACTATTCACATGAATTAAACTAATAGCCAACCTCTATTTTACTAATGCTGAGAGGCAGGTCACGTCCGGTAAAATCAGGGCGCTGTGTAAAGTATAGTCAGGGTTTCAGGCCGATCTGTAAAGCCAGCTCACGAATAATGCCTGCGGTCATGCCCCAGACAAAGTAATGCTGATACCAGGAGAGCCACACCCGGTGTGCATTGCCGCGCCGGTGAATATCCAGCGGGTGATAACGGCCCAGGCGCAGCGCTTCTGCCAGCGGCATCTCAAACACCGCGGCGACCTCATCTTCGCTGGCGTGGTAGTGCAGATCCGGTGGGATAATCCCCACCACCGGGGTGACCTGAAACCCGGTCACGCTATCCACCGGCGGCAGAACGCCGATCACCTCTACCGCCTCAGGGGGGATGGCGACCTCCTCTTCGGCCTCGCGCAGGGCGGCGGCAATAATAGAGGCATCGCTACTGTCCACGGCCCCGCCGGGAAAGGCGACCTGGCCCGCATGCTTACGCAGGCGTGTCGATCGCTGGGTCAGCAGCAGTCCCGGCTGCTCGCGGCGCACCACCGGGATCAGCACCGCCGCCTGGCGGTTGTTCAGGCTTGCACCGCTGGCCTGCGGGCGTAAAAGTTGGAAGCGGGATAAAAAATCGTCCAGGGTCAGGTTTGTGCTCTCCACCCGTTAACTCTCCAGAAGTTGCAGAATACGATTAACTTTATCAAAGGTTTCCTGATATTCCGCCCCGGATTCGCTATCAGCCACAATACCGCCTCCGGCGGAGCAGTAGAGCTGGCCGTTGCAGGCGCTCAGGGTGCGGATGGTGATGCTGGTGTCCATCGTGCCGCAGAGGCTGATATAGCCGATGCTGCCGCACCAGGCGTTACGCCGCTGCGGCTCCAGCTCATCAATAATCTGCATCGCCCGCACCTTCGGCGCGCCGGTGATCGAGCCGCCGGGGAAGGCGGCGCGCAGCAGATCGCAGGCGTGCAGCGAGGCGGGCAGGCGGGCGGTGACGGTGCTGACCAGATGGTGCACCGCGGGAAACGGCTCCACCACAAACAGCTCCGGGACGCGCACCGAGCCGGGAACCGCCACCCGGCCAATGTCGTTGCGCATCAGGTCCACGATCATCAGGTTTTCAGCGCGATCCTTCGGTGAGGCTGCCAGCTTTTCCGCCTGCTGACGATCGGCCTCGGCATCGGCCAGCCGGGGTAGGGTGCCTTTAATCGGGCGGGTCTGAATGCGATCCCGCTCCAGATGGATAAACCGCTCCGGCGACAGGCTCAGGATCGCCCCGGCGTCAAGGCGCAGAAAGGCGCTGAACGGCGCGCGGTTGCTGACGTTGAGGCGGGTGAACGCCTGCCACTCATCGCCCTGATAGGCAGCCTGAAAACGCTGGGCCAGATTGACCTGGTAGCAGTCGCCGCTCTGCAAATAGGCCTGCACCCGGTTAAACTTATCGGCATACTCCGTCGGACTCATATTGGCGTGCCAGCCAGAGGTAAGGCAAAAATTCTCGGCAGCGGGCGCCTGCTGCGCCTTCAGCCACGCAAGACGGGCGTTGACATCGCCGTGGCTCAGCAGCGATACACGCTTTTTATGGTGATCGACAATCAGCGCCCAGTCATACAACCCTACCGCCATATCCGGCAGGGCGATATCGGCCTCTGCCAGTGTAGGCAGCGTTTCAAAGCACCGACCGAGATCGTAGCCAAACAGCCCCAGCGCGCCCCCCTGGAAGGGGAGATCGGGATTTACCTCGGCGGACAGCCCCAGCGACGTCAGCGCCTGCTGGAGCAGCGCCAGCGGATCGGCCGACGAGATCGCCGTGCCGTCCAGCGTCACCCGCGTGGTCTCACCGGTGGTGACCAGCGTGCCCAGCGGATCGGCGACCAAAATATCGAAGCGGCTGTAGGGATGATCGGCATGGCCGGAGTGCAGCAGCATCGCCCACGGCAGGTGGCTCAAGGGGGCAAACCAGAACTCAGCGGCGTCATGACGCCACGGCAGGGGAATAACGTTAGGGGAAAGCGTGTTCATGTGTGGCAAACGACCAGGCAGCGTGAAATAATTAGCGCTGATAATCTAGCAGGAGTTAACAATGTTTGCAGGTTTACCTTCGCTCAGTCATGAGCAACAGCAGCAGGCAGTAGAGCGTATTCAGCAGCTTATGTCCGAAGGGATGAGCAGCGGGCAGGCAATTGCCGTGGTCGCCGAGGAGCTGCGTGCCAACCATACCGGGGAGCGGATCGTGGCACGCTTTGAAGATGAGGATGAAGAGGAGTAACCCTAGACCGCGGCGATAATTTTAATTTCGACCCGGTACTGCGGGTTCATCAGCGTCGCCTGTACGGTGCAGCGTACCGGCGCATGGCCTGCTACCACCCACGCATCCCAGGCGCGGTTCATCGCCGCAAAGTCATCGGCGTTGGCCAGAAAAATCGTGGCATCCAGAATACGCGTCTTGTCGCTACCCTGTTTTGCCAGCACGGCATCAATCTGTGCCAGGGTGTTGGCGGTCTGCGCCTCAGCGTCGGCTTCCAGGTTCTCCGGCACGCCGGTGTAATACAGCGTCTGGTTGTGGATCACCGCATCTGACCAGCGGGCCTCGGCATCAATACGTTTAATCGTCACTTTTCACTCCTTTATGGCTGTTTTCCTGCGCCAAGACTGCCACAGGGTGGCGATCCTGTCACGACTTCGGCTAGCTAAAAATTCCCGCGCCTGACATAATCACTGGCGATATAACCAGGGGGCGGCGTGGCAGAGAACAGTGTAACGGACGATTTTGCAACAGACGGGCAGTTAGCGAAAGCGATACCGGGGTTTAAACCGCGTGAGCCGCAGCGGCAGATGGCCCAGGCGGTGAGCGCCGCCATTGCCAATACACAGCCGCTGGTGGTTGAGGCCGGAACGGGAACGGGGAAAACCTACGCCTATCTGGCCCCGGCCCTGCGCGCCGGAAAAAAAGTCATTATCTCTACCGGCTCGAAAGCATTGCAGGATCAGCTCTACAGTCGCGATCTGCCTACCGTCTCCCGCGCGCTGGAATATACCGGCCGCCTGGCGCTGCTGAAGGGGCGCTCCAACTACCTCTGCATCGAGCGCCTTGAGCAGCAGGCGCTGGCCGGAGGCGATCTGCCGGTGCAGATCCTCAGCGACGTGATCCTGCTGCGGTCGTGGTCGAGCCAGACGCTGGACGGCGACATCAGCACCTGCGCCAGCGTGGCGGAGGACTCCCAGGCCTGGCCGCTGGTGACCAGCACCAACGACAACTGCCTCGGCAGCGACTGCCCGATGTATAAAGATTGCTTCGTGGTCAAAGCGCGTAAGAAGGCGATGGATGCCGACGTGGTGGTCGTTAACCACCACCTCTTTCTTGCCGACATGGTGGTGAAGGATAGCGGCTTTGGCGAGCTGATCCCCGAGGCCGACGTGATGATCTTCGACGAAGCGCATCAGCTGCCGGACATCGCCAGCCAGTACTTCGGTCAGTCGCTCTCCAGCCGCCAGCTGCTGGATCTGGCGAAGGATTTCACCATTGCCTACCGCACCGAGCTGAAAGACACCCAGCAGCTACAGAAATGCGCGGATCGCCTGGCGCAGAGCGCCCAGGATTTTCGCTTACAGCTTGGCGAGCCGGGCTATCGCGGCAACCTGCGCGAGCTGCTGGCGGACAGCCACGTCCAGCGTGCGCTGCTGCTGCTCGATGATGCGCTGGAGCTGTGCTATGACGTAGCCAGGCTCTCGCTCGGCCGCTCGGCGCTTCTCGACGCGGCCTTTGAACGGGCTACCCTCTACCGCACGCGCCTCAAGCGCCTGAAGGAGATCAACCAGCCGGGCTTCAGCTACTGGTACGAGTGCACCTCCCGCCACTTCACCCTCGCCCTGACGCCGCTCACCGTAGCGGAGAAGTTCAAAGAGGTGATGGCCCAGAAGCCAGGAAGCTGGATCTTTACGTCGGCCACGCTCTCGGTAAACGATGAGCTGCACCATTTCACCTCCCGGCTGGGGATTGAAACGGCGGAGTCAATGCTGCTGCCCAGCCCCTTTGACTATGCCCGCCAGGCGTTGCTCTGCGTGCCGCGCAACCTGCCGCAGGCCAATCAGCCCGGTGCAGCACGCCAGCTGGCCGCCATGCTGAGGCCAATGATTGAGGCCAACAACGGCCGCTGCTTTATGCTCTGCACCTCCCACGCCATGATGCGCGATCTGGCGGAACAGTTCCGCGCCACCCTGTCGCTGCCGGTGCTGTTGCAGGGGGAGACCAGCAAAGGCCAGCTGTTACAGCAGTTTGTTACCGCCGGCAACGCCCTGCTGGTCGCGACCAGCAGCTTCTGGGAGGGAGTGGACGTGCGCGGCGATACCCTGTCGCTGGTGATCATCGACAAGCTGCCCTTTACCTCACCGGACGATCCGCTGCTGAAGGCGCGGATGGAGGATTGCCGTCTGCGCGGGGGCGATCCCTTTGATGATGTCCAGCTGCCGGACGCGGTGATCACCCTCAAGCAGGGTGTCGGCCGCCTGATCCGCGATATCGACGATCGCGGCGTGCTGGTGATCTGCGACAACCGGCTGGTGATGCGCCCCTATGGTGCCACCTTCCTCGCCAGTCTGCCGCCGACGCCGCGCACCCGGGATATCGCCCGCGCGGTGAGATTCCTCGCCGGGACCTCTACGGAGTAATTTGCCGCAGAGTGTGCTAAGATGCGCGCCATTTTATTGAATCAACACCCCGAGAGCGCGAAGACCGATGCGAATTCTGGCTATTGATACCGCCACAGAGGCCTGTTCCGTTGCCCTGTGGAATGACGGTACGACCTCTGCCCACTTTGAACTCTGCCCAAGAGAACATACCCAACGTATTTTGCCCCTCGTTCAGCAGACGCTGAACGACAGCGGCGTCACCCTTGCTGAACTTGATGCCCTGGCCTTTGGCCGCGGGCCGGGCAGCTTTACCGGCGTGCGAATTGGCATCGGCATTGCCCAGGGTCTGGCGCTGGGTGCCGGGCTGCCGATGATCGGCGTCTCGACGCTGGCCACCATGGCGCAGGGCGCATGGCGTAAAACCGGCGCGACGCGGGTGCTGGCCGCTATCGATGCCCGCATGGGCGAAGTCTACTGGGCTGAGTACCAGCGCGATGAGCAGGGCGTCTGGCACGGCGAGGAGAGCGAGGCGGTGCTGAAGCCGGACGCGGTTAGCGAACGCCTGTCCCAGCTCAGCGGATCCTGGGCCACGGTAGGCACCGGCTGGCCAGCGTGGCCGGATCTTGGCAAAGAGTGTGGGCTGACGCTGAGCGACGGCGGCATCCTGCTCCCCGCTGCCGAAGATATGCTTCCGCTTGCCTGCCAGCTCTTTGCCCAGCAGCGCACCGTCGCCGTGGAGCATGCGGAGCCGGTTTATTTGCGCAACGAGGTGGCCTGGAAGAAACTTCCGGGCAGAAATTGAATCTCAGCTATATACATAACGTAATAATGTAAATAGCAGGAAGGTGGTAAGTGAAGGTATCCCAAACGGTGGGTCAAAGCAGGTCCGTGCGCTGGCTGCTGGCAGGCTTAGCCGCCTTAGCGCTGAGCGGTTGCGTCTCGGTGCCTGACGCCATTAAAGGCAGCAGCCCGACGCCGCAGCAGGATCTGGTTCGGGTGATGAATGCCCCTGAGCTGTACGTTGGCCAGGAGGCGCGCTTCGGCGGTAAGGTCATCGGTATGGAGAACAAGCAGGGACAAACGCGGCTGGAGATCGCCTCGGTACCGCTGGACAGCGGTGCTCGGCCCGTTCTCGGCGAAGCGTCCCGGGGGCGTATCTACGCCGACGTGAACGGCTTCCTCGATCCGGTAGATTTTCGCAACCAGTACGTGACCGTGGTCGGCACCATTAGCGGCGTTGAACAGGGTAAAGTCGGCGAGACCCCCTACAAGTTTATGGTCATGAAGGTGAGTGGCTATAAGCGCTGGCATCTGCAGCAGCAGGTGATGCTGCCGCCGCAGCCGATCGATCCGTGGTACTGGGGACCGGGGCCGAATCCCTGGCGTTACGGTGGCTACGGCGGTTACGGCTGGTATAACTCCGGCCCGGCACCGGTGCATACCATCGTAACAGAGTAACTCTCTGTTAAATAAGAGAAGAGACAGCGGACTATCCGCTGTTTCTCCTTTTTTAAGACCATAACAAGAATAAAAGAGTGACGCGCTTCGCAACCTGTGAATCGGCCAATTAATAAACTGGTACAATGAGTTAATATAATGTTAACGGCATGTTTATTAAGCGGAGTTGCGATGACGACGAATTTTCATTTCAGAGGTGACGCATTGAAGAAGGTTTGGCTTAACCGTTATCCCGCCGACGTGCCAGCGGACATCAACCCCGATCGCTATCAATCCCTTGTGGAACTCTTCGAAACCGCCGCGGTGCGCTACGCGGATCAGCCAGCGTTCATCAACATGGGCGAGACTATGACCTTCCGCAAGCTGGAGGAGCGCAGCCGGGCCTTTGCCGCCTGGCTCCAGCAGGGGCTAGGGTTAAAGAAGGGCGATCGCGTGGCGCTGATGATGCCCAACCTGCTGCAGTATCCGGTAGCGCTGTTTGGTATTTTGCGCGCGGGCATGGTCGTGGTGAACGTTAACCCTCTCTATACCCCTCGCGAGCTGGAGCATCAGCTCAACGACAGCGGCGCGGCGGCCATCGTCATCGTCTCTAACTTTGCCCACACCCTCGAAAAGGTGGTGAGCAAGACCCAGGTGCAGCACGTCATTTTAACCCGCATGGGGGATCAGCTCTCTCCGGCGAAGGGAACGCTGGTCAACTTCGTGGTCAAGTACATTAAGCGGCTGGTGCCTAAATATCACCTGCCGGACGCCATCTCGTTTCGCCAGGCGCTGCACAACGGCTACCGGATGCAGTACGTTAAGCCGGAAGTTGTGGCGGACGACCTCGCTTTTCTGCAATACACCGGCGGCACCACCGGCGTTGCCAAAGGGGCGATGCTGACCCACCGCAACATGCTGGCCAACCTTGAGCAGGTCAACGCTACCTACGGACCGCTGCTGCATCGGGGCAAAGAGCTGGTGGTCACCGCGTTGCCGCTGTATCACATCTTTGCCCTGACCATGAACTGCCTGCTGTTTATCGAGCTGGGGGGCCAGAACCTGCTGATCACCAACCCGCGTGATATTCCGGGCCTGGTGAAAGAGCTGGCGAAATATCCGTTCACCACCATGACCGGGGTTAACACGCTGTTTAACGCGCTGCTGAACAACAAAGAGTTCCAGCAGCTCGACTTCTCCACGCTGCACCTCTCCGCAGGCGGCGGGATGCCCGTCCAGCAGGCGGTCGCCGAGCGTTGGGTGAAGCTTACCGGGCAGTATCTGCTGGAGGGCTATGGCCTGACCGAGTGCTCTCCGCTGGTCAGCGTTAACCCGCACGATATCGACTACCACAGCGGCAGCATCGGCCTGCCGGTGCCCTCTACCGAGGTGAAGCTGGTGGATGACGAGGGCAAGGAGGTGCCGCACGGTGAGCCGGGCGAGCTGTGCGTCAAAGGGCCGCAGGTGATGCTCGGCTATTGGCAGCGCCCTGACGCCACCGACGAGATCATCAAGGACGGCTGGCTGATGACCGGGGATATTGCGGTGATGGACGACGAGGGCTTCCTGCGTATCGTCGATCGTAAAAAAGATATGATTCTGGTCTCCGGCTTCAACGTCTACCCTAACGAAATTGAAGACGTGGTGATGCAGCATCCGGGCGTGCAGGAGGTGGCCGCCGTCGGCGTGCCGTCCACCAGCAGCGGGGAAAAGGTAAAAATCTTTGTGGTGAAGAAGGATCCCGCCCTTAGCGAAGAGGCGCTCATCACCTTCTGCCGTCGTCAGCTTACCGGCTATAAGGTACCGAAGCTGGTGGAGTTTCGCAGTGAGCTGCCAAAATCCAACGTCGGTAAAATTTTACGGCGAGAATTACGTGACGAAGCGCGCGCCAAAGTAGACAATAAGGTCTAAGCTTCGAGTGAGTCGCCCAACGCCGGTTAGCCCGGCGTTTTTTATGGGCGCAAACCAAAGAGAGTATGATTTGAACTACCAGATGATCACCACCAATGACGCGCTGGCGGCCATGAGCGAGGCGGCGCGTGCCTTCCCGGCTCTTGCCATCGACACCGAGTTTGTCCGCACCCGGACCTACTATCCGCAGCTGGGCCTGATCCAGGTCTACGACGGCCAGCAGGTTTCGCTGATCGATCCGCTGGAGATCACCGACTGGACACCGTTCCGTGAGCTGCTGAGGGATCGTGCGGTCACCAAGTTTCTCCACGCCGGCAGTGAAGATCTGGAAGTTTTTCTCAACGTATTTGGCGAACTGCCGCAGCCGCTAATCGATACCCAGATCCTTGCCGCCTTCAGCGGTCGCCCGCTCTCCTGGGGTTTTGCCTCTATGGTTGAGGAGTATACCGGTCTGGCGCTGGATAAAAGTGAGTCCCGCACCGACTGGCTGGCGCGCCCCCTGACCGAGCGGCAGTGCGACTACGCGGCGGCCGACGTCTGGTATCTGCTGCCCATCGCCCATAAGCT
Source organism: Pseudescherichia sp. (assembly GCF_031998825.1). Classification (GTDB taxonomy): domain Bacteria; phylum Pseudomonadota; class Gammaproteobacteria; order Enterobacterales; family Enterobacteriaceae; genus Pseudescherichia. The sequence goes on from NZ_DAMACX010000044.1 coordinate 10,342, forward strand.
GATGGCGGAGACCGAGACCGCAGGCTGGCTGCCGGCCGCGCTGGACGAGTGTCGTCTGATGCAGCTGCGCCGTCAGGAGGTGCTGGCCCCGGAAGAGGCGTGGCGCGAGATTAGCAACGCCTGGCAGCTGCGCACCCGCCAGCTGGCCTGCCTGCAGCTGCTGGCGGCGTGGCGTCTGCGTAAAGCCCGCGAGCGCGATCTGGCGGTCAACTTTGTGGTGCGGGAAGAGAACCTGTGGGCGGTAGCGCGCTATATGCCGGGCAGCCTCGGGGAGCTGGACAGCATCGGGCTCTCGGGAAGTGAGATCCGCTTCCACGGCAAAACCCTGCTGGCGATGGTTGCCCAGGCTCAGGCTTTACCGGAAGAGTCGCTCCCGGAGCCGCTGCTGAACCTGCTGGATATGCCGGGCTATCGCCGGGCCTTTAAGGCCATCAAGGCGCTGGTGCAGGAGGTGAGCGTGGCGAAAGGGGTGAGCGCCGAGCTGCTGGCCTCGCGTCGGCAAATAAATCAGCTGCTTAACTGGCACTGGAATATTAAGTCATTTGCCACACTGCCGGAATTAATCTCCGGCTGGCGCGGTGAATTAATGGCGACGAGCCTGCAAGCTCTGCTGCTGGAATTTCCCCGCTAACGAACATGCTAATGCCAGTCAGTGCAAAGCCTGACTGGCCATTATTGCACTGGCAGTCTGCGCGACTATATCCCTTTCACTGCATTTCAAATGTAAATTAAATACCCTATAACATTTCCAACTGTTTCAATTTATGAGTATTGGTTGCAAAGGCATGTAGTGCTCTTTTTTTCATCTCACCTCCGGTCAAATTCCTAATTTTTAAGCCTTGAAGTTTCCAGTTTTAATAATAAAAAAACCGCTACGCCGCACCAGTCGGGCGAGAGGAGGTGGTTGTGGTTTTTCTTAAAATTCATTTATGAATATCCCTCTGATAATTACATTATACCTGCTTTACGTTGCGTGGAATAAGGAGTAGAAATTGAAACTTCTATTTTCTATGGTAGCGCCGTGTCCGATAAATGGATTAATTAATTTAAGAGGTGAATGCAGTATACCTGAATCATTTAAGAACGAGATGTCTCGTGCACATGTATATATAAAATGGAACTTTAAACGGAATAAAGACGAGTCAATGCTCATGTCAGCCAATAATCAATCACAGAGCGTGGCATGCAGTGCCACTGGTGAAAAAACAGTCCCACAGAATGAGGTATATGCCTCTCTGCTTGAAAAAATTAATTTAACGCCGGTAGCCGAACGCGTAACGCGAGGATATCAGGGATGAAAATTTATCGTCCACTTTGGGAGGATGGGGCCATGCTGGCCCCGCAGCAGTTCCAGCAGCAGGCCCGCTGGAATGAACATAGTGCTGACATGGTCGCCCGAATGGGCATTTCAAACCCTTGGGGTGTCGTTGCGGCTGAGTTCGATGATGCCGCACTGGTGCTCTCGCGCCTGAATACCACTCGTCTGGTGGTGCGCTTTCAGGACGGTACTCTTGTTGATACGGATCTGGCAGACAATCTTCCTCCAGTCTGTGATTTGTCTGTTGCCGGCCGTAACGCTGTTGACGTAGTTGTTGCGCTGCCGCTACTGAGTGCCAGTGGCGGCAACCTCGATAACGGTCAGGACAGTGAGCGCCCGCGTCGCTGGAAAGCTGAACGTGTAGTGGTACAGGAGCTGGCAGGTCATGAAAGCGGGGAACTGGCCATTCTGCGTTATGCGCTGAACCTGCGTCTCTCCAGCCAGGAGAACACGGCCTGGCTGACCTGTCCGGTGGCCCGTCTGGTGCGTAATGCGCAGGGGCAGTGGAGCCGGGACCCGACCTTTATCCCTCCGATGCTTTCCGTTTCTGCCAGCCCGTGGCTGATCGCCGAACTGGGTGACCTGCTGGTCCGGTTGCAGGCCCGCCGTCGCCGCCTGATGGCCATGCGCCGTGAAAGTAATGAGCGGATGGCCGACTTTGCGGTCGCGGATGTGTCCCTGTTCTGGCTGCTCAATGCCCTGAACAGTGCGGAGCCGGTGCTGACGGAACTGCTGCAGACGCCGGGCAGGCACCCGGAACTGCTCTACCGCGAACTGGCTCGTCTTGCCGGCAGCCTGCTGACTTTCTCACTGGAGCATGACGCCGGGGATATTCCTGCTTATCAGCACGATGCACCGGAACGGGTATTCCCACCGCTGCTCACACTACTTGATAAGCTGCTGGAAGCGAGCCTGCCGTCAAGGGTGATAAGTATCCACCTTGAGCATCAGGACCAGATCTGGAAAGGTGCCCTGCACGATGCGCGTCTGCGCGAAGGGGCCGATTTCTATCTCTCAGTACGTTCCTCCATGCCGAACCATGAGCTTCAGACGAAATTCCCGCAGCTGTGCAAAGCGGGCAGTTTTGATGATGTTTCAGATGTGGTGAATGTGGCCCTGAGCGGGATGGTGATCAAGCCTCTGACCCATGTTCCGGCGGCGATCCCGTTGCGTCTTGAGAACCAGTATTTCTCGCTGGATCTGAGTACTGAGGCGGGTCGCGCAATGCTTGAGATGGGCAGTTGTACCTTCTATACCCCGCGCTCACTGGGGGATGTCAATCTTGACCTGTTTGCGGTGCTACGCACATGAATAAATCCGAACTCAGCCAGACAGAACGTATTTTCTACCCGGGCTGGCTGATGGCCAGCCAGCTGCGGGGCGGCCAGGAAGTCCGTGACGGGGAAGGACTCTATCGCCGTGCCTGCCGTCTGGTGCAGGAGGCGAGAACTGCGCTCACGGAGGCAGGCTACAGCGACATCAGCCGCGACCATATGGTGTATGCCCTGTGTGCATTGCTTGATGAGAGCGTGATGAACCGGGGAACCACCGATGATGGTTACCTGATCTGGCACCGTGACCCGCTGCAGGCGCACTTTTTTGGCACGCTGAACGCTGGTGAGGAGCTGTGGGAACGCGTCCGAAACCTGCTGAAAGAAACCGCCCCTGACGCAGCTGTTTTAACCTGTCTGTACCGGACCCTGCAACTGGGGTTTGTCGGTCAGTATCGCGCCCAGGATGATGAGCGTCGTGAGGATATTGTTCGCGCGCTTGCTGAACGGGTGCCAGCCTTCACGCTGGCACAGGACGTCCCCATTGTTGCTCGGGCGTCACGCCTGCGCAGTAACCGTTGCGGGTACTGGCTGACGTGGATTGTGGCCGCTGTCGCCCTGGCGGCACTCTGGTTCTTCCTCTCGTCTTCGCTTACCGGGCTGGTAAGCCAGACCATCACGCCGGGGTAAGCGATGCGGGATGCATACCGAAGTTTATTAACTGCACTGGGTGCCGTACTGGCGCTGTGGCTCATTCTGGGATTCTGGCCCCTGTCCACGGGCAGCCGTGTGGCACTCACTCTGCTGGTCGTTCTGGTGTCCGGGGGGATGTTGTGGCGTCAGCACCGGGCCTCTCAGGCGCAGGCGACCGCTGTCCGGGATATTATGAATGAAAATCTGCCGCCGGAAGATTTCCAGGGAGCGGTGATCCTCGTCTGTGGTGATAACACGCCTCTCTTTGTGTCCGGATCCCGTCACCGGGAAACCCGGCAGGGCTGGTATTTATGGGTGAAGGATGCGGAACAGTTGCCACTCTTTGCACTGCACCTGAGTCTGGTGCGCCCGGCCCTGGTATCGCAACTCTCCGTCATGCTGGCGGTGATACCTGAGCAGCACACATCCGTTGATGCTTTTACCCACTCTCTGCGGGGCTGGCAGCGTGCTGTCGTCCAGTGCCGTGCGACATTCGGCACGATCCCGCCTCTGTGGACCGTGACCTGGATATCACCCCCTGCTGCCTGCGCGGATGCAGAGCCCGTCTGGTTTACCACGGTAAGTCAACGGGCCGGTATTCAGGTGTATCAGCCCGGTCAGGGCAATGTATCACTGACCGAGTGGGCCCGCGAGACCAACTCTGACGGACGTCTTTCCCGTCTGAGCCAGGGCCTGTGGCTGGACAGTCTGCTTGCCTGGCAAAATACCGCTGTGAATGACCTGCTGTCGGTACGGCAGGGCGAACTGCCGGTGATGAAGCCTTGGGTGCAGGGCATGTGCATGGTGCCGGTGAGCGGTATTGCGGGCAATCTCTGGCAACAACACATCATTTCCGTGACTGCGCTGCCACCTGATGTGGCCGTGACCACTGAGCCACTGTCTTTGCCTGAACTGCTGCTGCCGGCGTTACCGCGCAAACGTGGCGTCAGCCGCAGAATAGTGTTCTGGCGTTACGTCGGATTACTGGGTGGGATTTTCTTCGCGCTGGCCATGCTGGCGTCCTGGATGAACAACCAGCGCCTCATCCGTAATGTTGGCGATCATCTTGCGCTGTATCACCAGCTGACGGGTCAGACTGTTGTACCCAAACTACGGGCGCAGCAGCGCCTTAGGGCCGATGGCGCATTGCTGGATGACTGGCAGCGCCGCGGGGAACCACTGCGTTATCGCCTGGGTCTCTATCAGGGGCTGCGCCTGGTTCCGCTCGTTGAGTCCGCCGTCAGTGACTGGGCACCGCCACCGCCACCACCGCCGGTTATCAAGAAAATCATTCAGGGTCCGAAAACCATTCGCCTCGACAGCATGTCGCTGTTCGATTCGGGCAAATCGGCGCTGAAAGCCGGGTCCACCAAAATGCTGGTGAATTCTCTGGTAGGTGTTAAGGCGAAACCCGGCTGGCTTATTGTCGTTTCCGGCCATACCGACAACACCGGCAATCTGCAACTGAACCAGACGCTCTCTCTCAAGCGTGCCGAAGCGGTGCGCGACTGGATGCGTGACACCGGCGACGTACCGGAAAGCTGTTTTGCGGTGCAGGGCTATGGCGAGAGCCGCCCGTTCGCAACCAATGACACGCCGGAAGGGCGAGCGCTTAACCGCCGTGTCGAAATTACGCTGGTACCGCAGGCCAGCGCCTGTCAGATACCGGGCAAGCCTAAAGCGTCATCACAGGATGATGACGCATCACAACACGACGCATCACAACACAATGCTTCACAACACAATGGAGAGTAATTCCATGGCAACTCTATGCCCCCGGGAATTCATGAACTTGCCGCCTGCCTGCAACACGAATTATTTAGGGCAATAGTCCGGGCGGACAGCTCCGCTCTGTCCGCTTTTTTGCTGAACGTCTGGGAATGCGGGCCTTCAGCAAAGAAACCCACAATTTACCAGCCCGACCGCATGCGCTTTGGTCCCCATCATGGGAAACAGCGATGGGCGGTAGCGTGTCCAGGAACCGATTGAGAGAGAAAGTTATGGAAAATCCCGCCATTCTGCTGTTGACCTGCATGGCAGCGAAACAGAAACCACACGCTCTGACGCTCGGCTGGAATGAGAAAGAGGGGATTGTACTGGCGTTTAATGAGGCGCACGGAGGCTGAAATGCAGATATGCATGATGGATTACGGCAACCTGTCGGCGGATGGTAAAACCGCCTACCTGAAATGCTATGGCATCGGGACGTTTGAAGTGCTGTCAGGTATTGAGCGCTATATCAATAACCCTGACTGTGCCGATCATGAAAAAGCCGCGATCCCGGTCGGAACCTATTGGGTCACTGACCGTCCTGCCGGCAGTCTCTACAACCGGGTGCGGGCTGAAACGATTGATGCCTGGCATCACTATCGTAACCATCACAGCGACTGGTTTGCGCTGTTCAGCGATAAAACCAAAAAAGACAGTCTGGATGCAAATGGTTTAAACCGGACCGGGTTTCGCCTTCATCCATTGAACAGCGACGGAACCGGTGTCTCTTGGGGCTGTATCACCCTGCGTCGCTACAGTGACTTTCAGCACCTGCGACGCCTGTTACTGAACCGCGGTACGTTTCCAGTTCCAGGTGGCAACGGCCTGATGGCCTATGCCCGCATTGATGTACGTGGCACGCCTGACTTCAGCCTGTGTGATAAAGAGACCGAAGCAAGAAAAGAGGCTGATAAACGACGGATGCAGCAAGCTCTGAAGAAGCGAGCGGAGAGCGCACAATGAAAATCCTTCTGTTTATCGTGCTGCTCTGGAGCGGGATCCACTTCATTCCTGATGTATGGATTGCGAGTTTTGTGAAGGCCCATATCCCGATTAGCGGTGACGGGGAAGAAGCGATGGACAGCTTCGAAATGCATATCATCGTGATTAAAACAACGTTGTGTGCTGTCGGGGCGTACCTCCTGATGAAGCTGCTTTTCTGGCTGCAAAACCGACATAAAAAATAATCTCTTTCCTACTTCCTGTGACCCATGCTGGCCCGGGCCAGCCCTGACGGAATAACTGAATACACAATGGAGTCAACGCCATGAGCCTGACGGATACGCTTAACACGATGATGCCCACCGTCGCCGGAAAAGCCCTGAACCGCTACCGCCTCGATATCCCTTCCTGTACGGCAGATATCGACGTGGAAGATTTCAGTGGCTCAGAAGCGATGAGCGAGCTTTACAGCTACACCATTAACTTCACCAGTGCCGACAGGAACATTGATGCCCGCCAGATGCTGAGCAAGCCTGCGACCCTGACCATGGGCGCGGGCCACCTGCTCTCCCTGACGGAACGCAAGGTGGTTCACGGGGTGGTTACCCATTTTGAACGTACCGGTGGCTCAGCGGATGAAGCGCAGTACTGCCTTGTGCTGGAGCCGTTTCTGGCCCTGCTGGGTAACCAGTTCCGTACTCACCGCTTTTTCGTCAGTAAATCGGTACCGGAAGTGGTCACGGAGGTGCTTAAGGAGCATGGCCTGAAAGGCTGGGAGTATGAGTTTACCCTCAAGGCTGATTATCCAAAGCGGGAGCAGATTAACCAGTACCAGGAAAATGACCTGGCGTTTATTGAACGTCTGCTGGCGGAGGTGGGGATATTTTACTTCTTCAGCCTGCAGCCGGATACGCAGACCGAGGTGGTGCACTTCGCGGACAAACAGAGCGCATGGACGTTTGGTAAAACGCTGCCGCTGAACAGCCCGTCCGGGGCGAATGACAATGCGGCTGACTCCGTATGGGGTGTGCACGTCTGGCACAACGTGGTGGCGCACACCGTCACGGCCAGTGACTACAACCACCGTGAGGCGCAGAACGTCCTGACGTCCGCACCGGCAGACATGACCCGTGGCGACGGGGAGGGCAACACTTACGGTGATGTGTACCATTACCGCCCGCGCCATCTGGAGCGGGGTGACAAAATTACCCCGGCAGCGGAAACCGGTAACTTCTGGGCGCGCCTGGAGCACGAGCGCTTTCTGTCGACCCAGACCACGGTGACCGGCAGCAGCACCGACCATACTCTGGGTCCGGCCCAGGTGCTCACCATCACCGAGACGGCTGTCCCGCCGACGCTGCCCCGTGAAACCGAAAACGGCCTTATCATCATCAGCGCCGGTTACACCGCCAGCCGGCAGAACGCGCTGCGGGTGGAATGGGCGGCCATGCCGTACCACGAAAACCGCTGCTGGCGTCCTGCTGCTAAAAAGCGCCCGGTAGTGAGCGGTACCCTGATGGCGCGGGTAACCAGTGCGAAAGATAACGACATCTACGCCTGGCAGGATGCATCTGGCCTGTACCGGGTGAAGTTTGATGCTGACCGGGATGACAAACGTCAGGGCATGGAGAGTATGCCGGTGCGCTTCGCCAAACCATACGGCGGGGACAAATACGGTTTTCACTTTCCGCTGATTCACGGCACGGAGGTAGCCATTGCATTTCACGAAGGCGATCCGGACCGCCCGTATATCGCGCACGCGCTGCACGATTCCCGCCACGTTGACCACGTGACTGAACTGAACAGCACGCGCAACGTCCTCAGGACCGCCGGCCTGAACAAGCTGCGGATGGAGGACAAGCGCGGCGAAGAGCATATCAAGCTCAGTACCGAGTACGGGGGTAAGACGCAGCTTAATTTAGGGCACAATGTCAATGCGGGCAGGGCGCTGCGCGGTGAAGGTGCGGAGCTGCGTACCGAGCGACACGTTTCCATTCGTGGAGGTGCCGGGGTGTTTATCACAGCCGATAAACAACCGCTCGCCGGGGACAGGATGCTCTCTATGCAGGAGGCGATTGCCCAGCTGGAAAATGCGCTGAGTATTGCCAGAAGTCTGTCTGATGCAGCTGAAACCGCGCAGGCGCTACCCGCTGATATTCAGAGCCAGGTGAAGTTGACTGATGCCCTCAAAGATCTCGCGCAGCCAGGAATGGTGTTGAATGCGCCTGAAGGGATAAGTATTACCAGCCCGCAGGCAGTGCGTATGGCCTCGGGAAGCGCCAGTGTTGGGATTATGTCTCAACAGAATACAGATATTAGCGCGATGAAGCGCTTTACGGTGGTGGCGGGCGAAGCTGTGAGTATGCTGGCCCGCAAGGCCGGGATGAAGCTTTTTGCCGCCAAGGGAAAGATGGAAATCCAGGCGCAGGATGATGCGCTTGATGTGATAGCCAAAAAGGATGTCTCTGTAACCAGTACGGAAGGACGGGTTGAAATCACAGCGGCGAAAGATGTCATGCTGAAAAATCTGGATGGGTCGTTCATCCAGTTGCAGGGTAAAAATATTATTCTGGGCTGTGAAGGCAATATCCTGTGGAAATGTGCCAATGCGCAGAAAATGAGTGCTGCCAGATCTACATCTTCCATACCTGGTTTTCCTGGTGGGTATAGTGAGTATTTTGTGGCGCACGATGATAAAACTGGGCAGATCACACCAAACACTCGCTATCGGATTACGACTGGTAAGGGTGTTGTTTATTCAGGGGTAACCGACTCTGAGGGCAAAACCGCTGAAATCTTCACCGCATTATCAGACAAGATAAAAGTTGAACTCGGATAATTAGCCGGGATATATCAGAAAAAATTTAACAGGAGTTGCCTCCATGGGTAATACGACAGATACCGTTCATGGTAGTGGTAAAACAGGGATGCAGGCGAATGGCATCAAAGCTAATCATTCTACTGGCACCCGACTATATTTCCATGCAGACAGTGAAACATTTCTTGCTGTTGATGGTGATGAACTGGAACAGGCAAGTAATGAACTAAATATGTTGTTAGGTGATCAGATTGATACGCAAATGCGCATCGATGATTTAACAACTCAGTGCACAAAATTGAGCTGGGGGCAGATTGGGGAAAAACAGGCCCTCCAAACTCAGATACAACAAGAAGCCCAGAGGCTTGATGGTCTTAATAAAAAGCTGAAAGTAAAACTGACCACTCTTACACCTACAGAGGAACTCCCTAAAACCACACTTCTTGACGACAGTAGCAAGAGTGCTGTTGGACTAATGGAATTAATTGAAGTTCGCGGCAATATGAAAGGTGTTAGATATATTTACGCTCGGTCAAATCAAATCAACAGTCAGTGGCGGCGTTATCCGCTTGAGGAAGGAGATAAAAAGTCCGGAAGCAAAAGCTTTGTCATCTCTGAGTCATATACTGATAGTGAGGGAAACGCAAAAACACGGGAAAAGATTGATTATGACAAGCTAAAATCCCAAATAACTAAGATAAAGCCAAAAATGCTGAAGGCTGAACAGGAATTATTAGAACAGCATACGAGTGTTCTTGGGCAGTGGGCCAGAGATATGAATGATAGCCTTAAACATTCTCCATATCAGGGGGATAGATTTGGCTTTGATTCTCAGTCACAGTTCATGCGCTGGACTTATGGCGCGGGCCTGACAGAGGAACTAAACCCGTTTGAGGTAGATTTTCGTAATCAAGGTAAAAAACTAAAAAGAGAAGCTGTTACAAGCGGAAAAGCAAGTGCCTATGCAAGCCTCGCTCTTGCTGAGTCTAAGAGTAAATTTACGCTCTCACTCCCTGATATACACGGTATTACCATGACGTATCCCCTGAAGCCTGAAATGGGTGGGGGAATGGGAAGCCTGGGTGTATTGCGTTTTGATTTCGAACTGGCTCTTGCAGGTAGCGTTGGGGCAAGTCTGGGGATTGAGTTAGGTGTATCGGTAAAAAGTAATTGGGCTAAGGGAGTTCCCGGTCCTTCAGGCGATAACACCCCTCCAGGGCAACGCAAGATCGATATCAGCCAAGCCGTGAAGGATCCGGAAGTGACAGGAGAACTCACGGTCTTTGCAGGTGCTCAAGCCACAGTGAACCTTTCTGGTGCTATTAGATGGCTAAACCCTGACAAAAAAGATTTAAAATATACCCAGTTGGCAAAAGTGGCATTGGGAGCTACTGCTCAAATGGGAGTGGGATGGAATGGTTCTTTTCGGTTCAGTTACGAAAATGGAAGAGTCAAGGTTTTAGCTAGAGGTGGAATGTGTTGGGGTGGTGGGGGAAAAGGAAGCGTTGCTTTTGACATAGATGGAGAGGCAATTATTACCGATTTCATGCCATGCTTAACCTATATGCTTCGGAATGCTGATTACATTAAGCTATCAGAGAATGTAATCAGAGAGGGCGATTTTTATGCTTTCTGCGCTTTACCGTTGCTTATTGGTATGTATGGCGCTAATCAGTTGACTGATAATTTGGGAAAAGAAACAGCCCTGTTATTAGAAAAGTTAAGAGATAGCTGGAATGAAAAAGAACGACGTGTACAGTTAATGCAGCATATTTTAGATACGCAAGGTGAATGTTTAAGGTATTCACCTCCGGAAAGTAAAGGAGCTGCAATCGCTTCATTGATTGAGCGGAATTTTTGGGATGATGTTGCCAGTCCTGCAAGCCACGCACAGACCAAGTGCGAAGGTCTGGTGACATATAGCGCAAGAAAACGGGCCGTGCTGCTGTCATTACGTTGGGTTCAGTCAAAAAGAGATTATGAAAATGTTATGCAGCATCTATCTAAAGCATTCGAAATATCAGGTTCATGGCAATCAAATCAACAGAAAGTAGCGGATTTCCTTGCACTGGGCGAAGAGGTTCAAACATATGGATTAGGAAGTGTTATCCCAAATGCATCCTCAGTTAAGATCTTTCCGAGTCATTACGCCAAAAATTTAATCTCATTATACGAAAGCTTACCTGAATCAATCGAGGTTCGGGGTAATGAATTGAAATCATTAGTGGAAATATCTCCTTTCTTGATGGAAAGCTGCACTAAGGTTGTTGTTAATAGCATGGCGGTAGAAAAATGAAAATGAAAAAGGTTGCTTTCTTCATAGCTATTAGTAGCATCATTATTACTGGTTGCAATGAAGAAAAAAGCCAAAAAGAACAAAGGGAACTAGCTTCACAGATTGTTGACTCAATGGTAACAGTAGATGGTGGGCGTTATCAAATGGGGGATTTTGGACCTATCGTTGGAGAAAAGCTACCGTTCAGTCCTGATAATAATAACAAGCCGCTTCATTGGGTTGATTTGAGTACTTTCAAAATAACAAAAAATAGAATAACGTGGCGGGAATTTAATTTATGGTTATCTATAACCAAAAAAGATGGCAATAAATACTACAAAAAAATTTCAAATAGAAAAATCGAAAGCAAATATGACAAACGTATGCTTAAGTACATTGGTGATGATTATCCAGCAGTTGCTAATTGGTCGGATGCATCTTCGTTTTGTCATTGGGTGGGTGGTGTTTTAGCGCGAAAAGTATCATTGCCCACAGAGGCTCAATGGGAATATGCTGCACGTAGTCGTGGGCAATTTAGACAGTTTGCAAATAGCGACAATGTTTATGATTTAAGCGTTCCAAATTCAAAACTTAATTTTACCTATGAACATGCTCCGGTTGGCACTTTTCCACCAAATCCATTGGGACTTTATGACATGATGGGTAATGGGCACGACTGGGTTAATGACTGGTATGCTGAGGATTATTACCAGCATTCGCCAGAAAAAGATCCTCAGGGACCAGCTAATGGGACAGAAAAAGTGGTAAGAGGTTACCTAGGATCAATGTTTGGTTTGTATGACATTACACGAGGGAGTAATAAACCGGAGACTGAAGCACCAGGCTATGGTTTCCGTTGTGTTGAAAATTAACTTGCAATGACAGTACACCATAATTTGTGCAGGAGGATATAAATGTCTAAAGGATTTGTATTGCTCGGAGATAAAACCACTCACGGCGGTGAGGTTATTTCTGCATCTTCGACCTTGATTGTTAATGGCAAAAAAGTGGCACTTATTAGTGATGAAGTTAATTGTCCGATTGAAGGCCATGGTATTAATGCCATTATCGAAGGGTCGCCAGAATGGATCTCTGATGAGAAGTCCGTTGTCGTGGATGGCTGCGAATGTGAATGCGGTTGCCATGTTATCTCCAGTGCTCCGGATTGTTCTGTAGGATAAATTATGAGCTGGGATCGTCAGAAAGCCACTATCACCGCAGAGCCAGAAGAACCGTCACTAGCTTTGTGGCTGATGGTGGGCCTCATTGCTGTTATTACTGGAGTCCTGCTCTTTGTTCTCCACGCTAATGATTTTTTGGGAGCATTACAAAAATTCAGTATATGGATTGTTTCCGGAATCCCAGTTTTTATCTGGTTCATTGCGATTTGCCTTCGCGGCTGGGTTTACAACCACGTAATGGACCAGCATCAGTTTGAATCCGGTGAGGCAGACTATGCGCAACAGCAATGGACTTCCTGGGCCGGGCGTTATCTGGCGGTCTTGTATAGCCGGGTCATCCTGCCTGATAGGCTGACGCCATTAATCTTTCTGCAGGCCCCCAAAGATCTCGAACAGAGTAATTCACTTACCCGAAAAATAGTATTGCCCCCCGGGGAAGATGCATTCTCTGCCCTGCTTGGCGGTCTGGATAGTTCGGTTTTACAGGACTTATCCATTCTTCCACTTACTGTAACGCTGATCACTGATTCATCCGAGTCTGAGGACTCATTGCAGAAGACATTTTCTCTGGCCTGGCAATACATCGCAGGGCAATCCTTTCCTGTGCCTCAGCTTGTGTGTGTAAAAAGCAGGTCTTTCGCATGGGCAGCGGAACGCATCAAGTCAGCGACGCTGGATGTTGATTTGTTTCTTGTTCATCAGACCGTGGGAAGAGGTGAATACAGCGATGCGCTCGCGGCCTTATTGCTGACTTCCGATGATGTGGCGACCAAATATCAGCTCAGTCATCACGCTCGTTTACTTCGGCCCATGTCGCTTGAGCCGACTCAGGATCTGACAGACGAACTGGACACTTTCTTCGCCACTCAGTCACAGTCCATCACTGCAGGTGCGATTGTGGGAGACAGCATAACGTGGGGAGAAGTTTTTTCGACGCTCTTGGCAAGTGCGAAAAAATATGAAGGCAGCTGGAAGCCACAGCAGAGCCACTGGCTGGAGAAATATGCCGGACACAGCGGTCCTTTTTCCCCGTGGATAACGGCTGCTGTGGTCAGCGAGACTGCTGCTCATACAAAGGACAGTTGCCTGATGCTTTCTGGTGATAAAGAGCAGCGTTATATCAATACTGTAACTACAGGAAATGTGACGAATGGCGAAGGATAGTTCAGTGTGGCGTGGCAACTGGGGACGCCTCAGTATCACTGCGCTGATTGCCGCTGCAGTGGCATTGGCCATCTGGAAAAAAGGCGATGCGATTGGGTTGACCAGCAATGGCCTGAAACTGTTGGGCTTTGTGGCAGCGATGATCCTTTTGCTGTTTATCCGCCACGGCAAAACTATCGGTCTTGCAATAAAACAACAGTGGTCCCGTTTTCAGGCCAGACGCAAAAGTGTGTTGCCTGCCGATGAAGGCTGCGTCAGACAGACCGCACCCCGTAACGTCACCGTCACCGCAATACGTGAAGCCATGCGCAACCTCTACGGCCGCCGCTGGGGCAGCAAAGTCCGCATCCTGCTGATCGCCGGGACCGCTTCAGAGGCGGAGCAGCTGACCCCCGGCCTTGTCAGCCAGCTCTGGCAGGAGGATCGCGGGACACTGCTGCTGTGGGGCGGTGACCTCAATACCCCGGCCGACAGTGCCTGGCTGACCGCGCTGCGTAAGCTGCGCCGCCGACCGGTGGATGGCCTGGTGTGGGTCACCTCAGCCCTGGACCAGCTTTCAGCGCCGGGATCGGAACGACCGCTGCCGGTACCGTCTGAAAGCACCATGGACTCCCTGTCCCATGCCATCAGCGAACGCATGAACGTGCTGGGCTGGCAGCTCCCGCTGTATGTCTGGTCCCTGCATCCGCGCGCCGGTCAGCCGGAAGGGCGCATTGTGCAGGCCGCAGGCTGTTTGTTACCTGCCGGGTGCCGTAGCGAAGAATTAACAGCACAGCTTGCCGCCCTGACGCCGGACCTGATCGCGCAGGGGCTGCAGCAGACCTGTGGTGAGGTGAAACATAACTTCCTGCTACGGCTTGCCGACCAGCTCGTCCGCGAACTACAGAGCGTGACCGCGCCGCTGTCGGTAATGCTCAATCCGTACCGTCCGCTGCCGCTGGCCGGGGTGGTGTTCAGCCAGCCTTCTGCCGGTGCGGAACGTACTGTGCAGCATCACTGGGGTATGGATAAACGCTGGGAGGCTCTGCCTGAGTCTGTACGGATGCTCCCTGCCGCACTGCGTCCCCGCAGGCCGGGCATTCCGTGGCCGAAGGTGATGGCGTCTGTTGCTGCGCTTACGATGGTGGGCTGGGCGGCGTGGATGGGTATCGCGTATATCACGAACCGCAGCCAGATTGCCGGTGCGAATGCCCAGGCTGTGATGGCTTCCCGGCAAAACCAGCCGCTGGCAGCACAATTGCACGCCCTGGCGGAGCTGCAAAAAACGCTGGCCCGCCTGCATTACCGCTCTGAGCACGGCGTGCCGTGGTATGAGCAGGCCGGACTGAGCCAGAACAGTGCGCTGCTGGCGGCCCTCTGGCCACGCTACCTTGACAGCGCCCGGCCTCTGCTGCGGGATGCAGCCGCAGACCATCTGCAGAAGCAAATTAATGTCTTTAATGCGCTGCCGCCGGGCAGTCCGCTGCGTGAACAGAGGGCAAAAACTACGTATGACCAGCTGAAGCTTTACCTGATGCTGGCCCGCCCGGAACATATGGATGCGGCCTGGTTCAGTTCTGCGCTGCTGCACAGCTGGCCGAAGCGCGATGGCGTGAAGGACAGCGTCTGGCAGGGCGTGGCCCCGTCACTGCTGTCGTTCTGGGGTGCGCAGCTCGCGACACATCCGGAGGGGACGTTACGGGCAGATGAAAGCATGGTCAGCCAGGCGCGCTCCCTGCTGGTTCGCCTGATGGGGATGCGTAACAGCGAATCGACCCTGTACCAGAAGATGCTCTCACGGGTGGCGCATCTCTATGTCGATATGCGCCTTGAAGACATGACCGGCGATACCGATGCCGCCCGCCTGTTCAGCACCACTGAGGTGGTGCCCGGAATGTTTACCCGTCAGGCCTGGGAGCAGGCGGTACAGCCCGCCATCGGGAACGTGGTGAAGGCCCGCCGGGATGAACTCGACTGGGTGCTGACCGACAGTAAACATAAGGTGCAGGAGGACCTCTCTCCGGAAGCGCTGAAAAAACGCCTGACGGCGCGTTACTTTGCCGACTTTGGCGGTGCCTGGCTGGCGTTCCTCAACAGCCTGCGCTGGAACCCGGCCGCCACGCTGTCGGATTCCATTGACCAGCTGACCCTGATGGCTGACGTGCGCCAGTCACCGCTGGTGGCGCTGATGAACACCCTGAACGTACAGGGGCGCACCGGGCAAACCGGCGAGGCGATTTCCGATTCGCTGGTTAAATCAGCGAAAAACCTGCTGGGCGGTGACAGCGAGGATGCCATTGACCAGAGTGCCGGTGTGCATGGCCCGCTGGATGCGACCTTTGGCCCGGTGCTGGCGCTGATGGACAGGAGCCGCACGGGCGCACAGGCGCAGAGCCTGGAGCCGTATCTGACCCGGGTGACGCAGGTGCGTCTGCGCCTGCAGCAGGTCACCAGTGCCGCTGACCCGCAGGCTATGACCCGGACCATCGCCGAGACGGTATTCCAGGGCAAAGCGGTGGATCTGACCGAAACCCGCGACTATGGCAGCCTGATTGCCGCCGGGCTGGGGCAGGAGTGGAGTGGCTTTGGCCGCACCGTGTTTGTGGATCCGATGGAGCAGGCCTGGCAGCAGGTGCTGACCCCGGCGGCGGACAGCCTCAATGCCCAGTGGCAACAGGCGGTGGTGAGCGAGTGGAACGCCGCCTTCGGTGGTCGTTATCCGTTCAGCGACAGCAGCAGTGAGGTTTCTCTGCCGCTGCTCGCCAGATACCTCAATGCGGATTCCGGCCGTATCGCGCAGTTTCTCCAGACCTGCCTTAAGGGCGTGCTGCACAGGGAAGGTAATCACTGGGTGCCGGACAGCATTAACGCCCAGGGGCTGACCTTTAACCCGGTGTTCCTCAATGCCATCAACACCCTGAGCCATATCTCGGATGTGGCCTTCACCGAAGGCAATGCCGGCATGAACTTCGAGCTGCGTCCGGGCACTGCCGCTGGCGTGATGCAGACCGACATGATTATCGACAGCCAGAAACTGACCTATGTCAACCAGCTGCCGGTATGGAAGCGCTTCACCTGGCCTGCCGATACTGAGGCTCCGGGGGCTGACTTAAGCTGGATCAGTACCCAGGCGGGAACCCGCCAGTATGCGGATATCCCGGGTAGCTGGGGCTGGATCCGCCTGCTCGATAAAGCCGCCGTCAGTGCTTACCCGGGAGTCAGCAGCAGCTACAGCCTGAGCTGGAAGGCGCAGGACGGTCGCACGCTCAATTACACCCTGCGTACCGAAGCGGGAGAGGGGCCACTGGCGCTGCTGAAGCTGCGGAATTTCCGCCTGCCTGAGACCATCTTCAGTATGTCCGACGAGGCAACGGCAGAGCCGGTTGCCAGCATGGTCAGAAATACACAGAGGGACTACTGATGAGTCCCTTTCACAGGAAAAAATGAACTAATGGACGATTTGACCCTGCGTTATTACGACGCAGAAATGCGCTACCTCCGTGAAGCCGCCAAAGAGTTTGCACAGACCCACCCGGACCGGGCCGCGATGCTGGATCTGGATAAGGCTGGCACGCCCGATCCGTATGTTGAACGTCTATTTGAAGGCTTTGCTTTCTCGATGGGACGGCTGCGGGAGAAGATTGACGACGACCTGCCGGAACTGACTGAAGGGCTGGTCAGCATGCTCTGGCCACACTACCTGCGCACCATTCCGTCACTCTCGGTTGTGTCATTCACAACTGCGCTTCAGGCAGTGAAGATGGCGGAAGTGATGCCTGCGGGCCTTGAGGTGTACTCTCGCCCGGTGGGACCAAAGAACACGGTCTGCCGCTACCGCACCACCCGGGATGTAATGCTTAATCCTATTGATATCTCAGGGGTGACCATGACCACCGGGCCTGACGGGCGTTCGCTGCTGCGGATGCGTTTTGCCTGCAGCATGCAGGCGGACTGGTCCCATGCTGACCTCAGTCGCCTGAGTCTCTATCTCGGTGCGGACGCCCCCGTTAGCAGTCAGCTGCATCTGATGCTGGCCAGACGGCAGGCCGCACTGTATATGCGCCTGGCCGGGCAGACCGATCGTATTCGCCTTGACGGGTACTTCTCGCCGGGAGGATTTGCGGAAGAAGACGGGCTGTGGCCGAAAGGCGATACTGCCTTCAGCGGCTACCAGCTATTGCTGGAGTACTTCACTTTCCGCGACAAGTTTATGTTTGTCCATCTCAATGGACTGGACGGTATCACGCCGCCTACAGGGACGGAGTACTTCGACATTGAGGTCGTATTCAGTACGCTGTGGCCATCAGACCTGCCGGTCACCGATGACGCGGTTCGTCTCCACTGTGTGCCGGTGATCAACCTGTTCACGCTGGAAGCGGACCCGCTCACCATTACTGGTCTTGAAAGTGAATACCTGCTGCGCCCCAAACGACTGCAGGACGGACACACCGAGATTTATGCCGTGGACTCGGTCACCGGGTCAAACCGGACCCGTGATGCCGAATACGTGCCGTTCAGCAGCTTCCGCCACAAGGGCGGGATGATGCGCCGCCAGGCACCGCCCCGGTATTACCACACCCGTGTTAAGCGGGGTGTCACCGGGCTGTATGATACCTGGCTTATCCTCGGCGGCCACCAGTGGGAAGAGGACCGTCTGTTTGAGCGCGAAGCCGTCTCGCTGCAAATCACCGGCACCAACGGCCAGTTACCGCGCCGGGCGCTGCAGAGCACGCTGCTGGATCGCTGCGAGCAGGTAGTGCAGACGCCGCTGTCGGTGAAAAACCTCTGCAAGCCTACGCTGCCGGTTTACCTGCCTGCAGAAGACCGTTTCCACTGGCGAGTCCTGAGCCACCTGGGCTCCGGGTTCCTGAACATGATGAGTACCGCCGAAGTGCTGCGTGGCACTCTGGCGCTCTATAACTGGCAGGAGGATGAACTGAACACCCGACGTCTGGAGGCAATTCAGCATGTGGAACACCACCGTCTTCAGCGTTTTGAGCAGGGCTTTCTGCTGCGGGGCCTGGATATCCAGGTGACTCTCGACAGCTGCGGGTTTACGGGGGAGGGTGATGTTCACCTGTTTGGCGAAATGCTCAACCGCTTTTTTGCGCTCTATGCAGACATGAATCAGTTCAACCAGCTCACGCTTATTGTTCAGCCAGAAGGAAAATGCATCCGGTGGAAAGAGAATCACAATCCGCGCCTGCCCGGCTGATGGACAAGTTGGGCGACCGGCTACCATACATTAACTTTTACCGCTTTTGCCAACTGCTGGAGCAGAGCCAGCCCGATAAACCTGTCATCGGCAGTACATGGCAGGTGCGACATGAGCCGGTGCGTTTCCGGCCGCATCCGGGGATGGGTTTCCCGGCCTCGGAGATCAAAGCACTTGAGCCGCCAGCCCATCCGCACCTGCCGCACACGGTGCGTGTCACCTTTATGGGACTGTATGGCGTGGAGTCCCCACTACCGACTCACTACATTGACGATATTGCCCGGCGACGCGAAGGCTACGAAGCCACGGCGAATTTTCTCGATATCTTTAACCACCGGCTGATCGCCCAGTACTATCGCATCTGGCGTAAGTATTCGTATCCGGCAACCTTCGAAGAGGGTGGAAAAGACAGGACCTCACAGTACCTGTTGGGACTCGCCGGGCTTGGGATTGACGGCTGCGCAGAGAGTATTGCAGCACCGGCATCACGCTTTCTGGCGCTGCTGCCGGTCATGCTGTTACCAGGGCGAACGGCCGAAGGGATGGCGGCACTCGTTCGTCTGCTGGCACCGGGGACGCAAGCGAAAATCTGGCACCACGACAGGAGACGTGTCCCGCTGAAAAAGCCGCTGGCCATGAGCATACGCCAGCCCGTCACCCTTGCAAACCGCCCGGTGATGGGGAGCTATGCCACCGACGTGAACAGTCAGGTGCTGATGCAGCTCACCACCACGGATCCGCAGGAAGTAGAGGGTTGGTTACCCGGAGGTGATCTTCATACCGATCTTATGGCGCTGCTGCATGTCTATCTCGGGTCACGTCTCGATGTTCGCCTGCAGCTGTGCGTTGCGCGAAGCCTGCTTCCGGATGTGACAATAAATAGCCAGCCGCGTCCGGGAGCCGGGCGACTCGGATGGACGGCCGTCATGCGCCCCCTGAACTCAGCTGCTGCAGCGCAAACAAACACAATCCTCATTAACCTGGGCCGCTATGAGCGGGTGCAGGAAAATATACACCGTAGGGAGACTAATGAAGATGGCGACTACCGCTGGTAAAACCACCTTATTTGTACTGGCGTCGGGTATCGCTATGATGCTGACAGGCTGTGGCCTGACCCAGGACGTTGCGGACGGCACGATAGCCATGACCAAATCTGTTTTTTATAAGCAGGTGAAAACCCTGCATCTTGATATTCGCGCCCGTGAAGCTGTCAATAAAAATGCTGGCGGTGTATCGCTGTCTACCGTGATACGGATCTACCAGCTTAAGGACCGCAAGACGTTTGATACCACAGACTATCCGTCACTGTTTGCAACCGATAGCAGGGCCATCAAAGCCGATCTGATAGTTGAAAAAGATGTCCGCCTGCAACCGGGTGGAGCGGTGATGCTCGATATGCCGATGGATGACAATGCGCAGTATGTCGCCGTAGCGGGGATGTTTCTCTCCCCGGATCAGGCGAATAACACCTGGCGGGTGGTATTGAGCCATGACGACCTGGATCCGGACAACGCCCGAATCATCGAGGCAGGCAATAACCGACTGACGCTTAAGGCACTGAAAGATGAATGAGCTTTCAAGTGATATGCAATGCTCATAAGTAATAAATAAAGTATCGCACTAAGCCTGTTCGTTAAAATGAGCTCATAGTGAGTAGATAAGGCCGCTGTAAATAAACCCAGTGGATAAGCATAAATAAAAAGGCAGCGCATGAGGCGCTGCCTTTTTAATGAAGGTGACCCGTCCTGAATAGCGTTGACACATTTTACTCATACACTGAGGAAAATGTG
>NZ_DAMACX010000045.1:0-28226 GCF_031998825.1 Pseudescherichia sp.
ATTATCATGTCGCCAGCGGAACCTCGGCGATTGTATCGGTAGGGACTACCGGTGAGTCCGCCACGCTGAGCCATGAGGAACATGGTGACGTCGTCATGCTGACTCTGGAGCTGGCCGACGGGCGCATCCCGGTTATTGCAGGCACGGGCGCAAACGCCACCGCTGAGGCCATTAGCCTGACTCAGCGCTTCAACGACAGCGGCGTGGTAGGCTGCCTGACGGTCACGCCTTACTACAACCGTCCAACGCAGGAAGGGCTGTTCCAGCACTTTAAAGCCATCGCGGAACACACTGATCTGCCGCAAATTCTGTATAATGTACCTTCGCGTACCGGTTGCGATATGCTGCCTGAAACCGTGGGCCGCCTGGCGAAAGTGAACAATATTGTCGCAATCAAAGAGGCTACCGGGAACTTAAGTCGCGTTCATCAGATCAAAGAGCTGGTTTCAGATGACTTTGGTCTCTTAAGCGGCGACGATGCCACCGGGCTGGATTTCATGCAGCTTGGAGGTCACGGCGTGATCTCCGTGACCTCCAACGTGGCCGCACGCGATATGGCCGAAATGTGCCGTCTGGCCGCTGAGGGGCACTTTAGCGAAGCGCGGGTGATTAACCAGCGTCTGATGCCGTTACACAACAAACTATTTGTCGAACCCAATCCTATCCCGGTGAAATGGGCATGCAAGGCATTGGGGCTTGTGGCGACCGACACGCTGCGTCTGCCGATGACGCCGATTACCGACCACGGTCGTGAGGCTGTTACCGCTGCGCTTAAGCACGCCGGTTTGCTGTAAAGTTTAGGGAGATTTGATGGCTTACTCAGTACAGAAGTCGCGCCTGGTGAAGGTAGCGGGTGTTTCGCTTGTTATGCTGCTCGCTGCCTGTAGTTCGGACTCGCGCTATAAGCGCCAGGTTAGCGGTGATGAATCCTATCTGGATGCCGCGCCGCTTGGTGAACTTCATGCGCCTGCTGGCATGATCCTGCCGGTGCAGAACGGTGACTACAACATTCCAGTAACCAACGGCAGCGGTGCCGTCGGTAAAGCGCTGGATATCCGCCCACCGGCCCAGCCGCTGGCGCTGGTAACGGGTGCCCGCACCCAGTTTACCGGTGATACCGCAACGCTGCTGGTGGAGAACGGCAACCGCAGCACGCTGTGGCCGCAGGTGGTAAGCATTGTTCAGGGCAATAACTACGCGATTGATAAACGCGACGACGCCGCGCAGACCCTGACCACCGGTTGGGTTGACTGGAATCGCCTCGATGAAGATCAGCAGTACCGTGGCCGTTATCAAATCTCGGTTAAACCGCAGGGCTATCAGCAGGCGGTTGTCGTGAAGCTGGTGAATCTGGAGCAGGCTGGCAAGCCGGTGGCCGATACCGCCTCGCTGCAGCGCTACAGCACCGAAATGCTGAACGCCATCTCCGCCGGTCTGGATAAAACCGCCACTGCGGCACAAAACGCTGCGCAGAACCGCTCTGCCGCCACCCTCGACGTACAGAGCGGTGCCGACGATACCGGTCTGCCGATGCTGGTGGTTCGTGGGCCGTTTAACGTTGTCTGGCAGCGTCTGCCCGCCACCCTTGAGAAGGTGGGCATGAAGGTGACCGACTCCACGCGCTCAACCGGCAGCATGGCGGTAACCTATAAGCCGCTCTCTGACAGCGACTGGCAGGCAATTGGCGCGCGCGATCCGGGCCTCACCTCCGGCGACTATAAGCTGCAGGTAGGCGATCTCGATAACCGCAGCAGCCTGCAGTTTATCGATCCGAAAGGGCACACCCTTACCCAGTCGCAAAACGACGCGCTGGTGGCCGTTTTCGAAGCGGCATTCCAGTAAATAATCAGGCCGGATTGCTCCGGCCTTTTTTATCAGGGTAGACGCAAACGTGTGCGTAGCGGATAATGGCCGCAATTAGTTCTCAAATCATCACACCTGGAACCTGGAGTAACAAAGATGCAAAAGCAAGCTGAGTTGTATCGTGGCAAAGCGAAGACCGTATACAGTACGGAAAACCCGGACCTGTTGGTGCTCGAATTCCGCAATGATACGTCAGCAGGGGATGGCGCGCGCATTGAACAGTTCGATCGTAAGGGCATGGTGAACAACAAGTTCAACCATTTCATTATGAGCAAGCTGGAAGAGGCGGGCATCCCAACACAGATGGAGCAGCTGCTCTCCGATACCGAATGCCTGGTGAAGAAGCTCGAGATGGTTCCGGTAGAGTGCGTTATCCGTAACCGCGCGGCAGGCTCGCTGGTGAAGCGTCTGGGTATTGAAGAGGGCATGATCCTGAATCCGCCTCTGTTCGATCTGTTCCTGAAAAACGATGAAATGCACGATCCGATGGTCAATGACTCCTACTGCGAAACCTTCGGCTGGGTGAATCAGAAGAACCTGGCGCGCATGAAAGAGCTGACCTACAAGGCCAACGACGTGCTGACCAAACTGTTTGACGACGCCGGTCTGATCCTCGTGGACTTCAAGCTGGAGTTTGGCCTGTTTAACGGCGAAGTGGTGCTGGGCGATGAGTTCTCCCCGGACGGTAGCCGCCTGTGGGATAAAGAGACCATGGATAAAATGGATAAAGATCGTTTCCGTCAGAGCCTTGGCGGCGTGATCGAAGCCTATGAAGCCGTGGCTCACCGTCTCGGTGTGAAACTGGACTAGTTTTAACGCGTAAGTATTAGCCGGAGGCGTTCCCCACTCCTCCGGCCTGTTACAGCACCTTTCTTATGGTAATCCTGCCCTTAACCGCCTACGATCAATCATATTATTAAAATATCTCTGAGGTGATTATGCGTTGGCAAGGGCGTCGCGAAAGTAATAACGTTGAAGACAGGCGTAACGAAGCAGGCAGTCCGCTGGGCGGCCGCGGTCTGCGTTTGCCCCGGGGTAAGGGTGGGATTATTCTGCTGATAATTGTGGTGATCGGTGGCTACTACGGCGTGGATTTAACCGGGCTGCTTACCGGTCAGCCCATCTCCCAGCCGGGTACCCAGCAGGTTGCTACCCCGCAGGAGAATGAATCGGCGAAGTTTACCCGCGTCATTTTTGCTACTACCGAAGAGACGTGGACCCAGCTGTTTGAGAAAATGGGCCGCACCTACCAGCAGCCTACGCTGGTGATGTACCGTAACTATACCCAGACCGGCTGCGGTACCGGCCAGTCGGTCATGGGGCCGTTCTATTGCCCCGCGGACGGCAAAGTCTATATCGATCTCTCCTTCTACGAAGAGATGAAGAGCAAGCTTGGTGCGGCAGGCGACTTTGCTCAGGGCTACGTGATTGCCCATGAGGTCGGCCACCACGTGCAGAAGCTGCTGGGCATTGAACCGAAAGTACGCCAGCTGCAGCAAAATGCTTCCCAGGTTGAGGTGAATCGCCTGTCGGTGATGATGGAGCTGCAGGCCGACTGCTTCGCTGGCGTCTGGGGCCGCAGCATGCAGCAGCAGGGCGTGATGGAGGAGGGCGATCTG
Organism: Pseudescherichia sp.; assembly: GCF_031998825.1. Lineage (GTDB taxonomy): Bacteria > Pseudomonadota > Gammaproteobacteria > Enterobacterales > Enterobacteriaceae > Pseudescherichia. The sequence goes on from NZ_DAMACX010000045.1 coordinate 3,483, forward strand.
CAGGAGGGGCTGAACGCCGCCGAAGCGATTGGGGACGATCGTCTCCAGCAGCAGAGCCAGGGCCGGGTAGTACCGGATAGCTTTACCCACGGCACCTCCGAGCAGCGTTATACCTGGTTTAAACGCGGCTTTGACACAGGTGACGTTGCCCAGTGCAACACCTTTGGCAAAAATCTGTAAGGCTTCAATTTCGGGAAGAGTGACATGGAGCGTTTGATCGCCCTGAGCGCGCAGATGGCGCACGAGGGCATCCGTCGCCTGCTGGTTGTCAGCGGGGAAGAGACGTGGTGCCAGCAGCAGGCCGCCGCCCTGATTGTTAATCAGGGAGCGCTGTGGGTGGGCGAAGAGCAGGATGCCTCCCTGGCGGCACACTACTGCCACCCTCGGGCGTTAACTACGCTGCTGGGCCGTGAGTTCAGCCATGCCGTCTTTGATGCTCGCCGGGGTTTTGACGTTGCCGCCTTCGCGGCTCTCGGCGGTACGCTGCGGGCGGGAGGCTGGCTGATCCTGCTCACTCCCGCACTTGCCCGCTGGGCGCAGACCCCCGATGCCGACGCCTGCCGCTGGAGCGATACCGCTCAGCCCATCGCCACCCCACGCTTTATCAATCACTTTTGCCGCACGCTACAGGCGCACGGCGAGGCGATCCTCTGGCAGCAGGGGCAGCCGCTCACGCTTCCTGACTTCGCGCCACGTCCGGCATGGCACCCGGCCAGCGGCGCGCCGGAGCGTGAGCAGGCCGCAATCCTCGCAGAATTAAGCTCAATGTTGCCTGGCGTGATGGTGGTCACCGCCCCGCGCGGACGCGGCAAATCGGCGCTGGCGGGAATGCATCTTCGTTATTTGCAGGGCAAAGCCATCGTGACCGCTCCTGGGCGGGCTGCCACTGACGTGCTGGCGCAGTTTGCCGGGGAGGCGGTGAACTTCGTCCCGCCGGATGCGCTGCTCCAGCGTCTTAGTGATAAAAACGCTGACCACCCTGACTGGCTAATTGTGGATGAGGCCGCGGCCATTCCTGGCCCGCTGCTGCGCGAGCTGATCGCCGGGTTCAGCCGGGTTCTGCTCACCACCACCGTGCAGGGCTACGAGGGGACAGGGCAGGGCTTCTTATTGAAGCTCTGCGCCGGGCTGGATCGCCTGCAACACAAAAATCTAAACACGCCGCTGCGCTGGGCCAACGGCTGCCCGCTGGAGGCCTTTATCAGTGACCTGCTGCTGTTTGATGATGCCGTCCCTTTCTCTGACTCCAGCGTTGAATACCGTATAGCTTCTCTGACGCAGGATGCGTGGCTGACGTCGCCCGAGCAGCCCGCCGCGCTCTACCGCCTGCTAACCAGCGCCCACTACCGGACGTCGCCTCTCGATCTACGGCGAATGATGGATGCCCCAGGGCAGCATTTCTGGCAGGCGGTGGCCGATGAGCAACCTATTGCCGCGCTGTGGCTGGTGGAGGAGGGGGGACTCTCGCCCGATCTGAGCCAGGCGGTATGGGCGGGCTTTCGGCGGCCGCGCGGCAATCTGGTGGCCCAGTCGCTGGCCGCGCACGGCGCCAGCCCGCTGGCGGCTACGCTGGAGGGACGTCGTATCAGCCGCATCGCCGTTCACCCCTCACGTCAACGGGAGGGCATCGGCCAGCGGCTGATCGCCGAGGCGCATGTCCACAGTGCGGGCTGCGACTATCTTTCGGTGAGCTTTGGCTACACCCGGGAGCTGTGGCGGTTCTGGCAGCGCTGTGGCTTTCAGCTGGTGCGGCTGGGCAGCTACCGCGAGGCGAGCAGCGGCTGCTACACGGCAATGGCTATCCTGCCGCTCACCTCTGCGGCAGAGGCGCTGGTGGCAACGGAGCAGCGCAGGCTGGCGAGGGATCTGCCCTGGCTGGCCCCCTGGCGTGCTGAAAAGTTACCCCTGCCGCCGGGAGAGCCGACTACCCTTAATAGTGATGACTGGCTCGAGCTGGCCGGTTTTGCCTTTGCCCATCGTCCGCTCTCAGCGGCCACCGGCGCGCTCAGTCGTCTGCTGAACCATAGCGACCTGCCGCTGGCCGCGCTGCGCAGCCAGCTGGAGCAGGGTCTCAGCGAGGCAGAGGCGTGCCAGCGTCTACGGCTGGCCGGACGTAAGGCGCTGCTGGCCGCTCAGCGAAACGAGACGGCAGAGGCGCTGACTTCTCTGGACAGAGACCGGGCAGCACAGAGCCAGCAGCAGGTTGCCACTCTGCAATTTTTTTAACAATCTCATTCAGTTAAATGGCATGGTCATTGCCGATGCACGGCGTAAACTTACCTCAACGCTATAAGGAGACCGCCATGGAACATGAATATTATGTTGTACAACGTCCTGACAAACCTGCCAGCCAGCTGCTGCTGCTGTTTCATGGCGTTGGCGATAATCCGGTGGCGATGGGGCAGGTCGGCACCGGCTTTGCCGCCCGCTTTCCGGATGCGCTGATCGTCAGCGTTGGCGGAGCTGAACCCTGCGGTCCGGCTCCGGCGCGGCAGTGGTTCTCCGTGCAGGGCGTGACGGAGGAGAACCGTCAGCAGCGCGTGGACGCCATCATGCCAGCCTTTATTGAGACCGTACGCTACTGGCAACGCGAGAGCGGGCTGGGGCCGCAGGCCACGGCGTTGATTGGCTTCTCGCAGGGGGCGATCATGTCGCTGGAGGGGGTCAAAGCCCAACCGGATCTGGCGTCGCGGGTGATTGCCTTTAACGGCCGCTTCGCCAGCCTGCCGACGACTATCGGCGCGGCGGTGACTATCCACCTAATCCACGGTGGGGAGGACCGGGTGATTGAGCTGACGCACGCCGTTGCCGCCCAGGAGGCGCTGTTACTGGCCGGAGGCGATGTGACGCTGGATATCGTTGACGATCTGGGACACGGCATCAGCCAGGAGAGTATGCAGCTGGCGCTCGATCGTTTGAGCTATACCGTGCCGAAGCACTATTTTGATGAGGCGCTCAGCGGCGGTAAGTTCAATGACGACGATATCGTTGAATTTATGTAGATTTGTAGGCCGGGCAAGCGAAGCGCCGCCCGGCGTAACCCTAACCGACTACTTTTTCTTCGGCCAGTCGTCTTCGTCGTCCCACTTATCGTTAAAGTCGCGATGCGGGGGCAGATCGGGTTTGTTGGCGAGAAATTTCTTATGGTCGACGCGCTTGAGGTCTTTAATAACGTTCAGCAGCACGCCCACCAGGAAAACCAGTAACAGAATCCACCAATATTTAGCCAGCCATTCCATGCTCATGTCCTCATTCAGAAACGCGATTATGCAACCAGCTGTTCCATAATACGTTGATACATACGGGCCAGCAGCTGCAGGTCGGCGGCGTTTACGCATTCGTTGATTTTATGAATGGTCGCATTCACCGGCCCAAGCTCGACCACCTGCGCACCCATCCGCGCGATAAAGCGTCCGTCCGAGGTGCCGCCCGTGGTTAACAGCTGCGGTTCAATTTCATTATAGTGCGCAATCGACTTCACCACCGCATCCACCAGCTTACCGCGCGAGGTAAGGAACGGCTGGCCAGAGATCCACCAGTCAACGCTGTAGCGCAGCTGATGCTTATCCAGCAGCTCAGCCACGCGGGCTTTGATCGCCTCGTCGGTAAGCTCGGTGCTGAAGCGGAAGTTAAACTGCACCTTCAGATCGCCGGGGATGACGTTATTGCTGCCGGTCCCGGCCTGAATATTGGCGATCTGCATGCTGGTTGGCGGGAAAAATTCGTTACCCCGATCCCACTCGATAGCTACCAGCTCGTTAAGCATCGGGGCTGCGCGGTGCACTGGGTTATCCGCCAGATGCGGATAGGCCACGTGCCCCTGTACGCCGTGAATGGTCAGGTTACAGGTCATCGATCCGCGACGCCCATTCTTTACTACGTCGCCCACCACTTCGGTACTGGAGGGTTCGCCCACCAGGCAGTAGTCGAGGCGCTCATTACGTGCCATCAGCGCCTCCACAACCTTCACCGTGCCGTGGGTAGCGCTGGCCTCTTCGTCGGAGGTGATCAGAAAGGCCAGACGTCCTCTATGGTTCGGATGCTGGGCCACGAAACGCTCGGCAGCCACCACCATCGCCGCCAGGGAACCCTTCATGTCGGCCGCCCCGCGACCAAATAGCATGCCGTCGCGGATGGTGGGTTCAAACGGCGGGTTGATCCAGCGGTCGGCGTCGCCAGCGGGAACCACGTCGGTATGACCGGCAAATGCCAGCGTCTCGCCCTGGCCGCGCCATGCCCAGAAGTTTTGTGTGTCGCCAAAATCCATCCGTTCAACGGTAAAGCCGATAGCGCGCAGGCGTTCAATCATGAGCGCCTGGCATCCTGCGTCGTCGGGACTGAGAGAAGGGCGGCGAATAAGCTGTTGGGTCAGCTCAATAACCGGGCATGACATAGACTACACCTCGTTAAAATAGTGCTCGTAACTGGATCCTGTGAAACCCAGCAGCATAGGCTTACCGGGCGCGCAGAGCAATGGGCGTTTGATAATTGCAGGCATTTCAAGCATCAACGCGACCGCCGAGGTGGCATTCTGGATACTTTCTCGCCGCGTTTCATCCAGCTTACGCCAGGTAGTACCGCGCGTGTTCAGCAAGGCTTCCCACCCCAGCTCGGCAATAAAGCGTTGCAGCATATCAGCATCCAGCCCGTCGGCGCGGTAGTCATGGAAGCGGTAGGCGATCTGCTGCTCATCCAGCCAGCGGCGCGCTTTTTTGACGGTATCGCAGTTCTTGATGCCGTACAGCACCGGCAGAGTGGCAGACGCAATGTCGTTCATAAAATTTCACCTTGTTAATGCAGAGGGCCAAAGTATTACCTGAACCGCTGCGATGGTGAAGCAATTTGTTTTAGTTTTAGATTGTTGTTCATCTATTTTGCATAACTTCACGTGTCGCCAGTAAATAATTAGCAGGCAATGATTAATATTATTGTGCATTAATAAGATTATTTATTGCGCAATATTTGCCCAGGGAATATCCGAAAAGCCCTCTTGCGCAGACTGGACGAGAAAAGCGTAAAGTTGCGAGGTGCGTCACGCTGGCGAAACGTTTCGCTGCCCGCTTTTAGGAATGTTGCTATATGTCACATTATTACAGCCGCCGCTGCGTCATAGTCTCTTCAAGCCAAACTAATAACGCGGAGGTGTCCAATCATAGCAATTGATTTAGCGTCTCTTCACAGCAATGGCGAATTTTTGTAGAATACCCATAATAATTAGATGAGGTTGTTATGATTGAGCATGAACTGGGGAACTGGAAAGATTTTATCGAAGGTATGCTTCGTAAATAATTCCGGATACGCACTAAGAAAGAAGCACTAATATAACAGAAGCGTGAACAATATCACGCAACAGCGAGGCGGCCACTATAGGCCGCCTTTTTTGTTGTTCAATCTTCCTGACGCTCTTTTAGCGGGAAGCGCTGCCGCACCAGCACGAAGAAGAGCGGGACAAAGAAAATCGCCAGCACGGTAGCGGAGATCATCCCGCCCATGACCCCGGTTCCCACCGCGTGCTGGCTGCCGGAGCCAGCGCCGCTGCTGGTCGCCATCGGCAGGACGCCAAAGATAAACGCCAGAGAGGTCATCAGGATCGGCCGCAGGCGCTGGTGACAGGCGTGGAGCGTGGCCGAGAGCAGATCCTGGCCTTTGGCATTCATCTCGTTGGCAAACTCGACGATCAAAATGGCGTTTTTCGCCGATAGTCCAATGACGGTAAGCAGCCCCACCTGGAAGTAGACGTCGTTCTCCAGGCCGCGCATCCAGGTCGCCAGTAACGCGCCGATCACGCCGAGCGGTACCACCAGCATCACCGAGAAGGGCACCGACCAGCTCTCATAGAGCGCTGCAAGACAGAGGAAGACCACCAGCAGGGAGATAGCATACAGCGCCGGAGCCTGCGCACCGGAGAGCCGCTCCTGGTAGGACATCGCGGTCCACTTGAGGCCAAAGCTGCCGGGCAGCTGGCTCACCAGGTTCTCCATAATGTCCATGGCGGTGCCGGTACTGACCCCGGTCCCAGCCTCGCCGACAATCTCTACGGCGGAGTAACCGTTGTAGCGCTCCAGACGCGGAGAGCCGGTCTCCCAGCGGGAGGTAGCGAAGGCGGAGAAGGGCACCATGCCGCCGACGTTGTTGCGCACGTACCACAGGTTAATATCGTCCGGCAGCATACGGTATTTCGCCGCCGCCTGGACGTAGACCTTCTTCACGCGCCCGCGATCCATAAAGTCATTCACGTAGCTGGAGCCCCATGCGGTTTGCAGCGTATCGTTGATATCGTCGATAGAGACACCGAGCGCCTGAGCCTTGTGCTGATCGATATCGATCTGTAACTGCGGACTGTCATCCAGGCCGTTATGGCGTACCCGGGCGAGGGACGGATCGCGCCCGGCCAGATCCAGCAGCCTGTCGCGGGCGGCCATCAGGGCGTCATGTCCGGCTCCAGCGTGATCCTGTAGCTCCATATCAAACCCGGCCGAGCTGCCGAGGCCGCTGATAGCCGGTGGGCTGCTGGCATAGACCCGCGCCTCGTTGATATCGCGAAACGCCTTCGTAGCACGGTCGATAATGGCGAAGGAGCTGCCGGTGGTTGGATCGCGCTCGTCCCAATCTTTCAGGCGGACAAACATACGGGCCACGTTCTGGCCGTTGCCGCCCGGCCCGGAGCCGATGGTGGCGAAGACCGACATGACGTTATCTTTCTCATGGGTCGCGAAGTAATCCTCTACCTTCTGCACCACCTTCAGCGTCTGCTGCTGGGTGGCGCCGCTGGGCAGCTGCACCGAGGTGGTGAACATGCCGCGATCCTCCTGCGGCAGGAACGAGGTCGGCAGGCGCAGGAAGAGAAATACCATGCCGCCGAGCAGCAGGGCGTAGATCAACATCCAGCGCAGGCTGCGGTGGAGGATTTTCGCGACGCCGGACTCGTAGCGCGCTGCGCTGCGGTTAAACATCCGGTTGAACCAGCCGAAAAAGCCCGTCTGCCCGTGCTGCTCCCCTTTATGTATCGGCTTGAGCAGGGTCGCGCAGAGCGCAGGGGTGAGGATCATCGCTACCAGCACCGACAGCACCATTGCCGCCACGATGGTGATTGAGAACTGGCGATAGATTGCCCCGGTGGTGCCGCCAAAGAAGGCCATCGGCACAAACACCGCCGACAGTACCATCGCGATACCCACCAGCGCGCCCTGGATCTGGCCCATCGATTTACGTGTGGCCTGGCGCGGGGAGAGACCCTCTTCGCTCATGATGCGCTCGACGTTCTCGACCACCACGATGGCGTCATCCACCAGCAGGCCGATAGCGAGCACCATGGCGAACATGGTCAGCGTATTGATGCTGTAGCCGAAGGCGTAGAGCACGGCGAAGGTGCCGAGCAGCACCACCGGCACGGCAATGGTCGGGATAAGGGTGGCGCGGAAGTTCTGCAGAAAGAGATACATCACCAGGAAGACCAGCGCGATGGCCTCCAGCAGGGTTTTTACCACGTCGATAATCGAGGCCTTAACGAAGGAGGTAGTCTCGTAGGCCACCTTGTACTCCAGGCCGTGGGGGAAGAAGTGCGACAGCTCGTCGAGCCGGTTGAGCACCAGGTTCGCCGTCTCCATCTCGTTAGCGCCGGAGGCGAGCTTGACCCCAAGACCCGAGGCCGCCTTGCCGTTGAAGCGGCTCAGGTAGTCATACTTCTCCGCCCCCATCTCCACCTGCGCAACGTCGCCGAGGCGCACCTCAGAGCCGTCCTGATTAACCCGCAGGGTGATGTTGCGAAACTGCTCTGGCGTTTCCAGAAGCGACTGGGCGTTGATGGTGGCGTTCAGCGCCTGCTTGTCTACCGACGGCGTGCCGCCCAACTGGCCAACGGCAATCTGCGCGTTCTGCGCCTCAATTGCATCGGTCACATCCTTTGCCGTCAGCTGAACGCTGTTCAGGCGGGCCGGATCGAGCCAAATACGCATTGAATACTGCGAGCCGTAGGCGTCGATGTCGCCCACGCCGTTAACCCGGCTGAGGGGATCCTGAATGTTACTTGCAACATAGTCGGCAATATCCTGCTTATCCATCGAGCCGTCCGTCGAGACGAAGGCGATGGTCAGGATATTGGTATCACCGGTTTTACGTACCGTCACGCCCTGGTTCTGCACCGCCTGGGGCAGCTTGCGCATCGCAGACTGGAGCTGGTTTTGCACCTGCTGCACCGCCTCATCGGGATCGGTACCTGCCGTAAAGCTGAGGGTTACCGTCGCCTGCCCGGTGGCGCTGCTTTGCGAGGACATATACATCAGGTTATCCAGCCCGGTCATGTTCTGCTCGATAACCTGGGTAACGGTATTCTCCAGCGTTTGCGCGGAGGCACCGGGATAGTTGGCCGTGATCCGCACGTTAGGCGGGGCCAGATCGGGATACTGCTCGACGGGCAGCGAAAGAATTGCCAGCGTGCCGGTGAGGCACAAAATGATAGCTAACACCCAGGCGAAAATTGGGCGATCAATAAAGAAATTCGCCATCAGAAGTGAGACCTCTTTTATTGTGCTTTATAACTCAACATTGCTTCATCCCACTTTAGCGGCAATCGCCTGACTAAACGTGGAGAAAAAAAGGAGAAAGTGTAAATTATCACGTTGTTTACCCAGGCCGTGAAGATTAGCTGGCACGACAAGGCAGGCCTCAGAGCGTAAGATGTCTATTCACATTCATCTTTTGGGGCCTGTATGTCGCTGAAAATAGACGTTATCAAAGATAAGATCCTCTCTGAAAACTACTTTGTGTTACGCAATATCACCTATGATTTGACCCGCCGCAACGGGGAGGTGATCCGCCATCGCCGCGAGGTGTACGATCGCGGCAACGGGGCGACCATTCTGCTCTACAACCGGGAAAAGCGCAGCGTGGTGCTGGTTCGTCAGTTCCGCATTGCCACCTGGGTCAACGGTAACGAGGATGGACGACTGATTGAGCCCTGCGCCGGACTGCTCGACAATGATGAGCCGGAAGTGTGCGCTCGCAAAGAGGCCATCGAGGAGACAGGCTATCAGGTTGGTGAGGTCCGGAAGGTTTTTGAGCTCTATATGTCTCCCGGCGGCGTTACCGAAATTGTCCACTTCTTCATTGCTGAATATAGCGACAGCCTGAAGACAAACGTCGGCGGTGGCGTAGAAGATGAGGATATTGAAGTACTTGAGATGCCTTTTACCCAGGCGCTGGAAGCGGTAGCCAGCGGCGAGATACGCGACGCTAAAGCGGTGATATTACTGCAATATTTACAGGCTTCAGGTCTAATGTCTTGATATTTATCGGGTTAAAAACATGCATTTAGAATAAATCTATCCGATAAATCCGATTGAGTCAGCTACCCCAGCACGACGAAGATACCGCTGTTTACTCGCTATGCTTCTACTTCTGGGGTTGTACCGTTCATGCATTATCGCGTTTTGCTGCTGCTACTGCTTAATTTTTGTGTCGCCTCGTCCGCGTGGGCGGCGCCTGCCCAGCAGAGTTTTTCCGACTGGCAGGTCACCTGTAATAACCAAAATTTCTGCGTAGCACGCAATACCGGTGAGCACTATGGATTAGTCATGACCCTGACGCGCAGCGCGGGGGCGCGTACCGATGCGCAGCTGCGTATCGAGCTTGGCGGCAGCCAGACGCCGTCGGCAAAAGAGCCGCCCGTTGCGCCGCGCCTGCTGATCGACGGGATGCCGCTGCGGCTTGAGGCTCAGCATTGGGCCATTTCACCGTGGCGGTTAATCACCGAGCATGCACCGACCATCAGCGCCTTTTTGCAGACCATTCAGAATGCGCAGGCGATAACCCTGAAGGATGGGCAGGGCACGATCTCCCTGGTGGGCCTGAAGGCAGCGCTACTGTTTATTGATGCCCAGCAAAAGCGCGTCGGCAGCGAAACCGCGTGGATTAAAAAGGGCGGTAATCCCTCCCTGAGCGTGCCGCCCGCCCCGGCCCTGAAAGGGGTCGCGGTTGTGAACCCGACCCCAACCCCGCTTACCCGAGAAGAGATGGACTCCCTGCTGGATTACGGCAGCCTGCGAATGAACAACAGCCAGTGCTCTCTGGATCCCATGCGCCGTGAGGTCCGCGTGACCGCCTTAACCGACGACAAAGCGCTGCTGATCGTCAGCTGTGAGGCGGGGGCCTACAATACGGTGGATCTCGCCTGGCTGGTGTCGCGCAAAAAACCCTACGCGGCCAGACCGGTGCGCCTGCGCCTGCCATTTATTCCGGGCAGCGGTAACGATGAGATGGAGTTGATGAACGCCGGGTTCGATCAAAAAGCCCGCGAATTGACAACGCTTGCCAAGGGACGCGGGCTGGTGGATTGCGGAATTCAGACGCGCTGGCGTTTTGACGGCCAGCGTTTTCGTCTGGTGCGCTATGCAGAAGAGCCAAGCTGCGATAACTGGCATGGGCCAGATGCCTGGCCCACGCTGTGGATCACGCGTTAAGTACCTTTTTCGCTTTGGCGACCACATTCTCGACGGTAAAGCCAAAGAAGGGGAACAGCTTGTCGGCCGGAGCGGATTCACCGTAGCCGGTCATCCCGACGATAGCACCCTTCAGGCCGACATATTTGTACCAGTAATCAGCAATTCCGGCTTCAACGGCCACGCGGGCGCTGACGTCTGACGGCAGCACCGACTCACGGTACTCATCATCCTGGGCATCAAAGATATCCGTCGATGGCAGAGAGACCACCCGCACCTTATGGCCTTCGGCGCTCAGCTGCTCCGCTGCCTTCACGGTGATCTCCACCTCAGAGCCGGTGGCGATGAGGATCAGATCCGGCAGGCCGTCGCTGTCCTTCAGGATATAGCCGCCGCGGGAGATGGCTTTCACCTGCTCCGGGGTACGGTCCATCTGGGTGAGGTTCTGACGGGAGAGGATCAGCGCGGTCGGGCCGTTGTGGCGCTCAATCGCCAGCTTCCAGCCCACCGCCGCCTCGACCTGGTCACAGGGACGCCAGGTGCTGAAGTTTGGCGTCAGGCGCAGGCTGGCGAGCTGCTCAACCGCCTGGTGCGTCGGGCCATCTTCTCCCAGGCCGATAGAGTCATGGGTGTAGACCATGATCTGGCGGGCCTTCATCAGCGCCGCCATGCGCGCCGCGTTACGCGCATACTCGACAAACATCAGGAAGGTGGCGGTATAGGGCACGAAGCCGCCGTGGTGAGCGATACCGTTGGCAATGGCGGTCATACCGAACTCACGCACGCCGTAGTGAATATAGTTCCCGGCCGCGTCCTCCTTCAGCGAGGTAGACCCGGACCAGATGGTCAGGTTACTTGGCGCAAGGTCTGCGGAACCGCCCAGCAGCTCCGGCAGCGCCGGGCCGTACTGGTTAAGCGCGTTTTGCGATGCCTTACGGGTAGCAATCTTCGCCGGCTCGGCCTGCAGCTTAGTGATGTACTCCTGAGTCAGCTGCTCCCAATTCTCCGGCAGGCCACCGCCCATACGGCGGGAGAACTCAGCCGCCAGCTCAGGGTGGGCCTTCTCATAGGCAGCGAATTTCTCATTCCACGACTGCTGGGCTTTCTCACCGCGCTCGCGGCCATCCCACGCCTGGTAGATCTCTTTCGGAACTTCGAAGGCCGGGTGCTTCCAGCCCAGCTTCTGGCGGGTCAGAGCGACTTCCTCTTCCCCCAGCGCCGCGCCGTGGGACTCCTCTTTGCCCGCTTTGTTCGGCGAACCAAAGCCAATCACCGTCCGGCAGATAATCAGCGACGGTTTGTCCTTGACGCTCTGCGCTTCAAGGATGGCCGCTTTAATCGCCTCCGGATCGTGACCGTCAATCTCATGCACTACGTGCCAGTGGTAGGCTTCAAAGCGTTTAGCGGTATCGTCGGTAAACCAGCCTTCGGTTTCACCGTCAATGGAGATACCGTTGTGGTCGTAGAAGCCGATGAGCTTGCCCAGCCCCAGCGTGCCCGCCAGAGAGCAGACCTCGTGGGAGATCCCCTCCATCAGGCAGCCGTCGCCCATAAAGGTGTAGGTAAAGTGATCGACAATCTCATGTCCCGGCTGGTTAAACTGCGCTGCCAGCGTGCGCTCGGCAATCGCCAACCCTACTGCGTTAGCCAGCCCCTGGCCGAGCGGGCCGGTGGTGGTCTCGACGCCCGGCGTATAGCCAATCTCCGGGTGACCCGGCGTTTTTGAGTGCAGCTGACGGAAGTTTTTCAGCTCCTCAATCGGCAGATCGTAGCCGGAGAGGTGCAGCAGGCTGTAGAGCAGCATCGAGGCATGGCCGTTGGAGAGAATAAAACGGTCGCGGTCATACCACGTCGGATCGGTCGGGTTGTGCTTAAGGAAATCATTCCACAGCACTTCGGCGATATCGGCCATCCCCATCGGTGCGCCTGGGTGGCCGGAGTTGGCTTTCTGTACCGCGTCCATGCTCAGGGCGCGAATGGCGTTGGCAAGCTCTTTACGGGACATATTTCACTCCATGACAAAAATTAAAGTTTAGCGGCAAGCAGATCTTCAAGTTTGCGCTGGTCAACGGCGAACTGGCGGATACCGTCAGAGAGTTTTTCTACCGCCATCGGATCCTGGTTATGTTCCCAGCGGAATTCAGCTTCGGTCAACGGCTCCTGGCGCGGGAAGCTCTGTGACGTCGGCACCAGCTTGCGTTCAATGGTGCCCTCTTTATCCTGTAGCTCCTGCAGCAGCGCCGGGGAGATGGTCAGGCGGTCGCAGCCGGCAAGGGCCACAATCTGTTCGATGCGACGGAAGCTTGCCCCCATCACAATGGTTTCGTAGCGGTTGCGTTTGTAGTAGTCGTAGATATTACGTACTGATTTCACGCCTGGATCCTCTTCTACCACGTAGGGATCCTGCGGCTTGCGCTGCTGGTACCAGTCGTAGATGCGACCCACGAACGGGGAGATCAGGTAGACGCCCGCTTCGGCGCAAGCTCGCGCCTGGGCAAAGGAGAAGAGCAGGGTCAGGTTACACTTGATGCCCTCTTTCTCCAGCTCTTCAGCGGCGCGGATCCCCTCCCAGGTTGAGGCCAGCTTGATCAGAATGCGCGACTTATCGATGCCCAGCTCCTCATAGAGCTGTACGATACGGCGGGCCTTGGCGATGCTCTTCTCTTTATCGAAGGAGAGGCGGGCATCCACCTCGGTAGAGACGCGGCCCGGAACGCTTTTCAGAATTTCTGCACCGATATTTACCGCCAGCTTGTCGCTCGCTTCGGCAACCTGCTGCTCCTGCGTCTGCCCGCGCGCTTTACCGTACTCCAGCGCATCGTCGACCAGGTGAGAGAAGTGCTCCAGCGCTGCGGCCTTCAGCAGCAGGGAGGGGTTAGTGGTCGCGTCTTCCGGTTGGTAGTGACGAATGGATTCGATATCACCGCTGTCGGCCACGACGGTGGTGAACTGTTTGATGCCGTCTAAGTAGTTCATACACAATACTCCTTGAAAAGCAAAAGCTTACGTGAGTGTGTTGATTCACACTTTTGTGAAAGATGAAACATGCATAACAAAAAAGCATAGCAGACGGGCACCGGTTTGCTAGCGTAAGGGCATAACACTGTTCATATAAATTGATAACAAATTTTGCGACGGGGTCGTCAGAGTTTGGCAGCGTTCAAAGTTTATGCCGCGCTCAGCGGCGATACTAGGCGGCGCGTCAGGAGCGCTATCACGCTTCAACCCTACAAACGATACGTGAAAGGAACATCATAATGGACGACCAGTTAAAACAGAGTGCCCTCGATTTCCACGAGTTCCCGGTCCCCGGAAAAATTCAGGTCTCCCCAACGAAACCGCTCGCCACCCAGCGCGACCTGGCCCTGGCCTACTCGCCGGGCGTTGCCGCTCCCTGTCTGGAGATTGAAAAAGATCCGCTGGCGGCCTTTAAGTACACCGCGCGCGGTAACCTGGTGGCGGTCGTCTCTAACGGCACGGCGGTGCTGGGACTGGGCAATATCGGCGCGCTGGCGGGCAAGCCGGTGATGGAGGGCAAAGGCGTCCTGTTTAAGAAATTCGCTGGCATTGACGTCTTTGACATTGAGGTCGATGAGCTGGACCCGGATAAATTCATCGACGTGGTGGCGGCGCTGGAGCCGACCTTCGGCGGCATCAACCTCGAAGATATCAAAGCCCCGGAGTGCTTCTACATTGAGGCGAAGCTGCGCGAGCGAATGAACATTCCGGTATTCCACGACGATCAGCATGGCACGGCAATCATCAGCACCGCCGCCATTATCAACGGCCTGCGGGTAGTAGAGAAAAACCTCTCCGACGTGCGGATGGTGGTCTCCGGCGCGGGCGCTGCGGCCATCGCCTGTATGAATCTGCTGGTGGCGCTGGGGATGCAGAAGCACAACATCGTAGTGTGCGACTCGAAGGGGGTCATTTACCAGGGCCGCGAGACGCCAATGGCCGAAACCAAGGCCGCCTACGCCATCGAGGATAACGGCAAACGAACCCTGGCGGAGGTGATGCAGGACGCGGATATCTTCCTCGGCTGCTCGGGGCCGAACGTCCTGACCCAGGAGATGGTGAAGCAGATGGCGCGCCAGCCGCTGATCCTCGCCCTGGCGAACCCGGAGCCGGAGATCCTGCCCCCGGTAGCGAAAGCGGTGCGTGCGGACGCGATTATCTGCACCGGCCGCTCTGACTACCCTAACCAGGTCAACAACGTGCTCTGCTTCCCGTTTATCTTCCGGGGCGCGCTGGACGTGGGCGCTACCGCCATTAATGAAGAGATGAAGCTGGCGGCGGTGCACGCCATTGCCGAGCTGGCCCACGCCGAGCAGAGCGAAGTGGTGGCCTCGGCCTATGGCGATCAGGATCTGAGCTTCGGCCCGGAGTATCTGATCCCGAAACCCTTCGATCCGCGCCTGATCGTCAAGATCGCCCCGGCGGTAGCCAAAGCGGCGATGGACTCCGGTGTGGCGACGCGGCCCATCGCCGACTTTACCGCCTATATCGATAAGCTCACCGAGTTTGTCTACAAAACCAACCTGTTTATGAAGCCGGTCTTCTCCCAGGCGCGCAACGATCCGAAGCGGGTGGTGCTGGCGGAAGGGGAGGAGGCACGTGTCCTGCATGCAACCCAGGAGCTGATCACCCTTGGGCTGGCGAAGCCGATCCTGGTGGGTCGTCCGAGCGTAATTGAGATGCGCATCCAGAAGCTGGGATTGCAGATCCGTCCCGGCGTCGACTTTGAGATCGTCAATAACGAATCCGATCCGCGCTTTAAAGAGTATTGGAGCGAGTACTTCAGCATCATGAAGCGCAGCGGCATTACTCAGGAGCAGGCCCAGCGGGCGGTGATCGGCAACACGACGGTGATTGGGGCGATCATGGTGCAGCGCGGCGAGGCGGATGCGATGATCTGCGGCACCATCGGTGACTACCATGAGCACTTTAGCGTGGTTCAACAGCTGTTTGGCTACCGCGACGGCGTGCAGACGGCGGGGGCGATGAATGCCCTGCTGCTGCCAAGCGGCAACACCTTTATCGCCGACACCTACGTCAACGACGATCCTACCCCGGAGCAGCTGGCGGACATTACCCTGATGGCTGCCCAGACCGTGCGCCGGTTCGGCATCGAGCCGCGGGTGGCTCTGCTGTCGCACTCTAACTTCGGCTCGTCGAACTCACCGGCGGCGTGCAAGATGCGCGAGACGCTGGCGAAAGTGCGCGAGCGCGATCCGCACCTGATGATTGATGGGGAGATGCACGGCGACGCCGCGCTGGTGGAGAGCATTCGTCAGGACCGGATGCCGGACAGCCCGCTGAAAGGGTCGGCCAATATTTTGATTATGCCTAACGTCGAGGCGGCGCGGATTAGTTACAACTTACTTCGCGTCTCCAGCTCGGAGGGCGTTACCGTCGGGCCGGTGCTGATGGGCGTGGCGAAACCCGTGCACGTGCTGACGCCTATCGCCTCCGTCCGCCGCATCGTCAATATGGTGGCGCTGGCGGTGGTGGAGGCACAGACGCAGCCGTTATAAGGGCGTTAAATCCACTCTTTGACTTTAATAAACTCGCTGAGGGCGGCTTCCGGGCTGCCCTCCTGCGGCTGGTAGTTATACTCCCACGCCACCTTCGGCGGCATCGACATCAGAATCGACTCCGTGCGCCCGCCGGTCTGTAAACCAAACAGCGTCCCCCGATCCCACACCAAGTTAAACTCGACGTAGCGGCCCCGGCGGTAGAGCTGGAAGTTGCGCTCGCGGTCGCCGTAGGCCATCGCTTTCCGCCGCTGGACAATAGGCAGATAGGCCTGGGTAAAGCCATTGCCTACCGCCTGGGTAAAGGCGAAGCAGCGATCAAAATCCGGTGCGTTGAGATCGTCAAAGAAGAGACCGCCGATGCCGCGCTGCTCCTGACGGTGCTTCAGATAGAAGTAGTCATCACACCACTTTTTATAGCGCGGATAGAGATCCTCGCCGAACGGCTGGCAGAGATCGTGCGCGGTGCGGTGCCAGTGGATCGCATCTTCACTAAAGCCGTAGTAGGGCGTCAGATCGAAGCCACCGCCAAACCACCAGACCGGATCCGCGCCCGGCTTCTCGGCAATGAAAAAGCGCACGTTGGCGTGGCTGGTAGGCACGTAAGGGTTATGCGGGTGCACCACCAGCGAAACGCCCATCGCTTCGAAGCTGCGTCCGGCCAGCTCCGGGCGGTGCGCGGTCGCCGAGGCGGGCAGGGCATCGCCGTGCACGTGGGAGAAGTTCACTCCCGCCTGCTCAAAGACGCCGCCGTCACGCAGAACGCGGGTGCGCCCGCCACCGCCAGCTTCACGCTGCCAGTTATCTTCAAAGAAGTCGCTGCCGTCGATGGCGGAGAGCTGCTGGCAAATCTTGTCCTGCAGCTGAAGGAAAAAGGCTTTCACCAGGTGTGCGTCAGGTTTACTCATTATCGTTTCTTCGAGTGCGCTTTATGATTATCGAACCAGCTAAAGTAGCTCAGTACGCCAGAGGCGATGGCCGAAGCGATCTTCTGGCGAAAGGCCTTGGTACCCAGCAGCTGCTCTTCAGCAGGGTTGGTAATGAAGGAGGTCTCGACCAGCACCGAAGGAACGGAGGGAGACTTCAGCACCACAAACGCCGCCTGCTCGGTGTGCTTGCTGTGCAGGCGGTGCACCGGCTTAATCTGCTTCAGAATATGCGAGCCAAGGGTCAGGCTGTTCTTGATGGTATCGGTCTGCACCAGGTCAAACAGCACCTGCTGCAGATAGTGATCTTTATCGCGTGCTTTTTTGCCCGCCAGGTCGTCGGCGGCGTTCTCACGATCGGAGAGGTATTTTGCCATCGCGCTACTGGCTCCCCGGTTGGAGAGGGCAAAAACCGACGCGCCTGCCGCATCCGGATTGGTAAAGCCGTCGGCATGGATCGACATAAAGAGATCCGCCCCGTGCTGGTGGGCAATCTCGACGCGATCGTAGAGCGGGATAAAGGTATCCCCGGTTCGCGTCAGCCGCGCGTCGATGCCCTTGCTGCGCAGGATGGCGCGGACGTTTTTGGCGATCGCCAGCACCACGTGCTTCTCTTTCGAGCCGTTATGGCCGATCGCGCCGGTATCGATTCCGCCGTGGCCGGGGTCGAGCATGACCACGCGTCTGGCCCCCGCCTTTTTAGCTTTCGGCTTGGTATGCCCGTTACTGGTTTTTAGCGATGCGTCATCTTTGGCAATAGCCTGCGACGTGCCTGTCAGTGTCAACGCCGCCAGACCTGCTTTCAGAACCTGACGACGCGATGTAAGTACTTTTAATGGTTTAAATGTGCTCATACGACCCAAAATGTAATCATGCGTCCCTGGTGTTATAGCGTATCGCTTACAAGCTTACGACACGTCACGCGTTGAATTGCTTTATTTTTCATTTCAATACGTGACCGTCCATTATTATGCCATTTTTTCGTTGCCATTTCGCCGCATATTGGCTTCACTGGCACTTCACGCCATAATCAACCTTTTGACCCAGAAGACAGGTAAATACCATGGAGATACGCGTTTTTCGCCAGGCCGACTTCGAAGAGGTGATCACTCTGTGGGAGCGCTGCGACCTGCTACGACCATGGAACGATCCGGAGATGGACATCGAACGTAAGCTGAATCATGACGTTAGCCTGTTTTTGGTGGCCGAGGTTGGCGGCGAGGTGGTCGGAACGGTAATGGGAGGCTACGACGGCCATCGCGGCTCGGCCTACTATCTCGGGGTGCACCCGGAGTACCGTGGCCGAGGGATCGCCAACGCACTGCTTAACCGTCTGGAGAAGAGGTTGATTGCCCGCGGTTGCCCAAAGATCAATATTCAGGTGCGGGAAGAGAACGATCTCGTGCTGGGGATGTACGAGCGCCTCGGCTATGAACATGCCGACGTCGTCAACCTCGGCAAGCGCCTGATTGAAGATGAAGAGTATTGAATTTTAGTAAACCAAGACGAAAGGATTTAAGCCATGAAATCGCTGCGTATGCTTCTCTGCGTCCTGCCGCTGGCCCTGACCGGCTGTTCAACCCTCGGATCGGTGAACTGGTCAGCAGCTAACCCCTGGAACTGGTTTGGTTCCTCATCGGAGGTGACCGACGAGGGGGTGGGGGCGCTGACGGCAGATACCGCGCTGGATGAAGAGTCTATCGCCGACGCGCTGGATGGCGACTATCGCCTGCGCAGCGGGATGCGCTCTGAACAGGGTGGCCACGTGGTCCGCTTCTATGAGGCGCTGGATGGCGATAAGGTTGCATTAATCATCAACGGCGAAAGCGGCAAAATCAGCCGCATCGATGTGCTTGACGACAGCATAGAGAGCGACACCGGGGCGAAGGTCGGTATGCCCTTTAGCGAACTCTACGACAAAGCCTACGGCAACTGCACCAAAGCCACCGGCGACGATAGCGGCGGCGTAGAGTGTAAGGCCCAGGGCAGCCAGCACGTCAGCTATGTCTTTACCGGCAGTTGGAATGGTCCGGAGGGTCTAATGCCACCGGATGACGAGCTGAAAAAATGGACCCTGAATAAGATTATTTGGCGTCGTTAATTTGATCGGAACAATCCTGGTCCTCTGAAAAAACGGGTACAATAGCGCTATTGATGCCGCGGTTGCGCGGCATGTTTTTTTAGAGGAGTAGCGATGTCTCAGGTTCAAAGCGGCATTTTGCCAGAACACTGCCGGGCGGCGATTTGGATCGAAGCGAACGTAAAGGGTGACGTTAACGCCCTGCGCGAAGGCAGTAAAATTTTTGCCGACAAGCTGGCTAACTTCCAGCTCGCCTTTGCTGAGGCGAATCTCGGCGCGGTGGTGGCCTTTGGTCACCGCGTCTGGCCCGAGCTGAGCGGTGAGGAAGGGGCCGAAGAGCTGAAAGCGTTCGTTCCCTACGGCAAGGGGCTGGCCCCGGCCACTCAGTACGATGTGATGATCCACATTCTCTCTCTGCGTCACGACGTCAACTTCTCCGTTGCCCAGGCGGCGCTGGCAGCCTTTGGCGACGCGCTGGAGGTGAAAGAGGAGACCCACGGCTTCCGCTGGGTTGAGGATCGCGACCTGAGCGGCTTTGTTGACGGTACGGAGAACCCGGCCGGCAGCGAGAAACGTACCGAGGTAGCTGTGATTCAGGAGGGCATCGACGCGGGCGGCAGCTACGTCTTCGTCCAGCGTTGGGAGCATAACCTGAAGCAGCTTCACCGGATGAGCGTGCCGGATCAGGAGATGATGATTGGCCGCACCAAAGAGGCAAATGAAGAGATCGACGGCGATGCCCGTCCAATTACGTCGCACCTGAGCCGCGTCGATTTGAAAGAAAACGGCAAGGGGCTAAAAATCGTGCGCCAGAGCCTGCCTTACGGTACGGCGAGCGGCAAGCACGGGCTCTACTTCTGCGCCTACTGCGCCCGCCTGTATAACATTGAACAGCAGCTGTTAAGCATGTTTGGTGATACCGACGGCAAGCGTGACGCCATGCTGCGCTTCACCCGCCCGGTGACCGGTGGCTACTATTTTGCCCCGTCGTTAGACCGTCTATTAAATCTGTAATTTTCTCTTAGCCTCTGCCCTTCTGTGAAGGGCAGAGGCTCGCCCTGTGGTAATTAATATCCGACCATTCAAATGTGACAGCTCTCCCTTTTTATTTTTTTAAACTATATTATTTTCCCGCCCGCATTATTGCCTTTTATTTCCTGATGATCTCTGGAAGTATTATTTATTACAAGAATAAGTTTAAAAGGATTTATGATGAGAATGAAAAAGCTGTTATTAATGGCGTGCTCGCCATGCTGTTTTTTTATAACCGATGTCAATGCGAGTGACTGGGAAAAAAGCCTTGCTGACGATCCCTTCTTTGCAGATTCCTCCTTTGAGATTTCAGCAAGGAATATGTGGAAATACTTAAAGACGGAGAACCGTTACGATAATGAGCAAGCGCGCTATGCCACCTCGGTACAGCAGGCGTGGGCGCAAGGGGTGACGGTTGACTATACCTCAGGGTATTTCGCTGACTTTATCGGTTTTGATGCCTCTTATTACAGCGCCGCAAAATTAGGCGCCAGTGATAACTTTGCCTCCCGTGCCATTCTCTATAATGATGACGGTGAAGCCAAAGGCTATACCAAAATAGGTCAGCGCTACGCGAAGCTGAAAATGAATATTCTTCGCGCTAAAGTTAACGTCAAAGGCGGCTGGTTTACCATCAAGAATACGGGCATCTTCTCTAACTCACAGCGAATGTCCCTCAACACCCATTCAGGCTGGTTTGCCAATACCGCCATCGATAACGTGAATATTGATACGCTGTTTCTCGACGGTAAGGTGATGCGGCGTGATAGCCCTAACATAGACAGGATGTATATTCGTGATGGCAACGGAGAGAGCCGCAATGTCGACCATGTCATCACTGGCGGCATAAATTACCAGACTAAACCCCTGAAAGCCTACTACTTCTACGGCGTGGCCGATGACCTGCTTTTCAAGCAGGGCTTTGAAGGATGGTGGGATGCATTTCCAGATATCACCCTGGGGACGCAAATTTATGAGCAGGAGTATGGTAGCGATGCGAAAAGAACAACCTCCAGCACCGCCAGGGGAAAACAGGATTTTGATAAGCGTGCCTGGCACTACTCGGCAACAATAGAGTGGCGTATTCCACAAACGCCCTGGAAAATATTGGGTGGTTTAACCTATACCGAGGCTAAGAAAACAAACGGCGTAGGGCAATTTACCCGTAACGTCATCGGCAATGCTCGCGGTCGCTTTAACTCACCGGCCTATGCGGATATCGATTACGTGCGTGACGGTGAAACCATGCTGGCGTTAGCCGCTGAATATAAATTTACCCCCGATCTCTCCGTGGGCGTACGGACAAACTATAGTGAATTCGATTATGAAGGTGAAACGTTGCGCCAGGGGCAGTTAGGGATGTATAGCAACTGGAACCCGGCAAAAAACTGGTCTGTCTATTTAAATGGCGGTTACGGCTGGCATCATGAACAGGAGTCAGACTACACCACGCCAAAACTTTATAACGGGCATTCGCAACGTGCGAATTCGCTTTGCGGAGAGATGAGCGTAACTTACCGCTTTAAACTTTAAATATAATTACAACTAATAACTTTATTCATACTCAACCTATTGCATATGGATATTAAAAGCTACTTTTCAAAAACGATACATCTGAACCTGCTTAAAAAGGTCTATTTTCTGTTTCATGAGAACCCACGGGTCCTTTTTTCAGTGAGTGACGTGTGCGAATTCGCCGATCTCAACAGGAAGCAGGTTGGGTTTATCTTAACTATTCTGGTCAGGCTGCACATGGTCTACCGGGAGATCAAAAAGCCTGGCGCGAGTAATCGCTATCTCTATCGCGCCAGATGATGCGCTCTGTAAGCGGTGCCCGACTACTGAGAGCCGTAGCCCGGACACCGCTTATGCTCTTTTCTACTTGCAAATCACCAAACGGTATATAAAACCGTTACTCCTTTGGTACTGCTTATAAATAAACTGTGATTTTGATAGTCATCACAGATATAAGGGTGCGCAATGGCCGTTAACTTACTGAAAAAAGGATATCTCACGCTTGCCGCTTCAGTGTTGCTGGTAGCGCAGGCGCAGGCGACCGAGCTGCTCAACAGCTCCTATGACGTCTCTCGCGAGCTGTTTGCCGCCCTTAATCCGCCTTTTGAGCAGCAGTGGGCGAAAGAGAACGGCGGCGACACGCTCACCATCAAACAGTCCCATGCCGGCTCTTCCAAGCAGGCGCTAGCTATTTTACAGGGACTCAAGGCGGACGTGGTGACCTATAACCAGGTCACGGACGTGCAGATCCTGCATGACAAAGGCAAGCTGATCCCGGCGGACTGGCAGAGCCGCCTGCCGAACAACAGCTCGCCGTTCTACTCCACAATGGCGTTCCTGGTGCGTAAGGGCAACCCAAAAAATATCCACGACTGGAATGACCTGGTGCGTTCCGACGTGAAGCTGATCTTCCCGAATCCGAAAACTTCCGGCAACGCACGCTACACCTACCTGGCGGCCTGGGGTGCGGCAGATAAAGCCGACGGCGGCGATAAGGCGAAAACCGAGCAGTTTATGACTCAGTTCCTGAAAAACGTTGAGGTATTTGATACCGGCGGCCGCGGAGCAACCACCACTTTTGTTGAGCGTGGCCTCGGCGACGTGCTGATCACCTTCGAATCAGAAGTGAATACTATCCGTAAACAGTATGAAGCCCAGGGCTTCGAGGTCGTGGTGCCAAAAGTGAACATCCTGGCGGAGTTCCCGGTAGCATGGGTTGATAAAAACGTGCAGGCCAATGGCACAGAGAAGGCGGCAAAAGCCTACCTGAACTATCTCTATAGCCCGCAGGCGCAGACCATCATCACCGACTACTACTACCGCGTGAATAACCCGGAAGTGATGGATAAGTTGAAAGATAAGTTCCCGCAGACCGAGCTGTTCAAAGTTGAAGATCGCTTTGGTGCCTGGCCGGAGGTGATGAAAACCCACTTTGGTAGCGGCGGTGAGCTGGATAAGCTGCTGGCGGCGGGGCGTAGCTAATGTTTGCAGTTGCTTCAAAACGCGTGCTGCCCGGCTTTACCCTGAGCCTCGGGACCAGCCTGCTGTTCGTCTGCCTGATCCTGCTTCTGCCTCTCAGCGCACTGGTTATGCAGCTCTCGGAGATGAGCTGGGATCAATACTGGGAGGTGGTGACCAACCCGCAGGTTGTCGCCGCTTACAAGGTCACGCTGCTGTCAGCCTTTGTCGCCTCGATTTTCAACGGCGTCTTCGGCCTGCTGATGGCGTGGATCCTGACGCGCTACCGTTTTCCAGGGCGCACCCTGCTGGATGCGCTGATGGATCTGCCGTTTGCCCTGCCGACGGCGGTGGCGGGCCTGACCCTGGCCTCGCTCTTTTCAGTCAACGGCTTCTACGGCCAGTGGCTGGCGCAGTTTGATATCAAAGTCACCTACACCTGGCTCGGTATCGCCGTGGCGATGGCCTTTACCAGCATCCCCTTTGTGGTGCGGACGGTACAGCCGGTGCTGGAGGAGCTGGGGCCAGAGTATGAAGAGGCGGCCCAGACGCTGGGCGCAACGCGTCTGCAAAGCTTCCGCAAAGTGGTGATGCCGGAGCTCTCCCCGGCGCTGCTGGCAGGCGTGGCGCTGTCGTTTACCCGCAGCCTCGGCGAGTTCGGCGCGGTGATCTTTATTGCGGGTAACATCGCGTGGAAAACCGAGGTGACCTCGCTGATGATCTTCGTGCGCCTGCAGGAGTTTGACTACCCGGCAGCAAGCGCCATTGCCTCGGTGATCCTCGCGGCCTCTCTGCTGCTGCTGTTCTCAATTAATACTCTGCAAAGTCGCTTTGGTCGACGAGTGGTAGGTCACTAATGGCGGAAGTCTCCCAACTGAAACACGATCGTTCCCGGATTAACTGGGGTAAGTGGTTCCTGATCGGCACCGGAATGCTGATCTCGGCATTCATCCTGGTGGTGCCGATGATCTACATCTTCGTGCAGGCCTTTAGTAAAGGGCTGATGCCGGTGCTGGAGAACCTGGCCAATCCGGATATGCTCCACGCTATCTGGCTTACGGTGCTGATTGCGCTGATAACCGTCCCGGTTAACCTGGTGTTCGGGACGCTGCTCGCGTGGCTGGTGACCCGCTTTAACTTCCCGGGCCGTCAGCTGCTGCTGACCCTGCTCGATATTCCGTTTGCGGTATCGCCGGTCGTCGCGGGTCTCGTCTACCTGCTGTTTTACGGCTCCAACGGCCCGCTCGGCGGCTGGCTCGACGAGCATAACTTACAGATTATGTTTGCCTGGCCCGGCATGGCGCTGGTGACCATTTTCGTCACCTGTCCGTTTGTGGTGCGCGAGCTGGTGCCGGTGATGCTCAGCCAGGGCAGCCACGAAGACGAGGCGGCGATCCTGCTGGGCGCATCCGGCTGGCAGATGTTCCGTCGCGTCACGCTGCCAAATATCCGCTGGGCGCTGCTCTACGGCGTGGTGCTGACTAACGCCCGCGCTATCGGTGAGTTTGGTGCGGTATCGGTGGTCTCCGGTTCGATTCGCGGCGAGACCCTGTCACTCCCGCTACAGATTGAGTTACTTGAGCAGGACTACAACACGGTAGGCTCCTTTACCGCCGCCGCCCTGCTGACGTTAATGGCTATTTTGACCCTGTTTTTAAAGAGTGGGTTGCAGTGGCGTTTACATAATCAAGAGAAACGCGCGCAACAGGAGGGAAATCATGAGCATTGAGATTGCCAATATTAAGAAGTCCTTTGGTCGC
>NZ_DAMACX010000046.1:0-26936 GCF_031998825.1 Pseudescherichia sp.
GAACTTCCGGAGAAGTCCTGCTGACGCGGCGGCTTGTTTGCCGTTGTTCCGTGTCGATGGAGGCGCATTATAGGGAGTTCTCGAGCGCCCGCAATAGTTAAATTGCAGAAAAATGACTGACTGCTGCATTCCACAGCAAAACGCGGCCTTATACCTTTTTACGCACAGAGTTATCCACACTGCTGCGAAAAATTGAAAATTAACGAGCGATGCGCAAACGTTTTCGTTAAAATGCCTTCGCTTATTATAGGCGGCCCCTCGTGGGGCGTTAGCTGAGTTTTTAGAGAAAAATTCAGCTAACGCTCTCTGTAATGTTCAAATCCCGGGGATTTATACCATGCAACAACGTCCAGTCCGCCGCGCTCTGCTCAGTGTTTCTGATAAGGCCGGTATCGTCGAATTCGCTCAGGCTCTCTCCCAGCGCGGCGTGGAGCTGCTCTCCACCGGCGGTACTGCCCGTTTGCTGGCAGATAAAGGCCTGCCGGTCACTGAAGTCTCCGATTACACCGGCTTCCCAGAAATGATGGATGGACGCGTCAAGACTCTGCACCCGAAAGTGCACGGCGGCATTCTTGGCCGTCGCGGCCAGGATGATGGGATCATGGCTCAGCATGGCATCGACCCTATCGATATGGTGGTTGTTAACCTCTATCCCTTTGCCGCGACCGTTGCCCGCGAGGGCTGCTCGCTGGAAGACGCCGTTGAGAATATCGATATCGGCGGTCCTACCATGGTGCGCTCTGCTGCCAAGAACCATAAAGACGTGGCGATTGTGGTAAAGAGCAGTGACTACGACGCGATTATTAAAGAGATGGATGCTCATGGAGGCTCTCTGACCCTTGAGACCCGTTTCGACCTTGCCATTAAAGCCTTCGAGCACACCGCCGCCTATGACAGCATGATCGCTAACTACTTCGGTAGCCTGGTGCCGGCGTACCACGGTGAAACTAAAGAGCCCGCTGGCCGCTTCCCACGTACCCTAAACCTGAACTTTATTAAGAAGCAGGATATGCGCTACGGTGAGAACAGCCACCAGCAGGCTGCCTTCTATATAGAAGAAGGCGTTAAAGAGGCTTCCGTGGCGACGGCTATCCAGGTGCAGGGCAAAGCGCTCTCCTATAACAACATCGCCGACACCGACGCGGCACTGGAGTGCGTGAAAGAGTTCAACGAACCGGCCTGTGTCATCGTTAAGCATGCCAACCCATGCGGCGTGGCGGTAGGCAGCTCTATTCTCAGCGCTTACGATCGTGCCTATAAAACCGATCCGACCTCGGCCTTCGGCGGCATCATTGCCTTTAACCGCGAGCTGGATGCCGATACCGCCCAGGCGATCATCTCCCGCCAGTTTGTTGAGGTGATCATTGCCCCCTCTGCTACTGAAGAGGCGCTGAAGATCACCGCCGCCAAACAGAACGTCCGTGTCCTGACCTGCGGCAAGTGGGCAGAACGTATTGCGGGTCTCGATTTTAAACGCGTTAACGGTGGTCTGCTGGTTCAGGACCGCGATCTCGGCATGGTCACCAATAAAGAGCTGCATGTGGTTAGCAAGCGCCTGCCGACCGAAGAGGAGATGCGCGATGCCCTCTTCTGCTGGAAAGTGGCGAAGTTTGTGAAGTCCAACGCCATTGTTTATGCCAAAGATAAGATGACCATCGGCATTGGCGCAGGCCAGATGAGCCGCGTCTACTCTGCGAAAATTGCCGGTATCAAAGCCGGTGACGAAGGCCTGGAAGTAAAAGGCTCCGCGATGGCCTCCGACGCCTTCTTCCCGTTCCGCGACGGTATCGATGCCGCGGCAGCCGTGGGCGTGACCTGCGTGATCCAGCCGGGCGGCTCTATTCGCGATGATGAAGTTATTGCCGCCGCCGACGAGCACGGCATTGCCATGATCTTTACCGGTATGCGTCACTTCCGCCATTAATTCACGGAGCAGAGAATGAAAGTATTAGTTATTGGTAATGGCGGACGCGAGCATGCCCTGGCGTGGAAGGCAGCCCAGTCCCCGCTGGTAAGCACCGTTTTCGTGGCTCCTGGCAACGCAGGTACGGCACTGGAGCCGACCCTGCAGAACGTCGCCGTGAGCGCGACGGATATTGCTGGGCTGTTAAGCTTCGCCCAGAACGAGAAGATCGATCTGACCATTGTTGGTCCGGAAGCGCCGCTGGTGATTGGCGTAGTGGATGCATTCCAGGCGGCGGGGCTGAAAATCTTCGGTCCAACCCAGGGTGCCGCCCAGCTTGAAGGCTCTAAAGCGTTCACCAAAGATTTCCTTGCTCGCCATGATATCCCGACCGCAGAGTATGAGAACTTTACCGAAGTCGAACCCGCCCTGGACTATCTGCGCAAGAAAGGCGCGCCGATCGTTATTAAAGCCGACGGTCTGGCCGCCGGTAAAGGCGTCATTGTGGCGATGACTCTGGAAGAGGCGGAAGCCGCCGTGCACGATATGCTGGCAGGCAACGCCTTTGGTGACGCCGGGCACCGCATCGTTATCGAAGAGTTCCTCGACGGCGAAGAGGCGAGTTTTATCGTGATGGTTGACGGCGAGCACGTCCTGCCGATGGCCACCAGTCAGGATCATAAGCGCGTCGGCAACGGTGATACCGGCCCGAACACCGGCGGGATGGGCGCCTACTCCCCTGCGCCGGTTGTAACCAGCGAAGTGCACCAGCGCACCATGGACCGCGTAATCTGGCCAACCGTGAAAGGCATGGCGGCGGAAGGCAATACCTACGTTGGCTTCCTCTATGCCGGGCTGATGATCGACAAAGAGGGCAACCCGAAGGTTATCGAGTTTAACTGCCGCTTTGGCGATCCCGAAACCCAGCCGATTATGCTGCGTATGAAGTCCGATCTGGTAGAGCTGTGCCTGGCCGCCTGTGAAGGCAAGCTCGACGAGAAAACCTCCGAGTGGGACGATCGCGCCTCGCTTGGGGTGGTGATTGCCGCAGGTGGCTACCCGGGCAACTACCGCACAGGCGACGTGATCCACGGCCTGCCGCTAGAGAGCGTCGGCGGTAAGGTGTTCCATGCCGGTACCACGCTTGCTGACGACGAGCAGGTGCTCACCAGCGGCGGACGCGTGCTCTGTGCTACCGCGCTGGGTAACACCGTTGCCGAAGCGCAGAAGAACGCCTATGCGTTAATGGCAGATATTCACTGGGATGGCAGCTTCAGCCGCCAGGATATTGGCTATCGCGCCATCGCGCGGGAAGAGCAGCAGTAACCTCGCCAGGGCGGCCCGGCGCTTGCGCGTCTCCGCCCTGTTTTAACCCCTTCAGAAACTCTTCGCCTGCGGTTGCCAGGTACAAAAGTCCTCGTTTGCCACCAGCAGCAGCTGCGTCCCCTCCGGTGCTTCTAACCATGCAAGACTGACGTCCGCTGAGGAGTGCTGCTGACGACGCTGAATATGGCTCAGCGCCTGCGGTTCAAAATCGGGCTTGATGGTTTGGCCTTCACAGGTGGTGACCGAGCCGTCGTTGTGCCAGCGTCCCTGACGCAGCATTACCTGCCCCTGGCGTAGGGCATCGCTGGTCTGGCGGATCTGGTCGGCGCGATAGCGGTAGAGGGCGATCTGGTCGCTGGAGAGCTGCTGCTTCTGCCCGTTGACTTCTCGCTGCATAAAGCTGAGTTCGCCACGCTCGTCAAAGCGGGCGCGAATATGTTCCGGCGGCGTGCCGTAGACATTGAGTTCGATCAGCGCCAGCCGATCGCCCTGCCAGCGGTATTCGCTGATAGAGGTATCCCCGCTGCGCCACGGGCTAAAGGCCGTGAGGAGATGGACGGCATCTCCGTCGTCCTTACGCCATATGCGCACCGCCCCTTGATCCCCCGCGTAGCCGCTGGCGGTAAAGGGTGGCAGTGAATCATCGTGGCTACAGGCGGTCAGCAACAGCAGGCCCGCCAGCGTCAGGGTGCGACGCCAGACAGACAAAAGGGGCGAAAACGCCCCCTCATCAAAACTGTTCGCTGTCACGCGGTCTTATTTAACTGCGTCTTTCAGAGCTTTGCCAGAAACAAATGCCGGCACGTTAGCTGCGGCGATTTTGATTTCGTTACCGGTCTGCGGGTTGCGGCCAGTACGCTCAGCGCGGTGGTTCACTTTGAAGGTTCCGAAACCAACCAGTTGTACAGCATCGCCTTCTTTCAGAGACTCAGTAATAGCAGCCAGGGTGGATTCCAGGGCAGCTTTCGCCTGTACTTTAGACAGGTCAGCTTTGTCTGCAATTACATCAATCAGTTGAGTCTTGTTCATAAGTTATCCTTACAATGTGTTTATCGCTTGCTAAGCATCGAGTGCGACGAAAATGCCAGAAAAGCACTCTCCTGCATACACGCACCGATAGCCACTTTTTTTCGCCCTCCAAATGTAGACCAGACGGGGGGCCAATGGGAAGCCTTCCAGAGAGACAAAACAGGCGTTAAATCACGTTTTGTTGTCTCATTGCTGCAAAAGTATACCGATATTACTCTCGCCCGCCTCGCGTAAGTCCGCGCGTAGCCCTTTAATCAGCTCAATATCGCGTTCTTCGCAGTCAGCCAAAAGTCGGAATATTTCCCACTGAATATCCCACTCCTGCTCTACGGCCGGGTTCGCTTTCAGCTCATCGTCGGTCATTTCGCGACCTGCCTGGGTCATCTCCAGCATCGCTACCGTGGTGATTGAGGTCTTGCTCACCTCAATGGTGTGCTCCAGGGTCTCACCGCTTAGACGCGAGTGCAGCAGTTCGCTCAACGCCACGCAGGCGTCAATGGCCGGATAGACGCCGTAGAGATCGTAATCGTCAGCCACCGGGATCGCCTCTTCCAGCTTCTCGAGCTGGCTGTCGAAATTCACCTTTGCGTCTTTCACCGTCAGCGTCTCCCAGATCAGGTCAACAATGCGGCGATAAAGCTGCGCGTCACCGAAGCCGGTCTGCTGGCAGAACATGGCGTAGTTCGGATACATGCGCTCGCACAGGCAGGCCATAAAGGTGACGTGCTGCCAGCTCTCCAGCCTCTCCAGGCGCAGGTGAATAGGGTTTTGTAACATGGTGGATTCTCGCTATCGGAAATTAGCCGCAGTGTACCTGAATCAGGGCTGAATTTCCTGCCATCGCACAAATGCCGGACGCCTTGATGCCACGGCATCGGCCCAGCGCGTCGGTTCCGGCAGGCGATAGCCTTGGGTACAGCGCTGCACCCACGCCAGGGCGCTGTCCAGCCCAACGCGATGCCCTGTCGCCACAAACAGCGGATTACAGCGCGCCTTGCTGCGCCATACCCATGCCAGCTGCTCGCCTTTGTCCATCAGCGGTGCGAGCGCCCCCGGCTCAGGCGAGAGCGGCTCAAACTTGCCGCACAGGCGTTTCTTCGCCACCCCGATGGTCGGGACGTCCACCAGCAGGCCAAAGTGGCTGGCGACGCCGAGGCGGCGCGGATGCGAAATACCGTGGCCGTCCACGAACAGCAGATCGGGTTTTTGCGACAGCATCTCCCACGCTGCCAGCAGCGCGGGATACTCACGAAAAGAGAGAAAGCCGGGGATATAGGGCATCGTGGTGGCGATACGTGCAACCTGGTACTCCACCAGCTCCAGCGACGGGTACTTCAGCACCACCATCGCCGCTCGCGTTACTTCGCCACCCTGCTCAAAGCCGACGTCCGCGCCGCCGATAAACGCCGGAGGATCGCTGATAAAACGATCCTCGCGGATCACCGATGAGGCCAGTTCGATTTGTTGAGCGCGTAGCGACGCGAGATCCATATATGCTCCTTAGCGGTGATATTGCTCCGACAGACGATGTACCGCCTCGACAAATGCGCCTGCATGTTCAGGCGGGACATCCTGATGAATACCGTGGCCGAGGTTGAAGACGTGCCCTTCGCCCTGGCCGAAACCAGAAAGTATAGTCGCGACTTCCTCTTCGATACGTGCCGGTGGCGCATAGAGCATCGACGGATCCATATTGCCCTGCAGGGCGACCTTGTGCCCTACGCGACGACGCGCGTCGGTAATATCGATGGTCCAGTCGAGACCCAGCGCGTCACAGCCGGTCTCCGCCATCGCCTCCAGCCACTGTCCGCCGCCTTTGGTAAACAGGGTGACCGGCACGCGGCGGCCCTCGTTTTCCCGCAGCAGGCCGTCGACAATCTTATGCATGTAGTAGAGCGAGAACTGCTGATAGTCGCGCCCGGTCAGCACGCCGCCCCAGGTGTCGAAGATCATCACCGACTGCGCGCCTGCTTTAATCTGCGCGTTGAGATAGAGCGTGACGCTCTTCGCCAGCTTCTCCAGCAGCGCATGCAGGGTTTGCGGCTCGGCATACATCATCTTTTTGATCACGGTGAAGGCCTTGCTGCTGCCGCCTTCCACCATGTAGGTTGCCAGCGTCCACGGACTGCCGGAGAAGCCAATCAGCGGCACCTCGCCCTTCAGCTCGCGGCGGATGGTGCGCACGGCGTTCATCACGTAGCCCAGCTCCTGCTCCGGATCGGGAACAGGCAGGCGGTCAACGTCGGCTTTGCCGGTGATCGGCAGGCTAAAGCGCGGGCCTTCCCCGGCTTCAAAGTAGAGGCCCAGCCCCATCGCATCAGGGATAGTCAGGATATCTGAGAACAGAATGGCGGCATCAAGGGGGTAACGGCGCAGCGGCTGTAGCGTGACCTCACAGGCCAGCTCGGCGTTTTTGCACAGCGACATAAAATCGCCCGCCTGGGCGCGCGTGGCTTTGTACTCCGGCAGATAGCGCCCGGCCTGTCTCATCATCCATACCGGCGTGATATCCACGGGCTGGCGCAGCAGCGCGCGCAGGTAACGATCGTTTTTCAATTCGGTCATTTTGCAATTCCTCAATGCGTCAGACCGTTATTGTAACACGCCGCCTCATGCTTCACTCATACTCTGCCCGACAGAGGGCGACCGTATCCTCAATCAGCCGTCGCGCCACGGTGCCCGGCGGCGGCAGGAGCGGCAGCTGGTCATAGCGATACCAGCCCGCGTCCAGCAACTCATTAGGATCGATGACGATATCGCCGCTGTCATATTCGGCCATAAACGCGGTCATCAGGGATTGCGGGAACGGCCAGGGTTGGGAGGTGACGTAGCGCAGGTTTTTCACCCGGATGCCGCTCTCCTCCATCACCTCGCGGGCAACGGTCTGCTCCAGGGTCTCTCCCACCTCGACGAAACCGGCCAGCACGGTATAGATCCCGTTGCGATGGCGGGTGTGTTGGGCCAGTAAAATATGGTCATCACGGCGGATCGCGACAATGATGCAGGGGGCGATTTGCGGGTAGTAGCGCTCGCGGCAGCCGCCGCAGAGCATCGCCCACTCGGTTTTGCTCGGGTGCATGGTGTGCCCGCAGTAGCCGCAGAACTTATGCGAACGGTAGAACTCCGCCAGCTGTACGCCGCGCCCGGCAAGCTGGAACAGACCCACGTCCTGATCCATCAGCTGGCGTACCGAAGCCATCTCCTGATGTCGGGACTGGCGAACCAGCCACACCGATTCCCCCTGCCATTCGCCGATAATTAACCCGCGCTGGCCCACAAGATCAAAATTTCCTGCCTCACCATGTGGTAATTCTCCAGCGGGCAACCATAATTTTTGTTCATGGCTGACGATCCACCAGCCCTGATCGGTTAATTCGATGACACGTTCCATAATCTGTTGCACTACCTTAGCGACACTGGCATGTTGGTTACATCATTTTTACATATTTTGGGTGAACACTTTTTTAATCTTAAACCACGGAGTTAATCATGCTAAACCACCTGGAAAGCCTGACGGCGCGCGTAGGCGGGACGAATAAACTAGTCGATCACTGGTTACAGGTGCGCAAGCATTTGCTGGTATCATATTACAACCTGGTGGGCATCAAGCCGGGCAAAGAGTCTTATACCGAGCTGGATGAGAAGGCTCTGGACGATTTTTGCCATAATCTGGTCGATTATCTTTCCGCCGGTCACTTTAGTATTTATGAACAAATTATCAGCGAAATGGAAGGGAGCAGCCCACTTTTAGCTGCCACGCAAATCTATCCGCAGCTGGAAGCCAATACTCAGCAGATTATGAGCTACTACGACTCAAATCTTGAGAACGCCATCGACGATGATAACTGCCTGGAGTTCCAGGAAGCGCTGTCCGGCATTGGCGAAGCGCTGGCCGCACGCTTTACGCTGGAGGATCAGCTCATCGTGCTGGCATTCGATTTCAACCTGGCAGAGAGCGCTAACGACGATAGCAACATCGCTCGCCCTGCTTGAGTTCTTAAGCATTAACGCGTAGTTTAATTTACCTACCCCCTGCAAGACGGGGGTTTTTCTTGTCGGAGTGCCGAGTGCGTAAGCACCGGCTGAGACCGTTAATTCGGGATCCGCGGAACCTGATCAGGTTAGAACCTGCGAAGGGAACAAGAGTCAATCTGCTGGCGTGTGCCCCTCTGGGCTACACGCATCCTCTTGCTTCATCCGTCGTTCTGACAAGCCACGTCCTTAACTTTTTATGGAATGAGCTATGTCTGAGTCTGCTACTAAACCTACCCGCCGTGAACAGCGCGCCGCTGCCCAGCACTTTATCAACACGCTGGAGGGCACCACCTTTCCCAACTCAAAACGTATCTATATCCCGGGTTCGCAGAGCGATATTCGCGTGCCGATGCGTGAGATCCAGCTTAGCCCGACGCTGATTGGCGGCAGCAAAGCAGAGCCGCAGTTTGAAGAGAACGAGGCGATCCCGGTATACGATACCTCTGGTCCTTACGGCGATCCGGATGTGGCGATCGACGTAGAGAAAGGGATCGCGAAGATCCGATCCGCATGGATCGCCGCCCGCCCCGGGAAGTGCGTTACCCAGCTACACTACGCTCGCCAGGGGATCGTGACGCCGGAGATGGAGTTCATCGCCCTGCGTGAAAATATGGGACGGGAGCGTATCCGTGGCGAGGTGCTGCGCCGCCAGCATCCGGGGGAAGGCTTTGGCGCACGCCTGCCGGAGAACATCACCCCGGAGTTTGTCCGCGATGAAGTGGCCGCCGGACGCGCCATTATTCCTGCCAACATCAACCACCCCGAATCCGAACCGATGATCATCGGCCGTAACTTCCTGGTGAAGGTCAACGCCAATATCGGCAACTCGGCGGTGACCTCCTCCATCGAAGAGGAGGTGGAGAAGCTGGTGTGGGCCACCCGCTGGGGCGCAGACACGGTGATGGACCTCTCCACCGGCCGCAATATCCATGAGACGCGGGAGTGGATCCTGCGCAACAGCCCGGTCCCGATTGGCACCGTCCCTGTCTACCAGGCGCTGGAGAAGGTCAACGGCATCGCCGAGAACCTCTCCTGGGAAGCCTTCCGCGAGACGCTGCTGGAGCAGGCCGAACAGGGGGTGGACTACTTCACCATCCACGCTGGCGTGCTGCTGCGCTACGTGCCGATGACCGCCAACCGCCTCACCGGCATCGTCTCCCGCGGCGGCTCGATCATGGCCAAGTGGTGCCTCTCCCACCATCAGGAGAACTTCCTGTATCAGCACTTCCGCGAGATCTGCGAAATCTGCGCCGCCTACGACGTCTCTCTGTCGCTGGGCGACGGCCTGCGTCCTGGCTCAATTCAGGATGCCAATGACGAGGCGCAGTTTGCCGAGCTGCATACCCTGGGCGAACTGACCAAAATCGCCTGGGAGTACGACGTGCAGGTGATGATTGAAGGTCCGGGCCACGTGCCAATGCAGATGATCCGTCGCAACATGACCGAAGAGCTGGAGCACTGCCATGAAGCGCCCTTCTATACCCTCGGGCCGTTGACCACCGATATCGCGCCGGGCTATGACCACTTCACCTCCGGCATTGGCGCGGCGATGATCGGCTGGTTTGGCTGCGCCATGCTCTGCTACGTGACGCCAAAAGAGCACCTTGGCCTGCCGAACAAGGAAGATGTGAAGCAGGGGCTAATTACCTACAAAATTGCCGCCCACGCCGCCGATCTCGCTAAAGGCCATCCGGGAGCGCAGATCCGCGACAACGCCATGTCGAAAGCGCGGTTTGAGTTCCGCTGGGAGGATCAGTTTAACCTCGCCCTCGATCCCTTCACCGCTCGCGCCTACCACGATGAGACCCTGCCCCAGGAGTCAGGCAAGGTAGCCCACTTCTGCTCTATGTGCGGACCCAAGTTCTGCTCGATGAAAATCAGCCAGGAGGTGCGGGACTACGCCGCGGCCCAGGCGATCGAGGTGGGTATGAGCGATATGTCGAACGACTTCCGCGCCCGCGGCGGCGAGATCTATCTCAAGAAGGAGGAGGCCTGATGTATCAGCCCGATTTCCCTCCGGTGCCCTACCGTCTGGGGCTCTATCCGGTTGTCGACAGCGTAGCGTGGATTGAGCGCCTGCTGGAGGCGGGCGTGCGCACCCTCCAGCTGCGGATCAAAGATAAGCAGGACCATGAGGTTGAAGCCGACGTCGCGGCGGCAGTGGCGCTGGGCAAGCGCTACGCTGTCCGGCTGTTTATTAACGACTACTGGCGGCTAGCCATTAAACATGACGCTTACGGCGTGCATCTGGGGCAGGAGGATCTGGAGACAACTGACCTTAGCGCAATCCGCAACGCGGGTCTGCGCCTGGGCGTCTCCACCCATGATGATATGGAAATCGACGTTGCGCTGGCCGCCCGCCCCTCCTACATCGCCCTCGGCCATGTCTTCCCGACCCAGACCAAGCAGATGCCCTCAGCACCGCAGGGTCTGGAGCAGCTGGCGCACCACGTTGCCCGGTTAAAAGATTACCCGACGGTGGCTATCGGCGGCATTAGCCTTGCGCGCGCGCCGCAGGTGCTGGCGACCGGGGTTGGCAGCATTGCGGTAGTGAGCGCCATCACCCAGGCAGTGGACTGGCGCAGCGCCACCCGGCAGCTTATCGACCTCGCGGGGGTGGGCGATGAATGACAGCGACTTTATGCGCTACAGCCGGCAGATCCTGCTGGAGGATATCGCGCTTGATGGCCAGCAAAAACTACTCGCCAGTCGGGTGCTGATTATCGGCCTCGGCGGCTTAGGCTCCCCCGCCGCGCTCTATCTGGCGGCGGCTGGGGTTGGGACGCTGGTGCTGGCGGACGATGACGCGGTGCACCTGAGCAACCTGCAACGGCAGATTATGTTCACCACCGACGACATTAATCAGCCTAAAGCCGGCGCCGCCCGCCAGCGGTTACAGCAGCTCAATCCCCACATTGAGCTGCTTACCCTGGAGGCTCGTCTGGAGGGCGAGGCGCTCCGTCAGCAGGTGGTCCAGGCCGACGTGGTGCTCGACTGCACCGATAACATGGTGACGCGCCAGGCGATTAACGCCGCCTGCGTGGCGCTGGACACCCCGCTGATCACCGCCAGCGCCGTGGGGTTCGGCGGCCAGCTGATGGTGCTCACTCCACCGTGGGCACACGGCTGCTACCGTTGCCTGTGGCCGGACGACGACGAGCCGCAGCGCAACTGCCGCACGGCGGGCGTGATAGGCCCGGTGGTGGGAATGATGGGCACATTGCAGGCGCTGGAGGCGTTAAAGCTGCTCAGCGGTATGCAGGCAGCCGAGGGCGAGCTGCGCCTGTTTGACGGCCGCAAGCACCACTGGCGCACCCTCGGGCTACAGCGGGCGGCGGGCTGCCCGGTTTGCGGAGGGCGAGATGCGCATCCTGTTTAATGACGAGCCGATGCAGTGTGCGGAGGCGCTAACCCTGCACGGGCTGCTGGAGCAGCTTAACCAGCTCAAGCCGGGAACGGCGCTGGCGCTTAATCAGCAGGTTATTCCCCGCGATCGCTGGGATCATCATCAACTGCGGGACGGCGATCGGATCCTGCTTTTTCAGGTCATCGCCGGAGGCTGACATGTTACGTATTGCAGATAAAACGTTTGAATCACACCTGTTTACCGGAACGGGCAAGTTTGCCTCATCGCAGCTGATGACCGACGCGATCCGCGCCTCGGGTAGCCAGCTGGTCACCCTGGCGATGAAGCGTGTCGACCTGCGCCAGCGTAACGATGCAATCCTCGCCCCGCTGCTGGAAGCCGGGGTGACGCTGCTGCCGAACACCTCTGGAGCGAAAACGGCCGAAGAGGCGGTGTTTGCCGCCCGGCTGGCCCGCGAGGCGCTGGGCACCCACTGGCTGAAGCTGGAGATCCACCCGGATGCACGCTGGCTGCTGCCCGATCCGGTTGAAACCCTGAAGGCAGCAGAGATGCTGGTCAAAGAGGGCTTCGTGGTGCTTCCCTATTGCAGCGCCGATCCGGTGCTGTGCCGACGGCTGGAGGAGGCAGGCTGCGCCGCGGTGATGCCGCTCGGTTCGCCGATAGGCTCAAATCAGGGCCTGGCCACCCGCGCCATGCTGGAGATCATCATCGCCCAGGCCGGGGTGCCGGTGGTGGTGGATGCCGGGATCGGCACACCCAGCCACGCGGCGGAAGCGCTAGAGATGGGGGCCAGCGCGGTGCTGGTGAATACCGCTATTGCCGTCGCCAACGATCCGGTTGCTATGGCCCGCGCATTCAGGCTGGCCGTTGAGGCCGGTATGCTGGCGCGTCAGGCGGGGCCGGGCGCAGTAAACAGCATTGCCAGCGCCACCAGCCCGCTGACCGGTTTTCTGGAGGCCAGCGTATGAAGACCTTCAGCGACTACTGGCGGCAGCTCGACTGGGAGGATATCCGGCTGCGCATCCACAGTAAGACCCGCGCCGACGTTGAACGGGCGCTGGCGGCTACCCAGCTGACCCGCGATGACATGATGGCCCTGCTCTCACCTGCTGCCAGCGACTACCTTGAACCGCTGGCCCAGCGCTCACAGCGTCTCACCCGTCAGCGCTTTGGCAACGCCGTCGGTCTCTACGTCCCGCTCTACCTCTCTAACCTGTGCGCCAACGACTGCACCTACTGCGGCTTCTCCATGAGCAACCGCATCAAGCGTAAGACCCTCGACGAACAGGAGATCCTGCGCGAGTGCGCGGCGATCCGCGAGATGGGTTTTGAGCATCTGCTGCTGGTGACCGGCGAGCATCAGACAAAGGTAGGAATGGACTATTTTCGCCGCCATTTCCCTGCCATTCGCCGTCAGTTTGCCTCTTTACAGATGGAGGTGCAGCCGCTGTCGCAGGCGGAATATGCCGAGCTTAAAACGCTGGGGCTGGACGGGGTGATGGTCTACCAGGAGACCTATCATGAGGCAACCTATGCTCGTCATCACCTGAAGGGCAATAAGCAGGACTTCTTCTGGCGGCTGGAGACGCCAGACCGGCTTGGCCGGGCGGGTATCGACAGGATTGGCCTTGGCGCGCTGGTGGGTCTCTCCGACAGCTGGCGGGTAGATTGCTACATGGTGGCGGAGCATCTGCTCTGGCTCCAGCAGCACTACTGGCAGAGCCGCTACTCTATCTCCTTCCCCCGCCTGCGCCCGTGTGCAGGAGGCATTGAACCCGCCTCGCTGATGGATGAGCGCCAGCTGGTGCAGACCATTTGCGCCTTCCGTCTGCTGGCCCCCGACGTGGAGCTTTCCCTCTCTACCCGGGAGTCGCCGTGGTTCCGCGACCACGTTGTCCCGCTGGGCATCACCAGCGTCAGCGCCTTCTCAAAAACCCAGCCGGGGGGCTATGCCGACAACCATCCTGAGCTGGAGCAGTTTGCACCGCACGACGGCCGCCGCCCGGAGGAGGTCGCCAGCGCCCTGCTGCGCAACGGCCTGCAACCGGTGTGGAAAGACTGGGACGGCTATCTGGGTCGGACGGATTTAAGGTGAGCAGATTTCGTTCGTAAGAATTGTTTGTGATACTCCACACACAATCAGGGTAAGGCGGTTGTTGAACCAGACGGTGGGATTAATGTTTATTTATCCCATCGTTGTCGAGGCTGACTATGAAAAACATCGTCTTATGCTGTGCAGCGGGTATGTCCACCAGCATGTTAGTTCAACGCATGAAAGATGCGGCGCAGAAGAAAGGCGTCGAGGTTTCTATCAAGGCGGTTCCGGTCTCCGAGTTCAAGGAGAATCTCGCCGAGGCCGATATTATCCTGCTCGGCCCACAGGTGAAGTATGAGCAGGCAAAACTGCAGGCGCAGGCGGATCCGCTGGGCAAGAAGGTCGCAGTGATCGATATGATGGACTACGGCATGATGAAGGGTGACGTCGTGCTGGATAAAGCGCTGAAGCTGCTGGAGTGAACCCTATGGAGGATCTCGAAACTACCATTATGGAGCTGCTGGTTAATGCCGGGGCGGCACGCAGCCAGGCGCTTACCGCATTGCAGCTGGCGCGCAAAGGCGATTTCACGGGTGCAGAGCAGGCGATGGACGAGTCGCGCGAGTTCGTGAAGCATGCGCATAAAATCCAGACCGAGCTGATAGGCCTGGACGAAGGCGTCGGCAAGCTGCCGGTGAATCTGATCACCGTACACTCCCAGGATCACCTGATGAACGCGATGGTGATTCAGGATCTGGCCGGGGATATGATCGAGCTGTACCGACGATTGCCGGTAGCTCAGTAAACAGAGATAAAAAAACCCGCCGAAGCGGGTTTTTTATTAGCGGAAAGCAACGTTAGTCGTTGTCGGAACCGCCCAGGCCTGCGTTCAGCAGCTCTGCCAGGCTGGCAGAAGCGTCTTCAGCAGTAACCTGCGGTGCTGCCGGCAGTTCGCCAGCGGCGCGACGGCGCATACGATCCTGGTGGTACGCATAACCGGTACCGGCCGGGATCAGACGACCCACGATAACGTTCTCTTTCAGACCGCGCAGTTCGTCGCGTTTGCCCGCAACGGCTGCTTCGGTAAGCACACGCGTGGTCTCCTGGAACGATGCCGCGGAGATGAAGGACTCGGTTGCCAGAGATGCTTTGGTAATACCCAGCAGGTCGCGAGCATAGCTTGCCGCGATTTTGCCGTTCGCTTCCAGATCGCGGTTGGCGATCTTAACGCGAGAGTATTCGACCTGCTCGCCTTCCAGGAAGTCGGAGCTTCCCGCGTTGGCGATGGTCGCTTTACGCAGCATCTGACGCACGATAACTTCGATGTGCTTATCGTTGATCTTAACGCCCTGCAGACGGTAAACGTCCTGCACTTCGTTCACGATGTAACGGGTTACCGCATGAACGCCACGCAGACGCAGAATGTCGTGCGGAGCTTCCGGACCGTCGGAAACCACGTCACCACGCTCTACGCGCTCGCCTTCAAACACGTTGAGCTGACGCCATTTCGGGATCATCTCTTCGTACGGATCGCTACCGTCAACCGGGGTGATCACCAGACGGCGTTTACCTTTGGTCTCTTTACCGAAGGAGATAATACCGCTGATCTCAGCCAGGATTGCCGGCTCTTTCGGACGACGTGCTTCGAACAGGTCCGCAACGCGTGGCAGACCACCGGTGATATCCTTGGTACCGCTGGATTCCTGAGGAATACGCGCCAGAGCATCACCTGCACCGATCTGAATGCCATCTTCCAGCTGAACAATCGCTTTACCCGGCAGGAAGTACTGAGCCGGCATGTCGGTGCCCGGGATCAGAACGTCGTTACCGTTAGCATCAACGATTTTCAGTGCCGGACGCAGATCTTTACCACCCGCGGTACGTTCTGCAGAGTCCAGAACCACCAGCGAGGAGAGACCGGTCAGCTCGTCGGTCTGACGAGTAATCGTCTGGCCGTCGATCATATCGGTGAAGCGGATGAAACCAGCCACTTCGGTGATTACCGGCATGGTGTGCGGATCCCAGTTTGCTACGGTTTCGCCGCCAGCAACCTGCTCGCCATCACCCTTGGCCATAACAGCACCGTAAGGCACTTTATAGCTCTCTTTGGTACGACCGAATTCGTCGATCAGCTTCAGCTCGGTGTTACGGGAGGTCACTACCAGTTTACCGGCAGAGTTCACAACCGACTTCGCGTTGCTGAGCTTGATGCTACCTTTGTTTTTCACCTGGATGCTGGATTCAGCAGCCGCACGAGATGCCGCACCACCGATGTGGAACGTACGCATCGTCAGCTGGGTACCCGGCTCACCGATGGACTGTGCTGCGATAACGCCGATAGCCTCACCTTTGTTGATGATGTGGCCACGCGCCAGGTCACGACCATAGCAGTGGGCACACACACCAAAGTCGGTGTCACAGGATACAACGGAACGCACTTTCACAGAGTCAACGGAGTTCTCTTCCAGCAGGTCACACATCTGCTCATGCAGCAGCGTGTTGCGTGGAACCAGAATGTCCGCCGTACCCGGCTTCAGGATATCTTCCGCAGTGACACGACCCAGAACGCGATCGCGCAGCGGCTCTTTAACGTCACCACCCTCGATAACCGGGGTCATGGTGATGCCTTCCAGCGTGCCACAGTCATCTTCGGTAACAACCAGATCCTGCGCGACGTCAACCAGACGACGGGTCAGATAACCGGAGTTTGCCGTTTTCAGTGCGGTATCCGCCAGACCTTTACGCGCACCGTGCGTGGAGATGAAGTACTGGAGTACGTTCAGACCTTCACGGAAGTTCGCGGTGATCGGCGTTTCGATGATGGAGCCATCCGGCTTCGCCATCAGACCACGCATACCCGCCAGCTGACGAATCTGTGCCGCAGAACCACGCGCACCGGAGTCGGCCATCATGTAGATGCTGTTGAAGGAGACCTGCTGCTCTTCCTGACCGTCACGGTTAATCACGGTTTCGGTTTGCAGGTTATCCATCATCGCTTTGGATACACGATCGTTCGCCGCAGCCCAGATATCGATAACTTTGTTGTAACGTTCGCCAGCGGTTACCAGACCAGACTGGAACTGCTCCTGAATCTCAGCAACTTCAGCTTCCGCTTCGCTGATGATCTCGTATTTCTTCTCCGGGATGACCATGTCATCGATACCAACGGATGCACCTGAACGCGCTGCATAAGCAAAGCCGGTGTACATCGTCTGGTCCGCGAAGATTACGGTCGGTTTCAGGCCCAGAATGCGGTAACAGGTGTTCAGCATTTTGGAGATCGCTTTCTTACCCAGCGCCTGGTTGACGATGGAGAAAGGCAGACCTTTCGGCACGATCATCCACAGAATGGCACGGCCAACGGTCGTGTCTTTCAGGCTGGTTTTCGCAACGAATTCGCCGTTTTCATCTTTTTCATACTCGGTGATACGCACTTTAACGCGCGCATGCAGAGAGGCCAGGCCAGCGCGATAGATACGCTCAGCTTCTTTCGGGCCAGTCAGCACCATGCCTTCGCCTTTGGCGTTAACACAGTCACGGGTCATGTAGTACAGACCCAGTACAACGTCCTGAGACGGAACGATGATAGGTTCGCCGTTCGCCGGAGACAGAATGTTGTTGGTAGACATCATCAGCGCACGCGCTTCCAGCTGGGCTTCCAGCGTCAGCGGTACGTGAACTGCCATCTGGTCACCATCGAAGTCGGCGTTGTATGCCGCACAAACCAGCGGGTGCAGCTGGATCGCTTTACCTTCGATCAGAACCGGTTCAAACGCCTGGATACCCAGACGGTGCAGGGTTGGTGCACGGTTCAGCAGTACCGGGTGTTCACGGATCACTTCGTCCAGGATATCCCAAACGACAGCTTCTTCACGCTCAACCATCTTCTTAGCGGCTTTGATGGTGGTGGCCAGGCCACGCAGCTCCAGCTTGCCGTAGATGAACGGTTTGAACAGCTCCAGTGCCATCTTCTTCGGCAGGCCGCACTGATGCAGACGCAGGTATGGACCTACGGTGATTACAGAACGACCGGAGTAGTCAACACGCTTACCGAGCAGGTTCTGACGGAAACGACCCTGCTTACCTTTGATCATATCGGCCAAAGATTTCAGCGGACGCTTGTTAGAGCCGGTGATGGCACGACCGCGACGGCCGTTATCCAGCAGGGCATCTACCGCTTCCTGCAGCATACGTTTTTCGTTACGTACGATGATGTCAGGCGCAGCCAGATCCAGCAGACGTTTCAGACGGTTGTTACGGTTGATCACGCGACGGTACAGATCGTTCAGATCTGACGTGGCGAAACGACCGCCGTCCAGCGGCACCAGCGGACGCAGATCTGGCGGCAGAACCGGCAGAACGGTCAGGATCATCCACTCCGGCTTGTTGCCAGACTGTACGAACGCTTCCAGCAGCTTGATACGTTTGGTCAGCTTTTTACGCTTGGTTTCGGAGTTAGTTTCGTTCAGCTCTTCACGCAGCTGCTCGCACTCCTGCTCCAGATCCATGCTCTTCAGCAGGGCCTGGATAGCTTCCGCACCCATCTTCGCGTCGAACTCGTCACCGAACTCTTCCAGCGCGTCCAGATACTGCTCTTCAGTCAGGATCTGATGACGTTCCAGGTTGGTCATGCCGCCTTCGATAACCACATAGGATTCGAAGTACAGCACGCGCTCGATATCACGCAGGGGCATATCCAGCAGCAGACCGATACGGGACGGCAGCGACTTCAGGAACCAGATGTGGGCAGTCGGAGACGCCAGCTCGATGTGGCCCATGCGCTCACGACGCACTTTAGTCTGGGTCACTTCAACGCCGCACTTCTCACAGATCACACCACGGTGTTTCAGGCGCTTGTACTTACCGCACAGGCACTCGTAATCTTTTACTGGCCCGAAAATACGCGCACAGAAAAGGCCGTCACGCTCAGGTTTGAACGTACGGTAGTTAATGGTTTCCGGCTTCTTCACTTCACCGAAAGACCAGGAACGGATCATGTCTGGCGAAGCCAGAGCAATTTTGATCGCATCAAACTCTTCGGTTTTCGTTTGCGCTTTCAGAAACTTTAATAAATCTTTCACGGATTTGCTCCCGTCGGAGTTAGCACAATCTGGTGCCGGGTGTTACCCCAGCACCAGTGACCTGTTTGAGCGAGAGTTACTCGTCTTCCAGTTCGATGTTGATACCCAGCGAACGAATCTCTTTCAACAGTACGTTGAAGGACTCAGGCATGCCCGGTTCCATCTGATGGTTGCCGTCCACGATGTTTTTATACATCTTGGTACGACCGTTCACGTCATCAGACTTAACGGTGAGCATCTCCTGCAGGGTGTATGCCGCGCCGTATGCTTCCAGCGCCCACACTTCCATCTCCCCGAAGCGCTGACCACCGAACTGCGCCTTACCACCCAGCGGCTGCTGAGTAACCAGGCTGTAAGAACCGGTAGAACGCGCATGCATCTTGTCATCAACCAGGTGGTTCAGTTTCAGCATGTACATGTAGCCAACGGTAACCTGGCGCTCGAACTGCTCGCCGGTACGACCGTCGAACAGCGTGATCTGACCGGAAGTCGGCAGGCCACCCAGCTGTAACAGCTCCTTGATTTCAGACTCTTTCGCACCGTCGAATACCGGCGTTGCGATCGGCATACCTTTACGCAGGTTTTCAGCCAGACGCAGAACTTCTTCATCGCTGAAGGTGTTCAGGTCAACTTTCTGGCGAACGTCAGAGCCCAGATCGTACGCACGCTGGATGAACTCGCGCAGTTTCGCGACTTCCTGCTGCTGCTTCAGCATGGCGTTGATCTTCTCGCCGATACCTTTCGCAGCCATACCCAGGTGGGTTTCAAGGATCTGACCGATGTTCATACGAGACGGTACGCCCAGCGGGTTCAGTACGATATCTACCGGCGTACCGTTAGCATCGTGCGGCATATCTTCGATCGGGTTGATCTTAGAGATAACACCCTTGTTACCGTGACGACCCGCCATCTTATCACCAGGCTGGATCTGACGTTTAACGGCCAGATAGACCTTAACAATCTTCAGCACGCCCGGTGCCAGATCGTCGCCCTGAGTGATTTTGCGGCGTTTCGCTTCGAGTTTTTTCTCGAACTCGTGTTTCAGTTCGTCATACTGCTCAGCCAGCTGCTCCAGCTGATTCTGTTTTTCTTCGTCGGTCAGGCCCAGCTCCAACCAGCGGTCACGCGGC
Organism: Pseudescherichia sp.; assembly: GCF_031998825.1. Taxonomy (GTDB): domain Bacteria; phylum Pseudomonadota; class Gammaproteobacteria; order Enterobacterales; family Enterobacteriaceae; genus Pseudescherichia. The sequence goes on from NZ_DAMACX010000046.1 coordinate 19,907, forward strand.
AGTTTGTCGAGCTTCTCAGCTTCAACGCCACCGGACACCAGCACGGCATGGATACGGCTGAACAGGCCAGCTTCGAGGATCTGCAGCTCTTCAGACAGGTCTTTCTTAGCCTGCTTCAGCTGCATCTCTTCGATTTCCAGCGCACGTTTGTCTTTCTCTACGCCATCGCGAGTGAAGACCTGAACGTCGATAACCGTACCGGAAACACCGTTTGGTACGCGCAGAGAAGAGTCTTTAACGTCAGACGCTTTCTCACCGAAGATCGCACGCAGCAGCTTCTCTTCTGGGGTCAGCTGGGTTTCACCTTTCGGCGTTACCTTACCTACCAGAATGTCACCGCCGGTCACTTCTGCACCGATGTAAACGATACCGGATTCATCCAGTTTAGAGAGCGCAGCTTCACCCACGTTCGGGATGTCAGCGGTGATCTCTTCCGGCCCCAGCTTGGTGTCACGAGACACGCACGCCAGTTCCTGAATGTGGATCGTGGTGAAACGATCTTCCTGGACCACACGCTCGGAAACGAGGATGGAGTCTTCGAAGTTGTAACCGTTCCACGGCATGAACGCGACGCGCATGTTCTGACCGAGCGCCAGTTCACCGAGGTCGGTAGACGGGCCGTCAGCCAGCACGTCGCCGCGCTCAATTGGCTCACCCAGAGAGACACACGGCATCTGGTTGATACAGGTGTTCTGGTTAGAACGGGTGTACTTGGTCAGGTTGTAGATGTCGATACCCGCTTCGCCCGGGTACATCTCGTCATCGTTAACTTTGATAACGATACGGGACGCATCCACGTACTGAACGGTACCGCCACGTTTAGCTACCGCAGTTACACCGGAGTCAACGGCAACAGCACGTTCCATACCGGTACCTACCAGCGGCTTATCAGCGCGCAGGGTCGGAACCGCCTGACGTTGCATGTTCGCACCCATCAATGCACGGTTGGCGTCATCGTGTTCCAGGAACGGGATCAGGGACGCACCGACGGAAACCACCTGCTGGGTGGAAACGTCCATGTAGTCAACCTGGTCGTTGCTGAACAAGCTGGATTCGCCTTTGCTACGGCAGGTAACGAGGTCATCAACAAAGCGACCCTCTTCGTCCAGGTTGGTGTTCGCCTGGGCGATAACGTAGTTACCCTCTTCGATAGCAGAGAGGTAATGAATTTCATCGGTCACAACGCCGTCGGTGACTTTACGGTACGGCGTCTCAAGGAAGCCATATTCGTTAGTCTGTGCATACACGGACAGGGAGTTGATCAGACCGATGTTCGGACCTTCAGGCGTTTCGATTGGACATACGCGACCGTAGTGGGTCGGGTGTACGTCTCGAACTTCAAAGCCTGCGCGCTCACGGGTCAGACCGCCCGGGCCGAGTGCAGAGATACGACGCTTGTGCGTGATCTCAGACAGCGGGTTGTTCTGGTCCATAAACTGGGACAGCTGGCTGGAACCAAAGAACTCTTTCACTGCCGCAGAGATCGGCTTGGCGTTGATCATATCCTGAGGCATCAGGGTATCGAGGTCGCCCAGAGAGAGACGCTCTTTCACCGCACGCTCTACACGCACCAGGCCAACGCGGAACTGGTTTTCCGCCATTTCGCCTACGGAACGGATACGACGGTTGCCGAGGTGGTCGATATCATCCACTTCGCCAATACCGTTACGGATACCGATGAGCTTTTTCATCACTTCGATGATGTCATCTTTGCTCAGGATACCGGAACCTTCGATCTCGTCGCGCAGCAGAGAACGGTTGAACTTCATACGACCAACCGCAGAGAGATCGTAGCGGTCTTCGGAGAAGAACAGGTTCTCGAACAGGCTTTCTGCAGCTTCACGGGTCGGCGGCTCACCAGGACGCATCATACGGTAGATCTCTACCAGCGCGCTCAGGCGATCGGTGGTTGGGTCGACACGTACGGTTTCGGACATGTACGGACCGTGGTCCAGATCGTTGGTGAACAGCGTTTCGATACGCTTGTGGCCTGCCTGGCTCAGCTTAGCCAGCAGATCCAGAGACAGCTCCATGTTCGCCGGGCAGATCAGCTCGCCGGTGGAGGTATCAACGTAATCTTTAGCCGCGACTTTGCCCGCGATGTATTCAACCGGTACTTCGATGTGTTTGATCTCATCTTTTTCCAGCTGGCGAATGTGGCGCGCGGTGATACGGCGGCCTTTTTCGACATACACTTTGCCGTCGGCTTCGATATCAAACGAGGCGGTTTCGCCACGCAGACGCTCCGGGACCAGCTCCATCTGCAGCTTGTTGTCACGGATTTCGAAAATAACTTTCTCAAAGAACAGGTCAAGGATCTGTTCAGTGGTGTAGTTCAGCGCGCGCAGGATGATGGTCGCAGGCAGCTTACGGCGACGGTCGATACGCACGAACAGGTTGTCTTTCGGGTCAAACTCGAAGTCCAGCCAGGAGCCGCGGTAAGGAATGATGCGCGCGTTATACAGCACTTTACCTGAAGAGTGCGTTTTACCTTTGTCGCTGTCAAAGAATACGCCAGGACTACGGTGAAGCTGAGACACGATGACGCGCTCAGTACCGTTAATAACAAAGGTACCGTTATCGGTCATGAGCGGAATTTCGCCCATGTAAACTTCTTGCTCTTTGATGTCTTTAACGGTGCCTTCCGGCGCTTCGCGCTCGTAGATCACCAGGCGCAGTTTTACGCGCAGCGGTGCCGAGTAGGTCACGCCGCGGATCTGGCACTCTTTCACATCAAAGACAGGCTCGCCCAGACGGTAGCTGACGTATTGCAGCTCTGAGTTACCGCTGTAGCTTGTGATCGGGAATACGGAACGAAACGCCGCTTCCAGACCATACTGTCCTTCAGGATCTTGCTCGATAAACTTCTGGAACGAGTCAAGCTGGATAGAAAGGAGATAAGGAATGTCCAGTACTTGCGGACGCTTTCCAAAATCCTTACGAATACGTTTTTTCTCGGTATAGGAGTAAACCATTAGGGTTCCTCAGCTCGCTGACAAGTCGACCCATCTGCCCGACGACGGGGGCAGTTTGTGCAACACTATTTTGTTGACCGGAAAGTGGAGCACTTTCCGCAATGCCTGTTGCTATCACGCTTAAACCATTTCGTCACGATTTACACAGCGCGGGCGCGCTGTCGCAATATATTAAGTCGTCGATAGAAACAAGCATTGTGAAGGAAATCAGTAGCCAAACAGTGTGAAACGCTACTAACACCCTACAGCGCAAAAAGGCTGGTGACTAAAAAGTCACCAGCCATCAGCCTAATTTCTCAGGCTGCAACCGGAAGGGTTGGCTTATTTAACTTCAACTTCAGCGCCAGCTTCTTCCAGAGATTTTTTCAGTGCTTCGGCGTCATCTTTGCTGATGCCTTCTTTCAGAGCGGCAGGAGCAGATTCTACCAGGTCTTTAGCTTCTTTCAGACCCAGGCCAGTTGCGCCACGTACTGCTTTGATAACAGCAACTTTGTTAGCGCCAGCAGCTTTCAGAATTACGTCGAATTCAGTTTTTTCTTCAGCAGCTTCAGCCGGGCCAGCAGCTACAGCTACAGCAGCAGCAGCGGAAACACCGAATTTTTCTTCCATTGCAGAGATCAGCTCTACAACGTCCATTACGGACATAGCGGATACTGCTTCAATGATTTGATCTTTAGTGATAGACATTTAAATTGTTCCTGAATATCAGAATAAGTTTATACGTAAGCGGATGCTTGATAAAGATAACTGCGATTAAGCAGCTTCTTTCGCATCGCGTACAGCAGCCAGAGTGCGAACCAGTTTGCCTGCAGAGGCTTCTTTCATGGTTGCCATCAGGCGTGCAATTGCTTCTTCGTAGGTCGGCAGGGTTGCCAGGCGATCGATCTGCGATGCCGGGATCAACTCACCTTCAAAGGCTGCGGCTTTGACCTCAAATTTTGCATTCGCTTTCGCGAACTCTTTGAACAGACGAGCAGCAGCGCCCGGGTGTTCCATAGAGTATGCAATCAGGGTCGGACCAACGAACGCGTCTTTCAGGCACTCGAACTGAGTACCTTCAACAACACGGCGCAGCAGGGTGTTACGAACAACACGCATGTATACGCCGGCTTCGCGACCTGCTTTACGCAGTTCGGTCATTTTATCTACGGTAACGCCACGGGAATCCGCAACAACCGCAGACAGCGCGCCTTTGGCTACTTCGCTGACTTCAGCAACAATCGCTTGTTTGTCTTGAAGATTTAAAGCCATTAGCTTTGCTCCTGGATGTTTGCCAGAGCTCATGCTCTGGAACTCACTTCACTCCCCTCAAAGAAGGGAGCGTCTAAATACGGTGAGCAGAAACAAGCCAAAGATACTTAAAAAATGTCTTCAGGTTCTGTCACCGTCTACGCAGGGAATTAAGTCTCTTACGAGGCACCTGCGGTCTTGGACGGAGGCCTGGATTAGGCCAGGCTCCAACCGAAAATCTTTCGTGGGCGAAGATTGTAGACAAATCCACCGCCCACGTAAAGGCGAATATTAGTTCGCCGCTGCGCTCAGACCAGCCTGGTCAACCGCAACACCTGCACCCATGGTGGTGGAGATGCTAACTTTCTTGATGTACACGCCTTTCGCCTGAGTCGGTTTTGCTTTTTTCAGCGCAACCAGCAGGGCTTCCAGGTTTTCTTTCAGTTTGTCAGCGTCAAAGTCCACTTTACCGATGGTGGTGTGGATGATGCCGTTTTTGTCGTTACGGTAACGAACCTGACCTGCTTTCGCGTTTTTAACCGCTTCAGCAACGTTAGGGGTTACGGTACCGACTTTCGGGTTCGGCATCAGGCCGCGCGGGCCCAGAACCTGGCCCAGCTGGCCAACAACGCGCATTGCATCCGGGGAAGCAATAACAACGTCAAAGTTCATTTCGCCTTTCTTAATCTGGTCAGCCAGATCTTCCATACCTACCAGCTCTGCGCCAGCAGCTTTAGCTGCTTCGGCGTTCGGGCCCTGGGTAAATACGGCTACGCGTACGGAACGACCGGTACCGTTAGGCAGTACGGTTGCACCACGAACGTTCTGGTCAGATTTACGAGCGTCGATGCCGAGGTTAACAGCAACGTCAACGCTTTCGTTGAATTTAGCGGTGGCCAGCTCTTTCAGCAGAGCAATGGCTTCGTTGATGTCGTACTGTTTGGTCGCATCAACTTTCTCACGGATCACACGCATGCGCTTGGTCAGTTTAGCCATTTCTTAACCCTCCACTACCAGGCCCATGGAACGTGCAGTACCTTCGATGGAGCGAGTCATCGCTTCAACGTCAGCACCAGTCATGTCCGCAGCTTTAGTCTGTGCAATTTCTTGCAGCTGAGCGCGAGTAATCGTACCCACTTTGTCTTTGTTCGGCTTGCCGGAACCAGACTTGATACCCGCCGCTTTCTTCAGCAGAACTGCTGCCGGAGGCGTTTTGGTAACGAAAGTGAAAGAACGGTCAGCATAAACGGTAATAACAACCGGAATCGGCAGACCTTTCTCGATGGAATCAGTTTTGGCGTTAAACGCTTTACAGAATTCCATGATGTTAACACCCTGCTGACCCAGAGCCGGACCAACCGGTGGGCTCGGGTTTGCCATGCCAGCTGCAACCTGCAGCTTGACGTAGGCCTGGACTTTCTTAGCCATGTTTAAATCCTCAGTTTGGGTAATAGCGCTTCAACGAAGCTCCCCGTGATAAATAGTGTTTTACGGGTACGTGACCCATAAAAACAAAAGGCGCGAAATTGTAGTCCAATCTCGCGCCTTGTGCAACGGGTAAATCGTTGCTTTTTTGATCGCCTGGGTTATTAGGCTTTTTCGACCTGGCCGAAGTCCAGCTCTACCGGGGTCGCACGACCGAAGATAGAGACGGATACTTTCAGGCGGGACTTCTCATAGTCCACCTCTTCCACCACGCCGTTAAAGTCAGCAAACGGACCGTCGTTAACACGAACCATTTCACCCGGCTCAAACAGCGTTTTCGGACGCGGCTTATCGCCAACCTGCTGCAGGCGGTTCATGATAGCGTCAACTTCTTTGTCGCTGATCGGGGCCGGACGGTCTGACGTACCGCCGATAAAGCCCATCACGCGCGGCACGCTGCGCACCAGGTGCCAGCTCGCGTCGTTCATGACCATCTGGACCAGAACGTAACCCGGGAAGAACTTACGCTCGCTTTTGCGGCGCTGGCCGCCACGGATCTCGACCACTTCTTCGGTCGGCACCATGACTTCACCAAACAGCTCTTCCATATTGTGTAATTTGATATGCTCACGCAGCGACGTTGCTACGCGGCCTTCAAAACCGGAAAACGCCTGAACGACGTACCAGCGCTTTTTAGGGGCTTCAGACATCTCAGAACCTCAGGCCAGTGATAAAGGATACCAGGCGAACCAGAATACCATCCAGTCCCCACAGGATAAGTGACATAACAGCGGTCACTGCGGCCACAATCAGTGTAGTGTGCAACGTTTCCTGGCGAGTTGGCCAAATCACTTTACGGACTTCGGTTCTCGCTTCACGGGCAAAAGCAACGGTCGCTTTACCCTTTGTCGTCAACAGCGCGACACCACCCGCTGCAGCAATAAGAATTACTACTGCCAGCGCGCGTAACGGCAGCATCATGTCACGATAGAGGTAGTTGCCTACGATAGCTACGATCAGCAATACAGCAACGGCAACCCACTTCATCGCTTCCAGGCCGCGCCCGCTCCCTTGAGCTTCGGTATTCGCACTCATAAACCAACCTGTCACAAGAATTCAGAAAAACATTTTGCCCCGCGGACGCGAGGCAAACCTAACCGAAATGCTCCGGCTCTTACGCCATCTACAGAGCCTGTCTCAGCAATGATTATGACAAAAAAAATCACTGATGAGCCAGGTTCTGGTTCGAAAGCGTGCAAAAAGGGCATCAAATGATGCCCTTTTCATGCGCATTGCGTCAAATGTTATCAGCGATTAGCTGAGAACTTTAGCAACAACGCCTGCGCCAACGGTACGGCCGCCTTCACGGATTGCGAAACGCAGACCGTCGTCCATCGCGA
>NZ_DAMACX010000047.1:0-26781 GCF_031998825.1 Pseudescherichia sp.
TAAACAGGCTGACTGGCTGGAAAGCGATGCCTATTATTTTGACTGCAAACTGACTCTTCCGCTGATGCCGGAGATTATCCGACAGGATATGGCAGAGGATGCAGTAGAAAGAAAAGCTAAAAAAACTACCTGATAACTTTTTAGTATATGTTGCGATATCATAGCCATGCAGATTTCGCAAAGTTAAATGTTTCATGTTATTAATAATGGTTTGTGTAATAAAAAATGATAACCACCTCCTGGTGAGTTGCAAGGCTGCGCCTTGCCCATATAATTTTTATTGGATGTAAGCCAAAATAGGCTCCAGGCAGATAATAATTTCGGCATTGCTTCATTTGCTGCGGCACGTAAGCAGGACAAATATGTGTTTATGGTTTTTTAATGGCTCAGCTAATTGACATGGTGAATTTTTATAAAGGTGAAAATCAACAGGAATTATATATGACTAAGCGTGTTGTCGTTCTTAATGATGCTACTTCCCACGGCGGGAAGGTTATTACTGCATCCTCTACTTTTGAGATTGCAGGTAAAAATGCTGCGCTGCTCAATGATTCCGTATCCTGTCCGGAGCATGGCATCAATCCAATAATTGAGTGCGATATGAGCTATGAAGAAGAGGGAAGGGGGATTGTCGTGCATGGCTGTAAGAGCGCCTGTGGTTCTGTAGTTTACGCCAGCTTACCCGATGTGGAGATAGGCTAATGGGGTGGTCATTACCTAACGTTCATCCCCGGCCGGATGCTCCTTCATGGTCACCCTGGGTATGCCTGTTGATTATTTTTTCAGGTCTATCTATATCGCTGGTTTGGGTAATACTATTTTCACCTGAGGGTAATTTACCCACTCTTAAGAGTGGGTACTGGTTGCCGCTTTCAGTTTATACCTTTTTGGGAATTATAGTGTTAATCACTCTCTACACGATATGGTGGGAAATCCTGTCTTTTCGAGTTTATAAATGGAATAACTCACGACGAAATATGCGTCTGGCCTGGTTGAATCAGGCGCACCAGCATCTTTGCGTGATTAGGCATAAAGTGCTGACCACGGATATACAGTTTTTTCCCGATCTAGCGAGTGGAACGACCATAAATAGGGACGAAACATCTCCCTTGACGCTGGCTGAAGTTGGACCTCTTAATCCCGGAATTTTGCGTTTTGAAGAGCTTTGCCAGCAGTTGCTCCGGGAATGCAAAACGTCGTTCCTCGAGCGATATCCATCTGGCCAGTTAACAGTGTTGATACAGACAACGGCTGCTGATAAGGCAGCAGAAGAGGAATCATTTATCCGGCTGTGGGCACAAGAAGCATTACCCTGGACTCCAGCTATTCACGTCTTGCCTAATGAATTACCGTCTACTAGCTGGAACACCTACCTGAGTGCTGTACGTGCCCCCCTGCTGGTGCTGGCGCTGCATTACCGTCAGCCGGATGAAAACTTACCTGAATTTGCCTGTGCGCTACTGCTGTTTCCTGAAGCAATGCTCAGACCTTCAGAGCAGCGGGATGCGGTACGGGTATTTCGCGCCATGCCGCTAAATACCGGGGCACTGCCCCGAGAGTTGGCTGAACTACGTGATATGGCACAGCAGCCTCCCCATGTAAAACATCTGGTCTGGTTCAGTGGCTTACCCGCCTCGGCCAGTCAAGCAGTGGGGCGGGTGGTGCGTAGTCTGCCCTTACCTCTGCATGACGATATTGCAACGGGTGGCGTGATTAATTTTACTGAAGCTTGTGCAGATTACGGACATTGTGCCGGGTGGCTGATGATGGCTGCGGCAACAGAAATGGTCAATTACGGTCCGGGAAGTCACTGGCTGTTACAGTCAGATGGCAAGCAAGCCAGCGCCACGGTCGTGGGTAACTCCCTGCCAGTTATTCGTGATGAGGACAGAAAAGCCCCGCCACTACCTTATCCTGCTGGATCACTCTGCTTTGCTCTCTTACTTAATGTAGTGACTTACGGGGCCATTGGTCATTTTTTTCCTGAGTGGCTATTTTCCTGGTTCGGTGTACTCAGCGTGCTGTTGTCGTTAACGGTTACGCTACCTGGAGCCGTTTTCATTCTGCGCTTCACCATTACATGTCTTCTACGCCCCCGTTTTATTCAGGCTGCCGGACTCGCCAAAAAGGAATAATCCGTTATGAAAAAGTTTTTTCACATATTGGGGATTAGTCTCTGCATCATGATGGTTTTGTCGGGCCTGCTATTTATTCTGGCCCAGACGACTTATCTTTTTAAGGACTTAGACGATCGTTTTTCCTGGATTTCTTCGCTGGGTACGGTTGTTCTGACCAGCGTGCTAAGCATACTGGCTTTTTTTCTTATTCCTTCTCAGGAAAACGATACCCCGTTGGGGCCGCTCAATAGCAATCCGGTGGATAAGGAGACGGGGGCTCAGGAACAAAATGTCTCAATTCCGCTACTAAAAAACCACCTCCGTCGCCGTCACGGTCCCCTCTGGCGCTATAAGGTCCGTCTATTACTGGTCACCGGCGAGCCAGCGCAGGTCGCCGCTATCGCCCCCGGCCTTGCAGAGAAGCAGTGGCTGGAGGGCAGCGGTACGGTCCTGATTCACGGCGGCACTCTGTCCGCCGCCATCGACAAAGATCGTCTTCACGCCCTGCGTAAGCTGCGCCGCCACCGTCCGCTGGACGGGATCGTACTTGCCCTTAACGATACGCAGGCGACAGCCGACACGCTGGACATCCACCTTCGTACTCTTGAACAGATAGGTGAGGCGTTGCACTACCAGCCTCCGGTGTACCTGTGGCAGGTCAGCGACAGCGCGTGGCCGCAGGATGCGCGAATTACCCAAACCGTAGGCGCGCTGTTTCCAGTGCGCGCTACCCCCGAAGCCGCAGGTCAGCAGCTGGCCGCCATTCTGCCTGCGCTAAGAGCGCAGGGAGTGCAGCAGATGCACGTCACTCCGGCACACGACTACCTTCTGCGTTTCGCCCGGCAGCTGGAGACAGAGGACATTGCCCGCTGGCAAACCCTGCTTACCCCATGGCTGATGGAGCACCAGAGACGTCTTCCGCTGCGCGGCCTGATGTTCAGCCCGACGTTACCAGCGAGCGAAGCGGGCGCATCCGCACATGAGCACCGCTGGCCCGCTCCGGCGGCGTGGCAGGGCGTGAAGGAGGATTGCGGGAAAGCCCGCGGCGTGCGCGTGGGGATGGCGTGGGAGCACACGCTAAAAGTCTCGCTCCTGACGCTGCTGGCATTGTGGGGCCTGGGCAGCGTGACTGCGTTTGCGGTTAACCGCCAGCACATTCTTAGCGCGTCTGACCGGGCGCAGCAGCTGGTACAGCACCCGGCGATAAGCGATAACCAGCTGATAGCCTTGCAGGCGCTGCGTAACGACATCGGACGCATGCAGATCCAACGCACGCACGGTGCGCCCTGGTATCAGCGTTTCGGTCTTGATCATAACGCCTCTCTGCTGGCGGCGCTGATGCCGTGGTACGGGCAGGCAAATAACCGTTTGATCCGCGACGCGGCCGTACAAACGCTGACGCAGCAGCTGAACGCACTGGCGAATCTGCCGCCGCGTAGCCCTTTACGTGCTAAAAGGGCAAAACCGGGTTACGGCCAGCTGAAGGCCTACCTGATGATGGCGCACCCGGAGAGGGCCGACGCCGCTTTTTTTACTCAGGTGATGCAAGCCGCGGAACCGTCCCGCCCCGGACTGTCGCCTGCGCTGTGGCAGGCTATTGCCCCGGATTTGCAGGGCTTCTATATGCAGAACCTGCCGGCGCAGCCGTCATGGAAAATCACTCCGGATGCGGCGCTGGTGGCGCAGGTCCGTCAGGTTCTGCTGGAGCAGATTGGTCAGCGTAACGCCGAGAGCACCCTCTACGAGACCATGCTCACGGCAGTTCGCCGCAACTATGCCGATATGACCTTGGAGGATATGACCTCCGGGACGGATGCCCGCCGTCTGTTCAGCACGCAGGAGGTGGTGCCGGGAATGTTTACCCGCCAGGCATGGGAAGGGGGCATTCAGGATGCGATAGATAACGCGGTGGCATCACGACGCGATGAGATCGACTGGGTGCTGAGTGATAACCACAGGGCCATCTCCGGCGATATCTCCCCGGAAGCCCTGAAGCAGCGCCTGACCAATCGCTACTTCACCGATTTTGCCGGGGCCTGGCTGAGCTTCCTGAACAGCATCCGGCTGGATCCGACGCACAACATTACCGACGTCACCGACCAGCTTACCCTGACCGGCGATGTCCGCCAGTCGCCGCTGATTGCCCTGATGAACACCCTGGCTTATCAGGGGCAGACCGGACAGCAGGGCGAAGCCATCTCTGATTCGCTGGTCAAATCAGCTAAAGCGCTTATCGGCAGAGACGAGCGGCCTGCTATTGACCAGCAGGCCGCAGGTCCGGTCGGGCCGCTGGAGGGGACGTTCGGGCCGCTGCTTCAGCTGATGGGTAAAAACAGCACGCAAAACGTGATGGCGGCCGACAGCTCGCTCAGTCTACAGACGTACCTCACCCGGCTCACTCGCGTGCGGCTGAAGCTCCAGCAGGTGGCAAATGCGCCCGATCCGCAGGCGATGATGCAGCAGCTGGCGCAGACGGTATTTCAGGGGAAAAGCGTGGATCTCACCGATACCCTGGCCTACGGCAGCCTGGTTGCGGCCAGTCTTGGCGAAGAGTGGAGCCGCTTTGGTAATACCCTTTTTGTGCAGCCGCTGACGCAGGCATGGCAGACGGTACTGCGACCGTCTGCGGCCAGCCTGAACGATCGGTGGCAGCGTGCCATTGTCGCCAACTGGCACGCATCGTTTGACGGGCGCTATCCGTTCGCCGCCGGAAAGAGTGATGTCTCCCTGCCAATGCTGGCGGAGTTTATCCGCCATGATACCGGACGTATCGACCGCTTCCTCACTACCCAGCTGGGCGGCGTGCTGCATAAAGAGGGCAGCAGCTGGGTGGCGGACGAGACCAACAGCCAGGGGCTGACCTTCAGCCCGGCCTTCCTGAGGGCAGTGAACCAGCTTAGCCAGCTCTCCGATATCCTTTTCACCGACGGCAGCCAGGGCATCAGCTTTGAGATGCAGGGCGTGGCGATGCCGGAGATTGTCGAAACGCAGATGACGATCGACGGGCAGACGCTGCACTACTTTAACCAGCTTGCCGACTGGCAGAGCTTTCGCTGGCCGGGCGTGATTAACAAACCCGGTGCGATGCTGACCTGGACCTCCACAGCGGCGGGTGCGCGACTGCTGGCCAACTACAGCGGCACATGGGGCGGGATCCGGCTGCTGGAGCAGGCGAAACGTGAAAAGATCGGCGAAGGTATGTACCGGCTAACAATCGCTGCCCCGGACCACCGCCAGCTGCAGTGGCTATTGCGCACCCAGATGGGCGATGGACCACTGGCGCTGCTGAAGCTGCGTCACTTTGCTCTGCCGGATGCCATCTTCAGCGTGGATGCGACGGCTGCTGCGGACAACGATAACGGGGAGATGAACTGATGGCCTCCCTGCAAACGTTACTCACGGCCTGTATGGCCGAATCGGCAACCCTGGCGAAACAGACCCAGCTGCGCCTGCCCCTGTGGGAAAACTGGTTACAGCCCGTCACCGCAGATAACCCCACCGGTGAGGATCCCGGTTACGATGACAATTTTCAGCGTATGCGTGAAGAGGTGAATAAACTCTCCGGCGCGGATACGGCGCTCATCTGCCAGCTTGCTGAAAAGCTGCTGATCGCCGCAACGAAAGACATTCGGGTCGCCACCTATTACGCCTGGGCGCGGCTGCACCGCGATGGCGAAGCGGGGCTGGCGGACGGTCTTGAGCTGCTGGCAGGACTGATGCAGCACTTCGGCACGCAGCTCCACCCGCAGCGTGACCGAAGCCGCAGAGGGGCCATGGAGTGGCTCGCCGGTGGTAAAATGCTCGACAGCCTCTCCCTCTATCCGGAGGTCAATAACGCCGACACCCTGCGTATCGCCGGGGCACTGCTGCTTATTGACCAGTTGAACGCTGAGTTGTCACAGGAGAGCCAGCCGCAGCTGGCTCCGCTGTACGGCGCGCTGGAAAACCGACTCCAGCAGTCCGGGGGCGCGGATGCGGTAGTACCGCAAAATGCAGCCAGCACCCCTTTCCCATCACATCTTAGCCTGCCTGAACTGGCCCGTATTGCCTCCGGTCAGGAGCTGCTGGCCCAGGGGCGCGTCCTGGCGGCGTATCTAAGGGAGCAGCCAGGCGGCTGGCTGGCGGCTCACCGGCTGCTGAAAAACATCCGCCATGACACGCTGAACCAGCTTCCAACGCAGACGGCAGATGGGCGGACCCGCTTTGAACAGCTGAAAATCGATCCACGCCCACAGCTCAAGCGTCTCTATTTACAGCAGCAGTGGCAGCCGCTGCTGGAAGCCGCAGACGATCTGCTCTCGCGGGGTGCCTGCCATCTGTGGCTGGATTTGCAGTGGTACATCCACCAGGCGCTGCTAAAGCAGGGCCGCGAAAACGAAGCCGCCATCGTCCAGAACGATCTGAAGGGATTGCTGAGCCGCGTGCGCGGCCTGGAGCTGCTGGCCTTTAATGACGGCACGCCCTTTGCCGATGAGGTCACCCTCAACTGGATCCAGCAGCAGGTGCTGGCTACGTCCCTGGGCTTTCACGCGCTTCCGGTCAGCAGCGTCGCCACCTCAGAAGACAATGACATCCTGCAGCTGGAGCCGGAAGCACTGGCGCTGGCCGACAGTGAAGGTCCAGAGGCGGCCCTGGCCTGGCTGCAACATCGCCCTGGCATCACCAGCGCGCGAAGCCGCTGGCTGCTGCGTCTGCTGATGGCACGCGTCGCCGAACAGGTCGGCAAAAACGACCTGGCGCAGCATCTGCTGGCCGAGCTGGATAGTCACGCGGCAGCGCTCCCGCTGGCCCAGTGGGAGCCGGTTCTGCTTTTTGAGGTTAAAGCGCGGCGGCTAAAACTGTTGCGCATGAAGGCCGGGCGCAGTGAAGCAGATAAAACGCGTCTGCAACCGGAAATGACGTCGCTGCTTGCCGGGCTGATCGCCATCGATCCGGCGCGGGCCGCCGTGCTGTGCAGTTAACTCTTGGATCCTGAGAAAATAAATGGACGATTTAACCCTGCGTTATTTTGACGCCGAAATGCGTTACCTGCGTGAGGCGGGTGAAGAGTTTGCGCTTGCCCATCCCGACCGGGCGGCGAGCTTAAACCTCGACAAAGCGGGCGCGCGCGATCCGTATGTGGAGCGTCTGTTTGAAGGTTTTGCCTTCCTGATGGGGCGGCTGCGCGAAAAGCTGGATGATGACCTGCCGGAGCTTACCGGTGGGCTGGTGAGCATGATATGGCCGCACTATCTGCGCACCATTCCGTCGCTGTCTATCGTGGAGTTCGCCACCGACTGGCGGGAGATGAAAGAGCCGGTCAAGATAGAGAGGGGCTTTGAGGTGCTCTCCCAGCCCATCGGCGAAAAGCGGACGCGGTGTCGCTACACCACCACGCAGCCGCTGACCCTGCTGCCGCTGTCGCTCTCCCGTGCTGGGGTGACGACTGACCCGGATGGGCGCTCTGTCATCACGCTGCGTCTGGAGTGCGGTCCGCTGGCAAACTGGCGCGAAATTGATTTAAGCCGTATTCCGCTCTACCTCAATGCGGATGCACCCCTGGCGGGCGCACTGCATGAAGCGCTGACCCTAAACGTGGCGAATATTGGTCTCCGTTTTCCGGGAGAAGGGAACAGACACCCGCTGGCTGCGCATTTTGCCGTCTGTGGTTTCGGCAAAGATGACGCCCTGCTGCCAAAAACGGACGGTAGCTTCAGCGGTTATCAGCTGTTGCTGGAGTACTTCACCTTCCGCGAAAAGTTTATGGCGGTCAGCCTGCGCGGGCTGGATAGCGTCACGCTGCCGGAGGCGACGCCGTGGCTGGAGATTGACGTGGTGCTGAATAAACAGTGGCCGCATGAATTTCCCTTCTCGGAAAAACAGCTGCGCCTGCACTGCTCGCCGGTGATTAACCTCTTCCCGCTGGAGTCGGATCCGCTGCACCTGGATCCTCTGTGCACTGAATATCTGCTGCGTCCAATGCGTGTTCAGGACGGTCACACGGAGATTTACGCTGTCGATTCAGTTACCTCCTCACGGCATAGCGGGCATCAGGTCTACGTGCCGTTTACCAGTTTTCGCCATAAAGGGGGAATGCTGCGTCACGATGCACCGGAGTACTACTACCACACCCGCGTTAAGCGCGGCCCTTCCGGACTGTATGACACCTGGCTCATCCTCGGCGGTGAGGCATTCGATAATCATACCGTCCCGGATGATGAAAAGCTCTCGCTGAACCTGATCGGCACCAACGGCCAGCTGCCGCGCCGGGCGCTACAGAGCACGCTGCTCGATACCACCGTCAAGTCTACCGCCTCGCGTATTCGCGTGCGTAATCTCTGCGCGCCGACGTTGCCGTGCTATCCACCGGATCGGGATCGCTTCCACTGGCGGGTGCTGAGCCATCTGGGCAGCAGTTTTCTGTGGATGATGGATAACGCGGATGTTCTGCGCGGAGCGCTGTCGCTCTATGACTGGACGGATAACGAGATGAACCGCCGTCGTCTGGCTGCCATCACCGACGTGAAACACAGTGAAATCGAACGCTTTGAGAAAGGGCATCTGATGCGTGGCGTACAGATTGAGGTGATGCTGGACGGCAACGGCTTTGCGGGGCACGGCGATGTCTGCCTGTTCGGTGAAATGCTCAACCGCTTTTTTGCCCTCTACACCGATATTCACCTCTTTAACCGCCTGATACTGATTGTGCAACCCACCGGAGAGCGACTCGAATGGCAGGAGAATCACAACCGCCGTATTCCCGGCTAAGCGCCCGGCTTGAGCGGAATATTCACCGGATTAATTTCTACCGCTTCTGCCAGCTGCTGGAAAAGGCAAACCCGGACAGGCCGCCGCTGGGTACCACCCTGACCCCGGCGAGCGATCCGGTTCGCTTTCGTCCGCATCCGGGCATGGGGTTTCCGGTCAGTGAACTGAAAGCGGTGGAGTACGACGAAGACAATTCGGATGCGCCGCCGACGGTGCGCACCACCTTTAACGGCCTGTACGGCGTGGATTCACCGTTGCCGACGGCCTGGCTGGATGATATCGCCCAGCGGCGCGAAGGGTATGAGGCCCAGATGGCGTTTCTGGATATCTTTAACCACCGCATCCTGACGCAGTTCTACCGTATCTGGCGCAAATACTCGTACCCGGCGACCTTTGAGCCTGGCGGTACGGACAGCACCTCGCAGAGCCTGCTGGGGCTTATCGGGCTGGGCATTCCCGGCACCGGGAAACATATTGGTACGCCGGTATCGCGCTTTCTGGCTCTGCTCGGCGTCATGCGCCTGCCTGCGCGAACCGAAGAGGGGATTCAGGCGCTGGTGAAACTGCTGGCACCGCACACCCAGGCTACGGTCACCCCCCACGATCCGCGCACGGTAGTCATCGACAGGCCGCTGGGCTTCTACGGTGAGGAGGACTTTCTCCTCGACGGTTACACGGTGCTTGGTGATGAGACGACAGAGATCAGCAGCCAGCTGCGGGTGGGGCTGTATACGGACGATGAGGCAGAGGCGCAGGGCTGGCTGCCGGGCGGGCAGTGCTATGACGACTTTCTGGTTCTGCTGCGGGTGTATCTCGGCTGGCGCTATAGGGCGCGTATTGAGCTAACGGTGCCGACGCAGCTTTTGCCAGCCCCCGTGCTGGACGAAACGCCGTTTATCCTCGGCATGACCGGGGTCCTGGGAATGGAGGGCGATACGGTTCCGCCGGATCTGCCCGCCATCTTTACTACTGAGTTAGGCAGCTACCGCGGTATGCCGTCTGCCGTTACACAACAAGGAAACCAGCGTGTCACGTATGCATTTGAGTAAAAGCCGGTGCCTCCCCCTGCTGATAGTCCCGCTCCTGCTGAGCGGTTGCGGTCTGACCCAGACGGTCAGCGACGATACCTCATCCGCGATAAAGTCGATTTTTTACAGCCAGGTGAAAACCCTGCATCTGGATCTTACCGCCCGAGAGGCGCTGAACACCGACAGCGTAGAGGATGTCTCGCTCTCTGAACCGGTAATGATACGGGTTTACCAGCTTAAGGATCGCAAGGCGTTTGACAAAACGGTGTATCAGCAGCTGGCGAAGGATGCCGAAAGCGCGCTGGGCGCGGATGTGCTTGCCAGCCGCAGCATGGTGGTGAAACCTGGGGCAGATACCAGCCTGGATATGCCGCTGGACGAACAGGCGCAGTTTGTTGCCGTTGTCGGCCTGTTCCGGGCGCCGGACCTGGCGAAGAACGACTGGAGGCTCGTCCTCACCCGTGACGAGCTAGACCCGGATAACCCGCGCATTATCGAAGCCGACAATAACCGGCTAACGCTGCAACCGCTGAAGGAGGAGTGAGATGCCCGTACGCCATAACGCCCCGTCGCTCTATGAAACGCTTTACGACAACTTTAGCGGTGGGCTTGATCTGCCCCAGATCGGCGAGCAGGACCAGATAATTTTATCGGTACTGGACAACATGCAGCGCATCCTTAACTGCCGCGCCGGAACGCTGGCACATCTGCCCGACTATGGCCTGCCGGATATGACGAAAATCCTGCAGGGGATGCCCGGTACCGCTCATGAACTGATGAAAACCCTCTCTGACGTGCTGCTGAAATACGAACCGAGGCTGCAAAGCCTTAGCGTGGTCCTGCTGGAGCAGACGCAGCCCGGTGAGCTGCGCTACGGCGTGGATGCCGAGCTGAGGGGCATTGGTCTGGTGCGCTACGGTACGCAATTTATGCCGGAGGGAAAGGTGCTCATCCGGCATCTTAAACAACAACAGTATATGGACTCCCGGGCGGTAGCCCGATCTCATTACCTGGGCTGAACAGCAGATGAACATACACTCTGAATACTCTCTAAAGATCGGCGGCGATCCGCGAACCTTTCCCGATTATGCCGCATTGTGTGATGAACTCGACAAACTGACCCATCCGGCGCGTCCGGATGTGGCGTGGCAGCGGGTGGAGACGCTGTGCCTGTCGCTGTTTGAGCGCAACGGCGTGGAGTTACAGTCTCTGGCCTGGTACACCCTGGCGAGAATCCACCTGTCAGGACTTTTAGGCCTGAATGAGGGGCTAGCCCTGCTGGAAGCGCTGCTGGCGCACCAGTGGCATTATCTGTGGCCGCAGGCGGTGCATGCGCGGGTGGAGATCCTTAGCGGTCTGAGCAAACGTCTGCAACAGGTGCTGAGAATGCAGACGTTCACCTCTGCCGATCTGGGAAAGCTCTACCAGGCGGAGCAACACCTGACCCATATCGGTGACGTGCTGCAACGCCTTGAGCTGAAGCATCTTAGTGAGAGTGACGCGTTGCGGGCGCAGCTGCATCATGCGGCACTGCGGCTTGAGAGCGATGAGCATGTCGGAGCCAGGCAGGCCGCTCCGCCCGTTTCCACAAGCACAATCCGGGGAGCGTCAGAGCGGGCGATACCCACCGACAGGCAGTGGATATTTGTTGTGCAGCCGGAGCAGGGGAGGACGCGGGTACATCCAGGCCGTCGCCGGAGAGCGTTTATTGCTGGCCTGTTCACCATGCTGGTGGTAGGGAGCGCCTCGCTGTGGGGCTGGCAATATCTTCATCGTCCGCAACCGCTGGATATGCAGCCGAGAGCGGTTATCCTGCGCACGCAGCAGCAAATCGAACGCTTGTCCCGGCTGCCAGTGGATAATGCCCTCCGCCAGCAGGCCATGCTGGTACACAAGCTACAGACACTGTTCCCCGCAGACCCGGCGGTAAAACAGTTTGTCCATCAGTGGCAACAACAGCTCAGCGCCGCGGCCCTGCCGGTGGAGAGTCTGAGCGGCTGGCATCAGGGGATGATGCAGTTGAAGCAGCTAACCGATCGTCTGAACAGTCTGGATGAACAGCATGGCAAGTATATGACGGTGAGCGAGCTCAAGTCGCAGGTGTTTGCTATTACGCAGGCGTTAAATCAGATGCCACCGGTGGAGGAGCAGCTGCGACAGATCGCCGCCCAGCAGCAGGATGGGAAGGTTTCTCCGGCGCTTAAACAACAGACGGAAGCCCATCTGAATCAGTTGTTAATCCGCTTTTTCAGTACGCAGGATGCGGTCGCGCCTGGCTCGTTCTAACTCCCTGTAATTTGTATGGTTGTTAATAATTTGTTCAATAATGCTTTAAATTGTTAATTATTTCGTTAAAATAATCGTCTATTTGTTCAAATTAAGTTGATTGCAATAACAGATGTCACATTTCAGAAAAGTAGTTCCCGCTTTTTCGCTTATCGCGATGTTGGTTGCCTCTAATGTCCACGCTGCAGACACTGCCGAGAAAACAGACGTACTGTTGATTGGTGGCGGTATCATGAGCGCCTCTCTGGGTACGCTGTTACAGGAGCTTCAGCCTGACTGGAAACAGGTCATGGTTGAGAAACTGGACGGCGTTGCGCTGGAATCCTCTAACGGCTGGAATAACGCCGGTACGGGTCACTCCGCCAACATGGAACTGAACTACACGCCTGAGCGTGAAGACGGTTCGATTGACGTGACCAAAGCGCTGGAGATCAACGAAGCATTCATGATCTCGCGTCAGTTCTGGTCATCTCAGGTGAAGCGCGGCGTGCTGAACGATCCGCACTCCTTCATCAACTCCACCCCGCACATGAGCTTTGTCTGGGGCGATAACGTTGACTATCTGACCAAGCGTTACGCGGCATTGCAGCAGACCACCCTGTTCCAGGGCATGCAGTTCTCTACCGACCAGCAGCAGATCAAAAAATGGGCGCCGCTAATCATTGAAGGCCGCGATCCGCAGCAGCGCGTTGCCGCCACCTGGACCCCGGTCGGTACCGACGTTAACTATGGCGAGATCACCCGTCAGCTGGTGGGCAGCCTGAAAAAGACCAGTAACTTCAAGCTGGAAACCGGCTCCGAAGTGACTGATTTTGAACGTAACGGTGACAACTCCTGGCACGTAACCATTACCGACGTGAAGAGCGGTAAAGAGCGTGCGGTTGACGCGAAGTATGTCTTTATCGGTGCTGGCGGCGGCGCGCTGAAGCTGCTGCAAGAAACCGGTATCCCGGAAGCGGATAACTACGCAGGCTTCCCGGTGGGCGGTTCGTTCCTGGTGACCGAGAACCCGGAAATCACCCGTCAGCACACCGAGAAAGTCTACGGTCAGGCTTCCGTGGGCGCGCCGCCGATGTCGGTTCCGCACCTGGATGCCCGTTACCTTGATGGCAAACGCGTGGTGCTGTTTGGGCCGTTCGCGACCTTCTCCACCAAATTCCTGAAACAGGGTTCGTTCTTTGACCTGCTGAGCACCACGACCACGAAGAACGTGATCCCAATGACCGATGTCGGTCTGGATAACTTCGACCTGGTAAAATACCTGATTGGTCAGGTGATGCTGAGCGAAGATGACCGCTTCGAGGCGCTGAAAGAGTACTATCCGTCGGCGCGTAAAGAGGACTGGAAACTGATCCAGGCAGGCCAGCGCGTGCAGATCATCAAGAAAGATGCAGATAAAGGCGGCGTGCTGAAACTCGGTACTGAAATCGTTACCGATCAGCAGAAAACCCTGGCAGCGCTGCTTGGCGCATCGCCTGGTGCCTCTACCGCCGCGCCTATCTCTATCAACGTGATCAAGCAGCTCTTCCCGGCACAGTTTACCTCTCCGCAGTGGCAGGAAAAACTGCACGCCATCGTGCCGACCTACGGCCAGAAGCTGAACGGCAACGTGGCGCTCACCCAGCAGGTTTGGGATGAAACCGCCTCTACGCTGAATCTGACCAAACCGCCGGTCATTCAGATGAAGGACGCGGCGCAGTCCATGCCGCAGGCAAAACCGGCTGAAGCCGCACCTGCCCAGCACGACATGGCCCTGTAAGCGTTAAGCTCCTATGTAAGCCCCCGCCGCGATGCGCCGGGGGCTTTTTTATGGGGTTTCTTGGCGTGTTGCTGGCAGCGGCATCAGAGAATGAGCTGAACGCATTGCTTGGGTAATAATGTGCTGGAGTATGCGAAGTTGCTGTTTACGAAAAACGTTTCAAAGCCTTGTGCAGCGTGAGGTTTCTGGGATTCTTTAGAGGTAGAAAAAAGCGGTCAAAGTGTCCCCTGCAGGAATCGAACCTGCAACTAGCCCTTAGGAGGGGCTCGTTATATCCATTTAACTAAGGGGACGAGGCGGCACGAGTATAACGCTATTTGGCCGTTGCGTTAAGCTCGGCACCGCCTGACTGCTTAAAGTGTCACCATTTATGCCTTATTCATCTTTTTTCGGGCTTCTTTCGCTTCGGCTGCTGCCTCTGCCTTGCGCTTGTTGCTCATGTCGTTGCGGATCTGCGCATGGCTGAGCAAGGCGAAGATAAAGGTCCCGCCGCAGATGTTACCCGCAAGGGTCGGCAGGGCGAAGGGCCAGAGGAAATCCGTCCAGGGGATGTTGCCGTTAAAGACCAGGTAGAAGATCTCTACCGCGCCCACGACGATGTGGGTGGTGTCCGCCAGGGCAATCACCCAGGTCATCAGGATAATCACCACGATCTTCGCCGAACCCGCCGCCGGGAACATCCAGACCATGGTGGCCACCAGCCAGCCGGAGATGATCGCATTTGAGAACATTTCGGCAGGGGTGTTTTTCATCACCTCCATACCGATTTCAACAAAGGCATCCCGCGTGGCTTCGTCAAAAATCGGCATGTACTCAAACGCCCAGGCAGCAATTGCCGTGCCGATCAGGTTACCCAGCAGCACCACGCTCCACAGACGCAGCAGCAGGCCGCCGTTTTTCCTGGTCGGGTTCTGCATCACCGGCAGCACGGCGGTCACGGTATTCTCCGTAAACAGCTGCTGGCGAGCCATAATGACGATGATAAAGCCGAAGGTATAGCCGAGGCTCTCCAGTACGTAGCTGCCGGGAATGCCCTCCAGCTTCACGTGAAAGATCCCCTTCACCAGCAGCGACGCCCCCATCGACAGCCCGGCGGCGATAGCCGACCAGAGCAGCGCCATGGCATCACGCTCCATCTCTTTCTCCCCGTCCTGGCGAATATGCTCATGGATCGCCATTGCCCGGGAGGGGAGCTGCTCTTCATCCACCTCGATATCTTCGCCGCGCTCGTTCTCCTCGCTCTCTACCTCAATATCTTCCGAAAGCTCATCCGAGTCTTTGTTAATCTTCTCTTCTTTTAATTCATCCACGATGGGTCACCTTTCCATTACTCACTTCACTGCTATAAGCGTAGCGGTATCCGCTAATTTTGCCGGGAAGCGCACCCCTCGCAACGGCGTTATTGGCAGAGGCGTTTAAAATGGGAGACGAAACGGAGAAGATAAAGCCAAAGCCAGGCTATGCTGAAATCATACCGATGTGCTATTCCGTGCGCATGGACATCTTAAAACGTGCTGATACAATCGCTTGCGTATTCTACGGCGAACGCCGGGACGCTGTGCGTATGTGCCGTCACGGGTGACATTCAGTCATCGCCAATTTTTACAGGGAGACATCTATGAAACTTCGCCTGACGGCGCTCGCGCTGGGCACTACGCTACTGGTTGGCTGCGCCAGCTCCGACTCCGGGGAGCCACAGGGACGCTCGGATCCGCTGGAAGGGTTCAACCGCACGATGTACAACTTTAACTTTAACGTGGTGGATCCCTATGTTCTGCGTCCGGTGGCGGTCGCCTGGCGCGATTATGTGCCGCAGCCTGCGCGTAACGGTCTGAGCAACTTCACCAGCAACCTTGAAGAGCCTGCCGTGATGGTGAACGCCTTCCTGCAGGGCGATCCCTATCAGGGGATGAAGCACTTCACCCGCTTCTTCCTCAACACCATTCTGGGCATGGGCGGCTTTATCGACGTTGCCGGTATGGCGAACAAAGACCTGCAGCGCACCGTGCCGCGCCGTTTCGGCAGCACGCTGGGCCACTATGGCGTCGGCTACGGCCCCTATGTGCAGCTGCCGTTCTATGGCAGCTTTACGCTGCGTGAAGATGCTGGCGATGCAGCAGATACGCTCTATCCGGTGCTCTCCTGGCTGACATGGCCGCTGTCGGTCGGCAAGTGGGCAGTCGAGGGCGTTGAGACGCGTGCGCAGCTGCTGGACTCCGATGGCCTGCTGCGCCAGTCTTCGGACCCCTATATTCTGGTACGCGAGGCTTACTTCCAGCAGCATGACTTTATCGCCAGCGGCGGACAGCTGAAGCCGGAGGAGAACCCGAACGCGCAGGCGATCCAGGGCGATCTACAGGACATTGACGCCGAATAACCCGGCACAAGGTAATAAAAAAGGTGAACCAGAGTTCACCTTTTTTTATGCGCGTTACGGACTTAGAAAGCGTAATTGAAGTTCGCGCCGTAGAGCCAGGCTTTGCCTTCAGACTCGAAATTATACGGGCCTTCGGTGAACTTCACCTTTTGACCGTGCATATAGGAGACGCCGACGTCGACAGAGGCATCCTGGTTGAAGGCATAGGTCGTACCCGCGCTCAGCCAGAGGCGATCCTGATCCGGAATGGAGATGGAGCGTTTGTCAGCCGGGATTGGGCTGTCATCGTAGGCGATACCGCTGCGGAAGGTCCAGTTATCGTCCATATAGTAGGTCGTACCCAACGCCAGGCGGTAAGAGTCGCGGAAACCCTCTTCTTTATAGAACAGGGTGCCGGCGTCACTGTTTTTCGCCTTCAGCTCCTGGAACTGGCTCCAGCTGGTGTAGGCCAGGCTGTAGTGTACCGCCCACTTCGGTGCAACGCGGTTGTACCCTGAAATCTCCCACATCTCTGGCAGGTTCAGGTTGAGCGAGCCGTCGATGGTGCTGCCACCGGTGCCGTAGGGCAGGCCGCGCGGGGTCAGGAAGCTGTTAAATGTCGGGTTCAGGCTGCTGCGGTAGTCGCCATCAAAGTCAATTTTGATCTCAGAGCGGTAGGTCAGGCCGTAGCGGTTGTCTTTATCCAGCTCGTAGAGGATACCGGCGTTCCAGCCAAAGCCCCACTCGTCACCCTTCAGGTAAGCAATCTGGGTATCGCTGCTCAGGCTGTTGGCATAGCCTGCAATAGAGCGCAGGGCTGCACCCTGTGGAGTTGCAGAAGTAAAGCCCGGAGTCTGGCTCAGCTGGCCTGCGGTCAGCTGACCGAGGTCGCCCGCGTAGCGCTCCAGCTTCGCTTTAGCATACACCGCGTCAAAGCCAACGCCGAAGCTCCAGTGGTTATTCAGGCGATACGCGCCGCTGAGGTTTAGGTTGATGGTCTCCAGCTCGGTTTTACCGCCCATCGAACCTGCGGCATAGCTGTCGTTAAATTCGGTAGAGAGACCGTAGTTAGAGGTCAGGGACGCGCCCCAGCCGAACTGATCGTTGATTGGCGCGACAAAGTGCAGGTTAGGCACCCACGCTGTCGGCGCAATGTTATCCGCATCCAGGCTACGACCGGACGGAGAAACACCGGAGACATCTACGTCCGGATCGACAAAAATCGCGCCGCCGGAGAAAGTAGGGCGGTCAAACAGGGTGATGAGCGCCGGGTTACGGCTAACGTTGCCCGCGTCGTCAGCGATAGCGCCTTCACCTGAGTAGGCACGGCCAAGGCCAGAGGAGGAGAACTCATTAAGTTGGAAGCCTGCTGACCAGGCTTGTGTTGAGACAATTGCCACTGCAACTGCGAGTGCAGACTTGGTAAACAGGGTTTTCTGGCTCATGACCATAACCTCATAATTTATTTTTATACAATAAATGTTACATGCCGTAACAGGAGCGCGGAGTGTAGGGTCTGAGTTACGACTTACAAATCAGACCAGTGGCGAGAGTATAGGTCTGACCAGCATGAATGTTGCAAGTATGTTGATAAGTATTTTCAAATGTGATCACGGAAACGCGATCTGGCTGGCAAAAACGCAACGGCCTTCAATGAGAGGAAAGGGTGATTATTGCGCCAGATCATTTTTAAGTGTGATATCGGTCACTTATCCACTTTTGGAGCGCTAACCGCTGGAGACCGCAACCGCCAGCGCGTAAAATACCCTCACTATTTATCGGGCACGCTACGTGCGAATGAGAGAGGAATTCAAGATGAGTAAATGCAGTGCTGATGAAACCCCCGTTTGCTGCTGTATGGACGTTGGCACCATCATGGACAACAGCGACTGTACGGCCTCTTACAGCCGTGTGTTTGCCGATCGTGCCCAGGCCGAAGAGACCCTCGCGGCGCTGACGGAAAAAGCGCGCAGCGTTGAGTCTGAGCCGTGCGATATCAAACCAACCTTCACTGAGGTTGACGGCGGCGTGCAGCTCGATATCGACTTTGTGTTTGCCTGCGAAGCCGAAACGCTGATCTTCCAGCTGGGCCTGCGTTAACCTTCCTCTTACGCTCCCGTGGCCGGGAGCGTTATCTGCGCTTTTCTCTGTGTTTTAGCTCGCATTTTTTCGCGCTTCCGCTTGGCTAAATGTAAAAAAATGGTTAAGACTATTATCAGGTCAGACCACTTTGCGCATTATGTCAACAGGGGAGTGTTATGAGTCAGGCATTACCGCTTGTCACCCGTCAGGGCGATCGTATAGCCATTGTTAGCGGGTTACGCACCCCGTTTGCCCGCCAGGCCACCGCGTTTCATGGCGTCACCGCCATCGAACTGGGCAAGATGGCCGTGGGTGAATTGCTGGCGCGCAGCGAAATTGCGCCAGAGATCGTTGAGCAGGTGGTTTTTGGCCAGGTTGTTCAGATGCCGGAGGCGCCCAACATCGCCCGCGAAATTGTGCTGGGAACCGGGATGAACGTGCATACCGATGCCTATAGCGTGAGCCGCGCCTGCGCCACCAGCTTTCAGGCGGTGGCGAACGTTGCCGAGAGCCTGCTGGCGGGCACCATCCGCGCTGGTATTGCTGGCGGAGCCGACTCCTCATCCGTCCTGCCGATTGGCGTCAGTAAAACCCTGGCACGCACCCTGGTCGATCTCAGCAAAGCGCGTTCCGGCGGGCAAAAGCTCAAGCTTCTCTCCCGCCTGCGCCTGCGCGATCTGCTTCCGGTGCCGCCTGCGGTTGCCGAGTATTCGACCGGTCTGCGCATGGGGGATACCGCCGAGCAGATGGCGAAAACCTATGGCATTAGCCGCGAGGAGCAGGACCTGTTCGCCCACCGCTCCCACCAGCGTGCGGCCCAGGCATGGGCAGACAACCGGCTGGCGGATGAGGTGATGACCGCCTATGCACCGCCTTACCGCGAGCCGTTTATTCAGGACAATACGGTGCGGGCCAACGCGTCGCTTGCCGACTACGCGAAGCTGCGTCCGGCCTTCGATCGCAAGCACGGCACGGTAACCGCAGCCAACAGCACGCCGCTCACCGATGGTGCGGCAGCGGTGATCCTGATGACCGAATCCCGCGCCCGTGAGCTGGGGCTGACGCCGCTCGGCTATCTGCGCAGCTACGCCTTTACCGCTATCGATGTGAAGCAGGACATGCTGCTCGGCCCGGCGTGGTCAACGCCGCTGGCGCTGGAGCGGGCCGGGCTCACGCTTGGCGATCTTACCCTGTTTGATATGCACGAAGCCTTTGCCGCACAGACGCTGGCTAATCTGAAGCTGATGGCCAGCGACCGCTTCGCCCGCGAGGTGCTGGGGCGCGACCGCGCTATCGGTGAAGTGGACGAGAGCCGGTTTAACGTGCTGGGCGGCTCGATCGCCTACGGGCACCCCTTTGCCGCCACCGGCGCGCGGATGATCACCCAGACGCTGCACGAGCTGCGCCGTCGTGGCGGCGGTTTTGGGTTGGTCACCGCCTGCGCCGCCGGTGGGCTGGGTGCGGCCATGGTTCTGGAGGCCGAATAATGGAAATGGAAACTGAAATGGCAACCCCCTCCGCATTTACCCTGAACGTGCGGCCGGACAATGTCGCCGTGGTCACTATCGACGTGCCTGGCGAGAAGATGAATACCCTCAAGGCAGAGTTTGGTAGCCAGGTTCGCGCCATCGTTAAAGCGATCCGTGACAACAAGGATCTGCGCGGCGTGGTGTTTATCTCCGCCAAGCCGGACAACTTTATTGCCGGGGCCGATATCAACATGATCGACAGTTGCACCTCTGCCCAGCAGGCGGAGGCGCTGGCGTATCAGGGACGGAAAATCATGTCGGATATTCACGCGCTCACTATTCCGGTGATTGCCGCCATCCACGGACCCTGCCTCGGTGGCGGTCTGGAGCTGGCCCTGGCCTGCCATGGGCGCATCTGTACCGATGATGCGAAAACGGTATTGGGCTTGCCCGAGGTTCAGCTGGGGCTGCTCCCGGGTTCGGGAGGAACCCAGCGTCTGCCGCGTCTGGTTGGCGTCAGCACGGCACTGGAGATGATCCTCACCGGCAAGCCGCTGCGGGCGCGCCAGGCGCGGAAAGTTGGGCTGGTGGATGACGTAGTGCCTCACTCTATTTTGCTGGAGGCGGCGGTAGCCCTCGCGCTGAAGGGCCGTCCCGCCAGTCGTCGTCTGCCGGTGAAAGAGCGCATTCTTGCCGGCCCTCTTGGGCGGGCGATGCTGTTCCATTTTGTAGGCAAAAAGACTCAGCAGAAGACCCACGGTAACTATCCGGCGGCGTCACGTATTCTGGATGTTATCCATATTGGGCTGGCGCAGGGTAAAGGCAGCGGCTATACGGCTGAGGCCCGGGCCTTTGGCGAGCTAGCGATGACGCCCCAGTCCCAGGCGCTGCGGCAGATCTTTTTTGCCACCACCGAGATCAAAAAGGATCCCGGCAGCAGCGTCGATCCTGGTCCGCTTCAGTCGGTGGGCGTGCTGGGGGGCGGCCTGATGGGAGGCGGCATCGCGTACGTGACCGCCAGCAAAGCCGGGCTGCCGGTGCGCATCAAGGATATCAACCCGACGGGCATCAACCATGCGCTGAAATACAGCTGGCAGGAGCTTGATAAAAAAGTCCGTCGCCGCCATATCAGATCCAGCGAACGCGATAGCCAAATGGCGATGATTTCAGGCGCTACGGATTATCGCGGCTTCTCCCGGCGGGACGTGGTCATTGAGGCAGTATTTGAAGAGTTGGGCCTGAAGCAGCAGATGGTGTCTGAGGTCGAAGCGCACTGCGCACCGCATACCATTTTCGCGTCCAACACCTCCTCACTGCCGATTGGTGATATCGCTGCTGGCGCGGCGCGCCCGGAGAAGGTTATTGGCCTGCACTTCTTCAGCCCGGTGGAGAAGATGCCGCTGGTCGAGATTATTCCCCACGCCGGCACGGATGAGCAAACTATTGCCACGACGGTAAAGCTGGCGAAAAAGCAGGGGAAAACGCCCATCGTGGTGGCGGACAGGGCCGGGTTCTATGTTAACCGTATCCTTGCTCCCTATATCAACGAAGCGATGCGCATGCTGACCGAGGGCGAGCGCGTAGAACACATTGATAACGCGTTGGTAAAGTTTGGTTTCCCGGTTGGCCCGATCCAACTTTTGGATGAGGTAGGAATCGATACCGGCACTAAAATTATACCTGTGCTCGAAGCGGCATATGGGGCACGTTTTTCGCCACCGGCAAACGTCGTCAGCGCAATTTTGAACGACGATCGCAAAGGCAGAAAAAATGGTCGCGGTTTCTATCTTTATGAGTCAAAAGGGCGTACAAGCAAGAAACAGGTGGATCCGGCGATCTATTCGCTGGTCGGTGCAGCAGACAGCGGGCGTTTAACCGAAGCCCAGGTAGCTGAACGCTGCGTGATGATGATGCTTAATGAAGCTGCACGCTGTATAGATGAAAAGGTCATCAGAAGCGTGCGCGATGGCGATATCGGCGCAGTCTTCGGGATCGGTTTTCCGCCGTTTTTGGGCGGGCCGTTCCGCTATATGGATCGCCTCGGGGCGGATAACGTCGTTGCGACCCTGCAACGTTTAGCCGCCCAGTATGGGGAGCGGTTTACGCCCTGTGAAGTTTTGTTACACATGGCGCAGCACGGCATCACGTTCTGGCCGCACAGGGACGCCGATCGGGTAAGTTAAGGTCTGGTAAGGGTAAATCTGGCGTCGGATGAGCTGCTATTGCTCAATTTCTAAACAGAGATTGACGAGAGTTACGCCGTTGAGGTAAAACACAGCGTTTCATTCGACGAATGGATAAGGCACAATGCCCGGCCACTGCTATTTCCCGACGCGTTTACGCTGTAGTGCTCGGGCGATATCGGTGCTTCTGGTTAACAAAAGCGGTGCAATATGCAAGTTTTTATCATGCGTCACGGCGACGCTGCTCTTGAAGCAGCCAGTGACTCGGTACGTCCTTTAACCCTGTGTGGCTGTGATGAGTCCCGTCAAATGGCAACCTGGCTTAAAGGGCAAAAAGTAAACGTTGAGCGCGTGCTGGTGAGTCCGTTTCTGCGCGCTGAACAGACGCTGGAGAAGGTAGGGGAGTGTATGAACCTGCCGGACAGCGTAGATGTGCTGCCTGAGTTAACACCCGGCGGCGACGTGGCTCTGGTCGGCGACTATCTTCAGGCGCTGGCCAGCAAAGGCGTCTCCTCCGTGCTGGTGATCTCTCACCTGCCGCTGGTGGGCTATCTGGTCTCCGAGCTCTGCCCGGAAGAGGCTCCGCCGATGTTCCTGACCTCTGCGATTGCCAGCGTGACGCTGGACGGCGAAGGCAAAGGGACCTTCAACTGGCAGGTTAGCCCCTGCAACCTGAAAATGGCTAAGGCAATTTAATGCCGCCAGGCCATCGTTAAAGAGCCGCTTATGCGGCTCTTGTCATTTCTGGCATTACGGCACGTCATTATGGTAGTTCTGGCGGCTGCCACTCCTCTACCTCGATTAAGACCAGCAGCGCCGCGTCGCCGCCGTACTCTTTCGGTGCCTGGTGGAAAGCCATCACGTGCGGATGCTGCGCCAGCCACAACGGCGTCTGCTGCTTCAGGACGTGCTTACCGTGGCCGTGCATTACGCAGGCGCAGAAGACATGCTCCCGGCGGCAGGCGGCAATCAGCGCCCCCAGCTCCTGCTTGGCCTGCTGCTGGGTTAAGCCATGCAGATCAAGAAACAGCTCCGGCGAGTAGTCTCCCCGGCGCATCTTCTTGACTTCGAAGTGGCTCACGTCCGGGCGAACGTACTTTACCGGCCCGTCGGTGTTGAGCAGCGGCTGGAATTCATCAGAAAAATAGTGGCTGGCGTCGGCCTGCTCCTGAAGCAGTCGTTTTACCGGCACTTCGCTGACCTTCTTGCGCAGGGGACGATGCACAATGGTGTCCTGCTTGATCTGGCGCGTGCCGGTCATCAACTGGCGGAACAGCGCCTGATCCGCCTCGCTAAGCGATGTTTTCTTCTTCATTCATTCATCTCATTTCTGATTTTTTTCAGTTTACCCGACTCGTCGCGCTCTGTGTTCAGGCAAAATGCTTTTTTCCGGCTGGCTGTGCGCGAGAATGCTGATTTATCGGCGTCTTCATGGCAAACTAGCCGCCGAATTTATAGCAAGGCATGTCCCGGAGGATAGCGTGGATAAAATATTTGTCGATGAAGCAGTGAGTGAGCTGCACACCATTCAGGACATGTTACGTTGGTCGGTCAGCCGATTCAGCGCGGCAAACATCTGGTACGGGCACGGTACCGACAACCCGTGGGACGAAGCGGTGCAGCTGGTACTGCCGACTCTCTACCTGCCGCTGGATATTCCAGAAGATATGCGCAGCGCACGTCTGACCTCCAGCGAGCGCCACCGTATCGTTGAGCGCGTGATCCGCCGCGTTAACGAGCGCATCCCGGTCGCCTACCTGACCAACAAGGCCTGGTTCTGCGGCCACGAATTTTACGTCGATGAGCGCGTGCTGGTGCCCCGTTCACCGATTGGTGAGCTGATCACCAGCCGCTTTGCCGGCATCATTAACCACCAGCCGCAGCACATTCTGGATATGTGCACCGGCAGCGGCTGCATCGCTATCGCCTGTGCCTATGAATTCCCGGAAGCGGAAGTGGACGCCGTGGACATCTCTACCGAGGCGCTGGCCGTGGCCGAGCACAATATTGAAGAGCACGGCCTGATCCATAACGTAACGCCTATTCGCTCAGATCTGTTCCGCGATCTGCCTAAGGTGCAGTACGATCTGATCGTCACCAATCCGCCCTACGTGGATGAAGAGGATATGTCAGATCTGCCAAACGAGTATCGCCACGAGCCTGAGCTGGGCCTGGCCTCCGGCAGCGACGGCCTGAAGCTGACGCGCCGCATCCTCGCCTGCGCCCCGGACTATCTCACCGACGACGGCGTGCTGATTTGTGAAGTTGGCAACAGCATGGTACATCTGATAGAGCAGTACCCTGAGGTGCCGTTTACTTGGCTTGAGTTCGATAACGGCGGCGACGGCGTGTTTATGCTGACCAAAGCGCAGCTGCTGGCGGCCCGGGAGCACTTCAGCATCTACAAAGATTAATAAAACGATAACGCATAGTTAAGTGAATAGCTAAATAACGACAGTGGAGCCGTGATGGCAGGAAACAGTATTGGACAACTCTTTCGCGTGACCACCTTCGGGGAGTCACATGGCCTGGCGCTCGGCTGCATTGTCGACGGCGTACCACCGGGGATCGCCCTGAGCGAAGCCGATCTGCAGCACGATCTGGATCGCCGCCGACCGGGAACCTCGCGCTATACCACTCAGCGCCGCGAGCCGGACCAGGTGAAGATCCTCTCCGGCGTGTTTGAAGGGGTGACCACCGGCACCAGCATCGGCCTGCTGATTGAGAACACCGACCAGCGCTCCCAGGACTATAGCGCCATCAAGGATGTCTTCCGTCCAGGCCACGCTGACTACACCTATGAGCAGAAGTATGGCCTGCGCGACTACCGTGGCGGTGGTCGCTCGTCGGCGCGTGAAACCGCCATGCGCGTGGCGGCAGGGGCGATCGCTAAAAAATTCCTCGCCGAGAAATTGGGCATCACCGTTCGCGGCTGCCTGACCCAGATGGGCGATATCCCGCTGGCGATCAAAGCCTGGGACCAGGTTGAGCAGAACCCGTTCTTCTGCCCGGATCCGGATAAGATTGAAGCTCTTGATGAGCTGATGCGTGCCCTGAAAAAAGAGGGCGACTCTATCGGGGCGAAGATCACCGTGGTCGCCGACGGCGTGCCGCCGGGACTGGGCGAGCCGGTGTTTGACCGCCTGGATGCCGATATTGCCCACGCGCTGATGAGCATCAACGCCGTTAAAGGCGTAGAGATTGGTGAAGGTTTTGCGTCGGTAGCCCTGCGCGGCAGCGAGAACCGCGACGAAATTACCCATGCGGGCTTTACCAGCAACCATGCGGGCGGCATTCTCGGCGGTATCAGCAGCGGTCAGCAGATTGTTGCCAATATCGCCCTGAAGCCCACCTCCAGCATTACCGTGCCGGGGAAAACCATCAACCGCACCGGGGAAGAGGTAGAGATGATCACCAAAGGCCGTCATGACCCTTGCGTGGGCATTCGTGCTGTACCCATTGCCGAAGCGATGCTGGCGATTGTTCTGATGGATCACTTCATGCGCCAGCGGGCGCAAAACGCGGACGTGACGACAACGATCCCACGCTGGTAAACGATGAAAAAAACGCTCATTGCGCTGCTGGCGGTGCTCGCCAGCCATACCTCGCTTGCGGCGACGCCGTGGCAAAAAATCACCCATCCGATTGCCGGTAGCGCGCAGTCGGTAGGCGCATTCTCTAACGGCTGTATCGTTGGCGCGAGCGCGCTGCCCGTTCAGTCCGATACCTATCAGGTGATGCGCACCGATCAGCGCCGCTACTTTGGTCACCCCGACCTGGTGCAGTTTATTCAGCGCCTCAGCGGACGGGTGCACAACCTCGACCTCGGAACGGTGCTGATAGGGGATATGGGCATGCCTGCCGGTGGGCGCTTCAACGGCGGCCACGCCAGCCACCAGACCGGGCTGGACGTCGATATCTTCCTACAGCTGCCGAAAACGCGCTGGAGCGCAGCGCAGCTGCTGAAGCCTCAGGCGCTGGATCTGGTCTCCCAGGACGGCAAGCGCGTGGTCTCCTCCCTGTGGCAGCCGGAAATCAGCCAGCTGATCAAGCTGGCGGCGGAAGATAACGACGTGACGCGCATCTTTGTTAATCCGGCCATTAAGCAGCAGCTCTGCGAAGACGCGGGAACCGACCGCGACTGGCTGCGGAAGGTGCGTCCGTGGTTCCAGCATCGGGCGCATATGCACGTTCGCCTGCGCTGCCCGGCAGATAGCCTGGAGTGCGTCGATCAGCCTCTGCCACCGCCGGGAGACGGCTGCGGTGCAGAGCTGCAAAGCTGGTTTGAACCGCCTAAGCCTGCCTCAACAAAGCCTGAGAAGAAGACACCGCCGCCGTTGCCGCCTTCCTGCCAGGCGCTACTGGACGAACATGTACTTTAATGGAAAATTTTAGCGATCTCTTTTTGGTTTCCCCGCTGCTGTTAGCGGTGCTGTTTTTCGTCGCCCTGCTGGCCGGGTTTATTGATGCCCTGGCCGGCGGCGGTGGGTTGCTCACCGTCCCGGCGCTGCTGGCGGCGGGCATGAGCCCGGCCCAGGCGCTGGCAACCAACAAGCTGCAGGCCTGCGGCGGCTCTATCTCATCAACGCTCTACTTTCTGCGCCGTGGGGTAGTAAAGATTGGCGATCAGAAGCTCAATATTCTGATGACCTTTATCGGCTCGACGACGGGTGCGCTGCTGGTACAGCATGTGCAGTCCGACATTCTGCGTCAGATCCTGCCTGTGCTGGTCATCGGTATCGGCCTCTATTTTT
>NZ_DAMACX010000048.1:0-25558 GCF_031998825.1 Pseudescherichia sp.
CCGGTACTAATGAACCGTGAGGCTTAACCTTACAACGCCGAAGATGTTTTGGCGGATTTGAGACGACAAAATTGCCGGGAGCAATTTTGGACAGTGCGGAGCACTGGCCCCGAAGGGGTGAGCATCAGGACGATGCGAACAATTTTCAGCCTGATTACAGATTACATCACTGCGCGAACGCGGGGTGATAAACAGAATTTGCCTGGCGGCACTAGCGCGGTGGTCCCACCTGACCCCATGCCGAACTCAGAAGTGAAACGCCGTAGCGCCGATGGTAGTGTGGGGTCTCCCCATGCGAGAGTAGGGAACTGCCAGGCATCAAACAAGCAGAAGGCCATCCTCACGGATGGCCTTTTTGCGTTGCAGCAGAGAAACGCCCGGTGGCGCTGCGCTTACCGGGCCTACAAATAATCCCCCCTGCAACACCCCCCCTTCTTTCCACGTGAAACTTTCTCACCTGGCACATGCAGGCTCGACATTTTGCTCATTCCTGGTTATTGTCAGCTATCTGGATGTCTAAACGTTTAAACGTATGCTGTGAGGTAATAAGGTTATGCCGATTCGGGTGCAGGACGAGCTGCCAGCCGTCAATTTCTTGCGAGATGAAAACGTCTTTGTGATGACGACATCACGTGCGACAGGTCAGGAGATACGCCCTCTGAAGGTGCTTATCCTTAACCTGATGCCCAAGAAAATCGAAACGGAAAACCAGTTCCTGCGATTGCTCTCTAACTCACCCCTGCAGGTGGATGTTCGCCTGCTGCGTATCGACGCGCGTGAATCACGCAATACGCCTGCTGAGCATCTGAACAACTTCTACTGTAACTTCGATGAGATCAGTGAAGAGAACTTTGATGGCCTGATCGTCACCGGCGCGCCGCTGGGGCTGGTTGAGTTTAACGACGTCGCCTACTGGCCGCAGATCAAGCAGGTGCTGGAGTGGGCTAAAGACCACGTCACCTCAACGCTGTTTGTCTGTTGGGCCGTACAGGCCGCACTTAATATCCTCTACGGCATCCCTAAGCAGACCCGCAAAGACAAACTCTCCGGCGTATATGAGCACAATATTACTCAGCAGCATGCGCTGTTAACCCGGGGCTTCGACGACTCATTCCTTGCGCCGCACTCGCGCTATGCCGACTTCCCCTCGGCGCTGATCCGTGACTATACCGATCTCGACATTCTTGCTGAAACGAGTGAAGGCGATGCCTATCTGTTTGCCAGCAAAGACAAACGCATCGCCTTTGTTACCGGTCACCCTGAATATGACGCCAATACCCTGGCAGGGGAGTATTTCCGCGACGTGGAGGCCGGTCTCGATCCGGTTGTTCCCTACAACTACTTCCCAAAAGACGATCCGCAGAATAAGCCGCGTGCCACCTGGCGCAGTCACGGCAACCTGCTGTTTACTAACTGGCTCAACTACTACGTCTACCAGATCACACCGTTCGATCTGCGTCATATGAATCCCACGCTGGATTAAGCGTTTCAGCTAGCTAAAAAGCACCTTCGGGTGCTTTTTTTATTTGTGAAAATCACTTCACAGCTGCAATTAACTTTAATTCCCTGTTTATCAGTACATTGCATGATTTTTAAATTGAAAATGGAAATTGTTTTTGATTTTGATTTTTTATTGAGTAGGCTTAACGGAGCTGAACGAAAACTGAACACGATCTTTTGTTCGCGATGGGGATGTATTCGGATCAACGACGAGGAGCCAGCTTATGGCACAACAGGCAACGACTACCGATAGACTGACCTTTACCCAGCCGTATGGTGAGCAGGAGCAACAGATTCTGACTCCGGAAGCTACCGTATTTCTCACCGATTTGGTGACCCGCTTTACACCAGCACGCAATAAGCTGCTTGCCGCCCGCATCCAGCAGCAACAGGCGATCGACAGCGGCACGCTGCCAGATTTCATTTCGGAAACGGCTTCCATACGGTCGGGCGACTGGAAAATCCGTGGTATTCCAGCCGATCTGCAGGATCGCCGGGTGGAGATCACCGGTCCGGTCGAGCGCAAGATGGTCATCAATGCCCTGAATGCCAACGTCAAAGTCTTCATGGCAGATTTTGAAGACTCGCTGGCCCCTAACTGGCAGAAAGTGATCGACGGGCAGATCAATCTGCGCGATGCGGTTAACGGCACTATCAGCTATACCAACGAAGCCGGAAAGATCTATCAGCTCAAGCCCGATCCGGCGGTACTGATCTGTCGGGTTCGCGGTCTGCACCTGCCGGAAAAGCACGTCACCTGGCGCAATGAGGCGATCACCGGCAGCCTGTTTGATTTTGCCCTCTACTTCTTCCACAACTACAAAAACCTGCTGGCCAAGGGCAGCGGCCCCTACTTCTACCTGCCCAAAACTCAGGCCTGGCAGGAGGCGGCCTGGTGGGGCGAGGTCTTTAGCTATACGGAAGATCGCTTCAACCTGCCGCGCGGTAGCATTAAGGCCACCCTGCTGATTGAAACGCTGCCTGCGGTCTTCCAGATGGACGAGATCCTCCATGCCCTGAAGGATCACATTGTGGGCCTCAACTGCGGCCGCTGGGACTACATTTTCAGTTATATCAAAACGTTAAAAAATTATCCCGATCGGGTGCTGCCCGACCGCCAGGCGGTCACCATGGATAAGCCTTTCCTCAACGCCTACTCCCGTCTGCTGATTAAGACCTGTCATCGGCGCGGTGCGTTTGCAATGGGCGGCATGGCGGCGTTTATTCCCAGTAAAGAGAGCGAGCGCAACAGCTGGGTGCTGAATAAGGTAAGGGCGGATAAAGAGCTGGAGGCGAAAAACGGCCATGACGGCACCTGGATTGCCCATCCTGGTCTGGGCGATACGGTGATGGCCATCTTTGATACCGCGCTGGGTGACAACAAAAACCAGCTTTTTGTTACCCGCGAGGAGGACGCGCCGATTACTGCCGATGAGCTGCTTGCGCCCTGCGATGGTGAACGCACGGAAGAGGGGATGCGCGCCAACATCCGTGTTGCGGTGCAGTACATCGAAGCGTGGATCTCCGGCAACGGCTGCGTGCCAATCTATGGCCTGATGGAGGATGCCGCAACGGCGGAGATCTCCCGCACCTCTATCTGGCAGTGGATCCATCACCAAAAGACGCTCAGCAACGGTATGCCGGTGACCAAAGCGCTGTTCCGCCAGATGCTCGGCGAGGAGATGCAGGTGATCCAGCAGGAGCTGGGTGAGCACCGGTTCAGCCACGGGCGCTTTGCCGACGCCGCCCGCCTGATGGAGCAGATCACCACCTCTGACGACCTGATCGACTTCCTGACCCTGCCGGGTTACCGCCTCTTAGCCTAATAAAAACAGTGGAGAACAGCCATGAAAACTCGTACCCAACAAACAGAAGCGTTACAGCAAGAGTGGCAAACCGCACGCTGGGAGGGCATTACCCGCCCGTATAGCGCGGAAGAGGTGGTAAAACTACGTGGCTCGGTGAATCCGGAGTGCACTCTGGCGCAGCTTGGCGCGGCGAAAATGTGGCGTCTGCTGCATGGTGAAGCGAAAAAGGGCTATATCAATAGCCTCGGTGCGCTGACCGGTGGACAGGCGTTGCAGCAGGCGAAGGCGGGGATTGAGGCCATTTATCTCTCTGGCTGGCAGGTGGCGGCGGATGCGAACCTCGCCTCCAGCATGTATCCGGATCAGTCCCTCTACCCGGCCAATTCAGTTCCGGCGGTGGTGGATCGGATCAACAACACCTTTCGCCGGGCGGATCAGATCCAGTGGTCAGCGGGGATCGATCCACAAGATCCGCGTTACGTGGACTACTTTCTGCCGATCGTGGCCGATGCCGAAGCAGGGTTTGGCGGCGTGCTGAACGCCTTCGAGCTGATGAAGTCGATGATTGCAGCGGGTGCGGCGGCGGTACACTTTGAGGATCAGCTGGCCTCAGTGAAAAAGTGTGGTCACATGGGCGGCAAGGTGCTGGTACCCACGCAGGAGGCTATCCAGAAGCTGGTCGCGGCCAGGCTGGCAGCAGACGTAATGGGCGTGCCGACGCTGCTGATCGCTCGTACCGATGCCGATGCGGCGGACCTGATCACTTCTGACTGCGATGAGTACGATCGCGAGTTTATTACCGGCGAGCGCACCAGCGAAGGGTTTTACCGCACCCGCGCCGGGATAGAGCAGGCCATCAGCCGCGGTCTGGCCTACGCTCCCTATGCCGATCTGGTCTGGTGTGAAACCTCGACGCCGGATCTGGAGCAAGCCCGGCGCTTTGCCGACGCTATCCATGCCAAATTCCCCGGCAAGCTGCTGGCCTACAACTGCTCGCCGTCGTTCAACTGGCAGAAGAACCTGGACGACGACACCATCGCCAGCTTCCAGCAGCAGCTCGCGGAGATGGGCTACAAGTATCAGTTCATCACCCTGGCGGGTATTCATAGCATGTGGTTCAACATGTTCGACCTCGCTCGCGCCTATGCGCAGGGAGAGGGTATGAAACACTACGTCGAGAAGGTTCAGCAGCCGGAGTTTGCTGCGGCGAAAGCGGGCTATACCTTTGTCTCCCATCAGCAGGAGGTAGGAACCGGCTATTTCGATAAGGTCACGACGATTATACAGGGCGGCGCATCATCGGTGACCGCGCTGACCGGATCGACGGAAGAGCAGCAGTTCTGATAACGGAAACGCCCGGTAGCGCTGCGCTTACCGGGCCTACGCACGGATCCGATGAGGGGAACGTATGGCGCGTGGCCGAGAGCTGTTAATTGCCCAAACTATCCTGCAGGGGTTTGATGCCCAGTACGGACGCTTTCTGGAAATTACCGCCGGGGCGCAGCAGCGCTTTGAGCAGGCGGACTGGCACGCCGTCCAGCGGGCGATGAAAAGCCGCATCCACCTCTACGATCACCACGTTGGGCTGGTGGTTGAGCAGCTGCGCTGTATAACCGAGGGCCGACGCCTCGACGCGGACTATTTGCTACGGGTAAAGGCGCACTATACTCAGCTGCTGCCGGACTATCCGCGCTTTGAAATTGCCGAAAGCTTTTTCAATTCGGTCTACTGCCGACTATTCGATCACCGGGCTTTGACCCCTGAGCGGCTGTTTATTTTCAGCTCCCAGCCCGAGCGCCGCTTTCGTACCATTCCGCGTCCGTTGGCAAAAGACTTTTATCCCTCCGGCGGCTGGGAAGCGCTGCTGACTAAGCTGCTTGCCGACCTTCCTCTGCGCCTGCCGTGGCAGGATCGCGCTCGCGACGTGGGTTATATCCTGACGCAGCTGGCGGAGAGCTTTGGCGACGCGGCGCTGGCGCATGCGCATTTGCAGGTGGCAAACGAGCTTTTTTACCGCAATAAAGCCGCCTGGCTGGTGGGCAAGCTTATCCTGTCCGACGGCACGGTCCCCTTTTTACTGCCGATCCACCGCAGCGAGGAGGGCGAGCTTTTTGTCGATGCCTGCCTGACCACCCACGACGAGGCTAGCATCGTCTTCGGCTTCGCCCGCTCCTACTTTATGGTCTATGCCCCGCTGCCCGCCGCAACGGTGGAGTGGCTGCGGGAGATCCTGCCGGGTAAAACCACCGCTGAGCTCTATATGGCGATTGGTTGCCAGAAGCATGGCAAAACCGAGAGCTATCGAGAGTATCTGCACTACATCGCCAGCAGCGACGAGCAGTTTATTGAAGCGCTGGGCATTCGCGGCATGGTGATGCTGGTCTTTACGCTGCCGGGCTTTGACCGGGTCTTCAAGGTGATCAAGGATCGCTTTGCCCCGCAGAAGGAGATGAGCGCCGCCCACGTACGCGCCTGTTACCAGCTGGTAAAAGAGCACGATCGCGTCGGGCGAATGGCCGATACCCAGGAGTTTGAAAACTTTGTGCTAGAGAAGCGGCAGATTGCGCCTGCGCTGATGACCCTGTTAATGACGGAGGCGGCAGGGAAAATTACCGATCTGGGCGACAAAATTTCTATTAGCCACCTCTATATTGAGCGGCGCATGGTACCGCTCAATATCTGGCTGGAGCAGGTCGACGGCCAGCCGCTGCGGGACGCCATCGAAGAGTATGGCAACGCCATCCGCCAGCTGGCCGCCGCCAATATTTTCCCCGGCGATATGCTGTTTAAAAACTTTGGCGTGACGCGCCACGGGCGGGTGGTGTTCTACGACTACGATGAGATCTGCTACATGACCGAGGTAAACTTCCGCGACGTTCCTGCGCCGCGCTACGCGGAGGATGAGCTAAGCGCCGAGCCGTGGTACAGCGTGTCGCCGGGGGATGTCTTTCCGGAGGAGTTCCGCCACTGGCTCTGCGCCGACCCCCGAATCGGACCGCTCTTTGAGGAGATGCACGCGGATCTGTTCCGCGCCAGCTACTGGCGCTCGCTGCAAACGCGCATCAAAGAGGGCCACGTGGAGGATGTCTACGCCTACCGCCGGCGGCAGCGTTTCAGCGTGCGGTTTAACGGCTCCCGCCATAGGCCAGCGTCACCTCTTTCGCCGCCTTGATCGCTAACGCCCCCAGCTCGGTAACGCGATCGTCAGTAATACGTGAAATTGGCCCGGAGATAGAGATGGCCGCAAAAGGCTGGCGATGCTCATCGTAGATACAGGCCGCCACGCAGCGCAGGCCCAGGGCGTGCTCCTCATCGTCAAAGGAGTAGCCGCGCTTGCGGGTCAGAGCCAGATCCTCTTTCAGGTGCAGGGGCGAGACCAGCGTAGCGTGGGTATAGGTATGCAGCCCCTGACGATGCAGTAGCCCGGTAACCTGATCCTCCTCCAGCTGCGCCAGGAAGGCTTTTCCTGCCCCGGAGGCGTGCATCGGCAGCTTGCCGCCGATAGGGGCAGACATACGCATGAGCTGGGTACACTGCACCTGGTCAATAATGATCGCCTGGTGATCGTTCTGGTCGAGCACCGCCAGGTTCACCGTCTCGCCAGAGTCCTCCATCAGCCTGCGCAGGATGGGGTGCACAATGGCCAGCAGGTTGCGGCTCTGCAGGAAGCTGGCACCAATAACAAACGCATGCGCGCCTATCGCCCAGTGACCCAGCTCGCCAACCTGACGGACAAAGCCCTGCTGCTGCATGGTTGTCAGCAGACGGTGGGTGGTAGAGTTAGGCAGGCCAGCCTGCTGGGCAAGTTCGGTCAGCGCCACGCTGCCAGAAGACTCGGCAATCCACTCCAGCAGTTTCAGACCACGGGTCAGGGACTGCACCTGTCCGGTTGCGGGCGGGGTGGCCGCAGCGGCGGTAGTACGGGGTTTTTTACCGCGTTTTGCGGGTACGGAAGCCACCATGGCCGACTCCTTTTCTGTATCGTGGAAATCATTTTCGTTTTATCTGATTATAATGCAACCTGTGCCCAGACTGATCGGATGAGTTCAGGTGAACATCTCTCATGTTTGGTGCTGCTCTCTTTTCCACCTGCTGGCTTTATGCCAGTATGTCCTGCTGGCCTTTCTGGCCTGGTTGAGCGTTGTCGGGAGCACGTGTGAGCAGCAAAGTTGATCAACTGCATCAGCAGTTAAAAGAGCGTATTCTGGTTCTGGATGGGGGCATGGGCACCATGATCCAGGGCTATCGTCTGAGTGAGCAGGATTTTCGCGGCGAGCGCTTCGCCGACTGGCCCTGCGATCTTAAAGGAAACAACGACCTGCTGGTGCTCAGCAAGCCGGAGGTGATCTCTGCGATCCACGACGCCTATTTTGCGGCGGGGGCAGATATCGTTGAGACTAATACCTTTAACTCGACGACGATTGCGATGGCGGACTACCAGATGGAGTCCCTGTCAGCTGAGATCAACCTTGCGGCGGCGAAGCTAGCCCGCGCCTGTGCCGATGAGTGGACCGCCCGCACGCCGGATAAGCCACGCTACGTGGCCGGGGTGCTTGGCCCAACCAACCGCACCGCCTCGATCTCGCCGGACGTTAACGATCCGGCCTACCGCAACGTCACCTTTGACCAGCTGGTCGCGGCGTACCGGGAGTCTACCCGGGCACTGGTGGAGGGCGGCAGCGACCTGATCCTTATCGAAACTATCTTCGATACGCTCAATGCGAAAGCAGCCATTTTTGCGGTGAAAGCGGAGTTCGAGGCGCTGGGCGTTGAGCTGCCGATCATGATCTCCGGCACCATCACCGATGCCTCCGGACGCACGCTCTCCGGCCAGACTACCGAAGCATTTTATAACTCACTTCGCCATGCTGATGCGCTTACCTTCGGGCTGAACTGTGCCCTGGGACCGGATGAGCTGCGCCAGTACGTGCAGGAGCTGTCGCGCATCGCCGAGTGCTACGTCACTGCCCACCCGAACGCCGGGCTGCCCAACGCCTTTGGCGAGTACGATCTCGACGCCGGGCCGATGGCCGCGCAGATCCGCGAGTGGGCCGAAGCGGGCTTCCTGAACATTGTGGGCGGCTGCTGCGGCACAACCCCAGAGCATATCGCCGCCATGAGCCGCGCCGTGGAAGGGCTGCCGCCGCGTCAGCTTCCGGAGCTGCCGGTAGCCTGCCGTCTGGCGGGGCTGGAGCCGTTGAACATCGGCGACGATAGCCTGTTTGTGAACGTTGGCGAGCGTACCAACGTGACCGGCTCCGCGAAATTTAAGCGCCTGATTAAAGAGGAGAAGTACAGCGAGGCGCTGGACGTGGCGCGCCAGCAGGTAGAGAACGGCGCGCAGATTATCGATATCAACATGGATGAGGGGATGCTTGACGCCGAGGCGGCGATGGTCAAGTTCCTCAACCTGATTGCCGGCGAGCCGGATATCGCCCGGGTGCCGATCATGATCGACTCCTCCAAGTGGGACGTTATCGAGAAAGGACTGAAGTGCATCCAGGGCAAAGGCATCGTTAACTCCATTTCGATGAAGGAGGGCGTGGAAGCCTTTGTTCACCACGCGAAGCTGGTGCGCCGTTACGGGGCCGCGATGGTGGTGATGGCCTTTGATGAAGTGGGTCAGGCCGACACGCGGGAGCGTAAGATTGAGATCTGCCGCCGGGCCTACAACATCCTTACTCAAGATGTCGGCTTCCCGCCGGAAGATATCATCTTCGACCCCAACATCTTTGCCGTAGCGACGGGTATCGAAGAGCATAACAACTACGCCCAGGACTTTATCGGCGCGTGTGAAGACATCAAACGTGAGCTGCCGCACGCCCTGATCTCCGGCGGTGTCTCTAACGTGTCGTTCTCCTTCCGTGGTAACGATCCGGTGCGTGAGGCGATCCACGCCGTCTTTCTCTACTATGCCATCCGCAACGGCATGGATATGGGGATCGTCAACGCCGGACAGCTGGCCATCTATGACGATCTGCCCGCCGAGCTACGCGATGCGGTAGAGGATGTGATCCTTAACCGTCGGGATGACAGTACCGAGCGCCTGTTGGATCTGGCCGAGAAATACAAAGGCAGCAAGAGCGACGATAGCGCGAACGCCCAGCAGGCGGAGTGGCGTGCCTGGGACGTCAAAAAGCGTCTCGAGTACTCGCTGGTTAAAGGCATCACCGAGTTTATTGAAGAAGATACCGAAGAGGCGCGCCAGCAGGCCGAGCGCCCTATTCAGGTAATTGAAGGGCCGCTAATGGACGGCATGAACGTGGTGGGCGATCTCTTTGGCGAGGGGAAAATGTTCCTGCCGCAGGTGGTGAAATCCGCTCGCGTGATGAAGCAGGCGGTGGCCTACCTCGAACCCTTTATCGAGGCCAGTAAAGAGAAAGGCTCCAGCAACGGTAAGATGGTGATCGCCACCGTGAAGGGCGACGTGCATGACATCGGTAAAAACATCGTTGGCGTGGTATTGCAGTGTAATAACTACGAGATTGTCGATCTGGGCGTGATGGTGCCGACGGATAAAATCCTGAAAACCGCTCGGGAAGTGAATGCTGACCTGATTGGCCTCTCGGGGCTGATCACGCCTTCGCTGGATGAGATGGTCAACGTGGCGAAGGAGATGGAG
This sequence comes from Pseudescherichia sp., assembly GCF_031998825.1. Classification (GTDB taxonomy): domain Bacteria; phylum Pseudomonadota; class Gammaproteobacteria; order Enterobacterales; family Enterobacteriaceae; genus Pseudescherichia. Next base: position 9,931 of record NZ_DAMACX010000048.1, read on the forward strand.
CGTCAGGGCTTTACCATTCCGCTGCTGATTGGCGGGGCGACGACCTCTAAAGCGCATACGGCGGTGAAGATCGAGCAGAACTACAGCGGCCCAACGGTGTACGTGCAGAACGCCTCTCGCACGGTAGGCGTAGTATCCGCGCTGCTGTCGGCGACCCAGCGGGATGATTTCGTGGCCCGCACTCGCAAAGAGTATGAGACCGTGCGTATCCAGCACGGGCGCAAAAAACCGCGTACGCCGCCGGTAACGTTGCAGGCAGCGCGGGAGAACGATCTGGCCTTCGACTGGGAGAGCTACACCCCGCCGGTGGCCCATCGCCTAGGGGTGCAGGAGGTGACCGCCAGCATTGAGACGCTGCGCAACTACATCGACTGGACACCGTTCTTTATGACCTGGTCGCTGGCGGGCAAATACCCGCGCATTCTGGAAGATGAGATTGTTGGCGAAGAGGCGAAGCGCCTGTTTAAAGATGCGAACGAGATGCTCGACCAGCTCAGCGCGGAAAAACGTCTTAATCCGCGCGGCGTGGTGGGGCTGTTCCCGGCAAATCGCGTCGGCGATGACGTGGAGATCTACCGCGACCCTTCCCGCACCCAGGTACTGACGGTTTCACGTCATCTTCGGCAGCAGACCGAAAAGGTGGGCTTTGCCAACTACTGCCTGGCCGATTTCGTCGCGCCGAAGCTGAGCGGCAAAGAAGACTACATCGGCGCGTTTGCCGTCACCGGCGGGCTGGAGGAGGATGCGCTGGCCGAGGCGTATGACGCTCAGCACGATGACTATAACAAGATCATGGTGAAGGCGATTGCCGACCGACTAGCGGAAGCCTTTGCTGAGTACCTACACGAGCGTGTGCGCAAGGTCTACTGGGGCTATGCGCCGAACGAGAACCTCAGCAACGAGGAGCTGATCCGCGAAAACTACCAGGGGATCCGTCCTGCGCCAGGCTATCCGGCCTGCCCGGAACATACCGAGAAGGGCACCATCTGGGAGCTCCTGGACGTTGAGAAACACACCGGCATGAAGTTGACCGAATCCTTCGCCATGTGGCCCGGCGCCTCGGTCTCCGGCTGGTACTTCAGCCACCCGGACAGCAAGTACTTTGCCGTGGCGCAGATCCAGCGTGACCAGGTTGAAGATTACGCCCAGCGGAAAGGGATGAGCGTGGGTGAGGTTGAGCGCTGGTTAGCGCCGAATCTCGGTTACGACGCTGACTAGTACTAAAATTTAGATACAAAAAAAGCGCTTTCGCGCTTTTTTTGTGGTCAAACATCCTACTTGATTCAGACACCTGACCGTTCTTTACGTGTATGTTATGCCGAATGATTCTCAACAGGGAAGCATACACGTGTTCGTTACTAACAACTCTATCTATGCGAGTCAGAAATTGCAAGCGCAGACGCTTAGGGAGCTGGCTGAGTTTATATCTGAACCGAGAATAAAGTCGTACAGCGTACTGACTTCTAACGGTTCGATGGCGGCGAATCTCGGGGCTTATCTTTGGAATAAACAGGCTAGCGCCGCTCTTTACCCCTTAATGCAGTGTCTGGAAATTACGCTTAGAAATGCTATCCATAATGCCGCCAGCAATCATTTTGCAACCCCTGACTGGTTTGATCAGGTTACAAAAAATGCAGGTGATGACATGTTTATTTCTGATATGAAGAAGCATTCCAATAAGCGAGAAAAATTTTATAGAAATGGTTTATCAACAGGACAACGTAAAGGAAAAATAATCTGGACTTCCCACCATGAGAATATGCTAGCAAATGCAAAATTGAAACTACAAAACTGCGGAAAGCGACCGACGGCAGATGCAGTGGTAGCCGAGCTAACGTTTGGTTTTTGGTCGGGAATTTTTGAGCGAAACTATAATAACATAAACTCATCCTCCCGACTTTGGCCTCATCTTGAGCGCGTTGTTTTCCCAAACCTTAAGCCTGTGGAAAGAAAAGCATCAACGGTTTTGCAACAGCTAAAAAGTATCAAAGCGCTCCGGAATCGAATGGCGCATTATGAACCGATATGGAAACACGCCAGCGTTAATGATGGCATATCAGCATTGATCTACCTTAATAGTTGCATCGATCAAATAATGATTCTTATTCGTGGAATTAGCCATGAAAGAGCTAACCTGCTTAAGGCTTCAGGGGTTGAGTGCACTGCTAAAGACCTGTGCCAAAAAGAGAGGCTTGAATCTTATATATCGGCCTACTGAATAATTTTGCTTAATAATTCGCTGAATGTTAGGGGGATCACCCTTCCTTACAATAAAACGATCGTGTAATAGGTACCCTGTCTCTTTCTTACATTTAAAGACTTATACTGGAACAGTGTAGCGCTCTCTTTTTCTAACTAAGATAGCGTTAGATAGACATAACCGAGGGAAACTGGATAACGATAAGGAGGATTTACATCCGTGTTAACGTTGCTACACCTGCTTTCCGCCGTTGCGCTGCTGGTCTGGGGCACGCACATCGTACGTACTGGCGTAATGCGCGTTTTTGGCGCGCGTTTGCGTACCGTGCTGGGCCGCAGCGTGGAGAAAAAACCGCTGGCCTTCTGCGCGGGCATTGGCGTCACCGCACTGGTGCAGAGCAGCAATGCCACCACCATGTTGGTCACCTCCTTTGTGGCCCAGGATCTGGTGGCCCTGACCCCGGCGCTGGTGATTGTACTCGGGGCAGACGTCGGTACCGCGCTGATGGCGCGGGTGCTTACCTTCGATCTCTCCTGGCTCTCACCGCTGCTGATTTTTATTGGCGTCATCTTCTTCCTCGGGCGCAAGCAGTCCCGCGTTGGGCAGCTCGGGCGAGTCAGCATCGGCCTTGGGCTGATCCTGCTGGCGCTGGAGCTTATCGTGCAGGCCGTAACGCCGATAACTCAGGCCAGCGGCGTCAAAGTGATCTTCGCCTCGCTGACCGGCGATATTATGCTGGATGCTCTGATTGGCGCGGTCTTTGCCATCATCAGCTACTCAAGCCTTGCAGCGGTGCTGCTGACCGCAACGCTGACCGCGGCGGGGATCATCTCGTTTCCGGTGGCGCTGTGCCTGGTGATTGGGGCTAACCTTGGCTCGGGTCTGCTGGCGGTGCTGAATAACAGCGCCAGTAGCGCCGCTGCACGCCGTGTTGCAATGGGCAGCCTGCTGTTTAAGCTGGTGGGCAGCCTGCTGATCCTACCCTTTGTGCATCCGCTGGCAGCGGTGCTGGACAGGCTGCCGCTACCGGATGCGGAGCTGGTCATCTACTTCCACGTCTTCTACAACCTGATCCGTTGCCTGATGATGGTGCCGTTTGCCGGGCCGATGGCCCGCCTGTGCGAGCGGCTGATCCGCGACGAGCCTGAGCTGGATATACGCCTGAAGCCGAAGCATCTTGATACCTCGGCGCTGGATACGCCCACGCTAGCGCTGGCTAACGCCGCCCGCGAGTCGCTGCGCATGGGTGATGCCATGGAGCAGATGCTCGACGGTCTGAAGAAGATTGTGCACGGCGAGCCGCGCGAGGAGAAAGAGCTACGTAAAATCGCCGATGATATCAACGTGCTCTATACCGCCATCAAGCTCTATCTGGCGCGGATGCCGAAGGATGAGCTGGCGGATGAAGAGTCGCGCCGCTGGGCAGAGATTATCGAGATGTCGCTCAACCTTGAGCAGGCGTCAGATATCGTTGAGCGGATGGGCAGCGAGATCGCCGATAAGTCGCTGGCGGCCCGGCGCGCCTTCTCCTTCGAGGGTCTCAACGAACTGGATAGCCTGCTGGAGCAGCTGCGCAGTAATCTCCAGCTGGCGATGTCGGTCTTCTTCTCCAGCGACGTGGCGGGCGCCCGCCGCCTGCGCCGCCGCAAGCACCGTTTCCGTATTCTCAACCGCCGTTACGCCCACGCTCATGTGGATCGCCTGCATCAGCAGAACGTGCAGAGCATCGAAACCAGCTCGCTGCATCTGGGCCTGCTGGGCGATATGAAGCGCCTCAACTCACTCTTCTGTGCGGTGGCCTACAGCGTGCTGGAGCAGCCGGACGAAGATGAGGAGCGCGGAGAGTAATGATAGTGGAAGCCGCCTCGTAGATTTTGCTTTAAGCCCTGAATAATGCAGGGCTTTTTGTTTATCTTTCCTTTCACACGATGCTTTTTATATCCAAATGGGTATAATCAAGGAGAGGGAATGATAAAACCATTGTATTGGGTTGGCCAGTCGAAGAAGGATCTACTGGCGCAACCAGAAAATGTGCAGGATATTTTTGGCTATGCGCTTTGGCTTGCTCAACAAGGTAAGCGCCATAATCAAGCGAAGCCGTTAAAGGGATTTGGTGGAGCCGGTGTGCTTGAAGTTGTTGAGGACTATCAAGGAAACACATGGCGAGCCGTCTACACCATCATGCTTAAAGATGCTGTTTATGTACTGCATGTTTTTCAGAAAAAATCAGTATCGGGTAAAGCAATGCCGAAGCCAGATGCTGCACTCATTTACCAGCGGCTCAAGGCTGCTCAGAATCATGCGCAAGGATCCTGATATGCAAAATGAAATCGAAGCGGGTAGTGGGAATGTCTATACCGATTTAGGTTACGCTAACGCCGAAGAGATGCAGCTTAAGGCGCAGCTGGCAATGGCGATTCATGGCATTCTACAAGAGCGTGGTCTGACCCAGCAGCAGGCAGGCCGTATTTTAGGTATGACACAGCCTAAACTTTCAAACTTATTGCGTGGTCAATTTCGTGGGATCAGCGAGGCGAAGATGCTCGATTGCCTGACGCGGCTGGGGAGAGATGTCAATATTGTCGTTGGTAAGGCGCAAACCATACCAGGCACGATGAAAGTTGTATTCGGGTAAGGTGTAAATAGCGCCGGATGGCGCTGCGCTTATCCGGCCTACGTTGAGTACCTATTTCCCTCTGGCACACAAAACGGCACCCAGGGTATATTTCGCCTTTACAGGAGAAACTATGCTGACACCACAATCCACCCGACTAAACAAATACATCAGCGAAAGCGGGATCTGCTCGCGTCGCGAAGCCGATCGCTACATTGAGCAGGGCAACGTCTTTATCAACGGCAAACGTGCCGGGATAGGAGATCAGGTTGTCGCTGGCGACGTGGTCAAGGTCAACGGCCAGCTTATCGAGCCTCGGGAAGAGGACGATCTGGTGTTTATCGCGCTGAACAAGCCGGTGGGGATTGTCAGCACCACGGAAGATAGTGAGAGAGACAATATCGTCGATTTCGTTAACCACAGCAGCCGTATTTTCCCCATTGGCCGCCTGGATAAAGATTCGCAGGGGCTGATCTTTCTTACCAACCACGGCGATCTGGTAAACAAAATTCTGCGGGCCGGCAACGATCACGAGAAAGAGTATGTGGTCACGGTGAATAAACCGATCACGGACGAATTTATCCGCGGCATGGGCGCAGGCGTGCCGATTCTGGGAACGGTAACCAAGAAGTGTAAAGTCAAAAAAGAGGCACCCTTTGCCTTCCGCATTACGCTGGTGCAGGGCTTAAACCGCCAGATCCGCCGGATGTGTGAGCACTTTGGCTTTGAAGTGACCAAGCTGGAACGTACGCGCATTATGAACGTCAGCCTGAGCGGTATCCCGATAGGGGAGTGGCGCGATCTCACTGGCGATGAGCTGATTGAGCTGTTCAAGCTGATCGAGAACTCATCGTCAGAGGCGAAGCCGAAAGCGAAAGCCAAACCAAAATCGCCTGCGGTTAAAAGACCGGTAGTGAAGGCACCGCAGAGCGAAGAGAAAGGACGCGGCAAGCCGGCAGGGAAACGCTTTGCCCAGCCGGGGCGTAAAAAGAAAGGGCGCTAATCAGCGCCTTCCCCGGGTTGAGGTGTTGGCTGACCATGAGAAGGTCGTTTCTGCATCGGGTTTATAAGCCTGCTCTTTTTTTAACTTGCGGGCTTTTTTCGCCTCGGCCTCACGCAGCGCCATCAGCTTGTCGATGTACTCTTTTTTAACCTGATTGGTTTCGGCATTGGTCAGGGTACGTCCATGGGCGATACGGGCGCGATCCAGCAGGGTTTTCAGCTCGCGCTGCTCGCTCTCCGTCATCTCTTTTTGAGTCAGTCTGGGTGTAGCCATCGCTGAAGCCTCCTGTAGAAGAGGCTTCAGTGTAAAGCATGCCTGACCCGGCGCGAAGCGAATTAACTCTCTTTCACCGCCTCTCTTCTTTTCTGCTTATCGAGCGGTTTGCCCGACCAGTAACCCGCCAACAGCGAGCCGGAGAGGTTGTGCCAGACCGAGAAGAGCGCGCCAGGCAGAGCCGCCAGCGGTGAGAAGTAGATCTTACCCAGCGCGGCGGCGAGGCCTGAGTTCTGCATTCCCACCTCAATCGCCAGCGTCCGGCAGGTAGATTCGTCAAAGCCAAACAGCTTCCCGCCCCAGTAGCCGCTCAGCAGGCCAATCGTGTTGTGGAGGATCACCGCGACGATCACCATGAAGCCGACGGAGGCGATGTGCGATGCCGAGCCCGCCACTACCGCGCTAATGATTGCCAGAATGCAGACCATTGAAAAGGCGGGCAGATACGGCTCTACCGCCTTCACCAGACGCGGGAAGAGGTGGTGAACAATCAGCCCCAGGCCAATAGGGATCACCACGATTTGCAGAATGCTGAGCAGCATCCCCATCACATCCACCTGAATGTGGGCGTCCACGTAGAGGCGCGTCAGCAGCGGCGTTGCTATCACGCCCACCAGCGTGGAGACCGACGAGATGGTTACCGATAGCGCGACGTCCCCCTTCGCCAGATAGATCATGACGTTCGAGGCCGTGCCGCTGGCAACGCTGCCCACCAGCACCATCCCGGCGGAGAGATCCGGCGGCATCTTAAAGAGCATCGCCAGCAGCCAGGCGGCGAAAGGCATCACCAGGTAGTGGAGAAAAGTACCCGCCGCGACGGGAGCCGGACGTGACAGAACACGTTTGAAATCATCAAGCTTCAGGTGCACGCCCATGCCGAACATGATCAGCATCAGCAGCGTGGTTACCCACGGTCCGATTGGGGTAAAGGTGGCAGGGGTATAATACGCGAGAACGGAGAGCAGCAGCGCCCACAGGGGGAACAGCCGCGTGATGGCGGTTAACATGTGTATTCCTTGCAGTATTATCGTGTTGTTGTGTCGTTTAGTTATAAAAAAGCCGGGTTCAAGCCCGGCTATAGGTATTTTTTATCGTGTGCTGCAATTTTATTCAAACAAATTATGATGTAGCTTCTGCACAACCTGCTCGGCTTCTGCGCCCGGCACCAGGAAGCAGAGGTTATGGCTTGATGCGCCATAGCAGATCATGCGGATGTTAAACGGATCGAGCACGCCAAACACCTCTTTGCCCACGCCGCAGGCTTTTGACAAATCGTTACCAATCAGCGCCACAAGGGCGAGGTTCTCTTCAACTTCCACACGACAGAGAGAGGAGAGCTCGGTCAGCAGCCCCTGGGTGAGCAGCGTGTCGCCCGTGGAGGTGGAGCCGGTGGTGTCCAGCGTCAGGGCCACGCTCACTTCCGAGGTGGTGATAAGGTCGACGGAGATATTGTGGCGCGCCAGCATACCAAATACTTCGGCCAGGAAGCCGCGGGAGTGGAGCATATTCAGGCTGTGCAGCGTCACCAGAGTTTGCTTGCGACGCAGCGCCAGAGCGCGGAACAGCGGCGGGTTGTCGGTCTTATTACAAACCAGCGTGCCGCCCGCTTTAGGATCTTTGCTGGAGCCAACAAAGACCGGGATATCGCTGCGCACCGCAGGCAGCAGGGTGGCCGGATGCAGCACTTTCGCACCGAAGGTCGCCATCTCGGCAGCCTCTTCGAAGGCGATCTCGTCGATACGCTTCGCCGCCGGCACGACGCGCGGATCGGTGGTGTAGATGCCGGGAACGTCGGTCCAGATATCGACTCGGGAGGCGTGCAGCGCTTCACCCAGCAGGGCAGCGGTGTAGTCGCTGCCGCCACGGCCGAGAGTGGTGGTGCGTCCCTTCGGCTCGCTGCCGATAAAGCCTTGCGTCACCACTAAACCTTCGCCCAGGCGCGGGGCCAGCTGCTGGGTTGCCAGCTCGGCCAGCGCGGCAATGTCCGGCTCGGCGCGGCCAAAGCGATCGCTGGTGCGCATCACTTTACGCACGTCAAACCACTGGGCCTGTACGCTACGCTCGCGCAACACCTCAACAAACAGCAGGGTCGACATCAGCTCGCCGTGGCTCACCAGCTCATCCGTCAGCGCGGTAGAGGTGGCAAGAGAAGCGGCTTCCGCCAGGGTGGTAATATTTTCCAGCAGGCGTTCGATCTCCTCGCGGATGACGGCAGGGCGCGTCAGGCGCTCAAGGATATTGAACTGAATTTTGCGAATGGCGTCGAGCTTCACGAAGCGCTCGCTGGCCTCCAGCCCTTCGGCGAGCGCCACCAGTAGGTTGGTCACCCCCGCAGAGGCGGATAGCACCACCAGGCGAACGCTGGCGTCGGAGAGCACCACGTCGGCGCTGCGGTTCATGGCGTCGAAATCGGCGACGCTGGTCCCGCCAAATTTGGCAACAACAAGCTTAGCAACACCAAGCGGGGAAACTGCTTTGATCATAACAACCTCGTATCAGGTGCAAGTGTTCAGCCCTGGGACAAGGAGAGAGCGAAAAACGGGGTAGGCGCAGAGCAATGAACTACTACGATTACACCCAGAAGCGCTCCACCTTGCGAGACGCACGACTGCGAACGTCTCTGGTGACAGCCCAGGGGATTCAGCCCCTGTAGCCGATGGCAAGCGCGACCAGACGCTCTACCACCTCGGCGTTGTTCCCCCTCCTGTGCTCTCTGCGGACTGGCTCCTCAAGCACACTAACCTGGACGACGCGCCTCTTCTGGCTATTCCCATTGGGAATACATACTTTGATGAACATAAGTAATTCTTTATAAATAAAGGTTTCTGGGGTGTGCTGTCAACGCTGCGGTTATGCGGATTTTTCATGTTCAGGGTTATCCCAGGAAAATAACTTATAAACGCTATACTTTGCCCTGTTCCGTTCTCATTAGCGCATGGCGACCCCGTTCGGGCAAAAGCATAAAAACCGTCACAATTTTTGCCCGCAGGCGCTACAATCGACCGCAGTTAGGATCCTAAATCAGAAGAGTATTGCTATGAAAAATATCAACCCAACGCAGACTTCTGCCTGGCAGGCACTACAGAAACACTTCGATGAAATGAAAGAGGTCACTATCGCCGAGCTGTTCGCCAGCGATAGCGATCGCTTCAGCAAATTCTCCGCGACCTTCAACGATCAGATGCTGGTGGACTTCTCCAAAAACCGCATCAACGAAGAGACGCTGGCAAAGCTGCTGGACTTAGCGAAAGAGACCGAGCTGGCCGACGCGATCAAATCCATGTTCTCCGGCGAGAAGATCAACCGCACCGAAGATCGTGCGGTGCTGCACGTGGCGCTGCGTAACCGCAGCAACACGCCGATTATCGTCGACGGCAAAGACGTGATGCCGGAAGTGAACGCCGTGCTGGAGAAGATGAAATCCTTCTCTGAGGCCATCATCTCCGGTCAGTGGAAGGGCTATACCGGCAAACCGATCACCGACGTAGTGAACATCGGCATCGGTGGCTCCGACCTCGGTCCCTTCATGGTGACCGAGGCGCTGCGCCCGTATAAAAATCACCTGAATATGCACTTTGTCTCTAACGTCGACGGCACGCATATCGCTGAAGTGCTGAAGAAGGTTAATCCTGAATCTACTCTCTTCCTGGTGGCGTCCAAAACCTTCACTACCCAGGAGACCATGACCAACGCCCACAGCGCGCGCGACTGGTTCCTGAAAACGGCCGGTGACCAGCAGCACGTGGCGAAACACTTTGCCGCGCTCTCCACCAACGCGAAAGCGGTGGGCGAGTTTGGTATCGATACCGCCAACATGTTTGAGTTCTGGGACTGGGTTGGCGGCCGCTACTCCCTGTGGTCGGCGATTGGCCTGTCGATCATTCTCTCCGTGGGCTACGACAACTTTGTTGAGCTGCTCTCTGGCGCGCATGCCATGGATCAGCACTTCGCCACTACCCCAGCAGAGAAGAACCTGCCGGTGCTGCTGGCGCTGATCGGTATCTGGTACAACAACTTCTTCGGTGCGGAGACGGAAGCGATTCTGCCTTACGACCAGTATATGCACCGCTTCGCGGCCTACTTCCAGCAGGGCAATATGGAGTCCAACGGCAAATACGTTGACCGTAACGGTAACGCCGTAGACTACCAGACCGGCCCAATCATCTGGGGTGAGCCAGGCACCAACGGCCAGCACGCTTTCTACCAGCTGATCCATCAGGGAACCAAGATGGTACCGTGCGACTTTATCGCGCCGGCCATCACCCATAACGCACTGTCGGATCATCACCAGAAGCTGCTCTCCAACTTCTTCGCCCAGACCGAAGCGCTGGCGTTCGGTAAATCCCGCGATGTGGTTGAGCAGGAGTACCGTGACCAGGGTAAAGATCCAGCCACGCTGGAGCACGTTGTGCCGTTCAAGGTGTTTGAAGGCAACCGCCCGACGAACTCCATCCTGCTGCGTGAGATCACCCCGTTCAGCCTCGGGTCGTTGATTGCGCTCTATGAGCACAAAATCTTTACCCAAGGCGCAATCCTCAACATCTTCACCTTCGACCAGTGGGGCGTGGAGCTGGGTAAACAGCTGGCTAACCGTATTCTGCCGGAACTGGGTGATGAAAGTGATATCAGCAGCCACGATAGCTCAACCAATGGCTTAATTAACCGCTATAAATCCTGGCGTTAATATTACTTAAGTCATAATAAATAAAAGTGCCGGCATTACGCCGGCATTTTTTATGGGCTTGAGTTTATTCCGAAAATCGTCAATTCTCGATTATGTGGCTATTAAAATTTTAGGAGTAAACGGATATTGTAGTTTCTGATTTGTATTTTAAGTGTTTGATTTTTAATGTCATATAATAATTTTATGCTCAAATATTCATCTATTTCCATTTATCCTAAAACCCGCCTTCTAATTCCCTGTAATGCCAATCACGCGAATCGGTTGTGTATACTCGACTGCGCCTGACTCCGTTCAGGTAAATATCCATTCATTCAATGAAGGGAAATTGATATGCATAAAGTCCTGTATGGCATTTTTGCCATCACCGCGCTTGCCGCGACCTCTGCTTATGCCGCTCCGGTAGAAGTAGGTGACGCAGCAGGGTCGGCGGCAACGTCGGTCTCGGCGGGAAGCTCTTCCGCGACCAGCGTTAGCACCGTCAGCTCAGCGGTAGGCGTCGCCCTGGCGGCGACCGGTGGCGGCGATGGTTCTAATACCGGAACCACCACCACCACAACGACCAGCACTCAGTAATCACCAGTGCTTTAACTCTAACCACACTTCGGTGTGGTTATTTTGCCCTCTGGAGAATTGTCGTGAAGCGACCGGGAATTATTCTGCTTTGTCTGCTGCTGCAGGCGTGCTCCGGCACGACTAAAGGGTTGGGCGGTGCGCTGTGGGACAGTATGTTTGGCACCCCCGGCGTGCATCTCACCGATGAAGATATTCAGGATATGCCCTACGCCAGCCAGTATATGCAGCTGAACGGCGGTCCTCAGCTCTTTGTGGTGCTCGCCTTCTCCGAAAACGGCCAGCAGAAGTGGGCGACCCAGGACCAGTCTATTCTGGTGACCCAGCATGGCCGCTTCGTCAAAACCCAGCTTCCCGGCGATAACCTGCTTGAGGTGAACAACCTGGCGGCGGATCCGCTGATCAAACCGAATCGCATCACCGACGGCGCAGGCTGGACGCGAACCCTGGGCTGGACCGAGCATGGCCAGGTGCGCTACGCCACCGCCCGCTCGCAGTTCCGCTGGGCCGGGCAGGATACGGTAGCGGTGGGCAGCGACGTTACTATCGTGCGCGTGCTGGAAGAGCACGTTGAGACCGAGCAAAAAACCTGGACTAACCGTTTCTGGATAGACAGCGACGGGCAGATCCGGCGCTCGCTACAGTACCTTGGCGCGGACTGGTTCCCGGTAGAGACCACGCTCATCAAGGCGGCAAAACAATGAAGCTAACCGTAATCGCCTCGCTGCTGTTAAGCCTTGCCCCTGCATTCGCTTTCGCAGCGGGCACCGTTAAGGTCTACACCCCAGAAAGCGCAGAGCCTAAGACGCTGACCGATGCCGCGCACCTCATCGATTTAGTGGGTCAGCCCCGGCTGGCCAGCAGCTGGTGGCCGGGCGCGGTCATCAGCGAGCAGCACTCTACCCAGCGCGAAGAGCAGCGGCACCGGGCGCTGCTGGCACGTCTGACCGCCCTTGCGGCGGATGAGGATGCAGAGGATGCCGCCGCAATTAACGCCCTCCGTCAGCAGCTTCAGAGTATTAAGGTTACGGGACGCCAGCGGGTGCCCCTCGATCCGGATCGGGTCCGGGTTCAGCCCGGCGCGAACCTGCCGCTAGAGGGCGAGTATACCCTGTGGGTCGGCGCGCAGCCCTCTACGGTTACCGTATTGGGACTGGTGAGTCGCCCCGGCAAAAAGCCGTTCACGCCGGGACGCGACGTGGCGGGATATTTAGAGGAGATGGGCCTGCTGAGCGGGGCCGATCGCAATACGGCCTGGGTAATCTATCCCGATGGCCGCACTCAGAGCGTGCCGGTGGCCTACTGGAACAAACGCCATGTGGAACCCATGCCGGGCAGTACGATTTTTGTTGGCTTTGCTGAAAGCGTCTGGACGAAAAGCCGGGACGGCATAAATGCCGATATTCTCACCTCCCTGACGCATCGGATACCGGATTAATGAAGAAAATTTCTCTGTATAGCTTGCTGGCGCTCAGCGTCAGCGCCGCCTGCCATGCGGAAACGTATCCGGCGCCATCGGGTCCTACCCAGACCGACTTCGGCGGCGTGGGGCTGCTGCAAACGCCCACCGCCCGTATGGCGCGTGAGGGTGAGATCAGCCTTAACTATCGCGATAACGATCAGTACCGCTACTACTCCGGTTCGATTCAGCTCTTTCCGTGGCTGGAGACGACCCTGCGCTACACCGACGTGCGCACCCGGCAGTACAGCAGCGTGGACGCCTTCTCTGGCGATCAGACCTACAAAGACAAAGCGTTCGATCTCAAGCTGCGCCTGTGGGAAGAGGGGTATTGGCTGCCGCAGGTGGCGGTGGGCGCGCGGGATATCGGCGGGACAGGGCTGTTCGATGCCGAGTACCTCGTGGCCAGCAAGGCCTGGGGGCCGTTTGATTTTTCCCTCGGGCTGGGCTGGGGCTACCTCGGCACGGCGGGCAATATCAAAAACCCGCTCTGCTCCTACGATGAGAAATATTGCTACCGCGATAACAGCTATAACCAGGCTGGCTCCATTGACAGTAGCCAGATGTTTCACGGCCCGGCATCGCTGTTTGGCGGCGTAGAGTACCAGACGCCGTGGCAGCCGCTGCGCCTGAAGCTGGAGTATGAGGGTAACAACTATCAGCAGGATTTTGCTGGCCGTCTGCCGCAGCGCAGCAAGTTTAACGTTGGGGCAACCTACCGCGTGGCGGACTGGGCCGACGTTAACCTGAGCTACGAGCGCGGCAACACGGTGATGTTTGGCTTTACCCTGCATGCCAACTTCAATGACCTGCGCCCCTCTTACAACGATAATGCTCGCCCGCAGTATGAGCCGCAGCCGCAGGATGCCATCATGCAGCACTCGGTGGTCGCCAATCAGCTTACGCAGCTGAAGTACAACGCCGGGCTGGCGGATCCGAAGATCCAGGTGAAAGGCGATACGCTCTACGTTACCGGCGAGCAGGTGAAGTACCGTAATACCGAGGAGGGCATTGAGCGGGCCAATCGAATTATCGCTAACGATCTGCCGGACGGCGTAAAAACCATCCGCGTGACCGAGAACCGCCTCAACCTGCCGCAGGTGACCACCGAAACCGACGTGGTGAGCCTGCAACGCCATCTGGCGGGGGAGCCGCTGGGGCATGAGACGACCCTGGTGCAGAAACGCGTTGAGCCAGAGGTGCCGGAGAGTACCGAGCAGGGCTGGTATATGGAGAAATCCCGCTTCGATTTCCATATCGATCCGGTGCTGAACCAGTCCGTAGGCGGCCCGGAGAGCTTCTATATGTACCAGCTTGGGGTGATGGCGACCGCCGATCTCTGGCTGACCGACCATCTGCTGACTACCGGCAGCCTGTTTGGCAACATTGCCAACAACTACGACAAATTTAACTACACCGATCCGCCGGACGACTCCCATCTGCCTCGCGTGCGTACCCACGTGCGCGACTACGTAGCGAATGACTACTACGTTAACAACCTCCAGGCCAACTATTTCCAGTATCTTGGCAACGGCTTCTATGGCCAGGTATACGGCGGCTATCTGGAGACGATGTACGGTGGGGCAGGGGCTGAGGTGCTCTGGCGACCGGTGGACAGCAACTGGGCGTTTGGTATAGATGCCAACTACGTCAAGCAGCGCGACTGGCGCAGCGCGAAGGAGATGATGAAGTTCACCGACTACAGCGCGAAGACCGGCCATCTGACCGCCTACTGGACGCCTTCCTTTGCTCAGGACGTGCTGATTAAAGCCAGCGTCGGGCAGTATCTGGCCGGGGATAAAGGCGGTACGCTGGAGGTATCGAAACACTTCGACAGCGGCGTCGTCGTGGGCACCTATGCCACGCTGACCAACGTGTCACCGGACGAGTACGGGGAGGGGGATTTCACCAAGGGGGTCTACGTATCGATTCCGCTGGATCTCTTTGCCTCTGGCCCAACCCGCAGCCGGGCGGCTATCGGCTGGACGCCGCTTACCCGCGACGGCGGTCAGCAGCTTGGACGTAAGTTCCAGCTGTATGACATGACCAGCGATCGGAGCGTCAACTTCCGCTAACGCTGAGCCGGGCGGCGCAACGCTGCCCGGCCATACCATAAGTAAAGAATCTAGATCTGGATCACACTTCTACGCTATACATAGAGCTCGCCACTGAGAGTGAGGTGCCGTATGACATCGCTTATTCGTCCACGCGTTGAGTTCATCTCCACCATCCTGCAAACCGTGCTGAATCTTGGGCTGCTGAGCCTTGGCCTGATCCTGGTTGTCTTTCTCGGTAAAGAGACGGTGCACCTTGCGGACGTGCTCTTTGCGCCCGAGCAGACCAGCAAATATGAGCTGGTTGAGGGGCTGGTCGTTTACTTTCTCTACTTCGAATTTATCGCCCTGATTGTTAAGTATTTTCAATCTGGTTTTCACTTCCCGCTGCGCTACTTTGTTTATATCGGGATCACCGCCATCGTGCGGCTGATCATTGTCGACCACAAGTCGCCGATGGACGTCCTGATCTACTCCGGCGCGATCCTGCTGCTGGTGATCACCCTCTGGCTCTGCAACTCGAAACGGCTGAAGCGGGAGTAAAAATGCCGGGCGCGGTGCGGTTTGTAGGCCCGGTAAGCGAAGCGCCACCGGGCGTGACTGTGCTGATGCAGAAAAGCCGGGCGGCATTGCGTTTGCCCGGCCTACGGCGGGTATGGTGCGGTTTGTAGGCCCGGTAAGCGGAGCACCACCGGGCGTGACGATGCTGATGCAGCAACGCCGGGCGGCACTGCGGTATGAACCGGAAACATGGGTAACACTTCAGACCGG
>NZ_DAMACX010000049.1:0-3312 GCF_031998825.1 Pseudescherichia sp.
TCGCGATGGACGACGGTCTGCGTTTCGCAATCCGTGAAGGCGGCCGTACCGTTGGTGCGGGCGTTGTTGCTAAAGTTCTGAGCTAATAATTTATTATCTCTGAATAAAAAAGGACGCTTCGGCGTCCTTTTTTGCGTTCTGCTTTCGGCTTTCTGCTATTGTAATCATAACTATTCTCATTTACACTCTGCGCATAAATTGAACGGGAGCGATTATGTACGTCTGTTTGTGTAATGGGGTAAGTGATAAAACAATTCGCCAGGCCGTGCGCCAGTTTCGCCCCCAATCCTTCCAGCAGCTGCGTAAGTTTATTCCCGTCGGGAACCAGTGCGGTAAGTGCGTCCGCGCGGCCCGCGAGATTATGCAGAACGAGCTGATGCAAATCCCTGAATACCAGGAGATCGCATAAGCGAAAATCTTTTTTTGACATCCCGGTAGCGCCATCTACGCTTCACTTAGTGGAAGCGGAGGGACTAATAATGAAAGGTGATGTCAGAATCATAAGTTATCTCAATAAATTATTGGGAAATGAGCTTGTCGCAATCAATCAGTATTTTCTTCATGCCCGTATGTTCAAAAACTGGGGCCTCACCCGCCTCAACGACGTCGAATATCACGAATCCATAGATGAGATGAAACACGCCGATAAGTACATCGAGCGTATTCTGTTTCTTGAAGGTATTCCAAACCTGCAGGACCTCGGCAAGCTGGGGATCGGTGAAGACGTAGAGGAGATGCTGCGCTCAGACCTGAACCTTGAGCTTGAGGGTGCTAAAGATCTGCGTGAAGCCATCGCCTATGCCGATAGCGTTCATGACTACGTCAGCCGCGATATGATGATTGAGATCCTCGCGGATGAAGAGGGGCATATTGACTGGCTGGAGACCGAGCTGGACCTGATTACAAAAATTGGTCTACAGAACTACCTTCAGTCGCAGCTCAGAGAGCAGGCGAAGTAGCCGTACCGTACAATACACATTACAGTATCATCGAACCCGCTGCCGGCTAACGGCCGCGGGTTTTTTTATAGTGCTTATTTTCTACACGACGCTTGCGTTAATGTCAGTTTTACGTATAATGCGCGGGCTTGTCTAATATAGACAGCGGTTCGATATGAACCACCGGTACTGCGTAAGCGATACCAGACAATGTTCCCAATTGGGGAACTCTGTAAGAACGGTTACACTCTCCCATCAATCGTAATGGGTTTGAGGAGTAACTATTTCGTCTATAAATAATTGGAGCTCTGGTCTCATGCAGAACCAAAGAATCCGTATCCGTCTTAAAGCGTTTGATCATCGTCTGATCGATCAATCAACCGCGGAAATCGTCGAGACTGCCAAGCGCACTGGTGCGCAGGTTCGTGGTCCGATCCCGCTGCCGACCCGCAAAGAGCGCTTTACCGTTCTGATCTCTCCGCACGTTAACAAAGACGCGCGCGATCAGTACGAAATTCGCACTCACAAGCGTCTGGTTGACATCGTTGAGCCAACCGAGAAAACCGTTGATGCTCTGATGCGTCTGGACCTGGCTGCCGGTGTAGACGTGCAGATCAGCCTGGGTTAATCAGGTCATCGAGCGATTGAGAGGTTGATACAATGATTGGTTTAGTCGGTAAAAAAGTGGGTATGACCCGCATCTTCACTGAAGATGGCGTCTCTATCCCAGTAACCGTAATCGAAGTTGAAGCAAACCGCGTTACTCAGATCAAAGATCTGGCTAACGATGGCTACCGTGCCGTTCAGGTCACTACCGGTGCTAAAAAAGCTAACCGTGTAACCAAACCTGAAGCAGGTCACTTTGCTAAAGCTGGCGTTGAAGCTGGCCGTGGTCTGTGGGAATTCCGTCTTGCTGAAGGCGAAGAGTACACCGTAGGTCAGGACATCAGCGTTGAGCTGTTTGCTGAAGTTAAAAAAGTTGACGTAACCGGTACCTCTAAAGGTAAAGGTTTCGCCGGTACCGTTAAGCGCTGGAACTTCCGTACCCAGGACGCGACTCACGGTAACTCCTTGTCCCACCGCGTTCCGGGTTCTATCGGTCAGAACCAGACTCCGGGCAAAGTGTTCAAAGGCAAGAAGATGGCAGGTCAGCTGGGCAACGAACGTGTAACCGTTCAGAGCCTGGACGTAGTACGTGTTGACGCTGAGCGCAACCTGCTGCTGGTTAAGGGTGCTGTTCCGGGTGCTACCGGTAGCGACCTGATCGTTAAACCAGCTGTGAAGGCGTAAGGGGATAGCAATGGAATTAGTATTGAAAGACGCGCAGAGCGCGCTGACTGTTTCCGAAACTACCTTCGGTCGTGATTTCAACGAAGCGCTGGTTCACCAGGTTGTTGTTGCTTATGCAGCTGGTGCTCGTCAGGGTACTCGTGCTCAGAAGACTCGTGCTGAAGTAACTGGTTCCGGTAAAAAACCGTGGCGTCAGAAAGGCACCGGCCGTGCGCGTTCAGGTTCTGTTAAGAGCCCGATCTGGCGTTCAGGTGGCGTGACCTTCGCTGCGCGTCCGCAGGACCACAGTCAAAAAGTTAACAAAAAGATGTACCGCGGCGCGCTGAAAAGCATCCTGTCCGAGCTGGTACGTCAGGATCGTCTGATCGTTGTCGAGCAGTTCTCTCTGGAAGCACCGAAAACCAAGCTTCTGGCTCAGAAACTGAAAGACATGGCTCTGGAAGATGTGCTGATCATCACCGGTGAGCTGGACGAGAACCTGTTCCTGGCCGCACGTAACCTGCACAAGGTTGACGTACGTGACGCAGCAGGTATCGACCCGGTTAGCCTGATCGCCTTCGACAAAGTCGTAATGACTGCTGAGGCTGTTAAGCAAGTTGAGGAGATGCTGGCATGATTCGTGAAGAACGTCTGCTGAAGGTGCTGCGTGCACCGCACGTTTCTGAAAAAGCGTCTACTGCGATGGAAAAAACTAACACCATCGTTCTCAAAGTTGCTAAAGACGCGACTAAAGCAGAGATCAAAGCTGCTGTGCAGAAACTGTTTGAAGTCGAAGTCGAAGTCGTTAACACCCTGGTTGTTAAAGGGAAAGTTAAACGTCACGGACAGCGTATCGGTCGTCGTAGCGACTGGAAAAAAGCTTACGTCACCCTGAAAGAAGGCCAGAACCTGGACTTCGTTGGCGGCGCTGAGTAAGTCGGAGGAGTAATACAATGGCAGTTGTTAAGTGTAAACCGACATCTCCGGGTCGTCGCCACGTTGTTAAAGTGGTTAACCCTGAGCTGCATAAGGGCAAACCTTTTGCTCCGCTGGTTGAAAAAAACAGCAAATCCGGTGGTCGTAACAACAATGGCCGTATCACCAC
>NZ_DAMACX010000049.1:3412-7571 GCF_031998825.1 Pseudescherichia sp.
ATCCCGGTTGGTTCTACCGTTCATAACGTAGAAATGAAACCAGGTAAAGGCGGTCAGCTGGCGCGTTCTGCTGGTACTTACGTTCAGATCGTTGCGCGCGACGGTGCTTATGTCACCCTGCGTCTGCGTTCTGGTGAAATGCGTAAAGTCGAAGCAGACTGCCGCGCTACCCTGGGCGAAGTTGGCAATGCTGAGCATATGCTGCGCGTTCTGGGTAAAGCAGGTGCTGCACGCTGGCGTGGTGTTCGTCCTACCGTTCGCGGTACTGCGATGAACCCAGTCGACCACCCACATGGTGGTGGTGAAGGTCGTAACTTTGGTAAGCACCCGGTAACTCCGTGGGGCGTTCAGACCAAAGGTAAGAAGACCCGCAGCAACAAGCGTACTGATAAATTTATCGTACGTCGCCGTAGCAAATAATTTTAGAGGATAAGCCATGCCACGTTCTCTCAAGAAAGGTCCTTTTATTGACCTGCACTTGCTGAAGAAGGTAGAGAAAGCGGTGGAAAGCGGAGACAAGAAGCCCCTGCGCACTTGGTCCCGTCGTTCAACGATCTTTCCTAACATGATCGGTTTGACCATCGCTGTCCATAATGGTCGTCAGCACGTTCCAGTCTTTGTTTCCGACGAAATGGTTGGTCACAAACTGGGTGAATTCGCACCGACTCGTACTTATCGCGGCCACGCTGCTGATAAAAAAGCGAAGAAGAAATAAGGTAGGAGGAAGAGATGGAAACTTTAGCTCAACATCGCCATGCTCGTTCTTCTGCCCAGAAGGTTCGCCTTGTTGCTGACCTGATTCGCGGTAAGAAAGTGTCGCAGGCCCTGGACATCCTGACCTATACCAACAAGAAAGCTGCGGTATTGGTTAAGAAGGTACTGGAATCTGCCATTGCTAACGCTGAACACAACGATGGCGCTGACATTGACGATCTGAAAGTTGCGAAAATTTTCGTAGACGAAGGCCCGAGCATGAAGCGCATTATGCCGCGTGCGAAAGGTCGTGCAGATCGCATCCTGAAGCGCACCAGCCACATCACTGTGGTTGTGTCCGATCGCTGAGACTCTGGAGACTAGCAATGGGTCAGAAAGTACATCCTAATGGTATTCGCCTGGGTATTGTAAAACCATGGAACTCAACCTGGTTTGCGAACACCAAAGAATTCGCTGACAACCTGGACAGCGATTTTAAAGTACGTCAGTACCTGACTAAGGAACTGGCTAAAGCGTCTGTATCTCGTATCGTTATCGAGCGTCCGGCTAAGAGCATCCGTGTGACCATTCACACCGCTCGCCCGGGTATCGTTATCGGTAAGAAAGGCGAAGACGTAGAAAAACTGCGCAAGGTCGTAGCGGATATCGCTGGCGTTCCTGCACAGATCAACATCGCCGAAGTGCGTAAGCCTGAACTGGACGCAAAACTGGTTGCTGACAGCATCACTTCACAGCTGGAGCGTCGTGTGATGTTCCGCCGTGCAATGAAGCGTGCTGTACAGAACGCAATGCGTCTGGGCGCTAAAGGTATCAAAGTTGAAGTTAGCGGCCGTCTGGGCGGCGCGGAAATCGCACGTACCGAATGGTACCGCGAAGGTCGCGTTCCGCTGCACACGCTGCGTGCGGACATCGACTACAACACCTCTGAAGCGCACACCACCTATGGTGTAATCGGCGTTAAGGTATGGATCTTCAAAGGTGAGATCCTGGGTGGTATGGCTGCTGTTGAACAACCGGAACCGGCTGCTCAACCTAAAAAGCAGCAGCGTAAAGGCCGTAAATAAGGAGCGTCGCTATGTTACAACCAAAGCGTACAAAATTCCGTAAAGTGCACAAAGGCCGCAACCGTGGTCTGGCGCAGGGTACGGATGTTAGCTTCGGCACTTTCGGTCTGAAAGCTGTTGGCCGTGGTCGTCTGACTGCCCGTCAGATCGAAGCAGCACGTCGTGCAATGACCCGTGCAGTTAAGCGTCAAGGTAAGATCTGGATCCGTGTATTCCCGGACAAACCGATCACTGAGAAGCCGCTGGAAGTTCGTATGGGTAAAGGTAAAGGTAACGTGGAGTATTGGGTTGCCTTGATTCAGCCAGGTAAAGTCCTGTATGAAATGGACGGTGTTCCTGAAGAGCTGGCCCGTGAAGCATTCAGCCTGGCAGCAGCGAAACTGCCGATTAAAACCACCTTTGTAACTAAGACGGTGATGTAATGAAAGCAAAAGAGCTGCGTGAGAAGAGTGTTGAAGAGCTGAACACCGAGCTGCTGAACCTGCTGCGTGAGCAGTTCAACCTGCGTATGCAGGCAGCAAGTGGCCAGCTGCAACAGTCTCACCTGTTGAAGCAAGTGCGTCGTGACGTCGCACGCGTTAAGACTTTACTGACTGAGAAGGCGGGTGCGTAATGACCGATAAAATCCGTACTCTGCAAGGTCGCGTTGTTAGCGATAAAATGGAGAAATCCATCGTTGTTGCTATCGAACGTTTTGTGAAACACCCGATCTACGGTAAATTCATCAAGCGTACGACCAAACTGCACGTACATGACGAGAACAACGAATGTGGTATCGGCGACAAGGTTGAAATCCGTGAATGCCGTCCACTGTCCAAGACTAAGTCCTGGACGCTGGTTCGCGTTGTAGAGAAAGCGGTTCTGTAATACAGTACGCTCTCTCAAGATAGACGGTCCAGCAATGGACCGTTTATTTTTTCTACCCATACGCAGAAAGCGGTGTTATAATGCCGCGCCCTCGATATGGGGCTTTTTAATGACCCGAGATTTTGGGTCCCAAAGTAGTAGTTGACATTAGCGGAGCACTGAAATGATCCAAGAACAGACTATGCTGAACGTCGCCGACAACTCCGGTGCACGTCGCGTAATGTGTATCAAGGTTCTGGGTGGCTCGCACCGTCGCTACGCAGGCGTAGGCGACATCATCAAGATCACCATCAAGGAAGCAATTCCGCGTGGTAAGGTCAAAAAAGGTGATGTGCTGAAGGCGGTAGTGGTGCGCACCAAGAAGGGTGTTCGTCGCCCGGACGGTTCTGTCATTCGCTTCGATGGTAATGCATGCGTTATTCTTAACAATAACAGCGAGCAGCCTATCGGTACGCGTATTTTTGGGCCGGTAACTCGTGAACTTCGTACTGAAAAGTTCATGAAAATTATCTCTCTGGCACCAGAAGTACTCTAAGGAGCGAATCATGGCAGCTAAAATCCGTCGTGATGACGAAGTTATCGTGTTAACCGGTAAAGATAAAGGTAAGCGCGGTAAAGTAAAAAATGTTCTGTCTTCCGGCAAAATCGTCGTTGAAGGTATCAACCTGGTTAAGAAACATCAGAAGCCGGTTCCGGCCCTGAACCAGCCAGGCGGCATCGTAGAGAAAGAAGCAGCTATTCAGATCTCTAACGTTGCAATCTTCAATGCGGCAACCGGCAAGGCTGACCGTGTAGGCTTTAGATTCGAAGACGGCAAAAAAGTCCGTTTCTTCAAGTCTAACAGCGAAACTATCAAGTAATTTGGAGTAGTACGATGGCGAAACTGCATGATTACTACAAAGACGAAGTAGTTAACAAACTCATGACTGAGTTTAGCTACAATTCTGTCATGCAAGTCCCTCGGGTCGAGAAGATCACCCTGAACATGGGTGTTGGTGAAGCGATCGCTGACAAGAAGCTGCTGGATAACGCAGTAGCTGACCTGGCAGCAATCTCCGGTCAAAAGCCGTTTGTCACCAAAGCACGCAAATCTGTTGCAGGCTTCAAAATCCGTCAGGGCTATCCGATCGGCTGTAAAGTAACTCTGCGTGGCGAACGCATGTGGGAGTTCTTTGAGCGCCTGATCACTATTGCTGTACCGCGTATCCGTGACTTCCGTGGCCTGTCCGCTAAGTCATTCGATGGTCGTGGTAACTACAGCATGGGTGTCCGTGAGCAGATCATCTTCCCAGAAATCGATTACGATAAAGTCGATCGCGTGCGTGGTTTGGATATTACCATTACCACTACTGCGAATTCTGATGAAGAAGGCCGTGCTCTGCTGGCTGCCTTTGACTTCCCGTTCCGCAAGTAAGGTAGGGTTACTGAATGGCTAAGCAATCAATGAAAGCACGCGAAGTAAAACGCGTAGCTTTAGCTGATAAATTCTTCGCTAAACGCGCTGAACTGAAAGC
>NZ_DAMACX010000049.1:7671-24977 GCF_031998825.1 Pseudescherichia sp.
ACCAATTGAATCACGGGAGTAAAGACAGATGAGCATGCAAGATCCGATCGCGGATATGCTGACCCGTATCCGTAACGGTCAGGCCGCGAACAAAGCTGCGGTCACCATGCCTTCCTCCAAGCTGAAAGTGGCAATTGCCAACGTGCTGAAGGAAGAAGGTTTTATTGAAGAATTTAAAGTTGAAGGCGACACCAAGCCTGAACTGGAAGTGACTCTTAAGTACTTCCAGGGCAAAGCTGTTGTAGAAAGCATTCAGCGTGTCAGCCGCCCAGGTCTGCGCATCTATAAGAAAAAAGATGAGCTGCCGAAAGTTATGGCGGGTCTGGGTATCGCAGTTGTTTCTACCTCTAAAGGTGTTATGACTGATCGTGCAGCGCGCCAAGCTGGTCTTGGTGGCGAAATTATCTGCTACGTAGCCTAATCGGAGGAAAAAATGTCTCGTGTTGCTAAAGCACCGGTCGTTGTTCCTGCCGGCGTTGATGTAAAAATCAACGGTCAGGTTATTACGATCAAAGGTAAAAACGGCGAGCTGACTCGTACTCTCAACGATGCTGTTGAAGTGAATCATGCAGATAATGCACTGACCTTCGGTCCGCGTGATGGTTACGTGGATGGTTGGGCTCAGGCTGGTACCGCGCGTGCCCTGCTGAACTCAATGGTTATCGGTGTTACCGAAGGCTTCACTAAGAAGCTGCAGCTGGTTGGTGTAGGTTATCGTGCAGCAGTCAAAGGGAATGCAGTAAACCTGTCTCTGGGTTTCTCGCATCCAGTTGAGCATCAGCTGCCAGCGGGGATCACCGCAGAATGTCCGACTCAGACTGAAATCGTGCTGAAAGGCGCTGATAAGCAGGTGATCGGTCAGGTTGCAGCAGATCTGCGCGCCTACCGTCGTCCTGAGCCTTACAAAGGCAAGGGTGTTCGTTACGCCGACGAAGTCGTGCGTACCAAAGAGGCTAAGAAGAAGTAAGGTAACACTATGGATAAGAAATCTGCTCGTATCCGTCGTGCGACCCGCGCACGCCGCAAGCTCCAGGAGCTGGGTGCAACTCGCCTGGTGGTACATCGTACCCCGCGTCACATTTACGCACAGGTAATTGCTCCGAATGGTTCTGAAGTTCTGGTAGCTGCTTCTACTGTAGAAAAAGCTATCGCTGAACAACTGAAGTTCACCGGAAACAAAGACGCTGCTGCAGCTGTAGGTAAAGCTGTTGCTGAACGCGCTCTGGAAAAAGGCATCAAAGATGTTTCTTTTGACCGTTCCGGGTTCCAATATCATGGTCGTGTCCAGGCACTGGCAGATGCTGCCCGTGAAGCTGGCCTTCAGTTCTAAGGTAGAGGTGTAAGATGTCACACATCGAAAAACAAGCTGGCGAACTGCAGGAAAAGCTGATCGCGGTTAACCGCGTATCTAAAACCGTTAAAGGTGGTCGTATTTTCTCCTTCACAGCTCTGACTGTAGTAGGCGATGGTAACGGTCGCGTTGGTTTTGGTTACGGTAAAGCGCGTGAAGTTCCAGCAGCGATCCAGAAAGCGATGGAAAAAGCCCGTCGCAACATGATTAACGTCGCGCTGAACCACGGCACCCTGCAGCACCCGGTTAAAGGTGTTCACACGGGTTCTCGTGTATTCATGCAGCCGGCTTCAGAAGGTACCGGTATCATCGCCGGTGGTGCAATGCGCGCCGTTCTGGAAGTCGCTGGGGTTCATAACGTTCTGGCTAAAGCCTATGGTTCCACCAACCCGATCAACGTGGTTCGTGCAACTATCGACGGCCTGGAAAATATGAATTCTCCAGAAATGGTCGCTGCCAAGCGTGGTAAATCCGTTGAAGAAATTCTGGGGAAATAAGCCATGGCAAAGACTATTAAAATTACTCAAACCCGCAGTGCAATCGGTCGTCTGCCGAAACACAAGGCAACGCTGCTTGGCCTGGGTCTGCGTCGTATTGGTCACACCGTAGAGCGCGAGGATACTCCTGCTGTTCGTGGTATGGTCAACGCGGTTTCCTTCATGGTTAAAGTTGAGGAGTAAGAGATGCGTTTAAATACTCTGTCTCCGGCCGAAGGCTCTAAAAAGGCGGGTAAACGCCTGGGTCGTGGTATCGGTTCTGGCCTCGGCAAAACCGGTGGTCGTGGTCACAAAGGTCAGAACTCTCGTTCTGGCGGTGGCGTACGTCGCGGTTTCGAGGGTGGTCAGATGCCTCTGTACCGTCGTCTGCCGAAATTCGGTTTCACTTCGCGTAAAGCAATGATCACGGCAGAAGTTCGTCTGTCCGATCTGGCTAAAGTAGAAGGCGACGTAGTTGACCTGAACACGCTGAAAGCGGCAAACATTATCGGTATCCAGATCGAGTTCGCGAAAGTGATCCTGTCTGGTGAAGTTTCTACTCCGGTAACTGTTCGTGGCCTGCGTGTTACTAAAGGCGCTCGTGCTGCTATCGAAGCTGCTGGTGGTAAAATCGAGGAATAAGTAGCAGATGGCTAAACAACCGGGATTAGATTTTCAAAGTGCCAAAGGTGGCTTAGGCGAGCTGAAACGCAGACTGCTGTTTGTAATCGGTGCGCTTATCGTGTTCCGTATTGGCTCTTTTATTCCGATCCCTGGTATTGATGCCGCTGTACTTGCCAAACTGCTTGAGCAACAGCGAGGCACCATCATTGAGATGTTTAACATGTTCTCTGGTGGTGCTCTCAGCCGTGCTTCAATCTTTGCCCTGGGCATTATGCCGTATATTTCGGCCTCTATTATTGTCCAGCTGCTGACGGTGGTTTATCCGCCGCTGGCAGAGCTGAAGAAAGAAGGGGAGTCTGGTCGTCGCAAGATCAGCCAGTACACCCGTTACGGCACTCTGGTGCTGGCAATATTCCAGTCGATCGGTATTGCTACCGGTCTACCGAATATGCCTGGTATGCAGGGCCTGGTAATGAATCCAGGCTTTGCATTCTATTTCACCGCTGTTGTAAGTCTGGTCACAGGAACCATGTTCCTGATGTGGCTCGGCGAACAGATTACTGAACGTGGTATCGGTAACGGTATCTCGATCATTATCTTCGCCGGTATCGTTGCGGGACTCCCGCCAGCCATTGCCCATACGATCGAGCAAGCGCGTCAAGGCGACCTGCACTTCCTCCTGTTGCTGTTGGTTGCAGTATTAGTATTTGCAGTGACGTTCTTTGTTGTATTTGTTGAGCGTGGTCAACGCCGCATTGTGGTAAACTACGCGAAACGTCAGCAGGGTCGTCGTGTCTATGCTGCACAGAGCACACATTTACCGCTGAAAGTGAATATGGCGGGGGTAATCCCGGCAATCTTCGCTTCCAGTATTATCCTGTTCCCAGCGACCATCGCGTCATGGTTCGGGAACGGTACTGGTTGGAACTGGCTGACAACAATTTCGCTGTATTTGCAGCCTGGGCAACCGCTTTATGTGTTACTCTATGCGACTGCAATCATCTTCTTCTGTTTCTTCTACACGGCGTTGGTTTTCAACCCGCGTGAAACAGCAGATAACCTGAAGAAGTCCGGTGCATTTGTACCAGGAATTCGTCCGGGAGAACAAACGGCGAAGTACATCGATAAAGTAATGACCCGCCTGACTCTGGTCGGTGCGCTCTACATTACCTTTATCTGCCTGATCCCGGAGTTCATGCGTGATGCAATGAAGGTGCCGTTCTACTTTGGTGGAACCTCACTGCTCATCGTTGTTGTCGTGATTATGGACTTTATGGCTCAAGTGCAAACTCTGATGATGTCGAGTCAGTATGAGTCTGCATTGAAGAAGGCGAACCTGAAAGGCTATGGCCGCTAAAGGTCGCCCGAGAAGTTACGGAGAGTAAAAATGAAAGTTCGTGCTTCCGTCAAGAAATTATGCCGTAACTGCAAAATCGTTAAGCGTGATGGCGTCATCCGCGTGATTTGCAGTGCCGAGCCGAAGCATAAACAGCGCCAAGGCTGATTATTTCGCATATTTTTCTTGCAAAGTTGGGTTGAGCTGGCTAGATTAGCCAGCCAATCTTTTGTATGTCTGTACGTTTCCATTTGAGTATCCTGAAAACGGGCTTTTCAGCATGGGGCGTACATATTAAATAGTAGGAGTGCATAGTGGCCCGTATAGCAGGCATTAACATTCCTGATCAGAAACACGCCGTGATCGCATTAACTTCGATCTACGGTGTCGGCAAGACCCGTTCTAAAGCCATTCTGGCTTCTGCGGGTATCGCTGAAGATGTTAAGATCAGTGAGCTGTCTGAAGAACAAATCGACACGCTGCGTGACGAAGTTGCCAAATTTGTCGTTGAAGGTGATCTGCGCCGTGAAGTTAGCATGAGCATCAAGCGCCTTATGGACCTTGGTTGCTATCGCGGTTTGCGTCATCGTCGTGGTCTGCCAGTGCGCGGTCAGCGTACTAAGACCAACGCACGTACCCGTAAGGGTCCGCGCAAACCGATCAAGAAATAATCGGGGTGATTGAATAATGGCAAAGGCACCAGTTCGTGCACGTAAGCGTGTAAGAAAACAAGTCTCTGACGGCGTGGCTCATGTCCATGCTTCTTTTAACAACACCATCGTAACTATTACCGATCGTCAGGGTAATGCGCTGGGTTGGGCAACAGCCGGTGGTTCCGGTTTCCGTGGTTCTCGCAAATCCACTCCGTTTGCAGCTCAGGTTGCAGCAGAGCGTTGCGCTGACGCCGTAAAAGAATACGGTATCAAGAATCTGGAAGTTATGGTTAAAGGTCCGGGTCCAGGCCGCGAATCTACTATTCGTGCTCTGAACGCCGCTGGTTTCCGCATCACTAACATTACTGATGTGACTCCGATCCCTCATAACGGTTGTCGTCCGCCGAAAAAACGCCGCGTATAACGCTGTCGTTTCCAGGTTTGTTGGAGAAAGAAAATGGCAAGATATTTGGGTCCTAAGCTCAAGCTGAGCCGTCGTGAGGGCACCGACTTATTCCTTAAGTCTGGCGTTCGCGCGATCGATACCAAGTGTAAAATTGAACAAGCTCCTGGCCAGCACGGTGCGCGTAAACCGCGTCTGTCTGACTATGGTGTACAGTTGCGTGAAAAGCAGAAAGTTCGCCGTATGTACGGTGTGCTGGAGCGTCAGTTCCGTAACTACTATAAAGAAGCAGCTCGTCTGAAAGGCAACACGGGTGAAAACCTGCTGGCTCTGCTCGAAGGTCGTCTGGACAACGTAGTATACCGTATGGGCTTTGGCGCAACTCGCGCGGAAGCACGTCAGCTCGTTAGCCATAAAGCAATCATGGTAAACGGCCGCGTTGTTAACATCGCTTCTTATCAGGTAACTCCGAATGACGTAGTTAGCATCCGTGAGAAAGCCAAAAAGCAATCTCGCGTGAAGGCCGCTCTGGAGTTGGCTGAGCAGCGTGAAAAGCCAACCTGGCTGGAAGTTGATGCTGGCAAGATGGAAGGTACGTACAAGCGCAAGCCTGAGCGTTCTGATCTGTCTGCGGACATTAACGAACACCTGATCGTCGAGCTTTACTCCAAGTAAAGCTTAGTACCAAAGAGAGGACACAATGCAGGGTTCTGTGACAGAGTTTCTAAAACCGCGCCTGGTAGATATCGAGCAAGTGAGTTCGACGCACGCCAAGGTGACCCTTGAGCCTTTAGAGCGTGGCTTTGGCCATACTCTGGGTAACGCACTGCGCCGTATTCTGCTCTCATCGATGCCGGGTTGTGCGGTGACCGAGGTTGAGATTGATGGTGTACTGCACGAGTACAGCACCAAAGAAGGCGTTCAGGAAGATATCCTGGAGATCCTGCTCAACCTGAAAGGGCTGGCGGTGAGAGTTCAAGGTAAAGATGATGTTATTCTTACCCTGAATAAATCTGGCATTGGCCCTGTGACTGCAGCCGACATCACCCACGACGGTGATGTCGAAATCGTCAAGCCGCAGCACGTGATCTGCCACCTGACCGATGAGAACGCGTCTATTAGCATGCGTATCAAAGTTCAGCGCGGTCGTGGTTATGTGCCGGCTTCTGCCCGAATTCATTCGGAAGAAGATGAGCGCCCAATTGGCCGTCTGCTGGTCGACGCATGCTATAGCCCTGTAGAGCGTATTGCCTACAATGTTGAAGCAGCGCGTGTAGAGCAGCGTACCGACCTGGACAAGCTGGTCATCGAAATGGAAACCAACGGCACAATCGATCCTGAAGAGGCGATTCGTCGTGCGGCAACCATCCTGGCAGAACAACTGGAAGCTTTCGTTGACTTACGTGATGTACGTCAGCCGGAAGTGAAAGAAGAGAAACCAGAATTCGATCCGATCCTGCTGCGCCCTGTTGACGATCTGGAATTGACTGTCCGCTCTGCTAACTGCCTCAAAGCAGAAGCTATCCACTATATCGGTGATCTGGTACAGCGTACCGAGGTTGAGCTACTTAAAACGCCTAACCTGGGTAAAAAATCTCTTACCGAGATTAAAGACGTGCTGGCCTCCCGTGGTCTGTCTCTGGGCATGCGCCTGGAAAACTGGCCACCGGCAAGCATTGCTGACGAGTAACCGGATCACAGGTTAAGGTTTTACTGAGAAGGATAAGGTCATGCGCCATCGTAAGAGTGGTCGTCAACTGAACCGCAACAGCAGCCATCGCCAGGCTATGTTCCGCAACATGGCAGGTTCACTGGTTCGTCATGAGATCATCAAGACGACCCTGCCTAAAGCGAAAGAGCTGCGCCGCGTAGTTGAGCCGCTGATTACTCTTGCCAAGACTGATAGCGTAGCTAATCGTCGTCTGGCATTCGCCCGTACTCGTGATAACGAGATCGTGGCAAAACTGTTTAACGAGCTGGGCCCGCGTTTCGCGAGCCGTGCCGGTGGTTACACTCGCATTCTGAAGTGTGGCTTCCGTGCAGGCGACAACGCGCCGATGGCATACATCGAGCTGGTTGATCGTTCAGAATCGCAAGCAGAAGCTGCTGCAGAGTAATCTGTAGCAACATAAAAAGACCCGCTTCGGCGGGTTTTTTTATTTCTCTCATTCTCCCCCTCTCTCCCTGCTAAAATAGCCCTGTGCCTTAGTTCATCCCCTGGAGTCGGCTATGTGGTTACTCGATCAGTGGGCAGAACGCCATATTCGCGATGCCCAGCAACAAGGTGAATTTGATAATCTTCCCGGCACCGGTGAACCGCTGCATCTCGACGATGACGCTCACGTCCCCGCCGAGCTTCGCGCAGGCTACCGACTGCTGAAAAACGCCGGCTGCCTCCCCCCTGAACTGGCCCAGCGTAAAGAGGCTCTGGCTCTGGCCGATCTGTTAAAGACAGTACAGCAGGATCATCCTGACTATCAGGAGCTGAGCCGCAGGCTAACGCTGCTTGAGCTCAAGCTGCGCCAGGCTGGCTTAAGCACCGAATTTCTGCGCGGCGAGTATGCCGACAGGCTAATGAAAAAGATTGGCGAGGAGTAGCTATGTACCGAATTGGAGAGCTGGCGAAGCTCGCAGAGGTAACGCCTGATACCGTTCGCTATTACGAAAAGCAGCAGATGATGGATCACGAGGTGAGAACGCAGGGTGGTTTCCGCCTCTATACCGAAGGCGATCTGCAGCGACTTAAGTTTATCCGTCACGCGCGGCAGTTGGGGTTTACCCTCGAGTCGATCCGCGAGCTGCTGTCGATCCGTATCGATCCTGAGCATCACACCTGCCAGGAGTCAAAAAGCATTGTCCAGTCTCGACTAAGCGAGGTTGAAGCTCGGATTGAAGAACTACAGATCATGCGCCGCTCTTTGCAACGGCTCAACGACGCCTGTTGCGGCACGGCCCATAGCAGCGTTTACTGTTCAATTCTGGAAGCGCTGGAGCAGGGCGGAATAAACGGTGAGAGCCGAAAGGGGTGTTAAAGGCCAGCGGCAAAAGCGTAAATCACCTTTGCCGCTGGCTTTCTATTATGGACGGCTGTTCTGTTCTTTGAGCAGATCGCGGATTTCAGTCAGCAGCACTTCCTCTTTCGAAGGTGCCGGTGGTGCTTTAGGCTCTTCTTTCTTCTTCTGATGCAGTCGGTTGATCAGCTTAATCGCCATAAAGATCGCAAACGCCACAATCAAAAAGTCGAAAATGTTCTGGATAAACACACCGTAATGCATAACAACAGGTGGAAGATCGCCCTGAGCCGGACGCAGCGTCCAGGCGAACTGTTTAAAGTCGACGCCGCCAATCAGCAGACCGAGGGGAGGCATAATGATATCGGCAACCAGCGATGAGACAATTTTACCGAAAGCCGCACCAATGATGACCCCGACGGCCAGGTCGATAACGTTGCCGCGCATGGCGAAAGCGCGAAACTCTTTTAACAAACTCATTTGATTCTCCTTATGCCAAAGACCCACTAAGTCTAACAAAGGTCTCTCTAATTTTCATTTCTCGGCTTATTACAGGAAGAACGGGCTGGGTTGGAATAGCCGCTCGACATCGGTAATAAACTTTTTGTCCGTCAGGAACATAATGACGTGATCGCCTTGCTCAATACGTAAATTATCATTAGCGATCATGACGTCGTTGCCGCGCACGACGGCTCCGATGATCGTTCCCGGCGGCAGCTTGATCTCGTCAATCACCCGTCCAACCACGCGGGAGGTACTCTCGTCGCCATGGGCTACGGCCTCGATCGCCTCGGCAACGCCCCGGCGCAGCGAGGAGACCCCGACGATATCTGCTTTACGCACGTGGCTCAACAGGGCAGAAATAGTCGCCTCCTGCGGTGAGATGGCGATATCAATAACGCTGCCCTGGACCAGATCGACGTAGGCGCGTCGCTGGATCAGTACCATGACCTTTTTCGCCCCCATCCGCTTGGCCAGCATGGCGGACATAATGTTGGCTTCATCGTCGTTGGTCACGGCAATGAAAAGATCGACCTGATCGATATGCTCTTCTGCCAGTAACTCCTGATCCGACGCATCGCCGTAGAAGACGATCGTGTTTTGCAGCTTCTCGGCCAGATCCGCCGCCCGACGCTGATCGCGCTCGATCAGCTTAACGCTGTAGTCCTTCTCCAGCTGGCTCGCCAGACCTGCGCCGATATTGCCGCCGCCCACCAGCATGATACGCTTATAGGGTTTTTCCAGCCGCTGCAGCTCGCTCATGACCGCACGAATATTCTGTGATGCCGCGATAAAAAATACCTCATCGCCTGCTTCAACGATAGTCGATCCCTGCGGGCGGATCGGCCTGTCGTGACGGAAAATGGCGGCAACCCGGGTGTCGATATGCGGCATATGCTCGCGCATAATGGAAAGGGCATTACCGACCAGCGGACCGCCGTAGTAGGCCTTCACCACCGCAAGGCTTACTTTGCCTTCGGCAAAGTTAACGACCTGCAGTGCACCAGGATACTCAATCAGACGATAGATGCTGTCGATCACCAGTTGCTCGGGGGCAATCAGGTGATCGATAGGCACGGCGTCGGTATTGAACAGCTTGTCCGCATCGCGCACATAGTCAGGCGCGCGAATACGGGCGATGCGGTTTGGCGTATTGAACAGGGAGTAGGCGACCTGGCAAGCAACCATATTGGTCTCATCAGAGCTGGTGACGGCAACGAGCATATCCGCATCGTCCGCGCCTGCTTCACGCAAAACACGGGGATGTGAGCCATGCCCCTGAACGACGCGCAGGTCAAATTTATCCTGCAACATATGCAGACGATCGCCATTGATATCGACAACGGTAATGTCATTGTTTTCACCGACCAGGTTTTCGGCCAACGTACCGCCGACCTGTCCTGCACCCAGAATGATTATCTTCATCAGCTGCGACCCGTCATCTCAATCACTGTTTGATTAGCTTAGCGTAATAGAAGCCGTCACCCTCTTCCGCGCCCGGAAGATTTTGCTGTCCCGGCTGCACTGGCGTACCTGTACTGGTCAGCTTCGCATCCGGTGTACGCTTGAGGAACTCGGCAATTTGCAGGGTGTTCTCCTCCGGCAGGACGGAGCAGGTGGCATACACCAGCGTGCCGCCCTGTTTCAGGTGTGGCCAGATGGCGTCGAGAATAGCGGACTGCAGCTGGACCAGTTCCGGGATATCGCGATCGCGGCGCAGCCACTTAATATCCGGATGACGACGGATCACGCCGGTTGCCGAGCAGGGAGCATCCAGCAGAATACGATCGAACTGCTGTTCGCCGCACCACTGGGAAGGAAAGCGGCCATCGCCCTGCTTAACCTGCGCCTTCATTCCCAGACGCTTCAGGTTATCGTAGACGCGGGAGAGGCGCTGCTCATCCACGTCAACTGCCAGCACGCTCGCCTCAGGAGCCACTTCCAGGATATGCGTGGTTTTACCGCCGGGGGCCGCACAGAGATCGAGGATCTGCTCGCCGTTCTGTGGTTCCAGAAAGTTCATGCAGCCCTGGGCAGAGGCATCCTGCACTGTCACCCATCCCTGGTCGAAACCGGGGAGGGCCTGCACCGGGGCAGGTGAGGCCAGACGTACCGCATCGGCATAGTCGCTATGGGAAAAACCCTGCTGGCCAGAGGCCTCCAGCAGCGCCAGCCAGGCATCGCGGGAGTGATGGTTACGGTTCACGCGCAGCCACATGGGAGGGCGCTGGTTATTAGCCTCCACAATACTTTCCCACTGCTGCGGATACGCTTTTTGCAGACGCTTCAACAGCCAGTCAGGATGTAAAAAACGACTTTCGCTGGTGGCAAACTCCGCCAGCAGCGGCTCCTGCTGACGCTGGAACTGACGCAGCACGCCGTTGATCAGCCCCTTAAGCTGCGGACGCTTAATGGCTACCGCTCCCTCTACCGTCTCTGCTAAAGCAGCATGCGGTGGAACGCGGGTGTATAGAAGCTGATAAAACCCGACCATGATCAGATAGTGAATGGTGCGCTGCTTGCCGGTCATAGGACGGGACATCAGCTTATTGATGAGCCACTCCATCTGGGAGAGCGTGCGCAGCACGCCGAAGCACAGCTCCTGGAGCAGGGCTTTATCTTTATCCGAGACTTTCTGCTGCAGGGCCGGGAGGACGTTGCTCAGCGACTGCCCATGCTCAACAACCTGTTCGATGGCCTGTGCTGCCATGCTGCGTAAATTGATCGTTTTTTTCATAACCGCAAAAATAAAAATGCCCGGTAACACCGGGCGTTAAAGGTAGGGGCCGTCAGGCCAGACGGTGGCCGGGAATAAACCATTCGCGACGTGAGTTCAGTAGATCCTGAGCGCTCATCGCTTTTTTACCTGCCGGCTGCAGCGATTCCAGATTTAGAATGCCGTCGGCGGTCGCAACCTGAATACCCTGTTTGTTGGCATCGACAATCGTGCCTGGCTCGGCGCGGGACTGCTGGTTAATCACCGACGCCTTCCACACTTTTACCGGCTGCCCGTCAATCTCCAGCCAGCTCATCGGCCACGGATTAAATGCCCGGATGCAGCGCTCAAGCTGCGCCGCAGAGAGCGACCAGTCGATGCGCGCCTCCTCTTTGCTGAGCTTTTCAGCATAGGTTACGAGTGCTTCATCCTGTACCTGCGGCTGGGCAGTGCTCTCAGCCAGCTGGGCCAGAGTTTCGATTAACCCCTGCGGACCAAGGTCAGCAAGCTTGTCATAGAGCGAGGCGCTGGTATCTTCTGCGGTAATCGGGCAGGAAAGCTTGTAGAGCATATCGCCGGTGTCCAAACCCACATCCATCTGCATGATGGTAACGCCGGTTTCGGCATCTCCCGCCCACAGCGAGCGCTGAATAGGGGCAGCGCCACGCCAGCGCGGCAGCAGCGATCCGTGAACGTTGATGCAGCCGAGACGCGGCATATCGAGTACCGCCTTTGGCAGGATTAAGCCATAGGCAACGACGACCATCACGTCAGCGTTGAGATCGGCGACCAGCTGCTGATTTTCCTGCGGGCGCAAAGAGACTGGCTGAAAGACAGGAAGACCTTTCGCTTCAGCCAGCACCTTCACCGGACCCGGCATCAGTTTTTTACCCCGCCCTGCGGGTCTGTCTGGCTGGGTAAACACGCCAACCACCTGGTGCCCGGATGACAACAGCGCGTCAAGATGACGCGCGGCAAAGTCAGGCGTACCGGCGAAAATAATACGTAGTGAATCCGACACGTTGATCCTTTTGGCTTCGGTTATGCACGCCCGTTCAGGCGGTCCAGTTTTTCCACTTTCTGGCGAATGCGCTGGCGCTTCATCGGCGACAGGTAGTCGATGAACAATTTGCCGACCAGGTGATCCATTTCATGCTGAATGCAGATAGCCAGCAGGCCGTCAGCTTCCAGCTCGAAAGATTTCCCTTCGCGATCGAGGGCACGGATTTTCACTTTCTCCGCCCGCGGGATCAGCGCACGCTGCTCAGGGATCGACAGGCAACCCTCTTCGATACCGGTTTCGCCGCTCTTTTCCAGCAGCTCAGGGTTGATGAGCACCAGCTGCTCGTCGCGGTTCTCGGAAACGTCGATAACAATAATACGCTGGTGGATGTCCACCTGCGTGGCGGCAAGGCCAATACCCTCTTCGGCGTACATCGTTTCGAACATATCATCCACGATGCGCTGAATTTCTG
Source organism: Pseudescherichia sp. (assembly GCF_031998825.1). Lineage (GTDB taxonomy): Bacteria > Pseudomonadota > Gammaproteobacteria > Enterobacterales > Enterobacteriaceae > Pseudescherichia. The sequence continues at coordinate 20,218 of NZ_DAMACX010000049.1, forward strand.
CATTTACTTCTTTCACCGGCGTAGCGACTTTGCGAAGGCGCTCGTCCGGAATATGTAACACGTGCAAAACTGACATAATTACCCAGGAGTTGTGTTCAGGAGTTGAAAAGATCGTTACCACTATTCTAGACAAATCCCCCTCCGATTGACAGCATCAGTGACCAATCGCAAGGATTGCAACCGCCGCGTGTGGCAAGGGACAAGGATGACTTTGACAGAGATTTGGCTGCGCCTGATCCACCTCGGTGAACTCTACGGTGAAAGGATGCTGGAGGCCGCACAATGTTTAGCAGCTTACCCCCATCCCGACGCAAAAACGCTCTCGCTCGCCGGGCTGACGGCAAAACAGAGCGCACGCTTTTATGCTGTCTCTCCCCGTGATATCGACAGCACGCTTGAATGGTTAGCCCAGCCTGGACATCGCCTGCTGCTGGCGAGCGATGCGGATTACCCGCCAGCGCTGCGCGCCATTACTGATTTTCCCGGTGCGCTGTTTGTGAAAGGGGATGTGGGCCTCCTCAATAGCCCACAGTTAGCCGTCGTCGGCAGCCGGGCAAACTCATGGTATGGCGAGCGCTGGGGACGCCATTTCTGCGAACGGCTCGGGGCAGAAGGTATTACGGTCACCAGCGGCCTGGCGTTGGGTATTGACGGCATTGCCCATCGTGGTGCGCTCCGCGGTGGTGGCAAAAGCCTGGCGGTGCTGGGAAACGGCCTACAACAGACTTACCCTCGTCGGCACGCCGCGCTGGCGGCACAGCTTATTGACGCCGGCGGCGCGCTGGTATCAGAGTTTCCGCTGGCCGCGCCGCCCAGACCGGGTAACTTTCCCCGACGTAACCGCATTATCAGCGGCCTTAGCCAGGGCGTGCTGGTGGTTGAGGCTGCCCTGCGCAGCGGCTCCCTGGTAACTGCACGCTGTGCAATGGATCAGGGCAGGGACGTCTTTACGCTGCCCGGCGCGTTAGGCAGTCCCGGTAGCGAAGGCCCACACTGGTTAATTCAGCAGGGGGCGACGCTGGTGACTACGCCGGATGAAATACTCGAAATTCTACAACAGGGTTTACGCTGGCTACAAAATGCACGCAAAAAACCAATTTATTCGTCAGAACACCAAGCGGCAGCATTGCCATTTCCTGAGCTCCTGGCTAACGTAGGAGATGAGGTAACACCTGTTGACGTCGTCGCTGAACGTGCCGGCCAACCTGTGCCAGTGATTGTGGCCCAGCTACTCGAACTGGAGTTAGCAGGATGGATCGCAGCTGTACCCGGCGGCTATGTCCGATTAAGGAGGGCAAGCCATGTTCGACGTACTAATGTATTTGTTTGAGACTTATATCCACAATGAAGCAGAACTGCGTGTGGATCAGGACAAACTTGAACGGGACCTCACTGATGCCGGTTTTGACCGTGAGGATATCTATAACGCGTTACTGTGGCTGGAAAAGCTCGCTGACTATCAGGAAGGCCTCGCCGAACCGATGCAGCTTGCTTCAGACCCTCTCTCTCTGCGTATTTATACTGCAGAAGAGTGTGAACGACTGGATGCCAGCTGCCGGGGTTTCCTGTTATTCCTCGAGCAGATTCAGGTGCTAAACCTCGAAACACGAGAAATGGTGATTGAGCGCGTGCTGGCGCTGGATACGGCAGAGTTCGAGCTGGAAGATCTCAAGTGGGTCATCCTGATGGTGCTCTTCAATATCCCGGGGTGTGAAAACGCCTATCAGCAGATGGAAGAATTACTCTTTGAAGTGAATGAAGGTATGCTGCACTAACTATCGTCGCAGCATCAAGAGTTGTTATGGCCAAATCAGCACTGTTTTCGGTGTCTAATCAAGAGCCCTGCCCGCAGTGCGGGGCTCCGCTTGTTATTCGGACCGGGAAACGCGGGCCGTTTCTCGGTTGTTCTCACTATCCTGAATGTGACTATGTTCGCTCCCTGAAAAGCCAGGCCGATGGGCATATCGTCAAAGTTCTGGAGGGGCAGCTGTGCCCGCTTTGCCAGTCGGTGCTGGTGCTTCGCCAGGGACGCTTCGGCATGTTTATTGGCTGTAGTCACTATCCTGAATGCGGACATACAGAGACCATCGATAAACCCGACGATACCGCCATTACCTGCCCGCAGTGCAATCAAGGTACCCTGGTCCAGCGACGTTCGCGTTATGGCAAAACCTTCCACTCCTGCGATCGCTATCCGGAGTGCCAGTTTGTTATCAATTTTAAACCGGTAGCGGGGGAGTGCCCAACGTGTCACTACCCGCTACTAATAGAGAAGAAAACCGCGCAGGGCGTTAAATGCTTCTGTGCCAGTAAACAATGTGGAAAGCCGGTCACGGCGGAAAAGAACAGTGAATAATAACCTGCCTTCAGACGCCATCGTAAATGCGGTGGCGGTACTGAATAGAGAAGAAGTCATCGCCTATCCCACCGAAGCCGTTTTTGGCGTCGGCTGCGACCCCGACAGCGAAACGGCGGTTAAGCGCCTGCTGGCGTTAAAACAACGCCCGGTAGAGAAAGGATTAATTCTTATCGCCGCCAGCGTTGAGCAGCTGAAGCCCTATATAGATGAGCAGGCGTTGAACGATGCCCAGAGAGAGGCGGTATTCGCCTGCTGGCCAGGCCCGGTGACCTTTGTCTTCCCGGCAAAACCAACCACGCCGCGCTGGCTGACCGGGCGATTTGACTCCCTGGCCGTACGGGTAACCGATCATCCGCTGGTGGTCGCGCTATGTAAGGCATACGGCAAACCGCTGGTCTCTACCAGCGCTAACCTGACCGGGCTGCCGCCGTGCCGGACAATCGAAGAGGTGCGCGCGCAGTTTGGCGAGGCATTTCCAGTTGTAGAAGGTAAAACCGGCGGACGTGAAAACCCGTCTGAAATTCGTGATGCATTGACCGGCGAACGTTTTCGCCAGGGGTGATCTATGGAAACCTATGCCGTTTTTGGTAATCCCATTGCACACAGCAAATCGCCGTTTATTCATCAGCAGTTCGCTCAGCAGCTGCTGATAGCTCACCCTTACGGGCGCGTTCTGGCTCCCGTTGATGATTTTATTGCGACGCTAAACGCGTTTTTCAGCGCGGGCGGGAAAGGGGCTAACGTTACCGTTCCCTTTAAAGAAGAGGCGTTTGCCCGAGCGGATGAGCTGACGGAGCGTGCGGCGCTAGCCGGAGCGGTCAACACCCTCAAGCGTCTTGAGGATGGCCGCCTGCTGGGAGATAACACCGACGGAATCGGTTTGCTCAGTGACCTGCAGCGGCTGGGGTTTATTAAGCCTGGATTTCGCATTCTGCTGATTGGCGCAGGCGGGGCCTCACGGGGCGTGCTGCTGCCGCTGCTCTCTCTGGACTGCGCGGTGACCATAACCAACCGGACTTTCTCACGCGCCGAAGAGCTGGCAACGCTATTCGCCCATACCGGCAGCGTTAGCGCTGTGGCGATGAAAGATCTGGCCGGACACGAGTTCGATCTTATTATTAACGCCACCTCCAGCGGTATTAGCGGTGAAACGCCGCAGATCCCTGAATCTTTAATCGATAGCCATATCCACTGCTATGACATGTTCTATCAGAAGGGAGAAACGCCATTCCTGCGCTGGTGTGAACAGCATGGCGCAAAACAGCGTGCGGATGGGCTGGGTATGCTGGTGGCGCAGGCTGCCCATGCGGTACTGCTCTGGCATGGCGTGCTGCCGGAAACCGCGCCGGTTATTGAACGCCTCAAACAGGAGCTGGCTGGGTGAATCAGGCGATTCAATTTCCCGATCGGGAGGCGTGGCGTGACGAGCTGCAGGCCGTCTGCTTCCCGGCGCTGGTTAACGGTATGCAACTTAGCTGCGCAATTAAAGCCGAAACGCTGGCAACGCGGTTCGGCGGTGAGACGCCAGCCCAGTGGCTGGCGCTTTTCCAGGAGCATCGCTGGGATCTGGAAGAGGAGGCTGAACAGCTAATCCAACAGCAGCGAGAGGACGATCAAGGTTGGGTGTGGCTATCCTGAGCCTGATCCAGATAGTCGTCTTTCCACTTCACATAGTTATTGGCAGAGTACTTCAGCCCCTCAATCTCCGCCTCCGTCAGGGGGCGGATCTGTTTCACCGGACTACCTAAATAGAGAAAGCCGCTCGCCAGCCGCTTATTCTGTGGGACCAGGCTTCCGGCACCAATCATGACGTCATCTTCTACAACCACGCCATCAAGCAAAATGGATCCCATTCCGACCAGCACTCGGTTGCCTACGGTACAGCCGTGCAGCATGACCTTGTGCCCCACCGTCACGTCTTCACCAATAATGAGCGGATTGCCTTCCGGGTTATAGGAAGATTTATGAGTAACGTGCAGCACGCTGCCATCCTGAATATTGCTGCGGGCACCAATCTGTACGTAATTAACGTCACCGCGGATCGCAACCAACGGCCAGATACCAACGTCATCGGCTACTCTGACATCGCCGATCACCACGCTGGTGGCATCAACCATCACGTGTTGGCCAATTTTAGGGTAGAGATCTTTATAAGAACGCAGGACAGCAGACATAGTTACCTCGTCAAAACAGAAGTGATATGGATGACTTTGGTAGCTTTAGAGGCCCGGCGCAAGCCTTTTACACGCCAAAATTTAAGCAGATCGCACAGGATCCCAGCAGAAAGCGTGAAAAATCGACGGTCGGTAAAAAAGATCTAAAAAAGGCTTGTGCAAAAAAATGGGATCCCTATAATGCGCCTCCATCGAAACGGCAAACGTGAATCACTTCACGGAAACAG
>NZ_DAMACX010000050.1:0-24467 GCF_031998825.1 Pseudescherichia sp.
GAGTTTTCTCGTGGTTTCGCCGAACCTTGTCATACAGAGTTCGGATACGTGTTTTACAATGATATGAATAAGAAACCGGTCGCACGGCTCACGCTTCAGCATAATACGCTGGATAACCGGGCCGTTTATGGGTTGTTATCGCCTCTACGGAACGCGATAGTAGTCAACTGTTTTACACTTACTAATACAATTTGAGGTTCGCTATGTCTGACGACATCTCTTCGGTTTCGCCTTCGTCAGCGGGCGAACAAGGTGTACTACGTTCCATGCAGGAGGTAGCGATGAGCTCCCAGGAAGCCAGTAAAATGCTGCGCACATACAATATTGCCTGGTGGGGCAATAACTATTACGACGTCAACGAGCTGGGCCACATCACCGTCTGCCCCGATCCTGACGTGCCGGAAGCGCGCGTTGATCTCGCTCAGCTGGTGAAAGCGCGCGAGGCTCAGGGACAACGCCTGCCTGCGCTGTTCTGCTTCCCGCAGATCCTGCAGCACCGTCTGCGCTCCATTAACGCCGCGTTCAAGCGCGCCCGTGAGTCCTACGGCTATAACGGCAACTACTTTCTGGTCTACCCGATCAAGGTTAACCAGCACCGCCGCGTCATTGAATCCCTGATCCACTCCGGCGAGCCGCTGGGGCTGGAGGCCGGGTCGAAGGCCGAGCTGATGGCGGTCCTGGCGCACGCAGGCATGACCCGCAGCGTCATCGTCTGTAACGGCTATAAGGATCGGGAGTATATCCGCCTGGCGCTGATTGGCGAGAAGATGGGCCACAAGGTCTATCTGGTCATTGAGAAGATGTCTGAAGTGGCCATCGTGCTGGAAGAGGCCGAGCGTTTGAACGTGATCCCGCGCCTCGGCGTGCGTGCGCGTCTGGCGTCGCAGGGCTCCGGCAAGTGGCAGTCTTCCGGCGGCGAAAAATCCAAGTTCGGCCTGGCAGCAACCCAGGTGCTGCAGCTGGTGGAGATCCTCCGCGAGCGCGGACGTCTCGACAGCATTCAGCTCCTGCACTTCCACCTCGGCTCGCAGATGGCGAACATTCGCGATATCGCCACCGGCGTGCGTGAATCGGCCCGTTTCTACGTTGAGCTGCACAAGCTGGGCGTGAACATTGAGTGCTTTGACGTGGGCGGTGGCCTGGGCGTGGACTACGAGGGCACCCGCTCCCAGTCTGACTGCTCGGTCAACTACGGCCTCAACGAGTATGCGAATAACATTATCTGGGCCATTGGCGACGCCTGCGAAGAGCACGGCCTGCCGCACCCGACGGTGATCACCGAATCCGGCCGCGCCGTCACCGCGCACCATACCGTGCTGGTGTCGAACATTATCGGCGTGGAGCGCAACGAATATACCGAAGCGACGCCGCCTGCTGAGAATGCGCCACGCGCCCTGCAAAGCATGTGGGAGACCTGGCAGGAGATGCACGAGCCGGGCACCCGCCGCTCGCTGCGTGAGTGGCTGCACGACAGCCAGATGGATCTGCACGATATTCATATCGGCTACTCCTCCGGCGCCTTCAGCCTGCAGGAGCGCGCCTGGGCAGAGCAGCTCTATCTGAACATGTGTCACGAGGTGCAGAAGCAGCTGGATCCGAGCAACCGTGCGCACCGTCCGATTATCGATGAGCTGCAGGAGCGGATGGCGGACAAAATGTACGTCAACTTCTCGCTGTTCCAGTCGATGCCGGATGCGTGGGGGATCGACCAGCTCTTCCCGGTGATGCCGCTGGAAGGGCTGGATCAGATCCCAGAGCGTCGTGCTGTGCTGCTGGATATCACCTGTGACTCCGATGGCGCTATCGATCACTACGTGGACGGCGACGGGATCGCGACGACGATGCCGATGCCGGAGTACGATCCTGACAACCCGCCGCTGCTGGGCTTCTTTATGGTAGGCGCGTATCAGGAGATCCTTGGCAACATGCATAACCTGTTTGGCGATACCGAAGCGGTTGACGTCTTTGTCTTCCCGGACGGCAGCGTCGAGGTGGAGCTCTCCGACGAAGGGGACACGGTGGCGGATATGCTGGAGTACGTGCAGCTCGATCCGAACACGCTGCTGACCCACTTCCGCGACCAGGTGAAGCAGACCGGACTGGACGATGCGCTGCAGCAGCAGTTCCTCGAAGAGTTCGAAGCCGGGCTTTACGGCTACACCTATCTCGAAGACGAGTAATCGCGTTTGCCCGGCGGCCTCAGTGCTGCCGGGTCTTTCCTGCCTGTTCCTATCCCTGCTTCAGTTAAAGACGCGATGAAGTTATAGTCTGGGGAGGAGATAGAATATGCCGTACTTACCGATGGTCAGGTGCTTATGTGTCGCAAAAATTCTGCGGAAAATGAAGATCCAGTAATAGGCTCTTTCCTGCAATTTCTTGAGAACGATATGCAAGAAAATCCAGGCCGCATTAAACCGTTACGCGCTTCACTTCTGGCGCGCGCGGAGTCTTTAACTGCTGATATGGATATCGACCTCGACGCTCCGCTTATCGATGAAGAGTAAGTGGACAAATGAACGGAAAGACGACCGAAATTAATGGTTGGAAGTTGTATACCCACCCCTGCTTTGATTCACAACTTGAAGCGCTGGTGGCGCAGGTAGAAGAGCTTAAGCAAAAGAACCCGGATAACTATCAAAAGAAAGCCGCCACGAAATTGCTTGCCGCGATTTTGAAGGTTATCAACATGGAAATCTGCGGCAACCCAATGGACGCCAGGTTTAGGCAAGGAGAGACGCTGGGGGAAGAAAATAAACACTGGTTTCGTGCCAAGTTTCTTGGCCAGTACCGGTTGTTTTTTCGATTCAGTGAGCAGCATAGAACCATTATTCTGGCGTGGGTAAACGATGAATCTACCTGGCGCGCCTACGATCACAAACGTGATGCGTATAAGGTATTCAGTGCAATGATATCTAGTGGCAACCCACCGAGTGACTGGGATCGGCTGTTAGCAGAGAGCAGCACCGAAAAGCGCGTCATAGAGTGAATGTTGCGTACCTAAACTAAAGCCCGGCACTGCTGGGCTTTTTTGTTGAGTGGCAAAAATCTTTTACCCGATCACAAAACCCAGCTATCAGAGTGTGAGCAGCATCACCTGAAATCTTCCCAGGTCGTGATGGCCTTCGCTTTTTCTCCCGTTCTCCGGCTTCCGTGCCTTTTTCTGCTCGCTCCGGCAATTTACTTCCCGCTGTGGTGCCGCCATGCTTACACCATCGCTTAATCGTGTTGCAGGCTGGTAATTAAGTTAGCGATGCGCTGCGGGTTGAGCAGCGTTTCGAAGGCAAGCGGATGCTGCGCGCCGTGCTGCTCAAACCACGCTGCAAGCTCCCGGTTCTGACGGCTGAATTCATGCAGGGCGGCACTGAGCTGGGAGCGGATATCCGCCTGTTCCCCATATTTACGCAGCCAGAGCTTGAGCGTCAGCGCCTGGGTGAACACGCTGTAAATCTGGGTGTACTTTAGGGCGCGGACAACGCTGCCGCTGATGGCCTGCCGGGTTTCGCCCGCCAGCGGAGCGTCGGGCAGCAGCTTAAGCGAGCGGCTATGCATGTAGTCGGCAAGAAAGCGGCTGCGCTGGGTCTCCAGCTCGATCAGCTGTCGCTGCTGATAACCCAGGTCGGGATCGTCGCTGGGCATCAGAGGCTGAAAGGACTGCGTCCAGTTGGCGCTGCGGGTATCAAGATGAAGCAGGTGCAGGGCATGGGCAAAATCCGTTGGAAGGCGGCTATGGCTCTGCAAGACGCGACCCAGCAGAGTCGGTGTCTTACAGCTCCACTCGTGGCTGGCAATGATAATATCGCCGATCGCGCTGAGATCGTGAGAAGAGACAGCCGCCGAGGCACGCTGCTGCAGCCAGTGATTCACAATCTGGCGGGGAGGCATGTCTGGCTCATTAGCCAGGCGGGAGAGGCCGAACAGATTAAGCTCATTAAGGGAGTCGGAAAGCGGCAGATCGAGCAGCCACTCCCAGTCGACGCGTACGGTAATGGCCTCGGGAGCGCTGCCGGCGTGCTGGCTAAGCCAGGCGAGGCGCTGCTGGATCTCCTCCAGCAGATAGCAGGGCAGCAGGGTCCAGCCATACTCCAGGCCCCAGAGATCCAGCTCCAGCCATTTTCGGTTGCCGTGGAGATTAAGCAGGTTGGGGTTATTGGCAAAGCCAGGGCGGTAATCAAGCTCGGTCGCCTTTACAGAGGCGCGTACGTCATCAGGGAGCGCCTCCAGTGCGACGCGCAGCATCTGCCGGGGCCAGCTTTTGTCCTGATAGTCGCGCAGAATCAGCTGCCGCCCCAGCTGGCGGATGCCCTGGTACAAGATTTTTAACGACGTTTTCCAGCGTTCGCTGCTGATGTCGGGAGTCGATAGCGAGAGACGCAGGCCGCGTACGGTGGGCAGCGCGGCCAGGATCTGCGGAATGCTGTGCTGAAAGAAATAGTCAATAAACTCGCTGTCGCTATTTTCAGAGAGAAAGAATTCCGGGAACTTTGCCTTTAATTCATGGCTATCGGGCGTTGCTTCGCCCTGCAACCAAAACTGTAAGCCGCGACGCTGTAAATATTCCCCGATTCGTTGCAAGTAAATAAGCGCATTTTCCTGAGCCAGCTTTAGGTTAATTAACTCGGCGCTATGACAGCGCGGTGACGGCGAGGCCAGGCGGGCTAATAACGACTGCTGATGAATAACGAGGCCCTGAAAGCCATAGCGTTGTGCCATGCTCACGGTTTTTTCAAAAAAAGACCAGCGCCATATTTCAGGGGAGTTAATTTCCATTAACAGATATGGCTTCGTTGTTGTCATTACGCCCATCCCGCTAGCAACGTTGAGCGGGAATGCTAGAGGCGGCGCGGTGAAAGGTCAAACATCGTGGCCTGAGTAAAACAGAAAGTGTGAGCCTGCTCGAAGGCGACCGGGCTAATTGCGTATCAATGAGAGGAAAGTAAATGGCCAAAGGTACAACGCTGCAACTGAACTACGAACGCTATATTGATGAGGATACCGGCGCGAAGGTCACCCGCTTCACGCCAACGGATGTTATTTGCCACCGCAACTACTTTTATCAAAAGTGTTTCATCGACGGCGGCAAGAAGCTTATTTTTGCCGGCGAGTTTGATACCCATCGTAATTACTATTTACTCGACCTGGCCACCGGCGTAGCAACGCAATTAACCGAAGGGGCCGGGGATAATACCTTTGGCGGCTTTTTATCGCCCGATGAAAATTATCTCTATTACGTCAAAGGCGAGCGCAATTTAATGCGTGTCACCCTGGCGACCCTCCAGGAAGAGGCGGTATATCGCGTTCCCGATGAGTGGGTAGGGTACGGCACCTGGGTGGCAAATTCCGCCTGCGACAAGCTGGTTGGGGTAGAGATCCATCGTGACAGCTGGCGGCCCATCAGCGACTGGACCGTCTTTCAGGAGTTCTATGCCGAAGCGCCGCGCTGCCGGGTGATCCGTATCGACCTGCGCAGCGGGGAGCGGGAGACGCTGCTGGAGGAGAACCAGTGGCTGGGGCACCCCATCTACCGCCCGTTCGATGATAACACCGTGGCCTTCTGCCACGAGGGACCGCTCGATCGCGTCGACGCCCGTATGTGGCTAATGAATGAGGATGGCAGCAACATCCGCAAGGCCCGGGAACCCGCGCCGGGAGAGAGCTATACCCACGAGTTCTGGGTACCGGATGGCTCTGCCCTGATGTATGTCACCTATGTCAAAAACAGTCCCGTGCGCTATCTCTGCCGCATCGACGGTGAGACCGGTGAAGATGAGCGCCTGATGGCAATGCCGCCCTGCTCGCACGTCATGAGCAACGACAGCGGATCGCTGGCGGTCGGAGACGGTTCCGGGGTGCCCATTGATATCGCCGACAACGCAGGCTATGGCGATACCAGCGACCCGTGGCTCTGGCTCTTTGATTTAGAGAACAAGCAGGCTCACAAAATTGCCCGCCACGGCTCCTCGTGGCAGGTGCTGGATGGCGACCGGCAGGTGACGCATCCGCACCCGTCGTTCACCCCCGATGAGAAAGCGGTTCTGTTCAGCACCGATAAAGACGGTAAGCCAGCGCTCTACCTGGCCGAAATTCCAGAAGACGTTTTACGCCAGATCCACGGCTAAACAAGGAGCTTTTCATGCATAAGCTTATCGCCCCCGTTGCCGCGTCGTTTTTGCTGGCGTGCGCCTGTCTTACAGCTGCCCAGGCCGCGGAGATCCGTATCTCATGGTGGGGCGGTAACAGTCGCCACCAGGCCACGCTGGAGGCCATAAAACTGTTTGAAGAGAAGTATCCCGACATCAAAGTAAAGGCGGAGTACGCCGGTTGGGAAGGCTACCTGTCACGCCTGACGGTGCAGATCGCCGGAGGGAACGAGCCGGATGTGATCCAGACCAACTGGAACTGGCTGCCGCTCTTCTCAAAGGATGGCAACGGTTTTTACGACCTTTATAAACAGAAAGCGGTGCTCGATCTTCAGCAGTACGATCCGCAGTCGCTCAGCAGCACTACGGTAGACGGCAAGCTGAACGGTCTGCCGGTGGCGGTCACCGCCCGCAGCTTCTACTACAACAAAAAGCTGTGGGAAGAGATGGGCGTCAGCTATCCGCAAAGCTGGACAGAGCTGATGGCCGCCGGAAAAGCGTTTGAGGCAAAAGATAAAGAGAAATACCCGCTGGTTCTCGACTATATGGAGTCGCTGACGCTGGTCCAGTCCTGGATGGTACAGAAATACAACATTCCGGCCATCGACGAGAGCACGGGAAAATTTACCTATACCCCGCAGCAGTGGGAGGCCTTTTTCCAGATCTATAAGGATCTGGTGGATAACCACGTCTTCCCCTCTATGCGGGTGCTGACCTCTTATGGCAAAACCAACACCTGGGAAATGAAGCCCTGGATTCAAGGCAAGTGGGGCGGCGTCTATATGTGGAACACCAACGCCGTGATGTATGAAAACAACCTGACCGCCCCTTACGACAAGCTGGAGCTGGGGCCGTTCTTCATGCTGCCGGGAGCAAAAGACGCCGGACTGTTCTTCAAACCGACAATGATGTTCAGCATCGGCAAATCGACGAAGCATCCGGCGGAGGCGGCGAAGCTGATCGACTTCCTGATGAACGATCCGCAGGGCGTCAAGGCCATGGGGCTGGAGCGCGGTACCCCGCTGAGTAAAAAGGCGTATCAGCAGCTGAGCGAGGAGGGCGTTATCCAGGAGGACAATATTACCGTGGCCGGGATTAAATCCTCTCTGGCACTTCCTCATGCCATTCCCACCTCGCCCTATTTTGATAACCCGAAATTCGTGGAGCTATGGCGCAACACCATTGAGAACATCGACCACGGCAAGCTGACGGTGAAAGAGGCAGCAGAGGAGTTTTCCCGTAATGCCAGCCGAATTCTCAACAAGGCAGTGAAATAACATACCGTGCCGGAACCCTGCGTTCCGGCCACGCTATCAGGGTGAACGTATGATCAGATTTAGCGCAACGCTGACGTGCCGGTATGACACGCTCTTTTCACCATTTACGGCGAATGAGCTGGAGCAGGGCCTGGCATGGCTGGCGCAGAGCGGCTTTGATGCCGCCGAACTCTGCATTAATGATTACGAAGAGATGAATATTGCCAGGCTGAAACAGCGCCTGGACCATTACGGACTGGGCTGTACCACAATCGCCACTGGCCAGGCTCGTAAGCTTGACGGTTTGTCGCTGCTCTCTGGCGGCAGGGCGATTGTCGAGCGTACCCGGCAGCGCCTCTCTGAGCATATTGATGTCGCCGCTCAGCTGGCGAGCCACGTCACCATTGGCTCGCTGCGGGCAACGGACCGCACCTTAAGCAAAACGCAGTATATGCACGAGTTGGCCGAGGCGATGCAGCCCTGCGTTGAGCAGGCGCGAAAGTGCGGGGTGACGCTGGTACTTGAGGCGCTTAACCGGTACGAAATGGCCCATCTGCACAGCGCAGAGGATATGATGGAATTTTTGACCCTCAGCGATGCGCCGGAAAACGTTGGCGTGCTGTGGGATATTTTCCACGCCAACATTGAAGATCGCGACTTTGCCGGGGCGATTGATACGCTGGGATCGCGCCTCAAGCACGTCCACTTCGCCGACTCCAACCGGGCCTTTCCGGGGTATGGCCATCTTCCCATTGATGACATCTATCGAATGTTGAAAAACAGCGGATATCACCACGCGGTCTCGCTGGAGTGCCTTTGCATACCCTCGACGCAAACCTTGATTGAAGAGGCCGGGCCGCTCATCACCCGCCTGCGTGGGCTATAATCGTCGATACGAACGTAAACGCAGGGGTGATGAACAGATTATTTTGGACTTACTTGAACCCGTACAGATTAACGGCGATAATCCGCCGCAGACAAGCAGTCACCCCATTCAAACCCTTCCTCGTCGGGCCTAACGACGCGGAAGGGTTTTTTTATCGACAAAAAAGAGGTCATAGCCATGAGCACCTTAGGTCATCAATACGATAACTCTCTGGTATCTAACGCATTTGGTTTTTTACGCCTGCCGCTGAACTTCCAGCCGTACGACAGCGATGCTGACTGGGTTATCACCGGTGTGCCGTTTGATATGGCGACGTCCGGACGCTCCGGTAGCCGTCAGGGCCCGAGGGCTATCCGTCAGGTCTCCACCAACCTGGCGTGGGAGCACTGCCGCTTCCCGTGGAACTTCGACATGCGCGAGCGCCTGAACGTGGTTGACTGCGGCGACCTGGTCTACGCCTTTGGTGACGCCCGTGAGATGAGCGAGAAACTCCAGGCCCACGCCGAGCGTCTGCTGGCAGCCGGCAAGCGTATGCTCTCCTTTGGCGGCGACCACTTTGTCACGCTGCCGCTGCTGCGCGCGCACGCGAAACACTTCGGTAAGATGGCGCTGGTGCACTTCGATGCCCACACCGATACCTACTCCAACGGCTGCGAGTTCGATCACGGCACCATGTTCTATACCGCGCCGAAAGAGGGGTTGATCGATCCGAACCACTCGGTGCAGATCGGGATCCGTACCGAGTTCGATAAAGACAATGGCTTTACGGTGCTGGATGCCTGCCAGGTGAACGATCGTAGCGTTGATGACATCATCGCTCAGGTGAAGCAGATCGTCGGCGATATGCCGGTCTATCTGACCTTTGATATTGACTGCCTGGATCCGGCTTTTGCGCCGGGGACCGGTACGCCGGTGATTGGCGGCCTGACCTCCGATCGCGCGATTAAACTGCTGCGCGGCCTGCAGGATCTGGACATCGTGGGGATGGATCTGGTGGAAGTGGCGCCGGCATATGACCAGTCGGAAATCACCGCGCTGGCCGCAGCGACCCTGGCGCTGGAGATGCTCTATATTCAGGCGGCGAAAAAAGGCGAATAAGCTTCTCGCTGCGGGATAAAAAAACCCTCTCCTGTGAGAGGGTTTTTTATTGTGCTTAGAAGACGTTAAACGGATATTCCACGTAAGCGCGGATCTCATTGCCGCCCACGTTATAATCGCTGGCGCTGTTGGAGACGCGCAGTACGGAATAGCGCAGCTTCAGCTTCAGATCTTTAGCCGGGCCATCCTGCACCTGGTACTGCACCTGGTTAAACCACTCGTGCTCTTTACCGTTGCTGGTTTCGGCCGTCTTGATATTATCGCCACGCACGTAAGCGGTGGTCCAGCTCAGGCCCGGTAAACCGAGGCCAGCAAAGTCCAGCCCGTATGAGGCCTGCCAGGAGCGCTCGTCTTCACCGTTAAAATCGGACCAGTAGGAGTTCGCCAGCCAGATGGTGTTGCCGCCATCGCCCACGCCGCCCCGATCGCGATAGCTACCGTAGTGATAGCCGGTGCTGCCGCTGCTCTGCTGGTATGCCACCTTGAAGGTATGAATATCCCAGATATAGCTGGCTGCCAGGCTCCAGATGCTGTTACTACGCCCGGTATTAAGCTCGTTGGCATAACCCTGATCCAGGCGGGAGTTATAGCCATTGAAATCGAGAACCAGCTGCTGCCCGGTGCTGAACGGCTGTTTGAAGTTCAGGCCGAGGTACTGTTTGTTCAGCACATCTTCCACATGAGATGCATAGAGTGCGCCGCTGAGTTGGTCATTGAACTGGTAGCTTGCGCCGCCGAAGGAGAGGCTCTTCAGGCCGCTGTCATGGCGATCGTCGCTTTTACGCTGTTCGTCGGTGAGATAACCGGCATTGATCTCCAGACCGTCGATCTCTTTTGAGTTCAGCATGGCACCGGTATAGCTTTCAAATAGCAGGCGGGAGGCGTCGGAATTAATAATCGGTAACTCAGGACGCTGGGTGCCGTAGCTCAGCACGGTATTGGCGATACGCATTTTGGCGGTTGCGCCAAACTTAGCGAGATCGGACTTCGCGCGGCCGTCATCTTCCTGTTTGAAGAAGTCGATGCCGCCCGCGCCGCTGCGGCCGCGGCCACCGTCCAGACGCACGCCATACTGGGCGATGCCATCAACGCCAAAACCGATAACGCCTTCGGTATAGCCAGATTGATAGATGGCAATAATGCCTTGGCCCCATTCGGCCCTGTCCTGTGCGCCCTGCTGATAATCACGACCAATATACGCATTGCGTAAAAGCACATTTAAATGACTGTCGTCAATAAAGCCCTGGCTGTCGGATTGCTGGCTGGCAACGGCGGGAATAGCGGCGAATAAACTTAATGCAATTAATGATAACTCTTTTTTCACGGAGGGAACTTCTCTTTCTGGATAATATCGAATTGTGTTGTTGCGTATTCGATATTCACCTGAATGATAAATCATTGCAATAAATATGTGACCAGAAACTTCAAGGTTTACAGAGAGGCGTAGCGATCTACGCCAGGGTGATAATTATATTTACGACCCTATTTACCGTTATGTGCGGTTTATTTAGCAATTTATGCGGAATAAAAAGGAGGCGATATCGCCTCCTGTGATTATTATTTAATTCCGTCCGCCGACATACGATCCCGAATATGCTGCGCGCGGGCCTCGGATGCCGGGTGATCGTCAAACATGGTGCTTTGACGACCGGCTTCCTGCTGCGCCAGCTTCTCGAAGCTGGTGGCTAAGCCCGACGGGTTGATGCCGCGCTTGCGCAGCAGATCGTAGGAGTAGTCATCCGCTTCTGCTTCCTGACGCTGGGAGAATTGGGCGTTCACCAGTTTCTCGCCCAGATCGCCAAGCTGCGACTGGGAGAGGCTGCCTACCACGCCACCCGCCGAGGCAGCGGCAACGCGCACGGCGTTGGTGCCCAGCGCGACCTGCATACCGCGCTTAACATGGCCGAGCGCAACGTGGCCCATTTCGTGGCCGATAACCGCTTCGACCTCGTTGTCATTCATCATATCCATCAGTCCGCTGTAAACGCGGATGCAGCCGTTGGCCATCGCAAAGGCATTAACGTCTTTTGTCATATAGACGTTGTAGTTCACCGGCTGGCCGTTGATGTTGTCGCCCAACGCGGAGGCGATCTTATCCAGACGCTGGCGGTATTCACTGTTGGCAGGCGCAAGCGTTGCTTTGCTGTCCATCTCTTTACAGGATTCGTCGCTCAGCGCCTTAACCTGTGCATCGCTCAGAGAGTAGGCCTGAAACGCCTCCGCTCCTGAGCTGAGTAAACCGTTTGAATCCATGTTCTGGCAGCCGGATAACGCCGCTGCCACACCCAGAGCGAGCAATGCTTGCCGAATCTTCATTGGTTATCTTCCGCATCAATATATTGATAATTTTAATGGTCTTCCCGACGCAGGGAGACGGGAACCTTTTCTGAGTATAAAGAAAATCACAAGCCGTGGGCGAGTGTTTGCGCAACCTGCGAGCGGCTTCCAGAGATTTCTGAAGTAGCAAAAGGATGGTCCATGTACATGGCTAGCCGCTTGGGTTACATTGTTGACACTTTTTTCCGGCGTAGCCCATATTGCGCTGTAGTCAAGTCGCTACGGGCATGGCCTTTAACAGTCCGATCTGGAGTCAAAATGTCCTCACGTAAAGAGCTTGCCAATGCTATTCGTGCGCTGAGCATGGACGCGGTACAGAAAGCCAAATCCGGTCATCCGGGTGCCCCGATGGGTATGGCAGACATCGCCGAAGTCCTGTGGCGTGATTTCCTGAACCACAACCCGGCCAACCCGGCCTGGGCCAACCGCGACCGTTTTGTGCTCTCCAACGGCCACGGCTCAATGCTGATCTACAGCCTGCTGCACCTCTCCGGCTACGACCTGCCGATTGAAGAGTTGAAAAACTTCCGCCAGCTGCACTCCAAAACGCCTGGCCACCCGGAAGTGGGCTACACCGCCGGCGTTGAGACCACCACCGGTCCGCTGGGGCAGGGCATCGCCAACGCCGTGGGCATGGCGATTGCTGAGAAGACCCTGGCCGCACAGTTTAACCGTCCGGGCCACGACATCGTTGACCATCACACCTACGCTTTCCTTGGCGACGGCTGCATGATGGAAGGCATCTCCCACGAAGTGTGCTCCCTGGCCGGTACCCTGAAGCTCGGCAAGCTGGTGGCGTTCTATGACGACAACGGCATCTCCATCGACGGCCACGTTGAGGGCTGGTTCACCGATGACACCGCAGCCCGTTTTGAAGCCTACGGCTGGCACGTGGTGCGCGGCGTGGACGGTCACGACGCAGACGCCATCAAGCGCGCCGTTGAGGAAGCACAGTCCGTTACCGACAAGCCGTCCCTGCTGATGTGCAAAACCGTTATCGGCTTCGGCTCTCCGAACAAAGCCGGGACTCACGACTCCCACGGTGCGCCGCTGGGCGATGCAGAGATCGTTCTGACCCGTGAGCAGCTGGGCTGGAAACACGAGCCGTTTGTTATCCCGTCTGACATCTACGCCCAGTGGGATGCCAAAGAGGTCGGCACGGCGAAAGAGAACGCCTGGAACGAGAAGTTCGCTGCCTACGCCAACGCCTTCCCGCAGGAAGCGGCCGAGTTCACCCGCCGTATGAGCGGTGAGATGCCAGCTGACTTCAACGCGAAAGCGAATGAATTTATTGCTAAGCTGCAGGCGAATCCGTCCAAAATCGCCAGCCGTAAAGCATCCCAGAATGCTATCGAAGCCTTCGGCCCGCTGCTGCCAGAATTCCTCGGCGGCTCTGCTGACCTGGCGCCGTCGAACCTGACCATCTGGTCTGGCTCCAAAGCCATCAACGAAGATGCTGCCGGCAACTATATCCACTACGGCGTGCGCGAGTTCGGTATGACCGCGATTGCCAACGGCATCGCCCTGCACGGCGGTTTCCTGCCGTACACCTCTACCTTCCTGATGTTCGTTGAGTACGCCCGTAACGCAGTGCGTATGGCTGCGCTGATGAAGCAGCGTCAGGTGCTGGTCTACACCCACGACTCTATCGGTCTGGGCGAAGACGGCCCGACCCACCAGCCGGTGGAGCAGGTCGCTTCCCTGCGTCTGACCCCGAACATGAGCACCTGGCGTCCGTGTGACCAGGTTGAATCCGCGGTGGCGTGGAAATACGGCGTTGAGCGTCAGGACGGCCCGACCGCGCTGATCCTCTCCCGCCAGAACCTGGCCCAGCAGGAGCGTACCGAGCAGCAGCTGGCGGACATCGCCCGCGGCGGCTACGTGCTGAAAGAGAGCGAAGGACAGCCGCAGCTGATCCTGATTGCCACCGGTTCGGAAGTCGAGCTGGCGGTGAGCGCATGGGAACAGCTGACTGCCGAAGGCGTGAAGGCGCGCGTGGTCTCCATGCCGTCCACCGACGCGTTCGACAAGCAGGATGCGGCGTACCGCGAATCCGTGCTGCCGAAAGCCGTTTCTGCCCGTGTGGCCATCGAAGCGGGTATTGCGGACTTCTGGTTCAAGTACACCGGCCTGAACGGCGCGATCGTCGGGATGACCACCTTCGGTGAATCTGCTCCGGCAGAGCAGCTGTTTGAAGAGTTCGGCTTCACCGTAGAAAACGTGGTAGCCAAGGCGAAAGAGCTGCTGTAATTCGTCAAGCCCGGCGCATCTGCCGGGTTAATCTAAAAGCCGGGCCATTGCCCGGTTTTTTATGTCTGTTATTCCTGCGTGGGCGAAAACCCACTGAAATTATTCCATCGAAAATGTGACGCACGTCATATAGCTGGCTTATTGCTTCTGAGAGTCATTTCCTTTATTCCGCGTTTCGCTTACTCTAGCTGAAGCGTTTCAGTCGAAATTCTGTTCGACATTTAACCATTTAGTCACGGTTTGTGACAGGCGAGGTTTCCCTGACTAGGCTGCTGCATTACTCTGTCAGCCATCGACTCAGGGATAGCTTTGCAGGAGACTTATGACCCTACGCATCGCGATAAATGGCTTTGGTCGCATCGGGCGTAACGTGGTTCGTGCTTTGTATGAATCCGGACGCCGGGCGGAGATCGCCGTAGTGGCTATTAACGAGCTGGCGGACGACGCAGGCATTGCGCATCTGTTGAAGTATGACACCAGCCACGGCCGCTTTAGCCAGCGTGTTCATCACGAGGGTGGACAGCTGTTTGTCGGCCATGACGCGATCCGTCTGCTGCACGAGCCTGGCATTGAGGCGCTTCCCTGGCGCGAGCTGGAGGTCGACGTCGTACTGGACTGCACCGGCGTCTACGGCAGTCGTCAACACGGCGAGGCGCACCTGGCCGCCGGTGCGAAGAAGGTGCTCTTTTCCCATCCGGGCAGCAGCGATCTCGATGCCACCGTGGTCTTCGGCGTCAACCAGGACGATCTGCGTCCGGACGACCGCCTTGTCTCTAACGCCTCCTGCACCACAAACTGCATTATTCCCGTGATTAAACTGCTGGATGACGCTTTTGGCATTGAGTCGGGGACGGTCACCACGATCCACTCGGCGATGCACGATCAACAGGTGATCGACGCTTACCATTCAGATCTGCGGCGCACGCGTGCGGCGAGTCAGTCGATCATTCCGGTGGATACCAAACTTGCGGCGGGCATTACGCGCTTCTTTCCAAAATTTAACGATAAATTTGAAGCGATTGCCGTGCGCGTACCCACAATCAATGTGACGGCGATTGACCTTAGCGTGACGGTAACAAGTCCGGTAAAAGCATTAGAAGTCAATCAGTTGCTGCAAAAAGCGTCACAGGAAGCATTTCATGGTATAGTTGACTATACGGAATTACCGTTGGTCTCAACTGATTTTAACCACGATCCGCACAGCGCCATTGTTGATGGCACACAGACGCGGGTCAGTGGGGCACACCTTATCAAGACGCTGGTCTGGTGTGATAACGAATGGGGTTTCGCTAACCGAATGCTCGACACGACGTTAGCGATGGCCGCCAAAGGTTTTAGGTAGGACGCGTTTTGCGTCTGCAAAACTTTAAGAATCAACGAGAGGATTCACCATGTCTGTAATTAAGATGACCGATCTGGATCTAGCTGGTAAACGCGTTTTTATCCGTGCGGATCTCAACGTACCGGTTAAAGATGGTAAAGTAACCAGCGATGCGCGTATCCGTGCCTCCCTGCCGACTATCGAACTGGCCCTGAAACAGGGTGCGAAAGTGATGGTCACCTCTCACCTGGGTCGTCCGACCGAAGGCGAGTACAACGAAGAATTCTCTCTGCTGCCGGTTGTTAACTACCTGAAAGACAAACTCTCCAACCCGGTACGTCTGGTTAAAGACTATCTTGACGGTGTGGAAGTCGCTGAGGGTGAGCTGGTCGTTCTGGAAAACGTTCGCTTCAACAAAGGCGAGAAGAAAGACGACGAAACCCTGGCGAAAAAATATGCTGCCCTGTGCGACGTGTTCGTCATGGATGCGTTCGGTACCGCTCACCGTGCACAGGCTTCTACCCATGGCGTAGGCAAGTTTGCTGACGTCGCGTGCGCAGGCCCGCTGCTGGCTGACGAACTGGACGCGCTGGGTAAAGCGCTGAAAGAGCCGGCTCGTCCGATGGTGGCTATCGTGGGTGGATCTAAAGTCTCTACCAAGCTGACCGTACTGGACTCTCTGTCAAAAATCGCCGATCAGCTGATCGTCGGTGGTGGTATTGCTAACACCTTCGTTGCCGCTCAGGGCCATAACGTGGGCAAATCCCTCTACGAAGCTGACCTAGTTGACGAAGCGAAACGCCTGCTGCAAACCTGTGATATTCCGGTCCCGACCGACGTGCGCGTAGCCACCGAGTTCTCTGAAACCGCGACTGCGACCCTGAAATCTGTTAGCGACATCAAAGATGAAGAGCAGATTCTGGATCTGGGCGATGTTTCCGCTGAGAAACTGGCTGAAATCCTGAAAAACGCCAAAACTATTCTGTGGAACGGCCCGGTTGGCGTTTTTGAGTTCCCGAACTTCCGTAAAGGTACTGAGATCGTGGCTAACGCTATCGCAGACAGCGAAGCGTTCTCCATCGCAGGTGGCGGTGATACCCTGGCGGCGATCGACCTGTTCGGCATCGCTGACAAAATCTCCTATATCTCCACCGGTGGCGGCGCGTTCCTTGAATTCGTGGAAGGCAAAGTGCTGCCAGCCGTAGCGATGCTCGAAGAGCGCGCTAAGAAGTAATGCCTGAGCAGGCGGATCGCTCCGCCTGATTTCAGACCCGTTTTCTGTAAATACAGGATTTACAACATGTCTAAAATTTTTGATTTCGTAAAACCAGGCGTGATCACCGGTGATGACGTTCAGAAAGTATTCCAGGTAGCTAAAGAGAACAACTTTGCTCTGCCGGCCGTTAACTGCGTGGGTACTGACTCCATCAACGCCGTTCTCGAAACTGCTGCAAAAGTAAAAGCACCGGTTATCGTTCAGTTCTCTAACGGCGGTGCTGCGTTTATCGCAGGTAAAGGCTTCAAAGGCGAAGGCCAGCAGGCGGCTATCCTGGGCGCAATCTCCGGTGCCCACCACGTTCACCAGATGGCTGAGCATTACGGCGTGCCGGTGATCCTGCACACTGACCACTGCGCGAAGAAACTGCTGCCGTGGATCGACGGTCTGCTGGACGCGGGTGAAAAACACTTTGCCGCTACCGGCAAACCGCTGTTCTCCTCCCACATGATCGACCTCTCTGAAGAGTCGCTGGAAGAGAACATCGAGATCTGCTCTAAGTACCTGGAGCGTATGTCCAAGCTGGGCATGACTCTGGAGATCGAACTGGGTTGCACCGGCGGTGAAGAAGATGGCGTGGACAACAGCCATATGGACGCCTCCGCACTCTACACCCAGCCGGAAGACGTTGACTACGCGTACACCAAGCTGAACGCGATCAGCCCACGCTTCACCATTGCTGCTTCCTTCGGTAACGTACACGGCGTCTACAAGCCGGGCAACGTTAAGCTGACCCCGACCATCCTGCGCGACTCCCAGGAGTATGTTTCTAAGAAACATAACCTGCCGCACAACAGCCTGAACTTCGTGTTCCATGGCGGTTCCGGCTCTTCCGCTCAGGAGATCAAAGACTCCGTAAGCTACGGCGTGATCAAAATGAACATCGATACCGATACTCAGTGGGCTAACTGGGAAGGTATCCTGAAATATTACAAAGAGAACGAAGCTTACCTGCAGTCTCAGCTGGGCAACCCGAAAGGCGAAGACCAGCCGAACAAGAAATACTACGATCCGCGCGTATGGCTGCGTGCCGCACAGGCCAGCATGGTAACGCGTCTGGAGCAGGCGTTTAAAGAGCTGAACGCGATCGACGTTCTGTAATTTAACGCGTGTAATAAACAGTGGCTCCCTGCGGGGAGCCATTTTTTTTGCCTGAGTAGCGTAAACCCAGTCTGAAAATTGACTCATGTTGCGGGCGTTTTGTGCGGCCGGTGCGTTTAGGGTTTGGCATAGGTGTCGTTTTTTGTTTACGCTTTGCTGACCTGCTTCACGTTTTTACGTGATTTTTAATCCATTTAGGTAAGCATAAGGAACAGTGAATGGACGATCTTAATGTGCTGGGTAGCATAAATAACGCCGGCGGCTGGCTGGTGCGCAACCAGGCGCTGCTGCTGAGCTATGCCGTCAACATCGTTGCGGCGATTGTTATCCTCATTATCGGGATGATCATCGCCCGGATCATTTCTAACGGTATCAACCGGCTGATGGTGGCTCGCCATATTGATGCCACGGTAGCTGACTTTCTCTCTGCGCTGGTGCGTTACGGCATTATTGCCTTTACCCTGATCGCCGCGCTGGGCCGGGTAGGGGTGCAGACCGCATCGGTGATCGCCGTGCTGGGTGCCGCGGGTCTGGCCATTGGCCTTGCGTTGCAGGGATCGCTCTCTAACCTTGCCGCAGGGGTGCTGCTGGTGACCTTCCGTCCGTTCCGTGCCGGTGAGTATGTCGATTTAGGCGGCGTGGCGGGTACCGTTCTGCACGTGCAGATCTTCTCTACCACCATGCGTTCAGCCGATGGCCGCTACATTGTTATCCCTAACGGCAAAATCATTGCGGGCAACATCATTAACTTCTCCCGCGAGCCGGTGCGGCGTAACGAGTTCATTATCGGCGTCGACTACGATGCGGATATCGATCTGGTAAGAAAGCTACTGACCGAGATTATCGAGTCTGACGATCGTATCCTCAAAGATCGCGAGATGACCGTCCGCATGAACGAGCTGGGTGCCTCCTCGGTCAACTTTGTGATCCGTACCTGGAGCAACAGCAGCGATCTGCAAGCGGTCTACTGGGACGTGCTGGAGCGCATTAAGAAGACCTTTGACGCCCATGGCATTGGCTTCCCCTATCCGCAGATGGACGTACACTTCAAGCGCGAGAAAGCGGCTCAGCCTGCCGAGCAGCAGTAATCTCCCCAGGGCCAGCGTTGCTGGCCCCTCTTCTTATTAGCGTTACTGATAACTGATTAGAATTTTAAATTTCCGCTTATAATGAGGGCACGGTATAGTCTCCGCCATGAACGATTAGGTAGAGGCAGTTACGGTGCTAAGTTATTATTTTCAAGGGGTTGCATTAGGCGCGGCGCTGATCCTGCCGCTGGGTCCACAGAATGCGTTTGTGATGAATCAGGGGATCCGCCGGCAGTATCCGCTGATGGTGGCCGGGCTATGTGCGCTTAGCGACTTAATCCTGATCTGTGCTGGCATCTTCGGCGGCAGCGCCGTGCTGATGCAGTCGCCGTGGTTGATGGCGCTGGTGACCTGGGGTGGCGTGGCGTTTCTGCTCTGGTACGGCTTTGGCGCCCTGAAGACGGCGTTTAGTCAGCAGCTTGAGCTGGCCAGTGCTGAGGTGTTAAAACAGGGGCGCTGGCGAATTATTATGACTATGCTGGCGGTGACCTGGCTTAATCCCCACGTCTATCTCGACACCTTTGTGGTGCTCGGTAGTCTGGGCGGGCAGCTGGCGGCCGAGCCGAAGCGCTGGTTTGCGCTTGGCACTATCAGCGCCTCGGTTATCTGGTTTTTCGGCCTGGCACTGCTGGCAAGCTGGCTTGCGCCGCGCCTGCGCACCACTAAGGCGCAGCGTATTATCAACTTCGTCGTTGGCGTTATCATGTGGTTTATTGCGTTTCAGCTGGCGAAAGAAGGTATTCATCATTTGCAGGTGCTGTAGGGTAGCGTTATCAGGCTAAGTCCGATGGACAACCGGGCCGGAAACGTTAAGCTTGCAGCCAGACGTCCGCGTCCGCGGCGAATATTCAGACAAGGAGAAGCTACGGTGAAGTTCAAAGTGATGGCCCTTGCGGCATTAGTTGGATTAGGTGCGCTGTCGGTTCAGGCAAATGAGTTGCCAAACGGCCCGCATATCGTTACCTCGGGTACGGCGAGCGTGGATGCCGTGCCGGATATCGCTACCCTGGCGATTGAAGTTAATGTTGCGGCAAAAGATGCGGCATCGGCGAAGAAGCAGGCCGACGATCGCGTTGCGCAATACCTGAGCTTCCTCGAGCAGAATGGCGTGGCGAAGAAGGACATCAACTCCGCTAACCTGCGTACGCAGCCGGACTATGACTATCAAAATGGCAAAAGCATTCTGAAGGGTTACCGGGCGGTACGTACCGTAGAGGTAACGCTGCGCGAGCTGGATAAGCTTAATTCGCTGTTGGACGGCGCGCTGAAGGCCGGGCTGAACGAGATCCGTGCGGTCACGCTGGGCGTTGCGCAACCGGAAGCCTATAAAGACAAAGCGCGTAAAGCGGCAATCGATGATGCGGTGCGTCAGGCCGGTCAGCTTGCTGCAGGCTTTAAGTCCACCCTCGGACCGGTATACAGCGTGCGCTACCACGTCTCTAACTATCAGCCTACCCCAATGGTACGCATGATGAAGGCAGACGCGGCGACGGCATCGGCGCAGGAGACCTACGAGCAGCCAACCATCCAGTTTGACGATCAGGTTGACGTGGTGTTTGAGCTGCAGCCGCAGGCGGGTCAGACTTCTGAGTCTACGCCAGCGCAGTCGGCACCAGCCCAGTCAACTCAGCCAGCCCAGCAGTAAGTTTCTCTTATCCGGCCGGGGCCAAACCTGGCCGGATACCTTCCCGTTTTAATCCTGACGCAGCACGCGGCGACCGTGGGCCAGCAGCGCTTCGGTGACGTTGCGCATCATGCGGCTCTCCGGTGCAAAGCGGTGCCAGAAGAGCATCCGACGCTGGAACAGGCCGGGCGTCAGGTCAATCAGCTCGCCGCTGTCCAGCTCGCGCTCGATCTGCAGGTGTGGGATCATGCAGCAGGTCGTGCCCTGGCGCGCCAGCTGCACAAAGGCTTCGGACGAGTTAACGATATGGCACGGCACGCTGCCCGGCGGCAGATCGAAGTTCTGCTGTAAAAAGGCCTGATGCATGTCGTCGAGATGGTCAAACGCCACCGCTGGGGCCTTCAGCAGCGCCGAGCGGGTGACGCCGTTGGGGAAGTAGCGATCGGCAAAGGCTTTTGATCCAACAAACAGGTAGTCGAGCGCCCCGAGCCGATCCACCAGGCAGCTTGGCAGCGCCTGGGATTGGATACTGACCGCCCCGACCACTTCACCCCGACGCAGGCGCTCCTGGGTGCGGGTCTCATCCTCCACCTGCAGATTAAGGCGGATCGGTGAGTCAACCAGCACCGGCGCCAGCGCTGGCAGAAGCCAGGTTGCCAGGCTGTCGGCGTTGACCGCCAGGGAGAGCAGCAGCGGCGTCGAGCCGGTCTGCTCATCCCCCAGCCACTCATCTTCTAACAGCTCAACCTGACGCAGCAGCGCCAGCAGCTTCTGCCCCTGCTCGGTTGGACGCGGCGGCACAGTACGAACCAGCAGCGGCTGGCCGAACATATTTTCCAGCTGTTTGATACGTTGTGAGACGGCGGACTGGGTAATACACAGTTTTTGCGCGGCACGCTCAAACCCGCGTTCACGAATGACCGCATCAAGCGCCTGTAGTGTTCTGTAGTCCGGACGTTTCATTGCTAAGAAGTGCTCCAAAAGGTGATTAACAGCACTATGACATAAATTTTCGTTAGATACAGACGAAATGCACGCCTGAGTTTTTCACTGAGAGTTGTGACATAGATCACAGGGACATTTTAACGATCGATGCCTTATAATGCGCGTTGAGTCTCCACACCACAGGCAAACGATCATGACGCAGGACGAACTAAAAAAAGCAGTAGGCTGGGCGGCGCTAAACTATGTTGAGCCAGGCACCATTGTTGGGGTTGGCACCGGTTCAACGGCTGCACACTTTATCGATGCGCTGGGCACAATGAAGGGGCAGATCGAAGGGGCAGTTTCCAGCTCAGACGCCTCTACCGAAAAGCTGAAATCCCTCGGCATCACCGTGTTCGATCTCAACGAGGTCGATCGTCTTGGCGTCTACGTGGACGGTGCTGACGAGATCAACGGCCAGATGCAGATGATCAAAGGCGGCGGTGCGGCGCTGACTCGCGAAAAGATCATTGCCTCCGTAGCGGATAAGTTTATCTGTATTGCCGATGCGTCAAAAGAGGTCGCCATACTGGGCAGCTTCCCGTTGCCGGTGGAGGTGATCCCTATGGCCCGCAGCGCCGTTGCTCGCCAGCTGGTGAAGCTGGGCGGCCGTCCGGAATACCGTCAGGGCGTAGTGACCGACAACGGTAACGTGATCCTCGACGTGCACGGCCTGGAGATTATCGATCCGGTGGCGCTGGAAAACGCCATTAACGGCATTCCAGGCGTGGTGACCGTCGGACTGTTCGCCAATCGTGGCGCGGACGTGGCGCTGATCGGTACCGCCGACGGCGTCAAAACCATCGTAAAATGATCTGATGGCAAGCCGCGCTCGCCGTTGAAAAAAATTTTCCCTGGCTGAATTTGGTGACTTGTGTCACGTTTTCAGCCAGCCGCTGGCGATCCTGCCGCCGTTTCGCCACTCTGCCAGCATTTTCCTCTGCCAAACTTCGCTGCGTGACTTTTCTTCATACCGCCGACGCAAACGTTCATATTGCCGCAATAGTTTTTTTTGATATGTTGGCTAAAGCGAACACACATTGATTTAGAAAATAACAGGGTCGGGGAAATGGCAAAAGTATCACTGGAAAAAGACAAAATTAAGTTTCTGCTGGTCGAAGGCGTACACCAGAAAGCGCTGGATAGCCTTCGTGCGGCGGGTTATACCAACATCGAATTTCACAAAGGTGCGCTGGACAGCGCTCAACTGAAAGAATCAATCCGTGATGCCCATTTCATCGGCCTGCGTTCCCGTACCCATCTGACGGAAGAGATCTTTGCTGCCGCAGAGAAGCTGGTTGCCGTCGGCTGCTTCTGCATCGGCACCAACCAGGTTGACCTCAACGCTGCCGCGAAACGCGGTGTGCCGGTATTCAACGCCCCGTTCTCTAACACCCGTTCAGTGGCGGAACTGGTGATCGGCGAGCTGCTGCTGCTGATGCGCGGCATTCCGGAAGCCAACGCCAAAGCGCACCGCGGTGTCTGGAACAAGCTCGCCGCTGGCTCCTATGAAGCGCGTGGTAAGAAGCTCGGTATTATCGGCTACGGCCATATCGGCACCCAGCTGGGCATTCTGGCGGAGTCGCTGGGGATGAACGTCTTCTTCTACGATATCGAAAGCAAGCTGCCGCTGGGCAACGCTACCCAGGTTCAGCACCTCTCTGACCTGCTGAACATGAGCGACGTGGTGAGTCTGCACGTGCCGGAAAATGCCTCGACGAAGAACATGATCGGCGTCGAAGAGCTAGCCCTGATGAAGCCCGGCTCGCTGCTGATCAACGCCTCACGCGGCACGGTGGTTGATATTCCGGCCCTCTGCGACGCGCTGCGTAATAAGCATCTGGCGGGGGCAGCTATCGACGTCTTCCCGACCGAGCCGGCGACCAACAGCGATCCGTTTGAGTCTCCGCTCTGTGAATTCGATAACGTGCTGCTGACGCCGCACATTGGCGGCTCCACGCAGGAAGCGCAGGAGAACATCGGTCTCGAAGTGGCGGGCAAGCTGGCGAAATATTCAGACAACGGCTCCACGCTCTCTGCCGTCAACTTCCCGGAAGTGTCGCTGCCGCTGCACGGCGGGCGTCGTCTGCTGCATATCCATGAGAACCGCCCTGGCGTGCTGACCGCCATCAACCAGATCTTCGCCGAGCAGGGTGTCAACATCGCTGCCCAGTATCTGCAAACGACGCCGCAGATGGGCTACGTGGTGATCGATATCGAGGCGGAAGAAGAGGTGGCGCAGAAGGCGCTGCAGAGCATGAAGGGCATCGCAGGTACTATCCGCGCGCGTCTGCTCTACTGATCCGTATTGCCCGGCGCGCCTGCCGGGCCTACCACTGCCAGGTCTGCGTTGGCGTGACCACCGCAGGCAACGGAATATCCCACTCCTCGACCGGCAGGGCATCGACCTGCTGGCAGTCATGGGCGTAGCCCACCGGCGTAAAGCCGTGCTGCTGCCACTTCTGTAGCGTACGATCGTAAAAGCCACCGCCCATCCCCAGCCGTTGCCCCTGATTGTCAAAGGCCACCAGCGGCGTGACTAAAACATCCAGCTTATCGAGCGGCGTGACGTCGCGCAGATCGAGCTTTGGCTCATAAATTTTCAGATGATTCACCACCAGCTCGCTCTCGGGATGGTAGTGGAGAAACAGCAGATTGCCGGGGCTAAAGGGGTGCAAAACCGGCAGGCAGACGCGTTTGCCACTGCGCCAGAGCTGCTCGATCAGCGGACGGGTATCAAGCTCACCGTCGAAAGAGAGAAACAGCGCCACGGTATGGGCCATCACCATGGGGGGAAACGCCATCATACGGTTAGCGGCCTGTTGAGCATAGCTACGCTGTTCGTCATTGCTTAAAGCACGGCGACGCTGGCGGATCTGCTGGCGAATGAGCTGTCGGGGTGAAACGGGTAGCGCGAGTGATGTCATGGTATCAGGTAGAGGAAGAGGAATCTCCGAGATGCCGCCGCAGGCTGTAACCCTTGAACCCTTGGTTCAAGGTGAATATGTCGTCATAGTTTTAAGGCTTCTCGGACGAACCGAGCATGCTCACCAACCATGGAGCGCCACATTCTTGTGGTATGAAATATCGGCTCAGGGGACTGGCCCGC
>NZ_DAMACX010000051.1:0-23912 GCF_031998825.1 Pseudescherichia sp.
GCCAGCGTGGTCCAGGCTGCATCGCCCTCGCCCGCCAGGCTCAGCAGCGCCGCGCCGTCGGCAAACGACAGCCCCAGCCAGCGCGGCACCATCACCAGCCGGTAGAGGGCCGACACCACCGCCAGCGTCAGCGGGAAGGTCTTCGCCTCTGCATCTCCCTGCGCTGCCGCCACCTTATCCGCCAGCACCCGGAACTGCGCCTGGGTGATGTCCAGCCCGGCACAAATCTGACGTACCGTGCGGGCGCTGTCGCCGGTAACGTCGGTGTAGCTGACCGTCTCGCCAGTAATGGCGAACGGCTCATCAAACAGCGACGGGGCGTTAAACACCTGGTCGAGGAACGGCACCGCCGGGGAGATGGCGTACGGGGTTATCTGGTCCAGCACAGCAGCAAACTGGAAGGCATTAATAGCGTACTTCTGCTGCCAGTGGCGGAAGACGCCCAGCGCACGCAGGGTGTGGGCGTTGAGGGTGAAGTCAGTGTTATCTGCGCCCTGGGCGCGGATGCAGGCGCTGAGCAGCAGGTCGGTCTCCTCATAGCTCAGACCGAGCCAGCGCTGCAGGCGCACCATCCGGTTGATGCGGTCCATGCGGGCATCGGAGAGATTATTAAGAAAAACAGTAGAGTTAGATAAGAAGGGATAAAATTTCAGCATATCAGTGCGCCCGCCAGCGGGGAGCGTTGATGCAGAAATTGCCGACATCTCATCTTTTGTTAATGCAAAATTCCAAATAGCCACTTCCTGAATGTCGATCGTGGCACTTCGGCCAAATCGCTGATAATAATCTTCACCACTATCATTATTAAAATACCATTTATTTAAAGCAGGCATACCTCCAGTCAGCGAAGATAAATTAATGCCAGTCGAATTTACATCCTTATTTGGGCCAAACGTTCGCTTACAGATAATTACTTCATTACTCTGCCAATCAACAGAGAATATAAAATAGTTCCACTCATTATAAGCGTAACCTATTTGAGCATTTTTATAGTTACCTTTCTGATCGGTTACGTTTAAGTCAAATTTCCCTGACGACCCTAGAATAAAGAAACCGAGATCTTCTGCACGACCACTTGAAGATATTTTTGTGTTACCACCAATCATCACATCACCATCGGGAGTGCTATTTATATTGACCCAGAAGCCCATTGAGAAACTGGAGTTATGATTATTGGATGTTGTGAAATCATCAGGTATTGTGATGTATTGGTCTTCGCTGCTTTTCAGAGAAATAGCGTTCCCTTTTGTTGCATCAGAAATAAAGGAGGGCTCTCCAGAAAGAAGGTAGTCATTACTTGATGATACTAATGCAATAGAGCTGGCATTGTTTTCATTAATAAATGAAGCGCCATAATGATAGCTATCAACGCTTTCATAAATATTATTTTCGCTGATTATATTTGATGAGATAACGACGCTGGTGCTGCCTTTGCCGTTTCCCGCCACTAGCTCCTCTACCTGCGGCACGGTAATCCCCAACTGATAGGTAAAGGTGTCGAGATTTTCAAACGGCGTATAGTCCGCCGTTTCTACGCCGAGGTTCGTTTTATAAAATGCCGTCAGGTCAGAGCCAGTGCTGTTATCTGCTTCGGTCACCAGCTTCTGCTGCTCCGGAGCTAAACCGCTAGCAAGTTCCGTGCTGTTATCGCTGCGCCCCCCGCGCCATGCATCATTCAGGAACCACGGCCAGTCGGTGGCGGTCTCGCCGATGATCTCCTCCAGCGGGACGCCAGCATTCAACAGCGCAAGCTCTGCCTGATCGTGGGGGAAGTGATACGGCAGCAGGGTCGGATAGCGGGTCTCTGCCAGGGTCTCGTCCACGCTCTGCTCTGCTGGCAGGCTGGTGGCGATATTGTTTTCGAGGATCTCATTCACCAGTTGTAAAGCTGGAACCTGCTGATTGATGGCATCGTTATCCACCATCAGGGTGGCGAGGTCCGGACGACGCTCGGCCAGGGTAATAACCTGGTCGGCCGTGCTGCTGGCCTGAATCTCTTCCTCAAACGTCAGGGCCTGCTTATAGAGCCAGGTGAGGTAGCTGACCGGGGAATCGACTGCCTCCGGTGCGCCGGACTGGCAGTAAGCCTGCCAGTTTTCGGCAAACTGGTTCTGCCAGGTCGGACCATCCTGAACCAGTCCCTGAATATTATCCGAGGAAGAACTGTTGACCACCTGCTGACCGCTAAGCGTCTGCGGCAAACCCAGACGAATCTGCCGGGTAAGCTGGTTTTCCCGGAACAGGCGACGAATATACTGGGCCTGACCGACGGCGAGATCCCAGGCTTTGCCGCCGCGCAGGCCCAGCCACGACATGTTGTCGGCGATAAACTGTTTCCGGGACGTGCGGGCAACGTCAAAGACAGAGCGGTAGTTATTTTTAGCAAAGCTGCCGGGAGAGACCTTAAGGGCGGTCTCCACCTGCTGAAGCGCAGGGCTAGCTGAGAGAGTCATAATAGTGAACTCCAGTGAGTAATCGATTGAATTGTTAATCGGCTAAGGATTTACTTAATAAAAATTATCAGCATCAAAATTGCTATTTATCTTAATTAACACCATGAGTTTCGCTGCAATAAAAAAGACTGCAACCACACCGCCATGATGATTTGGAAAAATAGCTATAAAACAAAAAGATAACTGACAACTAATTTTTATACAGCGGCATCCATAATAAATGTATTTGTGTTGAGGAAAATCTTATATGGCAGGATTAACAATAATGAGCGTTATTTAAATTCAACTTTATTCAGTTCCACCTAAAAATTGCACGCCGACATCATAAAAAATATGCACAATGGCTGTACCTATTAAAGCATTTAAATATATCGCATTTATTTAAATGTTATAGTGCTAATGTTTTAAGTCCCTTTATTAGGAAAGTGAAGGACATTCATCCCCCGCCCAGGTAGGCTTTACGCACGTCGGGATCTGCCAGCAGTTCTGCACCGCTGCCGCTGAGACGGATCTCACCGTTGACCATCACATAGGCGCGGTCAGAGAGCTTCAAGGCATGATTGGCGTTCTGCTCCACCAGGAACAGCGTCATTCCCCCCTGGGTCAGCTCTCGCAGGATATGGAAAATCTGCTTCACCACCAGCGGAGCGAGTCCGAGGCTGGGTTCATCCAGCAGCAACAGTCGGGGGCGGCTCATTAGCGCCCGGGCGATGGCCAGCATCTGCTGCTCACCGCCGGAGAGGGTCATTGCCCGCTGGCTGCGACGCTCTTCCAGTAGCGGAAAGATGTCGTACATTCGGGCTCTATCCGCCTTCTGGTAACGGTCACCGATGGGGATAGTGCCCATCAGCAAATTCTCCTCCACCGTCATGTCCGGAAAGATGCGCCGCCCCTCCGGGGCCTGGGCGATGCCGTTGCTGGCAATAAAGTGGGTAGATTTACGGCTGATATTCTCCCCGCGATAGCGTATCTCTCCGCTGGCGATGCGCGGCTGGCCAAAGACCGACATCAGCAGCGTCGACTTGCCCGCGCCGTTCGCCCCAATCAGCGAGACGGTCTCGCCCTCGTTTACTGTCAGTGACACATTTTTCAGGGCCTGGATCGGACCATAGAAGACGTCAACCCGGCGAAACTCAAGCAGCGGCTGGCTCATCGATCTATCGCCTCCTCGTCAGTACCGAGATAGGCAGCAATAACGCCGGCGTTGGCCTGAATTGCCTTTGGCGTGCCGCGGGCAATAACGTTGCCGTGATCGAGGACAATCACCCAGTCGGCAATCGCCATGACCATTCCCATGTCATGCTCGATCAGCAGCACCGTTACCCCATGCTGCTCGCGCAGGGTACGGACGATCCGGCTCAGGTCATGTGTCTCAACGGGGTTGAGTCCGGCAGCGGGTTCATCAAGGCAGATCATCTCTGGTCCGGTGCACATGGCGCGGGCGATCTCCAGCCGTCGCTGCTGTCCATAGGAGAGGGTTCCGGCCAGCCGGTTGGCACACTCCACCATCTCAACCACCTCCAGCCAGTAGAAGGCCCGGTCGAGGGCCTGGCTCTCCGCCCGACGATAGTCCGGCGTATTGAGGATCCCGGCGATAAGATTGCGGTTGGCCTGCATGTGCTGGGCTATCAGCAGGTTCTCCACCACCGACATCTCGCGAAACAGGCGGATGTTCTGGAAGGTGCGCGCCAGTCCGGCACGGTTAACCAGATGGGTACCGCCAAACATCTTGTACCACAGCCGGGAGCTTAAACGCCGTGGATGAAGGAAATCATCCACTCGCAGCGTCTGCCCCAGCACCTGCACGATGTCAGTGGTACGCGTTCGCGTCTCCAGCAGGATCGATCCGCCGGAGGCCTGGTAAAAGCCGGTCAGGCAGTTGAACACCGTGGTTTTTCCCGCGCCGTTGGGGCCGATAAGCGCGGTGATCGACCCGCGCTCCACCTCCAGGCTGACGTCGTTGAGGGCTTTGATACCGCCGAAGTGCATCATCAGATTGTCCACGCGTAGGATGGCGTCGCTCATGGCGCAACGCCCTTACGGACGGCAAATCCGGCCCGGCTGGTGCGAACCAGGCCGCGCGGCCGCCAGATCATCATCAGCACCATCAGCATGCCAAATAGCAACACCCGGTACTCGGCAAAGTCCCGCAGCAGCTCCGGGGCGACGGTGAGGATAAACGCCGCCAGCACCACCCCCAGCGTTGATCCCATCCCGCCCAGAACGACGATGGCGAGAATGAGCGCTGATTCAAAAAAGGTAAACGAGGTGGGATTCACAAAGCCTTGATAGGTGGCAAAGAAGACGCCGGCAATCCCCGCGGTGGAGGCACCGAGCATAAACGCCGACAGCTTAACCAGGACATGATTTAAGCCCAGCGAGCGACAGGCTATCTCATCCTCCCGCAGCGCCTCCCAGGCCCGGCCGATGGGCATGGTGGTCAGCCGGTGCTTAATAAACAGCACTAATACGACCACCAGAACCAGCACCGCGTAGATAAAGATAAATTTAAGGTTAGGGTTATAGGTAATGCCAAAAAATTCATGAAAGGGAACGCCGCCGTCTCTCGCCCGGCGACCAAACTCCAGGCCTAAAAAGGTCGGTGCAGGTACCGAAATGCCGTTTGGCCCACCGGTAAAGCTCAGCCAGTTATTGAGCACAAGACGGATAATCTCTCCGAAGCCGAGGGTGACAATCGCCAGATAGTCGCCGTGCATCCGCAGCACCGGAAAGCCCAGCAGCGCGCCGGCCAGTGCGGCAATAATCGCGCCCAGGGGGAGCATTACCCAGAAGCCCAGGCCGAGGTACTGATAACCCAGCGCCAGACCATAGGCACCAATGGCGTAAAACGCAACGTAGCCGAGGTCCAGCAGCCCGGCCAGCCCCACCACAATATTGAGCCCCAGCCCGAGCAGGACGTAAATTAGCCCGAGGATCGCGACGGTCAGGAGGTATTTGCTGGCGACGAAGGGAAAGAGCATTGCCAGCACCAGCAGCAGCGGCCCAATCCAGCGCAGATGGGAGGTATGATCCGGCGAGCGGACAAACACCCCGTCGTTGGCGCTCTCAAAGCGGCGGGTGAATTGTCGCCCACGCGCTGTCTGCAGCGCCAGGCTCAGCAGAAAGCGACCGGCCATAACGATAGCGACCAGCAGCGCAACACGTCCCGGGGCCAGGTTAACGCTGTAGCCCTTAAGCACCACCCCGACGATGGGCCCGAACACCACCAGCGCACACAGCCCCGCAAGGAGGGTATCCCGTAGGCACTGCATCAGATCCAGCCGGGGTTTTATTGCCTCATCCGTCATGCTCGCGCCCCTCATACCTTCGCCACCACCGGGCGGCCCAGCAGCCCCTGCGGACGGAAAATCAGGATGGCAACCAGCAGCGCAAAGGAGAAGACGTCCTTATAGTCAGAGTTGACCAGCCCGGCAAACTGCGCTTCGGCTACCCCCAGCAGCAGGCCGCCCAGCATTGCGCCAGGCAGCGAACCGATGCCACCCAACACGGCGGCGGTAAAGGCCTTAATGCCGATGATAAAACCGATATAGAAATCAAAGGTGCCGTAGTTCATGGTCACCAGTACGCCGGCCAGTCCCGCCATGGCCGCGCCCATCACAAACACCAGCGAGATAACCCGATCGGTATTGATGCCGAGGATCGACGCCATCCGCCGATCCTGCTGCGTGGCGCGGCAGATGCGTCCCAGCCGAGTAAACTGAATTATCCAGGTCAGTAGCAGCATCCCTGCGAACGCCGCCAGCAGAATGAAAATTTTGGTCCAGGTGATCTGGACGATACCGTCACCAACGTCCACGCGCAGCACGCCGCTCAGCAGGGTTGGGATCCCCTGCTGGTTCGGCCCCTGGGCGATCTGGACATAGTTTTGCAGGATCAGCGACATGCCAATCGCCGAGATCAG
The DNA here is from genome assembly GCF_031998825.1 of Pseudescherichia sp. Taxonomy (GTDB): domain Bacteria; phylum Pseudomonadota; class Gammaproteobacteria; order Enterobacterales; family Enterobacteriaceae; genus Pseudescherichia. The sequence continues at coordinate 6,376 of NZ_DAMACX010000051.1, forward strand.
CGGGGCGAGGCGCGTGGAGTTGCGCAGGGGCCGGTAGGCGATGCGCTCGATCGTCCAGCCGTAGACGCCGGTGACCACCACGGTAAAGATCAGCGTGCCGAAGATCAGCAGCGGGAAGGAGTGCAGGCCAAACCACGAGAGCAGCCCAAGACCGATGGCGCAGAGATAGGCCGAGATCATGTAAACCTCGCCGTGAGCAAAGTTAATCATCCCGATGATGCCGTACACCATGGTATAGCCGATGGCGATCAGGCCATACACCGCCCCCAGCGTCAGGCCGTTGATAAGCTGCTGCAAGAAGAATGCATCCATAGTGAACGCCCTCGCCCCGGTAAGTGGGATTACAGCTGGTGATATTTGCCTTTGTCATCCCACTGATAGACGACGTAGTCAGAGACCTTGAGATCGCCCTTGCCATCCCAGGCTTTCGCTCCCATCACCGTATCCACGCTGTTTGACTTCAGCCAGGCGCTGGCTTTCTCATTGTCTTTGCCGACGGCGTTATAGGCGGCGGCGAGGGCCTGGATAGAGGCATAGGCGTAGAGGGTGTAGCCTTCCGGCTCAAAGCCGCTGGCGCGGAATTTCTCAATCACCGCCTTCCCGGCCGGGATAGTGCGCGGATCCTTGCCAAAGGTCATCAGTACGCCGTTGGTGAACTGCGGCCCGCCTGCTGCCGTCACCAGCTCCTCGGTCACCACGCAGTCGCCGGAGAAGAATTTGGCCTCGACTCCCTGCTCACGCATCTGGCGCACCAGCGGCCCGGCCTCAGGATGACAGCCGCCGAAGTAGACCACGTCAGGCTTCAGCGCCCCGATTTTGGTGACCAGCGCGTTGAAATCTTTTTCGCCCCGGGATAGCCCCTCATAGAGCACCTCTTTGGTACCGCGCTTCTCCAGCGCCGCGCGCATCGCGTCCGCCAGCCCCTGGCCGTAGGTGTCTTTATCGTGGATCACGGCAACCTTTTTCGCCTTCAGCACGTCGAGAATGTAGTTTGCCGCCACCACGCCCTGCTGGTCGTCGCGGCCGCACATGCGAAACATATTCTGCATGCCCCGCTCGGTAATTTGCGGATTGGTGGAGCCGGGTGTGATGGTCAGCACGCCCGCTTCGTCATAAACTTCGGACGAGGGCATGGTTGAGGAGGAGCAGAAGTGGCCCACTACGGCGGAGACCTTCTCTTCGTCTACCAGTCGGTTGGCCACCGCCACTGCCTGTTTGGGTTCGCAGGCATCGTCTCCCTGCACCAGCACGATCTTCTCGCCCTTGATGCCGCCAGCAGCGTTGATATCCGCCGCCGCCTGGGTTGCCCCTTTCCAGTATTGCGCCCCGTAGGTCGCGTTGGGTCCGGTGAACGGCCCGGCCACGCCGATGGTGATATCCGCCTGCGCAGAAAACGCAGCACCCAAGCAGCTCAGCAGAGCAAGCGGTAACGTAAGCGTTTTGATAGACATGTGTTAATCCTCAGCACGGTTCAGAACCCGACGCCAGCGGCGGCGTGGAAGAGGTCGCCATCACATGGCTGGCTGGGCTACGCGGTGTCCGGACCGTCCAGAATCTTAAACATAGCTGCGGGAAAGTGAGACTGCGCACCCCGCTTGTACAAATTTGCAGCGGAGATCACTGAGTGAAGAGATTTTGCCGCTGCGCGGAAAAAAATGAGCGCCCCGGCAGGGTTAGCCATGCCGGGGCGGGTTTAGCAGGTGTTGTTTAGCCGGTTATGACGTTTTGGCCCGGCTGGCGATAATAGTGTCCGCCACGTTACGCGGCGCTTCCGCGTAGTGGTGAAACTCCATGCTGTAGGTGGCGCGCCCCTGAGACATCGAGCGCAGCGTGGTCGAGTAACCAAACATCTCCGCCAGCGGCACGTCGGCGCGGATGATCTGGCTCCCTAGCCGCTCGTCCATCCCCTGCACCATGCCGCGACGGGAGGAGAGATCCCCCATCACGTTGCCGGCATACTCCTCCGGCGTCTCCACCTCAACGTGCATGATTGGCTCCAGGATCGCCGGATCGGCGCGTCTGGCCCCCTCTTTGAAGCCAAAAATCGCCGCCATGCGGAAAGCCAGCTCCGAGGAGTCGACGTCATGATAGGAGCCGAAGGTCAGCGTCGCCTTGATATCGACTACCGGATAGCCCGCCAGCACGCCGTTATTGATCGCCTCCCGCAGGCCTTTCTCCACCGAGGGGATAAACTCCCGGGGTACAACCCCGCCCTTGGTGGCATCCTCGAAGATAAAGCCTGTGCCCCCCTCCAGTGGCTCCAGGGTCAGCACCACGTGACCGTACTGCCCTTTACCGCCGGACTGGCGAACAAATTTGCCTTCGATATCCTGCACCGTTTTGCGAATTGTCTCCCGGTAGGTTACCTGCGGACGACCAATGTTGGCCTCCACGCCGAACTCCCGCCGCATGCGGTCGACGATGATCTCCAGATGCAGCTCGCCCATGCCGGAGATGATGGTCTGACCCGACTCCTCGTCGGTATGCAGATGGAACGAGGGATCCTCCGCCGCCAGCCGCTGTAGGGCGATACCCATCTTCTCCTGATCCGCCTTGGTCTTCGGCTCAATCGCCAGGGAGATCACCGGATCGGGAAACTCCATGCGTTCAAGGGTGATCACCGCATCGGGGGCGCACAGGGTGTCGCCCGTAGTGACATCTTTCAACCCGACGCAGGCGGCGATATCCCCCGCCCGTAGTTCGTCCACCTCGTGACGATCGTTGGCGTGCATCAGTACGATACGCCCAATGCGCTCCTTCTTACCCTTCACCGGGTTCCAGACCGCGTCGCCTTTTTTCAGCACGCCGGAGTAGACGCGGATAAAGGTGAGCTGGCCCACGTAGGGGTCGGTCATCAGCTTAAAGGCCAAAGCGGAGAACGGCTCGCGATCGTCCGGATGGCGTTCGGCGGTCGCCCCCTTCTCATCCACGCCCTTAATAGCCGGAATATCAAGCGGGGATGGCATCAGCTCGACCACCGCATCAAGCACGCGCTGTACGCCTTTATTTTTAAAGGCGCTACCGCAAAGCACGGGCTGGATCTCACCGGCCACAGTGCGGGCGCGCAGGCCGCTGATGATCTCCGCCTCCTCAAGATCGCCATTTTCCAGATACTTATCCATTAGCTCTTCGCTGGCTTCCGCCGCCGCCGAGACCATCTTTTCACGCCACTCTTTCGCCGTCGCCAGCAATTCGTCCGGCACCGGCGCGTAGCTGAAGGCCATCCCCTGGGTGGCGTCGTCCCAGATGATTTCACGCATTTTGATCAGATCCACTACGCCGGTGAAGTGCTCTTCCGCCCCAATAGGGATCACAATCGGCACCGGGTGCGCCTTCAGGCGGTCGATCATCATCTGCACCACGCGGAAGAAGTCCGCGCCGGGGCGGTCCATCTTGTTGACGAAGGCCAGCCGGGGGACGTGATACTTGTTGGCCTGCCGCCAGACGGTCTCCGACTGGGGCTGTACGCCGCCTACGGAGTCGTAGACCATTACCGCGCCGTCCAGCACGCGCATCGAGCGCTCCACCTCAATGGTGAAGTCAACGTGGCCGGGGGTGTCGATGATATTGATACGGTGCGGCTCATAGCCCCGGTCCATGCCGGGCCAGAAGCAGCTTACGGCGGCTGAGGTAATGGTAATTCCGCGCTCCTGCTCCTGCGCCATCCAGTCTGTCGTCGCTGCGCCATCGTGAACTTCACCCAGCTTATGGCTCATGCCGGTGTAAAACAGGATCCGTTCAGTGGTGGTGGTTTTGCCGGCATCAATGTGGGCAGAGATACCAATGTTGCGATAGCGCTCGAGGGGGATGGGTCGGGGCATGATGCGTCCTTAGTCAGTTTGACAGTTAGCGGCCAGAGCGGCCTTTCAGGTTTAACGTCATCATAATAGTCCAACTGTACGAGTATATTCGAACTATTTTAGCTATAGTTATGGATGATAATCTCGCTGCTGGTGCCGCATGGCGCTCGCCGTTGGGTTTAGGTATAGTATGAGCTAGCCAGCTAGCTGGTCACTATTTGTGCTTATTGACACAGGAACACTATGATTGCCAGCCATCCCGAACGGGCAAAAATCCGCCTTGAGAATGTACTTTTTGCGCTGGGAAATCCGCTGCGCCTGGAGATAGTCAGAACGCTGGCGGACGAAGGAGAGCAGGCCTGCGGGTCACTGCGCAAGGATGTGGCAAAATCGACCATGACCCACCACTGGCGCGTGCTGCGCGACAGCGGCGTGATCTGGCAGCGCCCGCAGGGCCGCGAAAACCTCATCTCGCTGCGCCGGGACGACCTTGATGCCCGCTTTCCTGGGCTGATGGATATCCTGCTCAACGCCATTCACGCCGAGCAGTAGTTTGACGCGACCTGATAAGGGTCGCAAAGGGTGAGAGGCGGACTCTCACCCGAGGTGATTACTCGTCTTTTGCTTCAACCGCAGCGTGCTTCAGCTCGCCCATCGTTTTCAGCTTTTTAGAGATTTCACGGCGCTCTTTTGAGATCTCGGCGTTTTTGATGATGTAGTCATCTACGCGGTCCTCGTAGTCGCTTTTCATGCTGGCGATGATGCCCTGGATCGCTTCAACGCTCATTCCCGGCTTGATGTAGTCGCTCAGGTTGTCCAGCAGCAGAACGCGTTTCTGGTTGTCGCGGATCTTTTTCTCAACGTCCTGAATTTCACGCTGTAATTTGTTCTTACGGCGGAACAGACGCACGAACTCCAGAACGTCCTGGAATGAAGGCTTAGTAGTTTCCATTTTTACACCCCTGCTAGTATCAGATTCGGATTCGTTAAAGCAACCGCTGTAGGGTAAACATTACTTTTAGCCGTTGCTGATGACAATGGTTTTATCCTTTCAAATATCATAACCCTAAATCAGGCTGAATCGAAACAACCTGCCAGCAATCAACAGACGGATGCGGCTTATTTGCGCAGCGCCCGGCAGATAAGATGCGAGAGCAGCTCTAACTGGCGCGCCAGCTCCATGCTTAACCAAACGTAACCGTGCATCGGCGTTTCTGCCAGGGTCTCATCTTTATGCTGCTGGATCAGCTGGCGCAGCTCCGCCACAATTTCGTTAAGCCGCTCGCTGTTCGCGAGGATAGGCTGCGGATTGCCCTCGTAGAGCGCGTGGGCGATGGTCAGCAGCGTTTGCTGGGTCATGGTCTGCGTCTCACGGATAGTGCGGGCGTTAAGCATCACGAAGTGGCTGGCCCGTGACGCCCAGTGAGCGTTGATCTGTAGCTCAAGCATGCACACCATATTGCGGCTCACGGTCTGAATGGCTTCGAAGATCGCTTTCTGAATATGCGTCTCCTTGCTGGCGGGAACAATCAGGCCTCGCATCTTTACTACGTCGTTGAGGATCTTTTGCAGATGCTTCTCCAGCCGCGGGCGCTCCACCAGGTTAGGCGAAAAGCCCGCCTGGTAGACCCGGTTAAAGCTGGTGACATAGTTCGCCATCTGGATACGCCAGTGCAGAAACGCCCGCTGCGGCCAGATGCCGGTAAAGAGCATCGCCAGCAGCGAGCCTAAAATCACATCGCCACCGCGCCACAGCGCGATGCGCATATCCCCCGCCGGTGCCCCCACCACCACCGCAAGCGTAATGCCAATCAGCAGCGCCTGGTAAGGCTTCTTGCCCAGCGCCAGCCAGCCGCAAAGGAACATCGCGGCGGCGCACCAGAGCAGCATCAGCGGCAGAGAGAACAGCTCCAGCTTCAGGGCAATCAGCCCCAGCGCCGAGCCGAGGATCGTGCCGCCGATACGCTCGTAAGCGCGCGGCACCACGTTCCCCCAGAAGGAGATCGGCCCCATCACAACCACCAGGGTAATCAGCGGCCATGTCCCCTCCGGGATGTTCAGCAGGCGCACCAGCAGAAAGGTAAGGATAAATGCCAGCGCTATCCTGGCCCCGTGCACAAGGCGATAGTGACGGTACAGGCGTATTTCAAAGGGGCTAAGTGATTTGTCGGTGCGCACCACGCTCTCCGGCTAAAACGACAAAGGCGCAATTGTAGCGAATTTTCGCGCCGGGGCCTCAGCGTTGTTGCTAAAAGCCCCGAGAAACTGCTTAAACATCAACCAAACCCGGTAAACAGGCCGACAGGATCAACAGTAAGCGGGTGCTTACAGTGATTTAGGCTCCACAGGAATGTGCATCTCAACGTCCCAGTAGCCGCTGCTGCTGTCCGCATTCAGATAGCGCTCAAAGCAGGGGCGGGCGGCTATCTGGTAGTAGGCATCCGGAAGCAGGCTGTCGAAAAAGAGATCCCACGTCTTCTCAAACTCTTCGTTGTAGACCCTGGCCCGGGCGACGGCGTACTGGCCGCCGGGAAGCTCGCTCAGGATCACCCCTTCGCTGTTTTCCGGTATCGTAAAGCCCGCAGGCACCGAAATTACCGTGTCAGCGCGCAGCTTCTCCGGTGGGACTTCGTCGGGGTTATCGTAGTAGACGGCGATCCACTCCTGCGGCTGGAGATCCTTACTTTGCACCCACATGGTGAGCTGTGCAAACCCTTGCTTAACGGTCTTTTCCCACGGGCCTACCAGATGAAAACCGGCAATGGTGCGCTTATCAAGCTGTCTGATACTGTAGTCCATGCTGCCTCCGCGATTGATTGCTGTATGGATATACACTCTCTCTTATTAAGGGCTTTGTGTCACCCCTCGACTGCTCAGTATGCGAGCAGACTCGCAGAGTTGCCAGCCTGCCCTCTTCCCTTACAGCGCGTGGTGCAGGTAGTCACTCATCCGGGAGAAGATGCCGCCCTTCTCGACCGCTTCCAGAGTCACCAGCGGTGAGCGGGCAATCAGCTTGTCTTTATCGTACAGCTCCACTTCGCCAACCTGCTGATTCGCGGGCAGCGGCGCTTCCAGCTCTTTGCTGGTCAGCATGTACTTGGCTTTGATATGGTCCAAATCTGTCTTAGGCAGCGCCAGCCAGAAGTCGCGATCCGTACCCAGCGACACTTTCTCTTTATCGCCGTACCAGATGCGCTCGTTACCCACCTGCTTGCCCTTATGCAGGATCTGCACGGTATCGAAGTTATCATCGCCCCAGTGCAGCAGCTTACGGGCCTGCTCCTCGCGCCCTTTGGGGCTTTCCCCACCCATGACCACCGCGATTAGCCGACGCTGGCCGTTGACGCTGGAGGCGATAAGGTTAAAGCCTGCCCCGGAGGTGTGGCCGGTTTTCAGGCCATCCACGTTGAGCGATTTATCCCACAGCAGACCGTTACGGTTCTGCTGGGTGATACCGTTCCAGGTGAGGCTCTTCTCGCTGTACATGTGGTAGAACTCAGGTTCACCATGGATGATGGCCCGAGAGAGCACGGCCAGATCGTAGGCCGAGCTGTGCTGGCCCGGCGCATCCAGACCGTGAACGGTCTCAAAGTGGGTATCGCGCAGGTTGAGCTTCTGCGCATAGCTGTTCATCATCTTCACAAACTGCGGCTGTCCCCCGGCCACATAGTCCGCCAGCGCCACGCAGGCGTCGTTACCGGAATCAACGATCAGGCCACGGCTGAGATCGCGCACCGAGATGCGATCCCCCTCCTTGATAAACATCAGCGAGGAGCCATCAAATACCGGATTTCCTTTCGCCCAGGCGTCTTTACCAACGGTAACAATATCGTCGGGCGTGATGTGCTTGCTGTCGATAGCGCGGTCAACCACGTAGCCGGTCATCAGCTTGGTCAGGCTGGCCGGGTTACGCTGCTGATGTTCATTGCCTGCGGTCAATATCTGCCCCGTGGTGTAGTCCATTAATACCCAGGCACCGGCCTGGATCTGCGGAGGCTGTACAGCGAAAGAGAGATCGGCAGCCAGCGCAGAATTCACGCAAACAGCAAGGAGGGAAGCGGCAATAAACAAACGGCGTTTCAAGAGGATATCCTTAAGGTCGTACAAAAGAGCTGACCTTTGTACGGAAAATGTTGTGTCGAATCCTGGAACAATTGCAAACAAATGTGACAGCAGCGGGATACGAGGCGGAAGCAGGCGCGCAGTTCTGGTAAAAACAGCGCTTTTATTTCTGCTTAGCGGGCGGCATGGTTTACCATAAAGAGGTCACATAACAACAGGACGATTTCAGGTGTCAGATTCCGCTGCGCAGCCAACCTTTTTATTCCATGACTACGAAACCTTCGGTACCAGCCCGTCGCTGGACCGGCCGGCGCAGTTTGCCGCCATCCGCACCGACGAGGAATTTACGCCTATCGGTGAACCGGAGGTGTTCTACTGCCAGCCTGCCGATGACTATCTGCCGCAGCCGGGAGCCGTGATGATCACCGGTATTACGCCGCAGATCGCCCGGGAGAAAGGTGACAACGAAGCCGCTTTCGCCAAGCGTATTCATGACATCTTTACCGTGCCGGAAACCTGCGTAGTGGGCTACAACAACGTCCGTTTCGATGACGAAGTCACCCGTAACGTTTTCTACCGCAACTTCTACGATCCCTATGCCTGGAGCTGGCAGCACGGTAACTCCCGCTGGGATCTGCTGGATGTGATGCGCGCCTGCTACGCCCTGCGCCCGGAGGGCATCAACTGGCCAGAGAACGAGGACGGCCTGCCAAGCTTCCGCCTGGAGCACCTGACTCAGGCGAACGGCATCGAGCACAGCAATGCCCACGACGCGATGGCGGACGTCTACGCCACCATTGCTATGGCGCAGCTGGTAAAAGCTCGCCAGCCGAAGCTGTTTAACTATCTCTATACCTACCGCAGCAAGCAGAAGCTAACCACGTTGATTGACGTCCCGCAGATGAAGCCGCTGGTACATGTCTCCGGCATGTTTGGTGCCGATCGCGGCAATACCAGCTGGGTAGCGCCCCTTGCCTGGCATCCGGAGAACCGTAACGCGGTGATTATGGTCGATCTGGCTGGGGATATGTCCCCGCTGCTGGCGCTGGATGCCGATGCGTTACGCGAGCGTCTCTACACGGCGAAGGCGGATCTGGGCGATGCCTCTGCCGTACCGGTGAAGCTGGTGCATCTCAATAAGTGCCCGGTGCTGGCGCAGGCAAATACGCTGCGTCCGGAGGATGCCGATCGGCTGGGCATCAACCGTCAGGCCTGCCTGGCGAACCTGCAGATCCTGCGCGATAACCCGCAGGTCCGGGAGAAGGTGCTGGCTATCTTTGCCGAGGCCGAGCCGTTTGTTCCGTCGGATAACGTTGACGCCCAGCTCTATAACGGCTTCTTCAGCGACGCCGATCGCGCGGCAATGAAAATCGTGCTTGCGACCGATCCGCAAAACCTGCCGGCACTGGATATCACCTTCGCCGACAAGCGCATTGAGAAGCTGCTGTTTAACTACCGGGCGCGTAACTTCCCCGGCACGCTGGATGAGAACGAGCAGCAGCGCTGGCTGCAGCATCGCCGTAACGTCTTTACGCCAGAGTTTTTGCAGGCCTGGGCGGAGGAGCTGGAGGCGCTCTATCAGCAGCACGCTGGCGATAGCGAGAAGCTGGCCCTGATTAAAGCCCTGTATCAGTACGCGCAAGAGATTGTATAAATAAAAAAGCCAGCTTCTCAGCTGGCTTTTCTGTTTACGGCTTAACGTAATTACGCGACGTCTTCGTACTGCGGAACCGGGTTACGGAAGCTTTTGGTCACGCAGGCCAGGTAGACCAGACCAATACCGCCCCAGATCAGGCCCAGAATCATTGAGCTCTCTTCCAGGTTCAGCCACAGCGCGCCCACGGTCAGGGCACCACACAGCGGCAGGATCAGGAACTGGAAGTGATCTTTCAGGGTCTTGTTACGCTTCTCACGGATCCAGAACTGCGAGATCACCGACAGGTTAACGAAGGTAAAGGCTACCAGCGCACCGAAGTTGATCAGCGCCGTCGCGGTCACCAGGTCAAAGTTAATCGCCAGCAGGGCAATCGCGCCCACCAGCAGCACGTTCCACGCCGGAGTGCGCCATTTCGGGTGCACATAGCCAAAGAAGCGGCTCGGGAAGACGCCGTCACGGCCCATCACATACATCAGGCGAGACACGCCCGCGTGCGCCGCCATACCGGAGGCCAGTACGGTGATGGTCGAGAAGATCAGTACGCCAAACTGGAAAGTTTTACCCGCCACGTAGAGCATAATTTCCGGCTGAGACGCATCAGGATCTTTGAAGCGGCTGATGTCCGGGAAATAGAGCTGCAGGAAGTAGGAGGCAAAGATAAATACCAGTCCGCCAATCAGCGCCGTCAGGAAGATCGCTTTCGGGATCACGCGCTCGGCGTCCTTGGTCTCTTCAGACAGCGAAGAGATGCCGTCGAAGCCGAGGAACGAGAAGCAGAGAATGGTCGCACCGGTGATCATGGGTACCACGTGTGCACCTTCAGACCAGAACGGACGGGTGCTGGTCAGCGTACCCGCGCCTTCACCGTGCGCCACGCCGTAGATAATCAGACCGACGATGGCCGCCACAATACCCATCTGCAAAATAACGATCAGGGTGTTGAAGTTGGCAACGGATTTAATGCTGCGCAGGTTCGAGATGGTCATAAAGGCCACCAGCGCCACCACAAAAATCCACGACGGCACGCTGGGCACCAGCGCTTCGAAGTAGATTTTAGCCAGCAGAATGTTGATCATCGGCATGAACAGGTAGTCCAGCAGCGACGACCAGCCCACCATAAAGCCAACGGCCGGGCTAATGGATTTCTGGGCATAGGTATAAGCTGAGCCAGCGGACGGGAAACGACGCACCAGTTTACCGTAGCTCAGCGCAGTAAAGAGAATAGCCACCAGCGCAAACGCATACGCGGTCGCGACATGACCATCGGTCAGACCAGAGACAATGCCGAACGTATCGAACAGCGTCATCGGCTGCATATAGGCAAGACCCATCATAACAACCGGAATCAACGTAAGCGATTTACGCAGTTCCACGCGAGAGGTTTTTGGAGTAACGTTATGCGACATGGTCAGCCCCCATTACGGCGAATGCCGTCGCAATAGCAAAAAATTGCCCCATTTTGTTTCTTTCCTCAGCGACAACGACTGTCGGTTTTTAAATGTGTATCTATCCGGTACGAAGCCCGGCCTCTTGGATTTAAATGACGTTTTGATGCAAAAAAATAACCGACGCGTTTAACGTCGGTTAGTGTCATTTTTTGCAGGCGACATATTTTGCCCCAAACTGAGGCGCGATGACAAGATGGCATACCCCTATCAGGCCATCTTTTTTAACTCACGCCTGATTCACGGCCACTCACCGCGTTGTAAACGCCAGCGATCGCACTATTTGCTAAAATTTCCGTGCACCACCAGCCGCTTGCCAACCCTGCGGTCTGTTCATTCCAGCCCATCCACACCGGTTCGGCAGACATTTGCGCGACCACTCGCTTCTCTATCAGCGCGCCGCTATTCAAAAACAGCTGCGCCATATAGCGTGGCAAATAGCCACAGCCCAGACCGCCAATGAGCAGATCCAGTTTAGCCTTAAAATCAAAAACGGTGATCGCCTCCTGATCCTCCAGCAGCAGCTGGGAGCGCGAGCAGCCTGGCCTGGCCTCCCCTACCACGATTGCGCGGTGGCGTTTGATCTCGCGCCGGGACAGCGGCTCTGCCGCCTGAGCCAGCGGATGATGAGGAGCGACGGCAAAAACCTGATCCAGGCTGCCCAGCCTGGCAAAGCCAAACCCGCTCAGGGAGGGAGGGTCATGCAGCGCCCCAACGATAATATCAGCCCGCCCCTGAATCAGCGCCTCCCACGATCCTGACAGCACGCCATTGATAAACGCCAGCCGGGTTACGCTGTGCTGCTGGTAAAAAACGTCGATAAGCGGCAGCAGCAGTGAGAAGGGAAAGGTGTCATCCACGCCAATAGTCAGATGGTTCTCCCATCCCTCGTTGAGCTTAATAGCCTGCTTCTCCAGCTCGCGCACCGTGTGCAGCACCTCCCTCCCCTTATCCAGCAGCATCTGGCCGGTACGGGTAAACCTGGCCCGATGGCCGCTGCGGTCGAGGAGCTGGATGTTAAGATCGCTCTCCAGCTTATGTACGGTGTAGCTGAGCGCAGAAGGGGTTTTGTAGAGCTTCGCCGAGGCCGCAGCGAAACTGCCCTCTTTCTCGAGGGCATCAAGGATAACGAGAACATCCAGCAATGGTTTCATGTTCGCCCCAAAGGGTATGCGACCAGTCCCCAGGCTGCTGCCCCTACTCCATCGGCATGATCAGCGGATCGGGATACTGATATTCGAACCCTAGTTCATTAGTGATGCGGCTCCCGTCAACGCGCTTGCCTTTGCTGCCGGCACCGCTATCGGTAAACTGCGGCGGCTCCAGCCCCAGCTGGCGTGCCATCACCGGATAAAATTCGGATCGCGCAGGGTGCCCCGGCGCGCAGAGATTGTAGATATGCCCCCCCTTCGGGGCCTGCAATAACAGCGCGATCGCGGCGATAACGTCTTCCAGATGCACCAGGTTGACGCCCTGGCTGCCATCGGGCGCGGTTTTCCCGGCAAAGAAGCGGCCCGGATGACGGCCCGGTCCCACTAGCCCAGCAAGGCGCAGAATATCTACCGAGGTGCCCGGCAGGTTATGCAGCCACTCCTCCAGCTCCTTTAAGGTGCGCCCGCTCTGCGTGACCGGCTGAAGCGGCGTGCTCTCTTTTACGGTGCCCTCCGCATTGCCGTATACCGAGGTCGAGCTGGTAAAGATAATTCGCGGAATACGTCTGGCCAGCGCGCTGTCGACAATCTCCTGCACCGCCTGAAGATAGAAGGTGTCCCCGCTACCGCTACGCCGGGCGGGCAGCGTGACCACCAGCGCATCCACGTTCATCAAGGCTTCCAGATCGTCAGCGTCACACACCAGCTCCGGTTCGAGCTTTAATGGGTAGCTCTCAATGCCGCACATGCGCGCCGCCTCGACGCCATCCAGGGTAGTTTTGCTGCCGGTCACCTGCCAGCCCTTTGACTGCAACGAGAGAGCCAGCGGCATCCCCAGCCAGCCTAAACCGACAATCGCGACTTTTTTCATCCTTAATTCTCCCGTCTTTCATACGTTAGGATTAAGGCTACGCCAGGCAAGCGAAACTGACAATTATGGAAGCAAGATGAAATGATTTAATGATGAAAAAAAGCCCTTGCTTTCAGCGGGCAAAGTGGTTTAGGTTAATTGACAAGACATGAATAAGCATTCATTGGAAATTTTATGACACGCGTTCAATTTAAACACCACCATCATCACCATCATCCTGACTAGTCTTTCAGGCGATGTGTGCTGGAAGACGTTTGGATCTTCCAGTGGTGCATGAACGCATGAAAAAGCCCCCGGAAGATCCACTTCCGGGGGCTTTTTTTTGAACCTAATTCAGGCAGGATAAGAGGATAAGCAGAATGTTAGATAACTCCCGTTTACGCATAGCTATGCAGAAATCTGGCCGTTTAAGCGATGATTCACGCGAACTGCTGGCCCGCTGCGGCATTAAAATCAATCTGCACACGCAGCGTCTGATTGCGCTGGCAGAGAACATGCCCATCGATATTCTGCGCGTGCGTGACGACGACATTCCGGGGCTGGTCATGGACGGCGTGGTGGATCTTGGCATTATCGGTGAGAACGTGCTGGAAGAGGAGCTGCTGACCCGCCGCGCCCAGGGCGAAGATCCGCGCTACTTTACCCTGCGCCGTCTCGATTTCGGCGGCTGCCGCCTGTCGCTGGCTACCGCCGTTGACGAGCCGTGGGATGGCCCGGCGGCGCTGGACGGTAAGCGCATCGCCACCTCCTATCCGCACCTGCTGAAGCGCTACCTCGACCAGAAAGGGGTCTCGTTTAAGTCCTGCCTGCTCAACGGCTCCGTCGAGGTCGCCCCGCGTGCTGGCCTGGCCGATGCCATCTGTGACCTTGTCTCTACCGGGGCAACCCTTGAAGCCAACGGCCTGCGCGAGGTCGAGGTGATCTACCGCTCTAAAGCCTGCCTGATCCAGCGCGACGGCGAGATGCCTGCGGCCAAACAGCAGCTGATCGACAAGCTGCTGACCCGTATCCAGGGCGTCATTCAGGCTCGCGAATCGAAATACATCATGATGCATGCCCCGACCGAACGTCTGGAAGAGGTCATTGCTCTGCTGCCGGGCGCCGAGCGTCCGACCATCCTGCCGCTGGCGGGGGATCAGCAGCGCGTGGCGATGCACATGGTAAGCAGCGAAACGCTCTTCTGGGAGACCATGGAGAAGCTGAAGGCGCTGGGGGCCAGCTCCATTCTGGTGCTGCCGATTGAGAAGATGATGGAGTAATGACCATGAGCTTCAATACCGTTATCGACTGGAACGACTGTACCCCGGAGCAGCAGCGCGATCTGCTGATGCGCCCGGCTATCTCTGCCTCGGAGAGCATCACCCGCACGGTGGTGGAGATCCTCGACAACGTTAAAACACGCGGCGACGACGCCCTGCGTGAGTACAGTGCTAAATTTGATAAAACCGAGGTTGGCGCTCTGAAGGTTACCGCGCAGGAGATCGCCGACGCCAGCGCCCGCCTGGGAGAGGATATCAAGCAGGCGATGGCCGTGGCGGTGAAGAATATCGACACCTTCCACCAGGCGCAAAAGCTCCAGCCTGTGGATGTTGAAACCCTGCCCGGCGTGCGCTGCCAGCAGGTGACGCGTCCGATTGCCTCCGTGGGCCTCTATATTCCCGGTGGCTCCGCGCCGCTCTTCTCAACGGTATTGATGCTGGCGACCCCGGCGCGCATCGCAGGCTGCCAGCGGGTAGTGCTCTGCTCACCGCCGCCGATTGCCGATGAGATCCTCTATGCCGCCAGCCTCTGCGGCGTGCAGGAGGTCTTCAAGGTGGGCGGAGCGCAGGCTATCGCTGCCCTGGCCTTTGGCACCGACTCGATCCCGGCGGTGGATAAGATCTTTGGCCCCGGCAACGCCTTCGTCACCGAAGCCAAGCGCCAGGTGAGCCAGCGGCTGGACGGGGCGGCAATCGACATGCCTGCCGGGCCGTCTGAAGTGCTGGTGATTGCCGACAGCGGCGCAACGCCGGATTTCGTTGCCTCGGATCTACTCTCCCAGGCCGAACACGGCCCGGACTCCCAGGTGATCCTGCTGACGCCGGACGCACAGATGGCTGAAGCGGTCGCCGAGGCCGTTGAGCGCCAGCTGGCCGTGCTGCCCCGTGCCGAGACCGCCCGCCAGGCGCTGGCCGCCAGCCGGCTGATCGTGGCGCAGGATCTGGCCCAGTGCATTGCTATCTCAAACGCCTACGGCCCGGAGCACCTGATTATTCAGACCCGCGATGCCCGTTCCCTGGTAGACGACATCACCAGCGCAGGGTCGGTGTTCCTTGGCGACTGGTCACCGGAGTCGGCGGGTGATTACGCGTCGGGTACTAACCACGTCCTGCCGACCTACGGCTATACCGCCACCAGCTCAAGCCTTGGACTGGCGGATTTCCAGAAGCGCATGACGGTGCAGGAACTCTCCCGCGAGGGATTCTCCGCGCTGGCGGCGACCATTGAGACCCTGGCGGCGGCCGAGCGCCTGCACGCCCACAAGAATGCGGTTACCCTGCGCGTTAACGCCCTCAAGGAGCAAGCATGAGCATCGAAGAATTAGCGCGCGAGAACGTGCGAAATCTGACGCCCTACCAGTCCGCTCGTCGCCTGGGTGGCAAGGGCGATGTCTGGCTGAACGCCAACGAGTTCCCTACCCCGGTGGCCTTTGAGCTGACCCAGTCGTCGCTCAACCGCTACCCGGAGTGCCAGCCGAAAGCGGTGATTGAGGGCTACGCCCGCTATGCCGACGTTCAGCCGGAGCAGGTACTGGTCAGCCGTGGTGCAGACGAAGGCATCGAGCTGCTGATCCGCGCCTTCTGCGAGCCGGGCAAGGACGCTATCCTCTACTGCCCGCCGACCTACGGCATGTACAGCGTCAGCGCCGAGACCTTCGGCGTCGAGGCGCGCACCGTTCCGGCACGGGAAGAGTGGCAGCTTAATCTGGAGGGGATTGCCGACGCCCTCGACGGGGTGAAGCTTATCTATGTGTGCAGCCCCAACAATCCAACCGGGCAAATTATCGACCCGCAGGATATGCGAACCCTGCTGGAGATGACCCGCGGTAAAGCGCTGGTGATTGCCGACGAGGCCTATATTGAGTTTTGCCCGCAGGCGACGCTCAGCGGCTGGCTGGCAGACTATCCGCATCTGGTTATCCTGCGCACGCTGTCGAAAGCCTTTGCGCTGGCCGGCCTGCGCTGCGGCTTTACCCTGGCAAGCAAGGAGATTATCGCCCTGCTGCTGAAGGTAATTGCACCCTACCCGCTCTCAACGCCGGTCGCGGAGATCGCTGCCCAGGCGCTCTCCCCGGCGGGCATCGACGCGATGCAGGGACGGGTGGCGCAGATCCTTGCTGAACGTCGCTACCTGGTCGAGCAGCTGCGCACTATCCCCTGCGTAGAAACGGTATTTGATTCAGAAACCAACTATATTCTGGTGCGTATGACCGCCTCCAGCGCGGTGTTTAAATCCCTGTGGGATCAGGGCATTATTCTACGCGATCAGAACAAACAACCCTCTTTAAGCGGCTGCCTGCGGATCACCATCGGCACCCGGGAAGAGAGCCAGCGCGTCATCGACGCCCTACGTGCGGAGCAAGTATGAGCCAGAAGTACCTTTTTATTGACCGTGACGGCACCCTGATTAGCGAGCCGCCGAGCGACTTTCAGGTTGATAGCTTTGAAAAACTGGCTTTTGAGCCAGACGCCATCCCGGTGCTGCTGAAGTTGCAGGCCGCCGGCTTTAAGCTGGTGATGATCACTAATCAGGACGGGCTGGGTACGGCAAGCTTCCCACAGGAGCACTTTACCGGCCCGCACAACCTGATGATGCAGATCTTCACCTCCCAGGGCGTAGTTTTTGATGAAGTGCTGATCTGTCCGCACCTCCCCGCCGACGAGTGCGACTGCCGGAAGCCGAAGGTGAAGCTGGTTGAGGCTTACCTTGTCGACGAGGCGCTGGATAAGGCCAACAGCTACGTGATTGGCGACCGGATGACGGACGTGACCCTTGCAGAAAACATGGGCATTACCGGCCTGCGCTACGATCGGGAGACCCTTAACTGGCGCGCCATTGGCGACCAGCTGACCAAACGCGATCGCTATGCTCACGTCGAGCGCAAGACCAAAGAGACGCAGATTGACGTGAAGGTGTGGCTGGATCGCGAAGGCGGCAGCAAAATTAATACCGGCGTGGGCTTCTTCGACCACATGCTCGACCAGATCGCCACCCACGGCGGCTTCCGCATGGAGATTCAGGTCAAGGGCGATCTCTATATCGACGATCACCACACCGTGGAGGATACCGGCCTGGCCCTCGGCGAGGCGCTGAAGCTGGCCCTTGGCGACAAGCGCGGCATCAACCGCTTTGGCTTTGTCCTGCCGATGGACGAGTGCCTGGCCCGCTGCGCGCTGGATATCTCCGGGCGTCCGCACCTGGAGTACAAGGCTGAGTTTACCTATCAGCGCGTGGGCGATCTGACCACCGAGATGGTTGAGCACTTCTTCCGCTCCCTCTCCTACACCATGG
>NZ_DAMACX010000052.1:0-23834 GCF_031998825.1 Pseudescherichia sp.
CTGCCAGGCATCAAACAAGCAGAAGGCCATCCTCACGGATGGCCTTTTTGCGTTGGGTCGCAGACAACGCCGATCCCGTAGGCCGGGCAAACAGCGTGCCGCCCGGCGTGGTAATGAGCCTGATGCCTTACGCTTTATTTCCCGGCAGGACCGTATTGATAATCTGACTTGCCGTATCGGCGATCACCTTACCTGCGGATCGGTCGCCTTTCGCCATCGATGACATAAACGCTTTTGCCTGCTCGAACGTAATATGCGGCGGTAGAGGCGCGACTTCCGGGTCGGTTTTAACCTCCAACACCACCGGGCGATCCGCGCTCAACGCTTCATTCCATGCGCTATGCAGCTTATCCGGATCGTCAACGAAGATCCCTTTTAGCCCAATGGACTCTGCAAACTTAGCGTAAGGCACATCTGGCACATCCTGAGTCGCCTCAAAGCGGGGATTTCCTTCCATGACGCGCTGTTCCCAGGTCACCTGATTAAGATCTCCATTGTTAAATACGCAGACAATGAGTCGTGGATCGGACCAGCCCTGCCAGTATTTCTGAATAGTAATTAACTCAGCCAGGTTATTCATCTGCATGGCACCGTCGCCTACCAGCGCAACGACCGGTTTTTCCGGGAAGGCAAACTTAGCGGCGATAGCATAGGGTACCGCTGCGCCCATGCAGGCCAGGCCGCCAGACAGTGAGGATCGCTGGCCCTGCTTTATTCTGAAATCACGTGCGTACCAGTTTGCGCACGAGCCGGAGTCGGACGTGACGATAGCATTGTCCGGCAGCAGGGGTGACATTTCCCACACTACGCGCTGAGGATTAACCGGGTTAGCTTTCGCCATGGCCCGTTCTTCCATTTTTTCCCACCACGCCTGGACAGAGACTGCGATCTTCTCCTGCCACGCACGATCGTCTTTGTGCTTAAGCAGGGGCAGCAGCGCCTGTAGCGTACTGACCGCATCACCATGCAGATTCACTTCAGTGGGATAACGTAACCCCAGCATGGAAGCATCGATATCGATCTGTACAGCGCGCGCCTGACCCTCTTTGGGTAAAAACTCAGTCCACGGGAAACCGGTACCAATCATCAGTAGCGTGTCGCAATCCTGCATCAGATCCCAGGAGGGTTCAGTACCCAGCAAGCCGATACAGCCCGTGACGAACGGCGCATCGTCAGGGAGGATATCTTTACCCAGCAGCGCCTTCGCGACTCCTGCACCCAGCAGGTTAGCCGCCTGAACTACTTCAACTGCGGCATCCCGCGCGCCCGCGCCAATCAGTATCGCTACCTTCTTACCCTCGTTGAGGATGTCAGCTGCGCGCTGGAGATCGTACTGATAGGGAATAACCTGTGGACGTTGATAGCCGGGGCCGGAATGGGTAAAGCCGTGGGCATGCTGAGGCTCCTGCCACTCTTCATCCTGAATATCCTTCGGCAGGATCAGTACCGTGACGCCGTTATTGGCCTTGGCGATGCGTACGCCGCGATCCACCAGATGACGAACCTGGGATGGCGTCGCCGCCTCCTGGACGAAGTTCGCCACGTCGCTAAATACGCGGTCGAGGTTGATCTCCTGCTGATAATTCGAGCCGCGGGCCGTGGCCTCTGCCTGGCCCGCAATGGCGATCACTGGCATATGGTCCATGCGGGCGTCATACAGGCCCGTCAGCAGGTGGGTCGCGCCTGGCCCGCCGGTTGAGAGGCAGACGCCAGGCTCGCCGGTGAACTTGGCGTGGGCGCAAGCCATAAACGCGGCCATCTCTTCATGGCGTACCTGAATAAACTCAATCCCGCTTCCGGCTTTTTCAGCACGCTGTAACGCGCCAAGCACGCCGTTGATACCATCTCCCGGGTAGCCGTAAATACGGGTTACGCCCCAGGCTTTTAATCGTTCTACAAAGAAGTCACTGGTCATCTGGCCCATTATTTTTCCTCGTGTCGGGTGTTTGTTCGAGGATAGTTCACCTAAGGCAAATGGGCGAAAAAGGGGGACTTCTCTGAAGAGTGCTATGGTTAAAAGAGCAATCACAACGGAGAGTCGCGGTGCGCAAAGAATTTGATTATGAGCAGGACTTTACTGAAACAGATTTTCGCCAGCATCCTGAACGTTACCAGGTTGGCCGGGGAGAGCAGGGCGTATTGCTGGTCGAACCCTATAAAGGCGAGATCCTGCCCTTCTGGCGCTATAAGGATCCAGAGTCGGCGCAAAAATCAGCGGAACAGATTTATGCCCTGTTTGAGGAGTACCGCAAGAACGATGACTTTGTCGGTATGGATATGGCACGCAAGTTTATTCAGATGGGGTATACCCGCGCCCGGCGTTATGCAAACTACAAGGGCGGTAAAAAGTATGATGAGAATCGCGAGCTTAATCCGCGCGGCAACGATCCGGTAAAAGCCGCTGCGGCAGCAATCTTTAAAACCTGGTGGGATCGGATCCGTGCCGATGAGGATTACCTGAAGCGTAAAAAAGCGCATCAGGCGAAATGGGGCTAGTGCGCCAGCTGCCAGACTGCGTAGCCGGTCGTTGCGCCCGCCACATCCCAGGCAAAATCTTTCCAGCTCCAGCCGCTTCCTGCCGGACGGCTATCCCACAGCTCCTTTGATGCCCCAAGGCTCAGCGAAAACATGACCCCGATAGCCGCGCTGCGATCGGCGCTGACGCCCTGACGCTGGGCATACTCATTACCGGCAGCAGAGAGCATGGCAGAGCCAATAAAGTGCTGGGCTTTGTCCTGACCGTGCCACTGGTCGTCAGCCATATGTGTGCAGCCGGTTAATATCAGCAGGGAAGATAAAATAAGAGCGCGCATCGCCAATCCCAATAAAAAGGCCCCATCAATGACGGGGCCAGACGTTGTGTGCAGGTTACAGAATACGGCTGATCAGCCTGTCGATACGTATCCGTCGCAGTCGACGGATCAGCTTACGCACCTTAACCGGGTACTCGGCGATGCTTTGCAGATCGCGATAGTGCTTCACCACGGTGGTGTGGGTGCGGATCAGCTCCAGCTCTTTATCACGCTGCGGAGCCAGCTCCTGCTGCGGATCGTGGATAAGGATTGCGTTTTCCAGATCCAGTCGCCATGCGCGTGGGTTAAGGTTGTTGCCGGTCAACAGCAGCCACTCGTCATCTACCCACATCCCTTTCAGGTGATAGCTGTTATCTGCGTCTTTCCACAAGCGGACAATGAGCTGATCGGTATTCACATAGTACTGCAGGCGGCTCAGGAAGCGGCGCAGGTTAATCTCATAGAGATAGGGCAGCGCACCGATAATCTTAAACGGTTCATTTTCTGGAATATAGAAGTCGTTCGCGGTCTTATCCCCGACGATAATCTCTACCTTCTTGCCTTCGCGCAGCAGCTGAATGATGTTGCGCACCAGCACCGCCGGCAGGTTAAAGTAGGGGGTGCAGATCGTCAGCTTGTGCTCGGTGCACGGCATCAGATGGAAGATCGTCTTGTTGAGCAGGCTGGTTTTGCCAAGTCCTACCAGCGGCGTCACTGCCAGCTGCTCGTTATCCGCATCGCCCTGGAAATGGTAGCTGGCGTCACGTAGCTCCTGACGGAACTGGCGGATATCATTTTTGATTTCCGGGCTTTTAGGCCGCTGGTCGCTATCAAGGCGATTAACGCCGCACCCCTGAATCAGATTCCTGTCGACCCACTCCAGCATAATGTCGGCCATCCGCACATTGCGGATCAGCTGGTAGCGGTCATAGCGATACTTCTCATGCTGATGCAGGTAGACATCGTTCAGGCTGGCACCGCTGTAGAGCACGGCATCATCAATGATAAAGCCTTTATAGTGCAGTACGCCCAGCGCTTCGCGGGTGTTTACCGGCACGCCGTAAACGGCAATATCGACGCCGGGATTCTCCTGCGCCAGACGGCAGTACCAGTCAGCATTTGTATTAGCCGCAGCCGCGCCAATACGACCGCGCTGGGCACGATGCCAGTCGACCAGAACGCGCACATCCAGCTCCGGACGCTGGCGTTTCGCCTCATAGAGCGCCGCCATAATGTCTCTACCGCCATCGTCCTGCTCAAGGTAGAGGGCGATAATACAGATGCGTTGTGTTGCACTGGCAATCTGTTTAAGCAGCGTCTCCCGAAAGTCGGCGGGGGAGTAATAAAACGTGACATCATCAACTGACTGAGAGAGCTTAGGTAGTTGAGCAAGGTGTTGTTGATGTTTATTACGCTTAAATTTTGACAACATCACAGTGCGTATCTTCTCTGTTTATTGAAGGGTCCTCTGTATCATGCATCTACAGAAGCATGCAGACCACATAAGCGGACAATGATAACACCAGAGCCAGCGAAGTGGTCAACATTTCCAGTACCTTACTCAGGAGCCGCCAGGCTCCGCAAGAGGAAGCGTCAGGCTGACAATCCCCTCCTCCAGCTGGATATCGACGGTAAAGCCGAGTTTACGTGCCAGCGTTACCATACCGCGATTATTAGGCATCGTAATACCATTCAGACGCATGAGACCATGATCGCGGGTATAGCCAATCAGTTTCTCCAGCAGGCGTCGCCCCAGACCCAAACCCTTGAGGTCGGAACGGACCAGCACGGCAAACTCCGCATCCACGTTGTCCGGATCGGAGATCGCCCGCGTCACACCAAGGATCTCTTCGCCATCGTCAGTACGGCGCACGGCAACAATTGCCATCTCCCGATCGTAGTCGATCTGGGTCATATTGGCTAAGTCCTCATGGGTGAATTCGTTGATCTCACTGAAGTAACGATAATAAAGATCCTCTTTCGTGACGCGGGCGATAAAACGCTGCAGGGCCGGCTCATCTTCGGGGAGGATAGGGCGGAACAGGCAGGTATCACCGTTCTTTAGCGTCACGCTCTCCTCAAGATGCTGAGGGTAGGGACGAATCGCCAGCCGGCTTTCGCTGCTGCCGCTAAACGCAGCCAGCGTCATCGTTACGTCGAGGGCGGTAAACTCCCCGGCGGAGGCCAGCAGCGGATGAATATCCAGCCGCTGGATCTCCGGGCAGTCGACGATCAGGTTCGAAACCCGCACCAGGAGCTGGCTCAGGCCGATCACATCCAGCGGCTGGAGACCGCTGCGGCCGCGGATCTTCTTATTCTTAATCGCCTGGATAACCAGGTAGCGGGCAAGGTTCATGTTCAACGGCGGCAGCGCCACCGCGGCCTGGTCCTGCGCTCGCCACTCCACGCCGCCTTCGCCCAGCATGATCAGCGGACCAAAGACCGGATCCTGCTCTACCACCACTCGCAGCTCCTGGGCACCGGCGCGGTTAGCCATGCTCTGCACCTGCAAACCGTGCACCCGTGCCTGGGGCCAGCGCATTTTAACGCGATCGATAATCGCCTCTGCGGCCTGCTGCACCTCCGCAGCCGTACGCAGATAGAGCATCACGCCCTGAACTTCCGACTTGTGCGGAATATCTGGGGAGCGCAGCTTCAGGGCGACGGGGTAGCCAATCTGGCCGGCAATATGTACTGCCTCTGCGCTGTCGCTGGCAATCCAGGTGGGGAGCGTGTGCAGCCCGTAGGCGTGCAGTACCGGCTGGACCTCATGGGTATCGAGCGTGGAGGCCCCGTCATTGATAGCCTGCTGTAACAGCTTATGCGCTTCGGCGGTATCGGCGGTCAGGTTACTGGGGAGGGCAGGCGTCTCCCGGAGCTGTTTCTGGTTACGGCGATACTCCACCATATGCATAAAGGCGGTAATGGTCCCCTCCGGCGTCCGGTAGGTGGGTAACCCCGCCTCGCTAAACAGGCGGCGGGCCTCCTGAGAGGAGAACTCCCCGCACCAGTTGGTCAGCACGGTGACATATTTACCGCGCGGATGCTTTTTCAGGGCTTCGATCAGGGCCAGCGCGCTCTCGCTGCCGGGGGCTGCGGCGCTGGGGGAGTGGATCACCAGCAGAGCATCGTAGTCAGGGCTGTCGAGCAGGATGTTAAGCGCGGTGATATAGCGCTCGCTGCTGGCATCGTCGCGTAGATCCAGCGGGTTATCCGCTACGACGGATCCCGGCAGCGCCTCACGCAGGCGGGAGAGGGTCTCTTCGCCGAGGGTCGCCAGCTTGCCGTTGCGCAGCCATAGCTCGTCCAGCGCCAGCGCCGCCGGTGCTGCGCCGTTGCTGATAATCATCAGGCGCTCTCCGCGCAGCGGGCGCATATGGCTCAGGGTCTCAACGGCGGAGAAAAGCTCATGGGTATCCTGCACCCGCAGCAGGCCCGCACGCTGGATTGCCGCATCCCAGGCGGGATCCATTCCGGCGTTAACGTGCAGCAGGCGCTGCGCCGCCGGGCTACGGCCGCTTTTAATTACCAGGATGGGCTTATTACGCGAGGCGCTACGGGCGGCGGAGACAAAACGTCGGGCGTCACTCAGGTGCTCCAGGTAGAGCAGGATAGCGCTGGTTTTGCTGTCGCGGGCCAGGAAGTCGAGAAGCTCATCAACGTCGATATCCAGACTGTCACCGAGGGCGATAAAGTAGGAGAAGCCCATCTCGCGCTGCTGGGCCCAGTCGAGAATGGTATTGGAGACCGCCGCCGACTGGGAGATAAAGGCCAGCTTGCCGCGGGCGATTGGTACCGGAGAGAAGCTGGCGTTGAGTCCCTGCCAGGGTGCCAGCAGTCCGAGGCTGTTTGGCCCCAGCAGGCGCATCTGAAAACGGCCGGCGCAGGCCAGTAGGTCGGCATGCTGTTCCGGCGGCGCAGAAAGAATGATGCAGGTCTTACAGCCCTTCTGGCCTAGCGCCTCCAGCAGGCTCAGGTTGCGTTTCGCATGGGTGCAGAGCACGGCGAGATCCGGCGTAAAGGGCAGACTGGCGACGTCCGGCCAGGCCAGCACCCCCTGCACGGCTTTCCAGGCCGGGGTCACCGGCAGCACCGGGCCGGCAAATCCGCCAGCCAGCAGGTTACGCATCATCAGGAAACCGGCGCGATCCGGCTTCATTGAGGCACCAATCACCGCAATCGACTTAGGGCGCAGCAGCGCTTCCAGTCCTCGTTGGCTCATACCGGTCTCCAGAAAAGAGTGACCCGATGATTTTAAACGCTTTCTTCGATATCCGCTGTGACGCTGCCCTTATGATGCGTTTTTCCTGCCAGATAGCGGGTGCGGAAGCAGGAGAAGTGATCCCCCAGCGCCTGAGCAGCAGGCTGATCTGCGGCGAGATCGAGCAGGGCGATCGCCACCTCAGCCGTGCAGTATTGTCCCTCAACCTGGGCTTCGCGCAGGCGGTAGGCGGAGACGCGGGAGAGATCGACGGAAATCACCGGCAGCGCATCGAGATAGGGACTTTTACGAAACATCTTCCGCGCCTCGGTCCAGGTTCCATCGAGCATAATAAACAGCGGTGGTTTGCCGCTGGGGGGCGCGGCGATCACCTCACGCTCGCTGCCCGCATAGGCGGCGGGGAAAACCACCATCGGCTGGTAATGGGGATCGGCGACCAGATCCAGCAGCCCCTGCGGCGGTTCTGTGCGCGACCACTGGAACGCGGCGGTATTCGGCAGGATATCGGCAATCAGCCGTCCGGTATTGCTGGGCTTCATCGGCTCGGTATCAAACATCACCAGACAGAAGCGGCTGCGGGCGGTGCTGGGCTGCAGCGTGGCGCAGAGACACTGCTTCTGCGGCAGCAGGCAGCGCTGACAGCGACGGATACGGTTACCCCGGGCGAGAAAAGGGCGTGTGGCGCGGGCAAGACGTTGCGCCCGAAGTTGCAGTACGGCGTTATTGGTCACGGTCATTGAGGTGGCGCAGAAAAAACGCCATTGTGGCAGAGGGGAAAACGGGGCACAAGCGGCCCCGAAAGATTAGAGTGATTCGTTCAGCCAGCTGTCGAAGGGGGCTTTCGGCACCGCGCCGCTCAGCATGTCGACAACCTCACCATTTTTGAACAGCATGATGGTGGGAATGCTGCGGATACGGAAGCGGGCACTCAGCTCGCGCTCGGCTTCAGTATTCACCTTCACAAAGCGTACTTTGCCGCTGCGCTCTTCAGCGACGTCTTCAAAAATAGGGGCGAAGCTACGGCAGGGGCCACACCAGGGGGCCCAGAAATCGACCACTACCGGCAGATCGTCCTTCAGCAATTTGTCCAGCGTCTCGCCGGTGGCGTTAATCACGTCGCCATCGAAAAGATCGTGGCCACAGCGTCCACATTTTGCGCCGTCGGTAGCATGGTCATCGGGAATGCGGTTCAGTGCCTGACAGCTTGCACATACGGTATTCATAACTAACCTCTGGGTAGTGCGGTGGGACAAAGTATGTTTCCAATATGTTACATATTATCTTTGAGTGGGTGTAAAACGACAACGCGTTTTATTCAATGAGTACAATAGTCGCAGACTTTTAATTGAAGTAATGGCTATGCGCCTGCACATCGGGTAATCTGCGCGCTTCGCGCAGCGCTGGTGGAGAAAAGCATGAACGACGAACTGAAAAACAAAAGCGGCAAGGTCAAAGTGATGTATGTCCGCAGTGATGATGATTCCGATAAACGCACCCATAACCCGCGTACCGGGAAGGGGGGCGGGCGTCCGGGATCGTCTCGTGCAGACGGTGGCCGTCGCCCCGCCCGCGATGAGAGAAAACCTTTTGGTCGCGATCGTGACCGCGATAACGAGCGTGACGGCGGATCGCCGTGGCGCACCGTCTCTCGCCCGCCTGTTGCCGATTCGGTAAGGGACGAGGAAGAGTCAGCCAGCGGCAAGCCGGTTATCGATCCAGAAACAATCCGCCGCCAGCGCGCTGAAGAGACGCGTGTTTACGGTGAAAACGCCTGCCAGGCCCTGTTCCAGAGCCGCCCGGACTGCATCGTTCGCGCCTGGTTTGTCCAGAGCGTAACGCCGCGCTTCAAAGAGGCGCTGCGCTGGATGGCCGCTAACCGCAAGGCTTACCACGTGGTGGATGAAGCCGAGCTGGCAAAAGCCTCCGGGACCGAACACCACGGTGGCGTCTGCTTTATCATCAAAAAACGCAGCGGCATTTCTGTGCAGCAGTGGGTGAGCCAGGCCGGCGAGCAGGATTGCGTCCTGGCGCTGGAGGATGTCGGTAACCCGCACAACCTCGGCGCGATGATGCGCAGCTGCGCGCACTTCGGCGTGAAGGGCGTGGTGCTGCAGGACGCAGGAATTATCGAGTCTGGTGCAGCGGTGCGTACCGCTGAAGGCGGAGCCGAGCATGTGCAGGCGATCACCGGTGATAGCGTGCTTGATGCGCTGGATGCCTTCCGCAAAGCGGGCTACACCATTGTGACCACCTCCAGCCATGAAGGTACGCCGCTTTATAAAGCCGAGCTGCCGAAGAAGATGGTGCTGGTGTTAGGCCAGGAGCGTGACGGTCTCTCCGATGCAGCGCTGGCAAGCGCCGATCTGAGTCTTGCTATTCCGGGCACCGGCAACGTTGAAAGTCTTAACGTCTCCGTCGCGACCGGCGTTCTGCTCGCCGAGTGGTGGCGTCAGAACAAAGCGTAATGCTTTTCAGGCCCGGCAGGCATCGCGCCGCCGGGCCTGATCCCTTCGCTATTCGCTCTCTGCTGGCAGAACCGGCATCCAGTCAATGGGCTTCTCGCCGTGCTGCTCCAGCCATTCGTTGGCCAGTACAAAATGGTTACAGCCAAAAAATCCCCGGTGCGCTGACAGCGGTGAAGGGTGGGGCGCTTTCAAAATATGATGGCGCTTACCGTCGATAATCGCCCCTTTCTTCTGCGCGTGGGATCCCCACAGCAAAAACACCACGTTCTCACGGTGCTCATTAATCAGGGCAATCACCTTATCGGTAAAGGTCTCCCAGCCGAGGCTGGTATGAGAGTGCGCCTGGCCTGCACGTACGGTTAACACCGTGTTGAGCAGCAGCACCCCCTGGCGCGCCCAGCTCTCCAGATAGCCATGCGTCGGCCGGGTAAAACCTGGAATCGAGCTCTCCAGCTCTTTATACATATTGAGCAGCGACGGCGGCGTGGCGACGCCGGGGCGTACGGAGAAGGCCAGGCCGTGCGCCTGTCCTGGCCCGTGATAGGGATCCTGGCCCAGGATCACCACCTTCACATCCCCCAGCTCGGTGAAGCGAAAAGCGTTAAATACATCTTTCTGCGGCGGATAAACCGTCACGCCAGCCTCGCGTTCGGCGGCTACTGCGTTAAGCGTATTGGTAAAGTAGGGCTGCTTTTTCTCTTCAGCCAGCACGTCGTGCCATGTTTGCGAAGTGGTCATTCCGATCTCCTGCCTCTTTTGATGATCCTAAGCTTAACCGCTTCTTTCGCGGGAATAAAATGCGCAGAGTAAAACGGCCGGAAAAGCTTAAAAATATTTGAAAATTTGCAGAACAATTTTAGACTGGCGAAATGCGTAACTTGATATAAAACAACTATTTCCCGCCATGACCCTTTTTGTGGTGGGGTTTTTATTGATGTAAGTCAAGGAGTGAGCACGATTTGGCTGGTATATAGACACTCAGGCAACAATGGTTTTACCAATTGGCCGGGATATGGCCGACACAATAAATTACGACGCCCGGAGGCATTATATGATTACAGGTATCCAGATCACCAAAGCGGCAAACGACGACCTGCTGAACTCTTTCTGGCTGCTCGACAGCGAAAAAGGCGAAGCGCGCTGCGTGTGTGCCAAAGCCGGTTATGCAGAAGATGACGTGGTTGCGGTTGACCAGTTGGGCAACATTGAGTATCGCGAAGTACCGATGGAGGTCCAGCCGCAGGTTCGCGTCGAGGGTGGCCAGCACCTGAACGTTAACGTACTGCGTCGCGAAACCCTGCTCGATGCGGTTGAGCACCCGGAAAAATACCCGCAGCTGACCATCCGTGTATCAGGCTACGCGGTGCGCTTTAACTCCCTGACCCCGGAGCAGCAGCGCGACGTTATCGCCCGTACCTTTACTGAAAGCCTGTAACAGGGCAGATAAAAAAAGCCGGGCTTATCACCCGGCTTTTTTATTACTCGTTTGAAGACTCCTGAGAGCCGCTTGGCTTACGACGCTTACCAATGTTTTTGGTATCGCGATGGCGCTGCTTCACGCGCGGCTTCTCTTTCTCTTTTTCTTTCTTCTCGGCGCGCTTGGCCAGCGCCTTCTTCGACGGTTTCCCCGTCATTTTCTCACTCGGCGCACGAGTGGTTGGGCGCAGCTCGTCAATAACACGGGCTTTTAGCGGCTCATCAACGTAGCGGCCAATTTTCTGCAGCAGCAGGTGATCGTGCGCCTCGACCAGCGAAATGGCGGTGCCTTTGCGCCCGGCGCGGCCGGTACGGCCAATACGGTGCAGGTAGATATCACCGCTGCGTGGCATATCAAAGTTAATCACATGGCTCACGTCGGGAATATCGATTCCGCGCGCGGCAACGTCGGTAGCGATCAGCACATTCACCCGGCCTTCGGTCAGGCGTTTGATACCTTCGGTACGCTTCACCTGGGCCATCTCGCCCTCAAGATAGCAGTTGTTGATGCCGGCGTTACGCAGCAGCTCTGCCAGCTCGTGCACGCGCTCGCGCTTGCGGACAAACACGATGGTGCGGGTCGCGTCGTCCTGCTTGAGCAGGTGCTGCAGCAGGGCGGTTTTATGCTCAAAGTCATCCGCACGGTAGTACCACTGGTGGATCTTTTTACGCTCGCGGGTGGACGGCGTCGCAGAGACCTCGACCGGATCTTCCAGCAGGCGCTCGGCAAAGTCCTTCACGGCATTGCCTTCCAGCGTGGCGGAGAAGAGCATGGTCTGCTTACGCCAGCGCGTCTCTCCGGCGATGTGCTCGATATCCTGGGCGAACCCCAGCTCCAGCATGCGGTCCGCTTCATCAAGGATCAGCGTCTCTACGGCGCGGCAGTCAAAGTTCTCTTCTTTGATGTACTGCATTAAGCGGCCAGTCGTCGCGACCACAATATCCTGGTTCTCGCTGAACACTTCAGCGTGGTTCATATAGGCCACGCCGCCGGTAATAGTGGCGATATCCAGGTGGGTATTTGCCGACAGCTCACGGGCGTGCTCGGCGACCTGCATCGCTAGCTCACGGGTAGGCGTCAGGATAAGAATACGCGGCGGTCCGGATTTCTTACGCGGAAAATCGATCAGGTGCTGCAACGCAGGCAGCAGGTACGCCGCCGTTTTCCCTGTGCCGGTAGGCGCAGAACCGAGTACATCGCGGCCCTCCAGCGCAGGCGGAATAGCAGCCGCCTGAATGGCAGTTGGGCGTGTGAAGCCTTTCTCCTGGAGCGCGTCCAGCAGGCTTTCATCGAGTTCGAGTTCGGAAAAAGTCGTTACAGTCATGTTCTACCTCAGTGTGGGGCGCTGATTATAATCGTTATGGCTGCAATCTTCATCTGTTTGTGTGGATAACGCTTTCCCGCCTGGCGGCTTTCCCCTATCCTACACCGGTTTCGTTAGTTGGATTGTTAATAATGCCCCACAGCAAAGCGCAGCTGCGTCGTAACGGATTTACGTTTAAACAGTTTTTTATTGCCCATGACAGATGTGCCATGAAGGTCGGCACCGACGGTATTCTACTCGGTGCATGGTCGCCGGTTGCCGGGGTTAAGCGCATCCTCGATATTGGTACCGGCAGCGGTTTGCTGGCGTTGATGCTGGCCCAGCGTACCGGCGAGGCGGTGAGCATTGACGCCGTGGAGCTGGAGGCCGAAGCTGCCCAGCAGGCGCAGGAGAACGTGAGCGAGTCGCCGTGGGCGGATCGCATTCAGATCCATACCGCCGATATTCAGCAGTGGGTCAACGAGCGCACCAGCCGCTACGATCTGATCGTCAGCAACCCTCCCTACTATGAAAAAGGGGTCGAGTGCGGGACGCCGCAGCGGGAGCAGGCGCGCTATACCGTCTCTCTGGATCACGGCGCGCTGCTGGCCTGCGCCGCCGAGTGCATCACGGAAGAGGGCTTTTTATGCGTGGTGCTACCGGAGGGGCTGGGGAATCTCTTTACGCAAAAGGCGCTGGAGACCGGCTGGCATCTGCGCCTGCGCACCGACGTTGCCGACAACGAAAGCCGTCTGCCGCACCGCGTGCTGCTGGCTTTCTCCCCAACGCAAGGGGAGTGCTTTAGCGATCGGATGACCATCCGTGGGGCGGATCAGCGCTACTCTGACGACTATACGGCGCTGACCCAGGCCTTCTATCTCTTTATGTAGTTCTCTTTATATAGTTGCGCGGAGCGAGCACCGACGGCCCGGATTCAGCCAGTGGTTCCGGGTAGTCGAGCGTGTAGTGCAGACCCCGGCTCTCCTTACGCGCCATAGCGCAGCGGACAATCAGCTCCGCCACCTGCACCAGGTTGCGCAGCTCCAGCAGGTTGTTGGAGACGCGGAAGTTAGCGTAGTACTCATCAATCTCCTGCTGCAGCATCTGGATCCGCCGCAGAGCGCGTTCCAGCCGTTTGCTGGTGCGCACAATCCCTACGTAGTCCCACATCAGCAGGCGCAGCTCGTGCCAGTTATGCTGAATAATAACGCGTTCATCGGGATCCTCTACCTGGCTCTCATCCCACGCGGGGAGCGTCGCGACCTCCGACACGGCAGCAAGCCGCCCGGTAATATCTTCCGCCGCTGACCAGCCGTAGACGAGGCACTCCAGCAGCGAGTTAGACGCCATACGGTTCGCGCCGTGCAGGCCGGTATAGCTCACCTCGCCGATGGCATACAGCCCGTCAACGTCGGTACGGCCCGCATCATCTACCATCACACCACCGCAGGTATAGTGTGCCGCCGGCACGATGGGCACCGGCTCTTTGGTGAGATCGATACCCAGACCAAGCAGCTTCTCATAGATCATCGGGAAGTGCTGGCGAATAAAGGCTTCAGGCTTATGGCTGATATCCAGGTACATGCAGTCAGCCCCAAGACGCTTCATCTCATGGTCTATTGCTCTGGCTACGATGTCGCGCGGAGCCAGCTCACCTCGGGGATCGAAGTCGGGCATAAACCGCGTGCCGTCCGGACGTTTAAGGTATGCGCCTTCGCCGCGCAGCGCTTCGGTGAGCAGAAAATTACGCGCCTGAGGATGGAAGAGGGCGGTAGGGTGAAACTGGTTAAATTCGAGGTTGGCAACCCGGCAGCCTGCGCGCCAGGCCATGGCAATGCCGTCCCCGGAGGCGATATCCGGGTTGGTGGTATACTGATAGACCTTCGATGCACCTCCTGTCGCCAGCACTACCGCCTTCGCGCGGCAGGTCTCTACCGCCTCGCGATTGCGGTTCCATACCCATGCGCCCACCGCGCGGCGCGGACCCGAGAGGCCCACTCGATCGGAAATAATCAGGTCTACGGCGTTGCTGCGCTCAAGCACATGAATATTGGGATGGCTCAGGGCCTGGCTTACCAGCGTGGTCTCGACCGCTTTGCCGGTAGCATCGGCGGCGTGCAGGATCCGGCGGTGGCTGTGTCCGCCCTCGCGGGTCAGGTGGTAGCCCTCTTCACCGTTAGGCTGAACGTGGGTATCGAACAGCACGCCCTGATCGATCAGCCACTGCACGCAGGGCCGGGCGTTACTGGCGACAAACTCAGCCGCATGGCGATCGACGATACCTGCGCCCGCTATCAGCGTATCTTCCACGTGTGAGCTGATGCTATCGGTGTCATCAAACACGGCGGCAATCCCACCCTGGGCATAGAGGGTTGAGCCTTCGCTAATCGGGCCTTTGCTAAGAACAATCACGCTATGGTGTTGTGCCAGACGCAGCGCCAGGGAGAGACCCGCAGCGCCGCTGCCAATAACCAGCACATCACAGGAGAGATCGGGAGTCGTATTCATGATAGTGTGTTTAATTTACTAAACAGGATGGGGCCAGCATAGATCTAAAAGCCGTATAAAGCACCTGTTTTTTTAGATAAGGTTGTAAAGACTAAACAGCGAGACGGGAAACGCGCTAAATCAGTTTTGTGGTGAAAAAAAAGCGGGGTTGCGTTACTCTGCTGAGAGTATAAAAGGCTTTTCTTCTATGCAACGTGCATAGTTTAGCGTCAGTAGACTTATAATGAGTCATAACGAGCGGTCTGCGAAACGATACACAAAAACAAAGGCGTAACGGAACTTTTGCCGAAAAAGTCTCTCTAACCACATGCTTGCTCAGAGTGCTGTGTGGGAGTGGCGTTTCGATTACGCGTGGAGATTAGGTTTGAGGAGACATTACCTCGGATGAGCGAGCAGTTAACGGATCAGGTCCTCGTCGAACGGGTCCAGAAGGGAGATCAGAAAGCCTTTAACTTACTGGTAGTCCGCTACCAGCATAAAGTAGCGAGCCTGGTTTCCCGTTATGTGCCGTCGGGTGACGTTCCCGATGTGGCACAAGAGTCTTTTATTAAGGCCTATCGCGCGCTGGATTCATTCCGGGGAGATAGCGCTTTTTACACTTGGCTTTATCGTATTGCGGTGAATACCGCCAAGAATTACCTGGTCGCTCAGGGTCGTCGTCCACCGTCCAGCGATGTTGATGCTATAGAAGCAGAAAACTACGAAAACGGTGGGGCGCTGAAAGAAATTTCGAACCCTGAGAACTTAATGTTGTCAGAAGAACTGAGACAAATCGTTTTCCGAACCATTGAATCGCTTCCGGAAGATTTACGTATGGCAATTACCTTACGGGAGCTGGATGGCCTTAGCTATGAAGAGATAGCCGCCATTATGGACTGCCCGGTGGGTACGGTACGTTCCCGTATCTTCCGCGCTCGGGAAGCCATTGATAATAAAGTTCAACCGCTTATCAGGCGTTGACGATAGCGGGATACTGGAAAAGGTATTAGGCATGCAGAAAGAAAAGCTTTCCGCTTTGATGGATGGTGAGACGCTGGATACCGAGCTGCTCAAGGAGCTGTCTCGCGATCCGGAAATGCAGGAAACCTGGGAGCGTTACCACCTGGTGCGTGACGCTTTACGCGGTGACACTGCCGACGTCATCCATTTCGATATCTCAAGCCGCGTCATGGCCGCCATTGCCGACGAACCGGTACGGCAGACAACGCCACTGATCCCGGAATCCCAGCCTGCGCCGCAGCAGTGGCAGAAGATGCCGTTCTGGGCCAAAGTGCGTCCCTGGGCCAGCCAGCTTACCCAAATGGGCGTGGCTGCCTGCGTTTCGCTTGCCGTTATCGTAGGCGTGCAGCACTATAACAGCCAGTCCGACACTGCCCAGCAGCCTGAAGCGCCGGTGTTTAACACGCTTCCTATGATGGGTAAAGCCAGTCCAGTAAGCCTGGGCGTGCCGTCGGATGCCACCGCCGATGCGGGTCAACAGCAGCAGGTTCAGGAGCAGCGCCGCCGTATCAACGCGATGCTACAGGACTATGAGCTGCAGCGCCGTCTGCACTCCGAACAGCTTCAGTTTGAGCAGGCGCAAACCCAGCAGGCCGCTGTACAGGTGCCAGGAACCCAAACTTTAGGAACGCAATCGCAGTAATGAAGCAACTTTGGTGTGCCATGTCTCTCATGGCCGGTAGTCTGTTGTTTTCTGCTAACGCCTCGGCTGATGTTACCTCCGGGGCGTTGTTGCAGCAGATGAACCTGGCCAGTCAGTCTCTCAATTACGAGCTCTCTTTCGTCAGCATCAACAAGCAGGGCGTCGAGTCGTTACGCTACCGGCATGCCCGTCTTGAAAACCAGCCTCTCGCTCAGCTATTGCAGATGGATGGTCCCCGTCGTGAGGTCGTGCAGCGCGGCAGCGAGATAAGCTACTTCGAGCCGGGTCTGGAGCCGTTTACGCTGACCGGCGACTATATTGTCGATTCGCTGCCCTCGCTGGTCTATACCGATTTCAAACGGCTGGCCTCCTTCTACGATTTTATCTCGGTAGGACGTACCCGGATCGCCGATCGCCTGTGCGAAGTGATCCGCGTCGTGGCTCGCGACGGCACCCGTTACAGCTACATTGTCTGGCTGGATGCAGAGACCAAGCTCCCTATGCGGGTTGATCTGCTCGATCGCGACGGTGAAACGCTGGAGCAGTTCCGCGTCGTGGCGTTCACCGTTAATGAGCGGGTGGGCAGCAATATGGAGAGCCTCGCCAAGGCTAACCTGCCGCCGCTGCTGTCGGTTCCGGCGGGTGAAAAGATCAATTTTAACTGGTCGGCCAGCTGGCTGCCGCAGGGCTTTAGCGAAGTCTCCAGCAGCCGTCGCAAGCTGCCAACTCTCGACATGCCGGTCGAGTCCCGTCTCTTCTCTGACGGGCTGTTTAGTTTCTCGATCAACGTCAATCGTGCCAGCCACAACAGCAGCGATCAAATGCTGCGCACCGGGCGTCGTACTGTGAGTACCACCGTGCGGGATAATGCAGAAATTACCGTGGTAGGCGAGCTTCCGCCGCAGACCGCAAAACGTATTGCAGACAGCCTCAAATTCAGGGCAGCACAATGATCAAAGAGTGGGCGACCGTCGTCTCATGGCACAATGGCGAAGCCGTTGTCAGCTGTGACGTTAAAGCATCCTGTAATAGCTGTGCCTCACGTGCAGGGTGCGGCAGCCGGGTTCTGAACAAGCTGGGGCCGCAGATGACCCACACCATTTCCGTGCCGAGCGAGCAGCCGCTGGTGGTTGGGCAGAAGGTTGAGCTGGGTATTGCCGAAGGCAGCCTGCTTAGCTCTGCGCTACTGGTCTATATGTCACCGCTGGTGGGGCTGTTCATCATGGCCGCGCTGTTCCAGACGCTGTTCGGTTATGACCTGGCAGCAATGGGCGGTGCGGTGCTGGGCGGGGTAGGCGGCTTTCTGCTGGCCCGCGCCTTCTCACCGAAGCTGGCCGCACGCGAAGCCTGGCAGCCGGTTATCCTGAGCGTTGCCCTGCCGCCGGATCTGCTGCGGGTCGATGCCACCCCGGCAGATAATGCCTCCTTTCCGCACTAATATCTTAACGTCTCAACTCTTAGACAATGAGGCGTCCTACTTGGCGTTGTCGAGAAAATTACCAAAATAGCCTGACAACGAGTTACGTTCAACCGATGTAATGATTACTAAGTCAGGTTTGAATTGGTTTATTAACTCCCTAAATTTTTTCGGGTCGCTCAATATATTCTGATAGTGTCTCTGTATAACCGTTGAGAAAGTCGCGTTCATATAGGGATATAAGGCTTCACCGAAAGAATCCCGCAACCATAGCACTCTCTTATTATTTAACGCATTTGACGAGTTTACGATGAGTTCAGATTCCATATTACCTTGGCGGTCTGAAAGGTTTGTATCTCTGATGGTTTTACCGTTCCAGTCGGTGATATGTAGCTGTGAGATGCGATTGACCGTAACAACGGCCTCTTTATCTTGTAAAAAAGGCGTGATCCGCAAAAAACGGCTTAAGTCACCCCCTTTTTTGTCTTTAAACGTCAAATGGATATCTTTTGGACTCAACCATTTTAATGACGGATCTGTTTCGCTAATCTTATTCTGTAAAGCTTGATAGCCATACCATGCGCCAAAAGCATTCCAGTGTGTATCTGTTTTGTAATACAAAGGCATGTGCGAAACGTCTTTGTATTTTTTGATCAGCAGACTAAGGTCGGCCAGGGTTTTATCAGACAGCGCTTTACTTAAAAGATACTGTACGCTCGGGCTATGTTTTGCTTCAGCAGCCCAGACTGGCATCATTTCACGATAGATAGAGTGAGAGTTAGGTGCAATGCTAACAAAGTAACCTATCCCGCCTTGTTCTTTGACAAGTTTATCCCACTTTGCTCGCGCCAGTGCATATCTGTCCATGCGTTCTTTGTTAAAGGTCATCAGGCCTCTTGATTCAGACATGACGTATGCATGACGATCTCCAAGGAATAGCCAGCCCTCTTTTCCGACAATGACGTTCTCTGGTGAAATCGACATGCCATTTTTATAATAAATATAACCTAAGTAGGGTAAAGTAAAATCGAAGTTGAATAAATTGCTATGATGGAACCATGAGACGCCTTGCCGGGAAATGTTTTTTGCACCGGTATAGTCGTTATAAATATTAACCGCTGGAATGATGGACATACCCAGGACTGAAGCGGCTAAAAAACTGTTAATGTACTTTTTCATCTTTTTTCCTCAGAAGTTAAAGTACAGGAATACTGTGCTTGTTGACTGAATGGTCGCATAGACAGCAATGATAAAGAGAATCGTCATCCATGCTGTTTTCGCTAAGTATGAACCGCTTGCAATTGTCATTTCGTAAGCGTTCTTAAATGGCGTCATAATAAAGCCAGCGATGATAAGCAGAAGGCACACAAAGTTCGCTACGACGCTAACCGGCAGGTAGGTGGCCAGACTGTCGCCAAGCGTACCGCTCCACGCGATCATTTTGGTAGGCGCTTGTTCTATTGTCACGCTGTACAATGAACCGATATCTACCATTCCGTAAAGGATGCGCTGCGCGTCAGCAAGTGAGTGTGCCCGGAAAAACACCCAAGCTATATTCACGAACATAAAAGTAACAAACCAGGCCAGGGATTTTGGCATGTTATAGCCACGTTTTTTCCACCATCTGTGAATAACTAAAGCCCCGCCATGCAGTACGCCCCAGATCACAAACATCCAACTTGCGCCGTGCCATAAGCCGCCTAGGACGAAAGTAATAAATAGATTAAAATATACCCGTGCATTTGAACAGCGATTGCCACCAAGGGGGATATAGATATAGTCACGAAGATAACGGCCTAACGTGATATGCCAACGCCGCCAGAAATCCTGGATGTCCAGGGATTTATATGGGGAGTTGAAGTTAAGCGGTAACCAGATGTTGAATAAAAGTGCAGCTCCAATTGCCATATCACAATAGCCGCTAAAATCGAAATAGAGCTGGAAAGTGTATGACAGACTTGTAGCCCATGAGCTTATGAAGTCGTGCTGTGCGCCTGGTGTAAAACCCGCATCGGCATAAATTGCAAAATTATCAGCAATAATGACTTTTTTGAACAGCCCAATGCTAAAAATGAATAGCCCCATAAAGATATTTCTATAACGAACCGCCCAAGTCCATTTTGACTTGAACTGCGACATCATCTCTTTATGGTGCAGAATTGGCCCTGCGATAAGATGTGGAAAGAACGTTACGAAAAGCGCATAGTTTATAAAATCATACTCTTTCGCCTGGCCACGAAAACTATCGACCAAAAAGGCAATCTGCGTAAAAGTATAAAAACTGATACCAAGAGGAAGAACGATATTTTTAAATGTAAGTTCTGTACCGGTCAACTCGTTGAAGTTCTCAATAAAGAAGTTCGTGTACTTATAGTAGCCAAGAAAAGCAAGGTTAACCGCAATAGCCATGCCAAGAAGCATTTTTCTTGAGATACCAAGTCGAGTCCCTTTTGTGAATGGCGAGACCGCACCACCCACTATAAAGTTAAAAAAAATAGAGCCGAGCAGGAGAGGAATATAGTTAACGTCCCAATAGCCATAGAAGAAAAGACTGCATGCAACCAACCAGCATTTCCCTGCGGCGATCAGTCTACGGTTGTTGAGTAAGAAATAACCAAAAAATGAGACCGGCAAAAATAAAAAAATGAATACCGATGAACTAAATAACATCGTCTGACCCCGTTATTCCTGTGAGGCTATCTTAAAGAGAATAAGTAAAGCTTTAAAGGCGGGCAGTGTAGCATCTCATCGAGAGTTGATCGACCCTCAGACATGGCCGATTGACTCCCATGAGATGTAAGGTTTTATGTTAATAAATGGATCCTTACTGACTGCCATGTCGCTACAGTGTAAGATGCTCGGCAATGTACGGAACGGTAGGCTGCGTTGTGGGTCCGCTGCCGTGTCCATCAAATGAATTAAGATAAAAACGCGAGTTAAAACATCCTTACATATGAAGAACATAAGAAATTTCTCCATCATTGCGCACATCGACCACGGTAAATCGACGCTGTCTGACCGTATCATCCAGCTTTGCGGTGGCCTGTCCGATCGCGAAATGGCAGCCCAGGTGCTGGACTCCATGGATCTTGAGCGCGAGCGCGGGATCACCATCAAAGCCCAGAGCGTAACGCTGGACTATAAAGCCGCCGATGGCGAAACCTACCAGCTGAACTTTATCGACACCCCGGGCCACGTTGACTTCTCATATGAGGTCTCCCGCTCGCTGGCGGCGTGCGAAGGCGCACTGCTGGTGGTCGACGCAGGCCAGGGCGTGGAAGCGCAGACGCTGGCTAACTGCTACACCGCAATGGAAATGGATCTGGAAGTTGTTCCGGTCCTCAACAAAATCGACCTGCCGGCCGCCGATCCAGAGCGCGTGGCGGAAGAGATTGAAGATATTGTCGGTATCGATGCCGCCGACGCCGTACGCTGCTCCGCGAAGACCGGGGTAGGGGTGGGCGACGTGCTGGAGCGTCTGGTGCGTGATATTCCGCCGCCGCAGGGCGATCCTGACGCACCGCTGCAGGCGCTGATCATTGACTCCTGGTTCGATAACTACCTGGGCGTTGTCTCCCTGGTGCGTATCAACAACGGTACCATGCGCAAAGGCGACAAGATCAAGGTGATGAGCACCGGTCAGACCTATAACGCCGATCGCCTGGGCATCTTTACGCCGAAGCAGGTTGACCGTACCGAGTTGAAGTGCGGCGAGGTAGGCTGGCTGGTCTGTGCGATCAAAGACATCCTTGGTGCACCAGTAGGCGATACCCTGACCACTGCCCGTAACCCGGCGGACAAAGCGCTGCCTGGCTTTAAGAAGGTGAAACCGCAGGTGTACGCCGGTCTGTTCCCGGTCAGCTCTGACGACTACGAGAACTTCCGCGACGCGCTGGGCAAGCTGAGCCTCAACGACGCCTCCCTGTTCTACGAGCCGGAAAGCTCTACCGCGCTGGGCTTCGGCTTCCGCTGCGGCTTCCTCGGCCTGCTGCACATGGAGATCATTCAGGAGCGTCTGGAGCGTGAATACGATCTGGATCTGATCACCACCGCGCCGACCGTAGTCTATGAAGTGGTTACCACCTCGAAAGAGACGATCTACGTCGACAGCCCATCCAAGCTGCCGCCGCTGAACAACATTCAGGAGCTGCGCGAGCCTATCGCCGAGTGTCATATGCTGCTGCCGCAGGAGTATCTGGGCAACGTTATCACCCTCTGCGTCGAGAAGCGCGGCGTGCAGACCAACATGGTTTACCACGGTAAACAGGTGGCGCTGACCTATGAGATCCCGATGGCGGAAGTGGTGCTCGACTTCTTCGATCGCCTGAAGTCCACTTCCCGTGGCTATGCGTCGCTGGACTACAACTTCAAGCGCTTCCAGGCCTCCAACATGGTACGCGTGGACGTGCTGATCAACAGCGAGCGTGTTGACGCCCTGGCGCTGATCACCCACAACGATAACGCACCGTACCGCGGTCGTGAGCTGGTTGAGAAGATGAAAGAGCTGATCCCGCGCCAGCAGTTCGATATCGCGATTCAGGCCGCCATCGGGAACCACATTATTGCCCGTTCAACTGTGAAGCAGCTGCGTAAAAACGTTCTGGCTAAGTGCTACGGCGGTGACGTTAGCCGTAAGAAAAAGCTGCTGCAGAAACAGAAAGAGGGTAAGAAGCGTATGAAGCAGGTCGGTAACGTTGAGCTGCCGCAGGAAGCGTTCCTCGCCATTCTGCACGTAGGTAAAGACGGCAAATAAACCATTAAGGAGTTGGTATGGCGAACATGTTTGCCCTTATCCTGGTGATTGCAACCCTGGTGACGGGGTTGCTCTGGTGCCTGGACAAGGCCGTATTTGCACCCAAGCGCCGGGAGCGGCAGGCCGCAGCTCAGGTAGCGGCGGGCGATACGCTGGATCAAAAAACGCTGAAAAAAGTGGGCCCGAAGCCGGGCTGGCTGGAGACCGGAGCCTCCGTGTTCCCGGTGCTGGCGATTGTGCTGGTGGTGCGCTCGTTCATCTACGAGCCGTTTCAGATCCCGTCTGGTTCGATGATGCCAACCCTGCTGATCGGCGACTTTATCCTGGTGGAGAAATTTGCCTATGGGATTAAGGATCCGATCTACCAGAAAACGCTGATCGAAACCGGCCATCCGAAACGCGGCGACATCGCGGTGTTTAAGTATCCGGACGATCCGCGCCTGGACTACATCAAGCGCGTCGTCGGTCTGCCGGGTGATAAGGTCAGCTACGATCCGGTGGCTAAGCAGGTCACGGTGCAGCCAGGGTGCAGCTCCGGTCAGGCGTGCGCCAGCGCGCTGCCAATCACCTACTCCAACGTTGCACCCAGCGATTTTGTGCAGACCTTTAGCCGCCGCAACGGTGGTGAGGCCAGCAGCGGCTTCTTCCAGCTGCCGCCGGGTGAAACCAAAGAGAACAG
This sequence comes from Pseudescherichia sp., assembly GCF_031998825.1. Lineage (GTDB taxonomy): Bacteria > Pseudomonadota > Gammaproteobacteria > Enterobacterales > Enterobacteriaceae > Pseudescherichia. The sequence goes on from NZ_DAMACX010000052.1 coordinate 23,259, forward strand.
CGTGCGTCTCGCCGAACGGAAAGAGACGCTGGGTGACGTGACGCACCGCATTCTGACCGTGCCGATTGCGCAGGATCAGCTGGGGCTTTATCACCAGCAGCCAGGCCAGCCGCTGGCGACCTGGATTGTGCCGCCGGGACACTACTTCATGATGGGTGATAACCGCGACAACAGCGCGGACAGCCGTTACTGGGGCTTTGTGCCGGAAGCGAATCTGGTGGGCCGGGCAACGGCAATCTGGATGAGCTTCGAGAAACAAGAGGGTGAGTGGCCAACCGGCGTGCGCTTAAACCGCATTGGTGGCATCCACTAATCCGTCGGGTTGCAGCTAATCTGGCTGCAACCCAAATTATTTCCGCTATAAATCAGTTACGGCTAACGACATCCCACGCCGTTGTGTATAGAATATTCCCCCGAAGTTTAGGCTGGTTCCGCAGGGAGCCACGGCACACGAAACCGCGTTGTTCTCTTCAGGTCGGTTTCGTGTGCTGCATTTTTGACGCATTCATTCTATTGGTATCGCATGAACCCCATCGTAATTAATCGGCTTCAACGGAAGCTGGGCTACACTTTTCA